>JAZNEB010000025.1:0-182242 GCA_045588365.1 Clostridia bacterium | reverse complement strand
AGCATACCCTCGCAGCTTGCAAAAGAAAACAAAAAGTTTATATATGGTCTCATTCGTGAAGGCGCAAGAGCTAAAGAATATGAAACTGCAATTATGTGGCTTTCTGATTGCGGACTTGTGCATAAGGTCAGCAGAATTAATGCAGCCAATATACCCCTTAAAGCATACGAAGATTTGAAAGCATTCAAATTATTCATTGTCGATGTAGGCTTGCTTGGTGCAATGGTAGGATTAAACCAACGTACACTCTTAAATGGAAATGAATTATTCACTGAATTTAAAGGAGCATTAACAGAACAATATGTTATGCAGCAGCTTGCAGTAAATCAAGACTTGGGAGTTTATTATTATACCAATGACCGAAACACCTGCGAGGTTGATTTTATAGTGGATAATGGTGATAATATCATCCCACTTGAAGTCAAAGCTGAAATTAATCTCAAAGCAAAGAGCCTTAAAACATACAGAGAAAAGTTTACGCCCGAAATATCAATACGCTCATCTATGGCAGATTATAGCGAAGAGGTTGGACTTATTAACCTTCCGCTATATGCGATAGATGGAATTGAATGAAAAAAATCACTAACTGTCCGTAAAATAGGACTGCTGAAATGAGATAATTAATTAGGAATACTGAATTTTGGAGGAAAATCAAATGGGACGTTCAACTGTTCACTATACAGATAATAAAACAAATAATAGTCTGAAGAAGCTGCACAAACTTTTAAGACCGGCGGGAACACCAGTACAAAGAGTCGAATATATCATTGAGTTACTTTTACTTAGAATATTTGAAGTAAAATTAAGACGTGATGGAGAATTTGCCGTTTTGCGCCAATTATTTACTGATGCCGATGAAAAATCAAAAATAGAAAAACAAAAGAGATTATTTAGTTATTTAAAAACAATAGATAGTGCCTCTATCACTACGGTATTAAATACTATTCATTTTCCGTTTTATGGTAAAATAGTAACTGAAGTTGCAAAAGAACTTAAAAAGGTTGAATTAAGTTCAAAAGTTAAAGATGAGCTAGTTCTTATCCAAAGTGTGTTTTCCAATTCGAATTTTACGAACAATGTAATTGGCGGTAATTTGCAGGAAGTCATAGCAGAAGTATCAAGTATTGATGAAGCATTATTAATAAAAACAGATTTGCTTGGTGATGCCATCGAATCTGCTTTATCAGAAACAGGCGGCACAAAAGATATCGGTCTATACAGAACTCCAGACCACATAAGACAGTTTATGGTTGGTTTGGTTGAGCCTACTGTTAATGATTTAATTATGGATCCCGCATGCGGCACAGGCGGATTTTTGTTTGATAGCTACGAATATGCCTTAGCACGTTTCGATGAGGATGCAGATTATCCTGGGCAAAAAGCACATCCAGAACTGCAAGAATGGTTTAAAAGTCACTTTGAACAAATTGACGAGGAATGGCCTGATGATATGCAATCACAGAATTTTTATAGACATGGTGTGTTTGGGATTGAGTATTTAGGCATGATAAAAAAGATGGCTGCTGTTAATTTATATATACGTGGCTTAAATCCTGTAAACATAGAGCAAGGCGATTCTTTGAATAAATTTGGAACAAGTATAATGCCAAATAGCAAGACAGTTATATTGGCAAATCCTCCTTTTGGTGCGGAAACAGATCAAACATCCTATCCTAATGTTTGGGAAGACTATAGCACTGAAAAAGAAACCACGATACTTTTTGTTAAGCTTATGCTTGACAGTTTACAAGATGGAGGAAAATGTGCTGTAATTGTGTCTGAAGGATTTCTCACTTGGGAGCAGTCAAGTGCTAGAGCACTGCGTGAAATGTTGTTAACACAAGCTAATCTTAAAGCTGTGATCGGGTTGCCACAAGGGGTTTTTGTGAGCAAAAGTGGTTCTGGTCCTAAAACCTCTATTTTGTTATTTGAAAAAGGCGAACCAACAACACAAACTTGGTTTTACCAAGTCCATGATGATGGCTATACTATGGGAACAAATAGAAAGCCAAAGAATAATTCTCAATTAGTAGAAGCTTTAAATATATATCATACTTATATCAAAAATGGTCTTGTTCCACCTGAAAAGAAAAACTCATTTATGGTAGATGCTAACTGGATTAAAACATTGGATCCAAGAATCAAGAAAAAAATTCGTGAAGAAGTTGAAGAAGCAAATGGTATAAGAAAACAAAATGAACTTGAAAAGAAAAACACTACTCTTTTTAGAAAAGTTGAAGCAAAACAAATTTCTGAAAAAGAAATGAAGTTTGAAATAAAACAGTTAAATGAACTATGGGAAGGAAAGACAGAGGCTGAAATTGAACAAAAAATCACAAAAGCATATATGTATTCATATAATCCGGCGTCTTTTTACTCGTCATTAAACGATACACAACTTGAGGCATGGACCGGTCTTACCAAAAATATAATACCTGATGATATAACAACGTTGGACGACAGATATATAGAATTATATACTGCTGAATTATCTAACGCTTTTAATGTTTTAAGAAAATTTAATCTTCGCAACTCTATTGAAGCCGACATTGTAAGGGAATATGTTTCAAGTTATTTGTCGCAGGAAGCCCTGGACGCATTTCCAAAACTTCGTAAAATTGACGAAATATTTAAAATGGGTGCAAAGTACCCTATGGTCAAATTAGCGCCTTATCTAATTGAAAATACAGAAAAAGTCAAGCCTAACAAAATGCCGGATATAAGATGGAGGACTCTGGGGGTATCTAATGAAATAGGGGTATTCGTGAATGAAGATGTTTCTCCAGAGGAAACTAACCAGAGCTACTATCTTGTTAAGAAAAATGAGTTTTGCTACAATCCTTATAGAGTAAATGTTGGTTCTATAGGGCTTAATAAGTTTGACTATGATAACCAAATTATAAGTGGTGCTTATGTTGTATTTGGAACTAAAGAAGATGAACTTTTGCCCGAATATTTGGAAATACTTATTAAAGACAAACATTTCAAAGATTATGTTTCTGTTAAAGCAAATGTAGGAAATGGCGTAAGAATGAATTTCACATTCGAAGATATGTGTGAATGGGAAATACCATTGCCAAACTTAGAAGAACAATTGAACTTGGTATATGAGTATAATAAGTTATTTTCATTTGTTGAAAATTGTGAAAAAATGATTGCTAAATATTTTGTAAACTTTGAATGTGGAAATTATAAGATTTCAACATTAGGAGAAGCAATTACTTTACAGAGAGGATATGATTTACCTAAAAATAAATTCTCGAACGGAAGTATACCTGTCATTGCATCTAATGGTATAATTGGCTATCATGACGAATTTAAACAAAAGGGACCTGGGGTTGTAACTGGACGTAGTGGAACAATAGGAGAGGTTATGTATACTGAAGATGATTTTTGGCCGCACAACACGTCATTATTTGTAAGTGATTTTAAAGGTAATCATCCTAAATTTATCTATTATTTGTTAAGAACATTAGAACTATCTCAATTAGCTGATAACACAACAGCTGTACCATCATTAGATAGAAAAGATGCACATAAATTAAAAATATTGTTGCCTACTATTGATGAGCAAATTTCAATTTCAAATACATTAGATCAAGAACAATATGTTCTTGATGAAACAATGAAATTAAAAAATAAGTTTTCTGAATTATGTTATAAGTGTATTAATAGAATTTGGAACGAGGAGGAATAATTATGGCGAACATTAACGGTAACGAAGCAAGTGTTGTTGACATTAAAGTTATTAAACAGTTAGAAACATTAGGCTTTGTTTTAAATGACACACTTTTATATCAACATTCTTATAGTGTTCCGGAACATTTGCAACAAGAAATCGGTAAAAAACATATAACTCCAGATATAACTTTGGTAGATGCCTATTCCAAGGAAGTTATCGCCATTATTGAAAATAAACTCGAGGATGAAAAAAAGGCGTTAGGACAATTACTTATTGGAAGACAAGTTTTGAAGCCTAGATTTTTATATGCAGTTTCTGAAAACAGAATGCTATTTCTTGACACAACATGGAAAGGTTTGGATGAAGAGTTTAAACCTGTCCAAAGTTTTATTTCGTACGATGAAATGTGCGAAAAAATAAATCAGGAAAAAGCTATGCGTGCCAATAAACCTATCGAAATAGATACAACAATAGCAGGCGGATATGATCCAAACATAAACAAAGAGCGCTATTATCAGCTGGATTGTATTAATACCCTTGCTGAAAAATTCAAAAGCGGAAAGCAGAAGATGCTTGTGCATATGGCTACAGGTCTTGGTAAAACACGTACAATGGTGGCTTTTACTAAGGCTATGTTGGACAGCACCTTGTGTAAACGCATATTATTTGTTGTAGACAGAAGAATCTTGGCAAAGCAAGCTTTAGAAGAAGGGTTTGCCCTTATATCTCCCAAGTATTACAATGCAGATTGGATTAAAACCTCTAATTTTAAATTAAAGACAAATATACCCATTCACATTGTTGTAATTGATACATTGGAAATGCTCTTCAAACAAATACCTAACAATTTCTATGACTTGATAATTGTAGATGAGTGCCACAGGTCTATATCTGTCAACAGAAAGTTGATGCTTGACCATTTCCATTGCCCCAAGATAGGACTTACTGCCACCCCTAGACATGCAGTTGCCAAGAAAGGAAAGAATGTTTCCCAAGAAGATTTGGAAATTATTGATACATATAAGCTTTTCGGTTGTGAAACTGATGAACCAGATTATCAATTTGATTTGGCAAGAGGTATTGAAGAAGGCTTTCTTGCTCCTTATGATGTACTTGAAATCAAAACACATCTTACTAAAGAAGCCGAAGATGAAGGAATTCTATTCGAATATGTATTAGATCCTGATACAAGAGAGCGAATAGAATTACCGAAAGAACAGAAGATTAAACTGGAACAGTTGGAAAAGAAATATTTATCAGAAGAACGATGCGAACGTATTGCTGAAGAAATTAAGAAAAATACACAATTCGGCGAAAAAATGATTCTTTTCTGTGCAAGTCAAAACCATTGTATTATGATGACTAAAGCAATAAACAAGGTGTTTAATGACGGTTCTGACAATGGACTTAAATACGCACACACCGTCATTTCTAACAGTGCCGAATCAAATGAATTTATCAAAAATCAGTTTAAAAAACCATTCCAAAAGCCCTACATTGTTACTTCAGTTGATATAATGAGTACAGGTGTAGATATTCCGTGTGTTCGTTATATAGGCTTTGCTGCACTTACTGAATCAGTTGGAAAATACATTCAAATGGTCGGCAGAGGTGCTAGATTAGATACTAAAACCAGCGGAAAATATAGTTTTAGAATTTTAGATTTTGTTGGTTTATGTAATCGTATGGAAGATGACGGAAAAGGAACAAAGAAACCTAATGAATCTGTTGTTTCAGGCAAAGGTGCTTCCGGAGGTAGTGGAGGTAGCGGAAAACTTGACGGAGAATATTTTATTATTGACAATGTAGATCCACGACAAATGATAGAACGTGTGTTTATACATGGTGATGACTATAAAGTTGTAGACAATATTCCGATTGAAGAAGCTAAAAGAATATTTGAGGAGCAGGTTAACGCAACAACTGACAGTGTAATAACTGCAATCAAAGAAAAAGCATCAAAAGAAGAAAATTATCAGCCTACTGACGATGAAATTGAGTATATGGACGAGTGGGTAAAGAAGCCAGATATATATTTAGATGAAGACCAACTTCAAAAGATTTATGACTATCCGCAAGGTTCTATATGGGACTTTTTGCTTCAGGCTTTTGGAATAAAGAAGATTCCTACTGTCAAAGACCGTATTTCACAAGGTTATGATGCTTTTGTAAGTACTTATAACTTTAATGAAAGACAAATAAAACAGCTAAATAAGTTTAAGAAAATTTTCATTGCGAATGCAGACAATCGCACAGGATTTTCCCCTGACAGTATCTTCTCTAACCGGGTTTATGAAAAGAAAATAGGCACTCGCAAAGAAAATGATGAAATATTCGAAGGAAAATTTGATGTTGTTTTTGATAACATTAAGCATAGTCTTAATCTACCTTCAAGCTGGCAATAAGAGGTGTATACATTGTCAAATTTAATTATAGTTCCGTTTTTAGATAAGACAACGATAGATATATCTCATGCACGAAAAATTTTAAAAAATTACGACGAATCCTTACTGACGGAGATGAAACAAGTAGACATAGAAGGTATTGTTAGCAAAGAAAATATAGTTGTGAAAAAGGAGAGAATTTCTCAGGACGGCAGTGTGCACGGCATGATAGTTTGTAACGAAAGCGATATTTTGTTATGGGATGATATTAGCAAAAATTATAAAACAGTATTTTGCGAAGGAAAAACAATATACATTGATAGTTTTTTGACTTCTACTCATCTGTCAAACAGATATCGTTTCACCCTTGCTCATGAATTTGCTCATTGGATTTTGCATAAAAAAATAATCAACAAATTATCAAAAGAAAAAAAGATGATTCCCTATTTGAGTTGTACGGAAAGAGATGTAAAAAATGAGCAACTAGAAAAGGCTGAAGCAAACTGCGAATGGCAGGCGAATTATTTGGCAGGAGCTATTCTTATGCCATATTTACCTATTAAGAATTATTGTAAAGATAATAATTTAATGAATTGCAATGATGTCTATAAATTGAAACATGAAATTGATAACCTATCAAAGATATACGAAGTTTCATCTAAAGCAATGTTCGTTAGACTCAAGCAATTGGGATATATCAAAAATTGATTTTTACAAAAATAATGAAAAGTTTTGATTCCTTCGTTGACTTCCGCTACTTCTTGTGATAGTGTTTGTGTCACAGGAGGTGATGCAAATGGCAAAGTACACATTAGAAGAAATTATGTACGGCGATAAGTATGGAATTGAAAGTGCGGTGTTTGTGGAAGTATTCAGAATGGTTGAACAAAAAGGTAATACCAAAACCATACGAGAACAACTGAATATGATTTATGTCAAGCACGCACTGCTGACAGCAAAGAAAATGATTGAAGAGGGCGACTCGATTTCTGATATACCGGAGCTTGAGTCGCTCTCTTTGCGTAAGGAGGGAAAATAATGCAAATACTCGAAGAATTCTGGTATGGGAACATCAATCCGGCGGAGAGACCATTCCAAAGGCAAAGAAAATTTGATAAGGCATTCAAAATGCTGACTAAGAACGAAGAAAAACTTCTTGAATCCTTAAATGAGCAAGAAAAAGAATTATTTGATAAATTCAAAGCTTGCTACGATGAAATGATACAAATAACAGAATGTCAAACCTTTATAAAAGGATTTAAGCTTGGAGCAAGATTTGTGATGGCATGCATTGAGAACGACAGTGATATTTATGATGACTATGCTTAAATGAACTTTCTCGCTCCAAAAATGCACAATATTAAGAGGTATGTGAACCCAACTCAAAATGAGCAAGGTAAACATACCCCCTTTAAATTTTATTTTGCCAATATCTGCTTATTTGTTGGCGTTTAAATCATATTTTATCTTATTCTCCGTTATAATAATCGAAAGCGCTTCTTCTTTGGTAATTTCGCCAAGCTGATATTTTTCAAGTGCCGGCTGGGCTTTTTTACGCCATTTATTAAGGCGCCTCTCTGCGGCAAGCTCTTCCTTGGTTTCCATAATTGGGTTTCTTGCTCGTTCTTTTCGGCGTTGCAGTTTGCGTTCATTCTGTCGATAGGCTTTTATAACCTCATCATTTTCCTCTGCGTGTTTTCTTTTAATGGAAGGTCCGATATCTTTACAAGTTCGTCCGTCCCTGATAACTTTGTCGCAGTACAGGGTTTCTTTTTTTGTCTTAGGAACGAAATATCTTCCGCAACAGTTGCACCTCTGCACACGATAACCTGCAGCAATAAACTGCTGAACTATGAAAATATAATACTGCGATAGTGAACGGAATACATATTCGTATGACAAATTCTTTCCGTCAAACATACAACGAGTGGGAGCCGTAACTTCTGTAAACTGTTTAAAATCCTGTTTGAAATTCAAGTCTATACCATCCGCACTCCTATGCAAAAACTCCATCAGGTGCCTATAGAACATATAAATATCATACAGGCAAGCACGCATCTCGTGTACGGCTTCAAAAATATAATATGTGGTGCCATCATTCACAGGAACGCTATCCTTAAGTAAAGTGCTGGTAAGAGTACCCATAACAAAATCTTTTTTCTGCAACCGCTGGCATGCTTCGGAAACAATGTTAGCAAATTTTATAAATTCGTCCACTTCAACCTCGGATTTATATTCTTCACTTCCAACGACTCCCTCAGCGGCAGTATCAATTTCAGTAAGCATTTCAAGGTAGGGTTCGAAATTCTGTTCAGAGAATGTAATAATCTCATCCTTGATTGTGGTAGCCGGTAGTTTGCGTTGAGACCCTCCGAAAATAATTCTTTTAGTCATAGTCCCATCAGGTTTCATCTTGATATATAAACCATCGTATTCCATAGCGCACCTCCTTGTGGTTAAGTAATGATTGCATAAAACACTTGAACACAAATATACATTTGGAAGCGTGTTTCAAGGTATATTATAATGATACCATACTCGAGTATAAAATTCAATAAATAACAGGAGGATTTGATTATGGTAAAGAAAAACAAAGGATATTTTAAGGTGGACAGAGGATTTTTTGATTTGAGGCTTAAACCTCATACTGCGATGGTGTATCTCTATTTACTTTCGAGCATCAATAAAGACTCAAGGCAGTGCTGGCCTAGTATGAAAACCATAGCAAGAAAGCTTGATATCAGCAAGAGTACTGTTGAAAAAGCGATTGTGGAATTAGAACGGAGAGCACTTATCATTAAGTCGAACCGCAGCCGCGACAGACGTATCATCAGCAACCTCTACACCCTGCCTGATGGTATTGCATATTACCACAGAGAAGGTAAGGATGAGTTTTTGTATATGGTACCCCCAGACTCTAACGAGGGCGGTGCTGCCGGAACAGGCGGTCAGGAAATAAATAAAGAAAAAGAATTGAAAGATAATTATTTGAATAATCAATCATTCAATAAGAGTCTTGATGAAATTCTTGAGCTTGCCTACCTCGACGGAATCAAAGACAAGTATCGCAGAGATTACATCCAAAGCATTATCACCAAGATGTACTACTCGGAATACATTAAGGTAAATAATGCAAGGATACCTCGTGAGCAAATCATCAAACAGCTCTCAAGAATCACACCTGATGTTATCGAATTCATGATGAAAAAGATGCTTGAGAACACCGGGAGTATGTCAAATGAAGTAGGCTATGCCATCGCCTGTCTCTACAATGCGATAGATGGAATTGACATAGATGTTGATGTTGACATCGCCAAAGATTTTGGTTACAGGAGGTGCTACTGATGAAATTATCTGCATACGAGCGCGAGACTATTATTCTTTTCAATGAGACAAGCGAGCCTGCAGAGGTGTTCACTTATAACAAGAGAATGATAAGAAAACTCGAAAGACTCGTGAGGATGTTCCCTGATGAATTTAAGTTAAAGGCTGATAACAGAGCAGGCGGAATGACCTACATAGTACCAAAATCTAGAGTCCTGATTAGCACACCAAAGCGAAAAACTGCGACAGAATAAAATGAAGCAGGAAAAGGCATTGGTGTCGGACACCGACACCAATGCGGTCAAACGCCCACCGGCAGTGCCGTTGGGAGATGGTGCTAAATCATGGAAAGTGGTGCTGATTTGTAGGATACTTAAGGCGAAACAGCTGAAATCAAGCGGAATTCACCGTATGATAAGGAGGTGTCAGGCAGAATTGTGGCAAATGTAAGAATTACGGTATCGCTTGGCAAAGAGCATATAGAATCAAGCGAAATGCTGATGAAATTGTCTGGAGCAAAGAATCAAAGTGAGTACATACGGAAAGCCATTGAGATGTATAACGAGTACATAGATAATCCCGATGATGCAAAATGGAAATCGCCTATGGCAAAATCAGTTGAGATTTCGGTGAAGAATATGCTGAAGCACTACGAGAGATTGGTTTTCAAGAACGAGGTTATGATTGCGAAATTGTATTGGCTGATGATTCGGAGATTGGATGTTATGCAAGAATGGGGTGACGAAATTCATCAGGTGGCGGTGTTCGATGCCAAGCGTACACACGGAGAATTTAATTCTCCAAAAGAGTGAATATTTTAGGACAGGCTTACATAGTATGTAACATAAATCAAATTTGGAATTGGGAGGAGAAATGTTATATGAAGAAAGAGAAGCTACATATAACCTTCCATAATCCAAATACGAGGTCTGACTCTGAAAGTTTGGCAAGAGAATTTATCTCTCGTGCAGCAAGCGGAGTCTTAACCAGAATGATTTTAGACAAGATAGAAAAGCATAGCGAGAATAATAACTCTGAATCATATAGTGATTTGGATTAGGAATACATAGCAAACATACTCCGCCTGAATGAAATTTTTAGGCGGAGTATTTTCTTAAAGAAGGTATAATTCCTTCGTGGACTTGTAACAAAAACTATGGTATGTTGTGTGTTGCGCATAGCGTATAAAATTGGAAAGAGAGGTAATCATTTATGAGAATAGCTCCATATTGCAGAGTGTCAACTGACAAAACTGATCAGCTGAACAGTTTGGAAATGCAGAAGAAATTCTACGGCGAATTTGCCGAAAGAAACAACCACGAAATTACTCATATGTATGCAGACGAGGGTATTTCGGGAACACAGATGCGAAAGCGACCTGAATTTATGAGACTTATGAGGGACGCAAGACTTGGCAAGTTTGATATGGTGGTAACAAAAGACATATCAAGAATGGCAAGAAATGTGGTTGACTTCCTGCAATCAATAAGAGAACTGAAAGCTATAGGAATCCCGGTTGTATTCGTAAACACTAATTTGTCAACCGAAGACGGAGAATTGGTGCTAACGATGCTTGCAATGGTAGCACAACAGGAAAGCGAAAATACATCCAAAAGAATTAAGTTCAGTAAAAGCCTTAATGCGGAAAAAGGCAGAGTGCCAAATATCATATTCGGTTATGACAAGACTATCGGCGATTACTTTAACCTAAACATTAATACATTCGAAGCAAATATAGTTCGGCGAATATATCAAATGTACATAAACGAAGAATATGGTGCAAGCAAAATCGCAAAAATTCTTAACGGAGAAAACATAAAAACAAAGCGAGGATGCAAGTGGACTCAAAACGGAATTTGTAGAATTCTCACTAACAGAATGTACTGCGGAATTATTATCAATGGCAAAGAAGAAGTAAAGGATTTTCTAACAGGCGACAGAATTTATAAACCCGAAGAAGAATGGAAAGTCGTAGAGAGATCTGACCTTGCAATCATAGATATAAACACCTTTGAACTTGCCCAAAAGAAGATGGAGATAAACAAACAAAAATTCTCTCAGGGACAGCGAAAGGACTGCAAGCACGTATTCAGCACCCTGCTTAAATGCAATGACTGCGGACACTTCTTCAGACAAGCAAAACGAAAGGTGAAGAGTGGTTATAAATACACATGGGTATGTTGCGGACGGAATATCAACGGAACAGATTTCTGTAATAACAAGACGGTCATAGATGAGGGTGAATTGCTTGAGTCTATTAAAAAGTATCTTACAGGCTTAATTGAGGACAAGCAAAAGGTTATTAAGAAAATAATCAAAGACTTCAACAAGAATTACGAGCCGATGCACCAAAATCTTAAAACCGAAAAAGAGATAGCGAAAGAGATCGAAAAACTCAAAAAGAGCCGACAGAGATATGTTGATATGTATGACAATGAGGTTATCTCAATGGAAGACCTAAAAGAAAAGACCGAGTCTACCAACGCTGAAATTAAAAAGCTGGAAGAGAAAATTAAGATGGTGAGGTTCGGCATCACACAGGCGGACAAGCTCGAATACGGACTTGCTGATACATTCAAAAGTATAGGCGATATCTTAAGCACCGCAGAGATTACCAACGAGATGCTAAAGCGAGTAATCGACCGAATTGAAGTAGCGGAAGACGGACATATTGACATATACCTAAGGCTCCTTGCAGACATAGGGCTAGATGAAAAGTATCAATGTTCTTCTATCAGTACATAAAGATGTAACAGAAAGACTTAAGAAAGTAAAACCTCTTTTGGCAAAAGAGGTTTATGAAATATTAAAGGAAAACAAAGAAGAAAGGCATATAAGAGGTGGGCTTGCCACCAAAAATAAATATTTGGAAAAAAGAAAAGTAAAATAAAAAATACTATTGTTATAATTGGAAAATTGTGATATACTTTTTACTGGTGATGTTTGGTGAAGAAAAAGAGCTTTAAATATTTTATAAATAATTTTGACTGGTTTTTATTTACAGCGGCATTTTTATCCAGTATTTTCGGAATAATCCTGATTAACAGTGCAGGGGTTGCAGGAGGCACAAATGTAAGAGATGTTTTTGTTCAAAGCATGGCTCTTTTACTCGGGATTTTAATGATGGCGCTGGTTTGCTATATCGATTACGACATTTTTGAGGTTTTAGGCTGGGGAATAGGCTGCGCAGGCGTTGCTATCCTCATTGTAGTGCTCTTGATAGGAACAGGCGGGGAAGAAGTTGGAACAAAGGGCTGGATTGACTTAGGTCCCGTCAGCATACAACCTTCCGAATTTGCAAAAATCGCCTTTATTATATCTATGGCTGTCCATATTTCAAGGGTTGAAGAAAAGATAAACGAGCCTAAGAATTTATTTCTTCTGATACTTCATTTTGGGATATATGCCGCTTTGGTTTTACTTCAGCCTGACTACGGAACCACTATGGTTTTCGGCTTTACATTTATAGGAATGTTATTTATGGCAGGGGTAAAAATAAAATATTTCCTCATGGCTATATCGGCGGCTGTGGTTGCAGCCGTACCTATATGGACATTTGTTTTAAGTGATTTCCAGAGGGCCAGAATACTTACATTCTTAAATCCTGAAAATTCACCCTTAGACGACGGATATCAGGTGCTTCAGTCCATGCTTGCCATTGGTTCGGGACAAATCACGGGAAACGGATATATGAAAGGAAACCAGACCCAGATGGGCTATCTTCCGCAGGCGAGAACGGACTTTATTTTTTCGGTGGCAGGGGAAGAGTTTGGTTTTATTGGTTGCCTTGTAATACTGGGACTTTTGCTTTTCGTCATCATAAGATGCTTTATAAATTCATCTAAGGCAAAGGATACCTTTGGAAGTCTGCTTTGCATAGGGGTCGGATGCTTTCTTTTGTTCCATACCATGGAAAATATAGGGATGTGCTTAAATCTTTTGCCTGTAACCGGAATACCTCTTCCGTTTTACAGTTCGGGAGGCTCGAATCTTCTGGCTTCGTATATGGCTATAGGGCTTGTTCTAAACGTAGGACTCAGACATAAGGTATATGGGCTTTGGTTATAATTAAAAAACCGTTTGCTTAGCAAACGGATTTTGTTATAAATTAACCTCTATATAAGGGCTTGAAATAAGCAATACTATGCAATTATACTATTGAAAAAAATGTCTTTTTGTGATAAAATGGCATAATGAGGTGATGTTTGTGCTTAAAAAACTTTTTGCTCCCACGGATATGACTGTCGGCACTCCCTGGAAGAGCATTCTTATATTTACTCTTCCGATGATTATAGGTAATATTGCTCAGCAGCTATATAATACGGTAGATAGTATAGTTGTAGGAAGATATGTTGGAGATAACGCTTTTGGTGCAGTAGGAAGTGCAGCTCCTTTTCTTAATTTGCTTCTGGTGCTCTTTATGGGGGTTTCCACAGGAGCGGGAGTTATGACTGCCCAGTATTTCGGGGCTAAGAACAGAGAAAAACTTTCATACACGGTAGGCAATGCTATTACACTTACCGCTATATGCAGTGTTTTGCTTATAATAATTGCAGCACCCATCCTTGGCTTTATGCTTGAGACCTTAAAGGTTAAACCCGAACACTTTAAATGGTGTTATGATTACCTTATGATTTCTATTATCGGTATTGCGGGAATGGGTTATTATAACATCTTGAGCGGCATTATAAGAGGCATGGGAGACTCTGTTTCTGCTCTGACTTATTTACTGATTGCAACAGTTACAAATATTGTTTTGGACATCGTGTTTGTAGCGAATTTCGGAATGGAAGTCGGAGGAGTTGCTCTTGCAACAGTAATTTCCCAGTTATTCTCTTCTGTTTTAAGTGTGTTTAAGCTTAGCAGGATGAAAGAAAACTTTGATTTTGGACTCAAATACTTAAAACCAAAGAAAGAGTATTTGATGAAAATAATAACCCTTGGAGTGCCGTCGGGACTGACTCAGGCCATATTTTCTTCGGCGATGCTTATTGTTCAGGGGCTTACCAACAGCTTTACAACAACATTTGTAAATGCAAATATTATAATTATGAGGGTTGACGGCTTTGCCATGATGCCTAATTTCTCCTTTGGTATGGCGCTTACCACTTATGCAGGGCAGAATGTGGGAGCTAAGCTTTATGACAGAGTAACAAAGGGTGCGAGACAAGGTGCTTTGATGGCGTTTGGCTGCTCTGCAGTGATCACAGGAGTAATACTTCTTTTCGGAAAAAATCTTATGGGAGTATTTACAGAAACTAATGAACTTATAGATTTAAGCTATCATCTCATGACGATTTTAGCTCCGGGATATATTGCCATGGCTATAACTCAAAGCTTATCAGGAATCATGCGTGGAGCGGGGGACACTATGACTCCAATGTGGATTTCGCTTATGACAACTGTAGTTATAAGAGTGCCGTTGGCATATGGGATTTCAGCGCTCACAAAAACTCCCGAGCTTCCCTTCGGAAGACACGAGTGCATACAGATTTCCCTTCTTGCTTCATGGGTAATAGGAGCAATACTTACCGTGATTTTCTACTCCATGGGAAAATGGAAAAGTAAGGCTATAAAATAAATATTGAAAACAGATGAAAGCTATGATAGAATAAAAGATAATTTATTTTCCGAAGCAAAGGAGAAAAGTAATGGATTATACAAAGGTTACCATATATACAAATTCAGACGGTGTGGATATAATAGCAGCGATGCTTTATGATATGGATATTACGGGTATTCAGATAATGGACAAGGCGGATTTTGAAGAGTTTATGAAGCAGAACTTAAGGGCGTGGGATGTTGTTGATGAAGAATTTGTAAGCTCGATGATGTCTCAGGAGACCACTGTAACATTCTACCTTGAAGACAATGAGGATAAAGCAGGAATTATATCCTCTATAAAAGATATGCTTAAGAAAATGCCTTCTGATAAATTTGGAAGATTAAAAATCGAAGAAACCTTGGTTAAAGACGAGGACTGGGCAAATAACTGGAAAAAGTATTATAAACCCTTAAAAATAGGTGAACACATTATTATAAAACCTACCTGGGAAGAAATCGAGCAGGGAGAAAATGATGTTGTGGTAGAATTAGACCCCGGAATGGCATTTGGAACAGGAAGTCATGCAAGCACTAATATGTGCCTTGGATTTCTGGAAAAGGTGATAAAAAAGGGGGACAGGGTCCTTGATATAGGAACCGGAAGCGGAATACTGGGTATCGCAGCCTTAAAATTAGGAGCTAAGAGCGTTACTGCGGTAGATATTGACCCATTAGCCGTAAAAATAGCTAAAGAAAATGCGGCGCTCAACGGTTTTTACGAACCTGAATTTACGGTTTTTGAAGGAGATTTAGCTGATAAGGTAAAGGGAGAATATGATGTTGTAATTGCAAACATTGTTGCCGATATAATATGCGAGCTTTCAAAAACAGTGGGAATTTATATAAAAAAAGACGGTATTTTTATAACTTCCGGCATAATTGATTTTAAGGCTGATAAAGTAAGAAAGGCACTTTTGGAAAACAACATTAAAATCGATATGGAAAAATCAAGCAAGGACTGGAATGCCTTTATGTGCAGCAGAAAGGAAGATGACAATGAATAGCTTCGGCAAAGATTTTTATGAAAAATTAAAAGGTGTATATACAATACATCCTGAAACCTATGAGAAATATGATGTTAAAAGAGGTCTCAGAAACAAAGACGGCACGGGTGTTCTGGTAGGACTCACTTCTATCGGTGATGTAAGAGGCTATATAATTGAAGAAAAAGACAAAATAAATATCCCCGGTAAACTTACATATCGTGGAATAAATATGGCAGATATAGTTAAGGAAAATGAAAAAAGAGGAAAACACGCTTTTGAAGAGACTATATACCTTATTCTGATGGGAGAGCTGCCCACGGAAACGGAACTGAAAGAATTCAAGGATATTTTGGCTCAGAAAAGAGAGCTTCCCAAGGGCTTTACTGAAGATATGATACTTAAAGCTCCCAGCCCCAATATAATGAATAAGCTGGCAAGAGCAGTTCTGGCATCCTATTCCTATGATGAAAATCCCGACAGTACAACCATAGAAAATCTGGTAAGACAGTCTATGGAGCTTATTGCAAGGTTTCCCTCAATGGTGTCCTACGGATATCAGGCTAAAAAGCATTATTACGACGGAGAAAGCTTGTTTTTGCACAGCCCCATCAAAGAATATGATACTGCACAGAATTTCCTTCACATGATAAGAAAGGATAATAAGTTTACTGACCTGGAAGCTGATGTACTGGACCTTCTTTTGGTTATCCATGCAGAGCACGGCGGTGGTAATAACTCCACCTTTGCCACCCACGTTGTATCCTCCAGCGGAACAGATACCTACAGTGCGATAGCTGCAGCGGTAGGCTCATTGAAAGGCCCCAGACACGGCGGAGCAAATGCCAAGGTTATCGGAATGATTGATGAAATCAAAGCCTGCTGTAACTGGAAGGACGAAGGTGCGCTTAAGGACTATCTTTATAAAATAGTAAACAAAGAAGCTTATGACAAAAGCGGTCTTGTGTATGGTATGGGACACGCCATTTATACTTTAAGCGACCCCAGAGCGGAGCTTCTTAAGGAAAAAGCAAAGAAAATGTCAGAAGAGACAGGCAGAGAAAAGGAATTTGAACTTTACAGCCGAATTGAAGCTTTGACTCCTGAAATCTTTAATGAGATAAAAGGAAACAAAAAACATTTGTGCGCAAATGTCGACCTTTATTCAGGTTTTGTATATAGCATGCTTGGGATTCCCGAGGAGCTTTATACTCCTTTGTTTGCTATAGCCAGGGTTCCCAGTTGGTGTGCTCACAGAATAGAGGAAATTGTGGCGGGAGGGAAAATTATCCGTCCTGCGTATAAGAGTGTCAGCATTAAGAGAAGCTATACTCCGGCGGAAGAAAGATAAAACGTAAAGGTGTGCTGTCTGCACACCTTTATTGAAGGAAGTGATAAAATGCCGTTAGACGGTATAACGCTTTACTCGGTGGTTAATGAGCTTACTGAACTCATAGATTCCACTGTTCAGAAAATATATCAGCCCGAAAAAGATGAAATCCTTTTGGTTTTGCACACTAAAAGAGGTAATGTGAAGCTCATTTTAAGCTCAAGTCCTCAAAACCCCAGAATTCATTTAACCGAAGCTGCTTATAAAAATCCTGAAAGCGCCCCGATGTTCTGTATGCTTTTAAGAAAGCATTTTGCAGGCGGTAAAATAAAAGCTGTAAAACAGCAGGGACTTGACAGAGTAATCGATTTAACCTTTGAATGTCATTCTGAGCTGGGAGATTTGATAAATAAGCATATTATTATAGAAATAATGAGCCGAAATTCAAATATAATTGTAACTGACGAAGAGTATAAAATTTATGACTGCTTAAGAAAAAATGACTTGTTTTCCGAAAGCGACAGAACAATTCTTCCGGGCTTTATATACAAATTCCCCTCGGGTGATGAAAAATGCGATATCTTAAAAGAAGATGAAGATGCTATAAAAAATGTACTGAGAAGGGAAAATCCGTCATACCCCAAGCTTTTACTGGGATTTTCACCTCTTGCGGACAGAGAGGGTGAATTTTCAGGCTCAAAAGAAAATTATGCTTTGAAAATTAAAAGAAAGCTTGGAAATAAAGAGTTTTTGCCTACAGTAATTTTTGATGAGGAAGAAAAGCCTTTTGATTTCTGGACCTTTGATATATTGGAATATGGTGATAAGTTTAATAAAAAAACATTTGCTACAATGAGCGAAGCTTTAGAAACGTATTACTACGAAAAGGCATTAAAAGAACATTTGAAACAGAAAAATGCAAGTCTTTCAAAGCTTTTAACAAATCTTATTTTAAGGGCTGAAAAAAAGCTTAAAATTCAAAGAAAAGAGCTTTTGGAAGCAGGAAAAAAAGATGAATTCAAGATAATGGGGGATCTTATAAAAGCCAATCTCTATAAAATAAAAGAAGGACAGAAGATTGCAGAGGTTTCTGACTGGTCAGGCTTCGAAGAAAAAATTATACACATTCCATTGGACGAAAACATTTCTCCATCGGAAAACGCTCAGAAATATTATAAAAAATATGCAAAGGCAAAAAACGCCGAAGAAATTTTAAGTGCACAGATTGAAAAGACGTTGAATGAGCTTGAATATCTTAAAAGTGTACTTTTGTCAGTAGGCGAAGCGGAAAATATGGAAGATATTTCCCAGATAAAAGAAGAGCTTCAGGACGGCGGGTATATAGCAGGCGAAAAAGGAAAGAAAAAGAAAGAAAGCCAATCAAAACCTCTGTTTTTTGAATATGAGGGATTTGATATATATGTCGGAAAGAACAACAAGCAAAACGACATTCTGACACTAAAAACCGCAGCGCCTTCGGATATCTGGCTTCACGTCAAGAACAATGCAGGCTCTCATGTTATAATAAAGACGGAAGGGGGAAATGTTCCTCCGTCAGTTATAGAATATGCCGCTTCTCTTGCAGCCAAACACAGCAAGGCAAAGGGGGCACCGAAAACAGAGGTGGATTATACAACGGTAAAGTATGTGAAAAAACCTCAGGGTGCGAAACCGGGAATGGTAATCTACACCAATTATCAAACCTGCATAATTTAATAAAAAACCTTAAAAAATATTGACCTTCGACATTTTTTGTGCTATAATTATATAATTAGCAACGAATTGAAAGAAGGTGGGCTTGTTTGAAAAAAATTCACATTTTTGTAGGGCATTACGGAAGCGGGAAAACAGAGCTTGCCGTGAATTTTGCATTAAAAAATAAAGTGGATTTAATAGCAGATCTGGATACTGTGAATCCCTACTTCAGAACAAATGACGTAAAAAAACTTTTGGAAAAGGAAAATATAAAAGTTGTTGTTCCGCATTATGCGGGCACAAATGTGGATTTGCCGTCTTTGCCGCCTGAAATCTATTCGGCTTTTACCGAAAATAAAACTGCCGTACTGGATATAGGCGGGGATGATGATGGTGCTGCTGTTCTCGGCAGATTCAAGGACCTTATTTCAAAGGATAATGCCGAGGTTTATTTTGTCATAAATGTATTAAGACCAGAAACCGATTCGCCCGAGAAAATAATAGAAATGATAAGAGCAATCGAATATACATCCAGACAAAAGGTTACTTATCTTATTAACAATACAAACCTCATGGAAGAAACAGAATATTCCCATGTATTAAAGGGAGAAAAAATCGTCAGAGAGGTTTCTCGTTTAACAGATATTCCGTTTTACGGAAATTCGGTAAAGAAAGAGTTAGCCCGAAAAGATGATTTTTCAATAGATAAATACATCACTATGCTTTAGTGCCTATAAAGAAAGGAATGATACATATGTCAAAGGCTCATTTCAATGAAGAAGTTTGTAAAGGCTGCGGTCTTTGCACAACAGTTTGTCCTAAAAATATAGTTACTATAAATAAAGACAAACTCAATAAAAAAGGTTATAATCCTGCAGGAGTTACGGACAGCGAAAAATGCATAGGTTGTGCATTTTGTGCGATGATTTGTCCCGACTGTGCAATAGAAGTAAAGGAGTGACAAAAATGGAAGAAAAGGTTTTAATGAAAGGAAACGAAGCTTTGGCTCGTGCGGCGATAGAAGCAGGATGTAAACATTTCTTCGGCTATCCCATAACTCCTCAGACAGAGGTTGCGGCTTACATGGCTAAGCAGATGCCTAAAATCGGGGGAACTTTTCTTCAGGCAGAAAGTGAAGTTTCTGCGATTAACATGGTTTACGGAGCGGCAGGTGCAGGCGCAAGAGTTATGACATCTTCATCCAGCCCCGGAATAAGCTTAAAATCAGAGGGAATTTCATATATTGCAGGAAGCGACCTTCCCTGCGTTATTTGCAACATAGTGCGTGGCGGCCCCGGTCTCGGCGGTATTCAGCCTGCGCAGAGCGACTATTTCCAGGCTACAAAAGGCGGAGGACACGGAGATTATCATTTAATCGTTTTGGCTCCTGCTTCTGTTCAGGAAATGGTTGACCTTGTAAAAGAAGCTTTTGATCTTGCTGACTTTTACAGAATGCCCGTTATGATTATGGGCGATGGTATGCTTGGACAGATGATGGAGCCTGTTGTTTTCGGCAATTATAAGAGCAAGAAAGAACTTGCTGAGAAAACATGGGCTACAAAGGGAACAAATATGGAAAGAGCCCACAACATCGTAAACTCTCTTTATATTACTCCTGAAGAGCTTGAAAAATTAGTTCAGGAAAGATACAAGAAATACGATGTAATCAAGAAAGAAGAAGCAAGAGCGGAAGAATATATGTGCGAGGATGCAGATATAATCATTGCTGCATACGGAACGATTGCCCGTGTGGCAAAATCCGCTATAACACGCGCAAGAGCAAAGGGTATAAAGGTTGGTCTTATCCGTCCTATTACACTCTGGCCTTTCCCCAAGGATGTATATGCTAAATATGCAGGCAAAATCAAATCTTTCCTTACTGTTGAAATGAGCATGGGACAGATGATTGAAGACGTACGCCTTTCTGTTGAAGGAAAGACTCCTGTTGATTTCTATGGACGTACAGGCGGTATGATTCCCAGTCCTGAAGAAATCGTTGAAAAATTAGAAGCTATGATGGGAGGCAGAAAATAATGGCAACTTTCAAAAGACCTCACGCACTTTGTGATGTAACACTTCATTATTGCCCCGGATGTAACCATGGTATCGTTCACAGACTGGTTGCAGAGGTAATTGATGAACTTGGTATAGAAGGTAAAACCGTAGGTATAGCTCCCGTAGGTTGTGCGGTTTTTGCCTATAACTATTTTAACTGTGATATGCAGGAGGCAGCTCACGGACGTGCTCCGGCTGTAGCAACCGGCGTTAAGAGAGTTCACCCCGATAATGTAGTGTTTACATATCAGGGAGACGGAGACCTTGCAGCTATCGGTACTGCTGAAACAGTACATGCGGCAGCAAGAGGGGAGAATATAACAGTTATTTTCATAAATAATGCTATCTATGGTATGACAGGCGGTCAGATGGCTCCCACCACATTACCGGGACAGATAACACAGACTTCTCCCTACGGAAGAAACACAGAAACTCAGGGCTATCCCATCAGAGTTTGTGAAATGCTTTCTACTTTAGATGGTGTTGCATTGGCACAGCGTTGTGCGGTAAATAACATCAAAAATATCAAAGAGACCAAAAAAGCAATTAAGAAAGCTTTTGAGAATCAGATTAACAAAAAAGGCTTTTCAATAGTTGAGGTTTTATCCACTTGTCCTACAAACTGGGGTCTCACACCTGTAGAGGCCTTAAAGTGGCTGGAAGACAACATGATGCCTTACTATCCTCTTGGAGTATATAAAGACAAGGACGGTGATAAATAATGGCAACTCATGAAATTATACTTGCAGGCTTTGGCGGACAGGGAATTTTGTTCGCAGGAAAATTACTTGCTTATTGCGGAATGGTTTCTGATAAGGAACTTTCCTGGCTTCCTTCTTACGGACCTGAAATGAGAGGCGGAACATGTAACTGCCACGTTATTTTATCAGATGAACCCGTAAGCTCTCCTTTAATTACAAAGCCCAGTGTTCTTTTTGCTATGAACCAGCCTTCTTTGGATAAGTTTATTGATTCCGTTCAGGAAGGCGGAGTTGTGATTTATGACTCTTCTTTGGTTTCAGGTGATATAAAGAGAAAGGATATAAAGGCAGTTGGAATTCCTGCAACAAAGCTTGCCAACGAAATGGGAGCTTCCAAGCTTGCCAATATGATTTTGGTAGGAGCAATGCTCAAAGCTACCGAAATTGCTGACATAAAGGTTGTGGAAAATGCACTTTCAAAGGTGATTCCTGCTAAAAAAACCGACATGCTTGAGCTTAATTTAAATTGCATAAAAAAGGGAATGGAATAAGAAAAAAGCTGAAATTTATGTAAATGAATTTCAGCTTTTTCTATTGAAATAAACACTTTTCTGCGCTAAAATGAATATATGTTACTGACGAACGGAGAGATGCCTATGAAAAATGTTTTTATGTTACAAAATTGCTTCTGAAATTGCAAGAGGGGAAATTCCCTGTATCATATCCAGAGGAAATCATGATTTAAGAGGTTTTGGTTCTGAAAATCTGGCTAAATATATGCCGGGCGATGGTGAAAAATCATATTATACATTCAAAACAGGTTGTATTTGGGGAATGCTTGTAGATACAGGAGAAGATAAAGATGACAATCACCCTGAATATGGTGGTACGGTGTGTTGCCATGATTTTCGCATCGAGCAGAAGAAGATGATACAAAACACAATTAAAAACGCAGAAAATGAATATGCACAAGAGGGTATAAAGTATAAATTTATAGTTTCTCATGTGCCTTTCACGTTCAAACGAAGAGAGCCTTTCGATATAGAAAGAGAACTGTATTCTGACTGGTCGAAACTTATTAAAGATAATATAAAACCGGATATTATGCTCTGTGGACATACACACAAGGCTTGTGTGAGCAAGTGTGGAAGTGAATATGATGATTTAGGGCAACCTTGCACAGTTATTGTAGGTTCAGATGTATCAAGAAAAGAAGATGGAAAAGTTGTGCTTGCGGGTGCCTTAATCAATCTTAATAATGCTTTTGCAAAGGTTATCGTCAATACGGAAAATGAAATTTTATTTGAGGAAATAATTGATTTTTTGAAATGAGGGTTTGATATGAATAAATATGTAGGACATCATTCGCAGATAAGAGGAATCGAGGAACATTTGTTACAGGGAGGAAAAGGAAACGGCATGAAGCTCCTTACCGTAAGAAACGGAAAAGGACTTGATATTACCATTTCTGTTGACAGATGTATGGACGTTTCAAGAGTTTCTTTCAAAGGGGTAAATATGGGCTATTTCGCTCCTTCGGGATATGTGGCGCCCGGCTACTATAACGGAGACTTCTTAAAATCCTTTACAGCAGGTTTTTTCACCACCTGCGGTCTTACTACTGTCGGAGCTCCTTCAGAGGATGAGGGGGAATTTTGCCCTTTACACGGCACGATTTCGAACATTCCCGCCGAAAGCTATTCTTTTGAAGAAACAGAGGAAGGAATAACAATAAAAGCAAACATCAGAGAGGCTTCTTTATTCGGTAGAAAGCTTTTGCTCAGACGTAAATACTTCATTTCATATGCCGAAAATGTCATCAGTCTGGAAGATGAAATAATAAACGAAGGATCTTCGGATTCTCCTTTAATGATGCTTTATCACTGTAATATGGGTTATCCTCTGTTAAGTGAAAATTCAAAGGTCGTAATACCCAATAAGGGTGTGATACCCAGAAATGAAACAGCAAAAAAAGGACTTAAAGATGCTCTTAACATGCAAAAGCCTGAAAGAGGCTATGAAGAACAATGCTTCTTCTATGATGTTTTGGAAAAGAACAACATTGCTAAAGCAGGAATCTATTCATCCGATGAAAATGTAGGCCTGGTTTTAAGCTTTGACAAAAGAACTCTTTCTAAATTTACGGAGTGGAAAATGATGGGAGAAACTGACTATGCATTAGGCTTGGAGCCCGGGGTATGTTTTCCCGAAGAAAGGCGCATTTTAAGGGAAAGAGGAGAACTTAAAATGCTTAAACCTGAAGAACATTATAAAACAGCACTGTCTTTTGAGTTCTTTAATAAAATTGAAGATTTTGACGGGGATTTCTTAAAATAAAAGGCGCTGACGCCTTTTATTTTTTTTATGTAATAAAAAGGCAAGCCTGATAAAGTTATCCCTAAACTTAAAAAAGCAAGTTTTCTTGCTTTTAAGTTGGCTGAAAACAACTGGTTTAAAAGAACATAAGCTCCGCTTGCCACTGCCATTAAAGGGACAAAAGGATAAAAGGGGACTTTGTAAATTCTTTTAATCTCCGGTTTTGTTTTTCTTAATCTGATTACAGCATAAAAGGTTAAGGTGTAAAAAATCCAGGAGGAAAATGTAGCTAAGTCCGTAAGATAATCGAAAGAGCCTGAAAAAACATAAATGCAAGATAGAAAGCCTATCAGATATATTGAAAAGCATGGAACATTGTTTTCATTAAGATAACACCACAGCTGTCCCAATGGGAAAAGTTTTTTTAGACTCATGGCATATAAAACACGGGAACCGGTTATTAAAAATCCGTTGGCAGCACCAATGACAGATAAAATTATTCCCGTTTTAACAAATGTTTTTCCTAATGGACCGAAGATTTTTAATGCTACCTTTGATGCAGGGGAAGGAGTGAGCATAAGCTCTTTTGCAGGCAATACATGAAGATAAGATATGTTTATAGCTACATATAAAAGCATAATGAGAAAAACTCCGGCAATTATAGCTCGGGGTAAATCTTTACCAGGGTTTTTCATTTCCCCGGCGATTGCACCGATATTGGTCCAGCCTTCAAAGGTAAATAAAACTGCCAACAAAGTTGCATTTAAGGAGAATAATATATTTTTATTTTTAGATATAAATGGAGTAAATACTCCGGTTTCGTTACCTTTTATAAATCCTCCAAGTATAAAAAACACCAACAGAGCGATTTTCAAAAGGGTAAATATTGCCTGGGTCTTAAAAGCATTTCTTCCAAGAGCATTCATAAAGGTTAAGAAAATTATAAAAAATAAGGCGACTGGCAGAGCGTGAAAATTCCCAAGATATTCCGAAAGCTCCTTTGCTATGCAAAGAGCATAGCCTGCTATAAAAGCCGGATAAAAAATAACTATTTGCATAAAGCCAGAAAGAAAACCTGTTACCTCGCCGTAAGTATGGGAAAGGTAGTTAGTCATACCTCCGGTTTCGGGATATAAAGACGCCAATTCAGCAAAGGTCAATGCAGCGAAAAGTGTTATAATACCACCTGAAAGCCAAGAAATGATGCCGACCCCAGGAGCTCCGCCGGTAGCATTATATATGGCGTAAGGCTTAAAAAACACGCCGGCTCCTATTACATTTCCCAAAACCAACAAAATGCCTCCGCATAATCCTATATTTCTTTTAAGAACACTTTTCATAAAATTGCCTCTCTTAGTTTATAGATAGTTATATATATAACGAGGACTTGTTTTTTATTCTGAAAGATAAGGTTTTATGAATTAAATGTAAAAAAAGAGCTAAAATTCATTGACACTTTTTGTCCGCTGTGGCATAATTATTATAAGGAATTTTGACAAAAAAGGGAGTTGGATTAAATGATATTTGAAAGCATAAAAAAGCTGGTTATTTATGGTCTGGAAAAAGGATTGATCAGAAAAGAAGATGAAATTTATATCACAAATCTGTTAATATCTGAACTTAAATTGGATTATTATGTTGAATCTGATGAAAATTTCTCAGAGGTTGATTTAGAAGAAACATTAAAAGAATTATGCGATTATGCCGTAAAAGAAAATATTATTGATGACGGAATAGTATCAAGAGATTTATTTGATACAAAGCTCATGGGTATTTTAACACCCAGACCGTCTTTTGTTATAGATAAATTCAACGAGGCCTATTTAAGTTCTCCCAAAGAAGCAACGGACTACTTTTATAAATTCAGTCTTGATACAGATTACATAAGGACTTACAGGGTAAAAAAGGACCTAAAATGGGTAACGGACAGCCCTTACGGCAATATAGATATTACTATAAATTTATCTAAACCCGAAAAGGATCCTAAAGCTATTGCTTTGGCAAAAACGCAGAAACAGTCAGGATATCCCAAATGTCATCTCTGTAAAGAAAGCGAGGGATATGGGGGAAGGATGGATTTTCCTGCAAGAGAAAACCATAGAATAATTCCCATAAGAATAAACGATTCTCCCTGGTGCTTTCAGTATTCTCCGTATGTTTATTACAACGAACACTGCATTGTTTTTAATTCGGAGCATACTCCTATGGCTATAAATAAAAATACCTTTGAAAAGCTTTTGAGCTTCGTTGAGCAGTTTCCGCATTATTTTTTAGGCTCTAATGCGGATTTGCCCATTGTAGGAGGATCTATTTTAAGCCATGACCATTTTCAGGGAGGATGTTATGAATTCGCCATGGCGAAAGCACCCATAGAAAAAGAGATAATCTTCCGGGGCTTCGAGGATATTAAAGCGGGAATCGTAAAATGGCCAATGTCAACCATAAGAATAAAGAGCAAGGATAAAGACAGACTTTCTCTTTTGGCAGATAAAATATTAAAGACCTGGATTTCATATACAGATGAAGAAGCTTTTGTTTTTGCAGAGACGAACGGCGAAAGACACAATACAATCACTCCTATAGCAAGAATGAAAGATGGTCTTTTTGAACTGGATTTAGTTTTAAGAAACAATATAACCACCGATGAACATCCTATGGGTGTTTACCATCCTCATGCAGAATTACACAACATCAAAAAAGAAAATATAGGATTGATTGAAGTTATGGGACTTGCGGTACTTCCGTCCCGTCTTAAGGAAGAATTAAAGCTTTTGGGAGAGGTTTTGGCAGAAGGCGGAGACTTAGACAAAGATGATACTATAAAAAAGCATAAAAAGTGGACAGAAGCCTTCAGAAGCAACTATACTTTCAATAAAGATAACGTTGATGAAATTTTAAGATATGAAGTGGGTAAAACTTTCGTTAAGGTTTTGGAAGATGCAGGAGTTTATAAATGCACAAAACAGGGAAGAGAGGATTTTTATAAATTTATTAACTCTGTAAAATAAGTTCACAAAAGAGGTACGGGTATGAAAATTATACATACTGCCGATTTTCATTTGGATTCGGCAATGAAAACCAATTTATCAAAAGAAGATGCAAAATTAAGAAAAAATGAAATATTACATACATTCGAAAGAATGGTGGATTTTGCCAACGAAAATGATGTTAAAATCATTTTGATTGCAGGAGATTTGTTCGATACAAAAACCGTTACTATAAAAACAAAAAACGTCATCACGGGGGTTATTGAAAGAAATCCGCATATTGATTTTCTTTATTTAAAGGGCAATCATGATAAAGAGGTTTTGTTGTACGAAGACAGCATGCCTGAAAACCTTAAATTTTTCGAAGATGAGTGGACTACATATAGCTACGGCGATATCAAAATAACAGGAGCGAATCTTTCGGGAAAGTCCACTTTGTATAATTCCCTTATGTTAAACAGCTCTGATATAAATATTGTAACCTTGCATGGCCAGGAAATGAAATATGTAGGCAAAGATAAAACCGAAACAGTGAATATATCAATGCTAAAAAATCACTTTATCGATTATCTCGCTTTGGGACATATACATTCATACAAAGAAGATGTAATAGACAGCAGAGGAAAGTGGGTTTATTCAGGCTGTCCCGATGGCAGAGGTTATGACGAGTGTGGAGCTAAAGGTTTTGTTTTGATTGATATAAAAGACGGCGTATTGACTCATGAATTTATAGAATTTCAGAGCAGAATGATAAAAGAGGTATCTTTGGATATATCAGATTGCCTCAAAACTACCGACGTAGATGCTGCTTTATCTAAAGAGCTTAATAATTTAAGTAAAGAGAATCTGGTAAAGGTCTCTCTTAAAGGAAAGGTATCTGTTGAAGCCAGCTATGATATATCTTATCTTGAAGATAAATACAGAGGTGATTTCTTTGCTTTCAAAATTGACGGAGATGACGTGGGACTAAAATTCGAAATTGAGGATTATAAATATTCTTCTTCGTTAAAAGGGGAATTTATAAGAACTGTATTATCGGAAGATTATACGGAGGAAGAAAAAAGAGCAGTTATAGAACTGGGAATCAGGGCTTTGTCTGGAGAGGAGGTCTGAAATGAAGCTTAAAGAGTGTTTTGTTGAAAATTTCGGAAAACTACACCATTATAAAATGGAATTCAATGACGGTCTTAATATTTTGCTTAAAGAAAACGGCTTTGGCAAAACTACTTTAGCAGCATTCATTGAAGCCCTTTTTTACGGACTTGACTCGGGCAGAGGAAAAGAGAGCGACAGAAAGAAATATGACCCGTGGCAGGGCGGTCGCTTTGGCGGAAGCGTTGTTTTTTCAGTGGGGGATAAAAACTACCGTCTGGAGCGTTTTTTCGGCAAAAAAGAAAAGGATGACACCTTCAACCTTTACAACAACGATACGGGACTGGTTTCCAAAGACTATTCTGAGAATATCGGCACAGAGCTTTTCGAAATAGATAAAGAATCCTACGAGAAAAGTGCATTCATTCCCCAGGGCAGGGTTGAAGCCGACCTTTCGAAAGCAGGAGATATAAGTGCAAAACTTTCTGACCTCTTAGAAAGCGAAAACGACATAGCTTCTTTTGAAGGTGCAATAAATATAATTAAGGATGCTAAAAATAAGTTCAAAAGAACAGGTGGAATAATAAAAAAATTGGAAAACCAATTAAGTGCCGAGGAAGAAAATATTAAAAAAACCGAAGAACTTATTTTAATTCAGAACGAACTTAAAAATCATATCGCAGAAAAAAGAAGTACTAAAAAAAGCATTCAGGATAATATAGAAAAGGCTCATTCCTATCTTCAGAAAAAAGAGAGGATTAACTTTTATGAAAGCCTTAAAAAAGATATAGAAAAGTCTCATGAAATATTGGAAACCCTTAAATCCAAGGTTAAAAAAATTCCGGAAGAAAACGAACTTTCTATAATAAGGGTAAAAACAGACGAGCTTAAAAACGCTTTAGCAATATACGAATCCAAAAAGCTTACTTTGGATGAAGAACAAAAGCTTGAAACCTTGACCAAAGACATTGGAGAAAAAATACTGAATAAAGAGAACGCCGAGGAAGTCAGGAAACTTTTTTCAAGATATTATACCTTAAAAGAATTGATGGCCACTGTCGAGCTTACGAAAACCGAAACCGAGAAGCTTTCTTTACTTTCGGATTTATTTGAAAATCAAATTCCCGAAGAAGAAATGAATGAAATTTACTTTGAGCTAAGGTCTTTGGAGGATGGAAGAAAAAACAATCGCCTCATTCCTTATTTTGCAGGAATTCTGCTTCTTTTAGCAGGAGGAGTTTCTTTGTTTTTAGCTAAGACAGTTTTAGCCATAGCACTTTTCGTATTGGGGGCATTGGCTTTTATAATCCCTTTGTTAAACAGTAAAAAAAGCTTTAAAAAAGCAGAGAATATTAAAAATAAAGCCATAGCGTTTTTCAAAAAATATGATGTTTATTACGAGGGAGATATAAATTCTTCCTTCCGTGAGCTTAAAGAAAAGAAGGAAGAATTTGAAACACTTTTAAATAAAAGAAAGCATTATGATATGTACGAAGAAAATAAAGAGCTTTCTTCATTAAAGGACGAAATAAAGAATAAGGCGGAGTATTATTTCGGCAACTACGAAAGCATTCAGGATGCGGAAACAAAAATTAATGACTTAATAAAAAAATCAGAAATTTTACAGGATTTAAGCTCTAAATCGGTTCAGGAGAAAGGAATTAAAAAACAAGTTGAAACATTCAGGGAAGCTCTTCTTGTTTTAACAAAAGAGTACACCTCAAAAGATCCCGAAGAAGCTTATGAGTTTTTATCTTTTTTAAAAGCACAAAAAGATAGGGAAGAGGAAG
Organism: Clostridia bacterium; assembly: GCA_045588365.1. GTDB lineage: Bacteria > Bacillota > Clostridia > CAKSNL01 > HGM11501 > HGM11501. Next base: position 152,299 of record JAZNEB010000025.1, on the reverse strand, counting down.
CTTTAGAGGATAAAAAGGCAAAGCTTAAAGATTTCGTCTTGAAAAACGGGGTTCTGGAAGCAAAGGACGAAGATGAAATAAGCGCATCGCAAATTGATGTATTAAAAGAAAGCTTAGAAGAATTGGATGAAGAAATTATAGCTTCAGAAAAACGTCTTATGGACATTGTAATGCAAACAGAATTATTACCTGAACTCATTTCGGAAAAAGAAAATACTGAAGAAGAGCTTTATTATGCTAAAAAGAAGTTGTCCCTCACCGAAAAAGCGGAGGAGGCTTTAATTAAGGCGAAGGAAAATCTCGCCATAAAATATTTAGGTCCTCTTTCTCAAAATTTCGAAAACTATAAAAAGCTTCTGTTGGCACCCGATGCAGCTAAGCTGGATACAGAGCTTAATGTGGGAGTAATAGAAGGGGGAGAAAAGCACTCTTCCGTAAACTATAGTGCGGGAACAAGGGATATTTTAGCTCTTGCTTTAAGATTTTCTCTTATAAAATCCCTTTTTGAGAATGAAAAACCCGTTGTAATCATGGATGATCCTTTTGTAAATCTTGACGAAGAACGAATGAAAGAGGCGAAAAAAGCCCTGGAGATTCTTTCCTCAGAGCATCAGATTTTGTATTTTATATGTCATGAAAGCCGAAAATAAAGGTGAAAATATGGAATTTTTGTATTCAGACAAGCATATGGTTGTTTGCATTAAAAAGCCCGGAATTTTATCTCAAGGAGATGAATTTAACGGGGAAAATATGGTCAGTCTCCTGAAAAATGAATTAAATGAAGATATTTATCCCGTTCACCGCCTGGACAGAAATGTCGGCGGTGTAATGGTCTTTGCCAAAACAAAAGAAGCTGCAAAAAAATTGTCTGACATTATATCAGATAAAGATAAGTTTACAAAAGAATATCTTGCCGTCATACACGGGGAAGCGGAAGAAACAGAAACTCTTAGGGACTTGATATACAAAAGTTCCCGGGAAAACAAGGCTTTTGTGGTAAAAAAAGAAAGAAAAGGGGTTAAAGAAGGAGTTTTGGAATATTTGCGTGTAAATACCGTAAAAACTCCGAAAGGTACTTACTCTCTTTTGAGGATCAGGCTTCATACCGGAAGATTTCACCAGATAAGGGTACAGTTTGCGTCCAGAAAAAAGCCCCTGGTGGGAGATGGGAAGTACGGAAGCAAGGATAACAAATGCGATGTTGCGCTCTGGTCATATCATATTGCTTTTGACCAAAAGAGTTTTAAATCAACTCCAAACACAGATGTATACCCGTGGAATTTATTTGCTGATGATATAAATAAATTAAAATAGCAATATATTTATACAAAATAGCAATATTTTTCATTTACTTTGATTATTTATGTCGTATAATAAAATTATCAAAGTTTTGAAAGGGTGTATATAATGAAAGATAAATTAAGACTTGGTATTATCGGTGCCTGCGGATTCGGCGAATATCATTTGGACGGAATTTCAAGAATTCACAATGCAGAGGTTGTAGCAATATGCGACCTTAAAGAAGAATATGCACAGCATGTGATGAAAAGATTTCGTATAGAAAGCTTCTACAAGGATTATAAAGAGCTCCTTGCAAGAGAAGATATTGATGCGGTAACACTTCCTCTTCCTGACCAGTTACATAAGCAGATTACAATAGATGCTTTAAGAGCAGGTAAGCACGTTCTTTGCGAAAAGCCCATGGCATTAAATCTTGACGATTGCAGAGAAATGATTAAGGTTGCAGAAGAATGCGGTAAAAAACTTATGGTAGGACAGGTGGGAAGATATACACCATCTGTTGTTGAAGTAAAAAAGCTTCTTGATGCCAATGAAATCGGTGAGATTTTCATGATAGAATCTGAATACTCTCATGACTATTCAAAAGTGAGAGGAGCAAACGACTGGCGAGTTGTTCCCGAAAGAGAACCGATTATAGGCGGTGGTTGCCATTCTGTTGACTTGATTCGCATACTTGTAGGAGACCCCGAAGAAGTATTTGCTTATGCAAACAATAAATCACTTACCGACTGGCCCATTCATGACTGTACTATGGCTTTGATGAAGTTTCCTTCAGGTATAATCGGAAAGGTTACTACATCAATCGGTTGTAAGAGAAGATATGCTCACCGTACAATAATTTATGGAACAAAAGGAACAATAGAATTCGATAATACCTCTCCCACAATTACGCTTTTCAAAGAAAAGTTTACCGATGAAGGCTCATTAAATAAGTATACTCAGCAGACCCTGGAAATAAAAATACCTGTTGCTATCAACAACCATAATCTGGGCGGAGAAGTAGAAGATTTCTGTAAGAGTATAATTAACGATACTCCGATACTTTGCACCGGCTTGGAGGGAGCGAAAACTGTTTCCGTTTGTGAAGCTATTGTTAAATCTTTCAAATCCGGAGAAAAAGTTAAAGTTGATTATAATATCTAAAAAAATAAAGCCTTGCATCGCAAGGCTTTATTTTTATTTTTCTTTTATTATTTCAGTTCCGCCCATATAAGGTCTTAAAGCTTCGGGAATTTTTATGCTGTATTTCTCTCCATCGAAAAGTAAGTTATTTTCCAGGAACGCAATAAGCATTCTGGGAGGAGCAACAACGGTGTTATTAAGAGTGTGAGCAAGATATTTCCTGCCGTCAGCACCCTTAACTCTGATGCCGAGCCTTCTTGCCTGAGCATCTCCTAAGTTGGAGCAGGAGCAAACCTCAAAATACTTCTGCTGCTTGGGGCTCCAGGCTTCAACGTCGTAAGATTTAACCTTAAGGTCTGCTAAGTCTCCCGTACAGCATTCCAATGTACGAACGGGTATATCCAAAGAACGGAAAAGCTCAACAGAGTAGCTCCACATCTTGTTAAACCAATCCATGCTTTCTTCAGGCTTACAGATAACAATCATTTCCTGCTTTTCAAACTGGTGAATTCTGTATATACCTCTTTCTTCAATGCCATGAGCACCTTTTTCCTTACGGAAGCAGGGAGAATAGCTTGTAAGGGTTAAGGGGAGAACACTTTCGTCGTTTATTGTATCAATAAATTTACCGATCATAGAGTGTTCACTTGTACCTATAAGGTATAAATCTTCGCCTTCGATTTTATACATCATGGCGTCCATTTCTTCAAAGCTCATAACACCGGTTACAACGTTGCTTCTGATCATGTAGGGAGGTATGCAATAGGTAAAGCCTTTATTTATCATAAAGTCTCTGGCATAGGCTAAAACCGCACTGTGAAGTCTTGCAATATCACCCATAAGGTAATAAAAACCTTCACCCGCAACCTTGCCTGCAGCTTCTTTATCAATACCGTTGAATTTAGCCATTATGTCTGTGTGGTAGGGAATTTCAAAAGAAGGAGCACTTTTTTCTCCAAACTGCTCTACTTCAACATTTTCCTCATCATTTTTACCAACAGGAACAGAAGGGTCAACGATGTTGGGAATTTTCATCATAACCTCTTTAAGCTCGGCTTCCAGAGAAACTTCCTTCTCTTCAAGAGCCTTAAGCTCTTCTGCCTGAGCGTTTACCTGAGCTTTTACGGCCTCAGCTTCATCCTTTTTACCCTGGCCCATAAGTATACCAATCTGCTTACTTAAAGAGTTACGGTTTGAACGAAGCTCAGAAGCTCTTGTATTTGCGGCGCGCTTTTCGTCATAAAGACGGATTGCCTCATCAACAAGAGGAAGCTTGGAATCCTCAAACTTCTTCTTGATATTTTCTTTAACCAATTCGGGATTTTCTTTGACAAATTTGATGTCTAACATAAGTATTCCTCTCTTTTCCAAAAGTAATAATGATAGTTTACCGCAAAATAAATAAAATGTCAATATTTAGGCTGAAAATAAGTGGTTTTTTATTGACATATTAAACTAAATCCTATATAATTATCTTAATAAAAACATTGGGGTTGTAGCTATGAAAAAAGAAAAAATTGAGCCTCAGGCAAGAAAATGGATAACTAAATGCGCCGGACGTCAGAAGATGGGTATAATTCTTTTGACGGTTTTCGGCGTTTTCTTATCTCTGACCGGAGTTTTCAGGGCTCTTTGCTATCGGGAAATTATCGACCTTATAGAACCGGTAACGAAAGGCGGCAGCTCTGATTCATTAAGAAATTGGATAATTGCTTTTGCTTCTGTTATTGTGATAAGTATTCTGGTTTCTGTTTTATCATCGTATGTAAAAGAATCCTCCACGGTTAATATACTCAATTCAATAAGAAGCGAAATTATGACATCGCTTTATAAGAAAGAGTATAAAAAGACAACCGAATATCATTCGGGAGACTTACTTAACCGAATGTTCAGTGATGCAAGAGTGATATCAGGAAATCTCGTTTCTCTTATTCCATCAGCACTTTCGCTTGTAGTAAGACTTTTGGGTTCATTTGTATTTATGTATCTCCTTGCGCCGAAGCTTGCTGTGTTTTTACTGATTTTCGGGCTGTTATTAAGCTTGTTTTCATTTTCCGTAAGAAAGACGCTTAAGAGGATTCATAAAGAGGCGCAGAGTGCAGAAGGCAAAGTACGATCTGTTTTTCAGGAGCAGAGTCTCGGACTTCTTATGATAAAAGTATTTACAGCCGATAAAAAAATGGAAAGCAAGACAGAAGCGGTACAAAAAGAATATAAGGCTAAATTGATGCGTCAGAGGATAATATCCGCTCTTGTGCATGCTGTATATTCAGGTTCTTATAATTTTGCAATTATTGCGGTGTTTATATATTCTGTGTTTGCTATAGTAAATAACAATTTAAGCTACGGTTCACTAACAGCAATGCTTCAGCTTGCCGGAGGACTTCAGACGTCGCTTAATGAAATCGGCGGAATCCTTCCAAGGTATTATTCTATGGTTGCTTCCGCTGAAAGAATTCTTGAAATTGAAAATCTTCCCGATGAACCGGAGGAAAGCTGTGACATAACAGAGGTTGATGAACTCACACTTTCGGATGTTTCGTTTACATACGGAAGAGAGAGGCTTTTTGAAAAAGTAAACCTTTCTGTTAAAAAAGGCGAAGTTACAGCAATTCAGGGACATTCGGGAATAGGGAAAAGCACCATACTTTTATTGCTTTTGGGTATTTACAAACCTCTTTCAGGCAAAGTACTGCTTAAAGATAATGAAAAAGAAATCGAAGCGGGAAGAGGAACGAGAAAATTTTTCTCTTTTGTTCCTCAGGGAAATCTGCTTTTCTCTGGCACAATTCTTGAAAATCTTTTGTTTTCAAAAGAAGAGGCAAATGATGATAAGATAAAAGAAGCTTTAAGGATTTCAGGTTGTTATGAATTTATAAATCAATTACCCGATGGCATCAATACAAAAATAGGCGAAGGCGGCTTCGGTCTTTCTGAAGGCCAGCAACAGCGTATTGCCATAGCAAGAGCACTTTTGTCGGATGCTGAAATTTTACTTCTCGATGAAGCAACAAGTGCACTTGACGAAAAGACAGAAAAAGAAGTTATTGAAAATTTAAGAGAAATAAATAAAACCTGTATTCTCATAACACACAGAAAATCACCGCTTTCAATCTGCGATACGGCATATATTTTAGATGAAGCGGGATTGAATAAAGTAAAATAACATTCTGAATATAAAGAAAGAAGGGGTATTATGAAGACATTTAATGAAAAATTCAATGCGGTATTAAAAAACGAGCCAGACAATTATCTTCTTCCGTTCCTTTGGGTGCACAACGAGGATGATGAGCTCTTAAAAAGAGAAATTCATAAGGTTTATGAATCGGGAATAAAGGCCATTTGCGTGGAATCCAGAACCCACGAAGAGTTCGGTAAGGATGACTGGTGGAGCGATATGCAGCTCATATTTGATGAATGCGAAAAATTAGGTATGGAAGTATGGCTTCTTGACGATAAACATTTTCCGACAGGATTTGCTGTGGATCAGGCATCCGCTCCCGAAAATGCCCATCTTGTAAAAAGAAGATTTACCGAGCTTCACACCGATGTTGTAGGCCCCATCAAGAATGCTAATCTTATCATTGATACCAAGCTTCCCGAAAATCCGGACATTGTAAAAATAGTTGCATATAAAAGAAACAGCATAGAATTTGAATATTCTTCAGAATGCATGGATCTTACCGGGAAATATGAAGACGGACTTATAAAAAATGCGGATCTTCCCGAAGGAATCTGGTCTGTATTTACGGTATTTACATATCCTGTGCCTGAAGAAAGACATATCGATACATTAAATCCCGAAGCTTGCGATATATTGGTTAACGCGGTTTATGAGCCGATGTATGAGCATTTTTCAAAGTATTTCGGAAATATTTTTAAGGGCTTTTTCTCAGACGAACCTTATATCGCGCACTGCACATTGCCGACAGAGGGTGAAACAAGTTTTAACGGTGCGCTTCCCTGTAATCATCTTGTGTTCGAAAGACTTATAGAAAGATTCGGTGACGATGCACTCTGCAAGCTTCCTTCTCTTCTTTATAATGTAGAGGGTGTTTCCCCCGAATTCAGAGTTGCTTATATGGATATAGTATCCACTCTTTATGCTGAAAGCTTCTGCCAGAAGCTTGGCGACTGGTCGAGGGCACACGGCGTTGAATATATCGGTCACGTTATCGAAGATAACAGCCGTGATACGAAATTCGCATCAGGTGCTCACTTCTTCCGTTCCATGGACGGACAGGATATGGGCGGTATTGATGTAGTATTAAATGAAATTCTTCCCGGTTTCCAGGATTGTAAAGCAACAATCTACCACGGTATTCAGTATGCAGACCATGAATTTTTCCACTATGAGCTTGCCAAGCTTGCATCCAGCCACAGCCACATCCAGAAGGATGTTAAAAAGGGAAGAGCAATGTGCGAAATGTACGGTGCATTCGGATGGGCAGAAGGCCTTAAAATGATGAAGTGGTTATCAGACCATATGCTTGTCCGCGGAATTAATTATTTCGTTCCTCATGCTTTTTCAGGAATCAGCCCGGATTACGATTGTCCTCCTCATTTTTATGAAGGCGGAACATATTCGCAGTTCAAGGATTTTAAGTCTTTAATGGAGTATTCCAACCGTGTAAGCACACTTCTTACAGACGGCGACCATAAGTGCAAGGTAGCTCTTTATTACAGAGCAGAAGGCGAATGGTCCGGCGGAAGAAACGGCCACGAAAAGAAATATGCAAAGATTCTTACAGACAATCAGATAGATTTTGATATAGTACCCCTTGATTACCTTCTTGATGCTACGGTTGAAGACGGAAGCATCGTTCTTTGCGACGAAAAATATCCCTGTCTTGTTGTCCCGAACAGCGAATATCTTCCTGTAAAGGCATTAAGACGCTTTGCAGAGCTTGCTGAAGCAGGGGTTAAGGTTATCTTTGCAGGAGGCTACACAGATAAGAGCTGTGAAGGGGAGAGTGTATCGTTCTTAAATGGTGAAAATTTAATCGAAGTTGCACCCGAAAAATTAGTTTCATACTTAAGAAGTGAAGGTCTTTACGATATTACACTTTCTAGGCCCCATCAGAATTTAAGATACTATCGCTACATAAACGGAAATAACGAACTCTATATGTTTGTTAACGAAGATATCTTAAAATCCTGCGAAACAGTTATTTATCCCGAAGGCTTCAACGGAGGAACATATATTGAATACGACGCGATGAATAATGTTGCTGTAAAGAAGGAGACAAAGGATGGAATAAAGCTCAATCTCGAGCCCTACAATTCCGTATTTATAATTTTGGGCGATGTGGATGCCGACATTCCTTCACATGAAGAACTTACAGAGGCAAAGAGAACTCTTATACCAGAAAGCTATGATGTATCTTTGGCAGAAGGAAGCGAAGATTATACATTCACGCCTTTCAAAAAAGACTTTACACTTTGCAATATAAATGCACTTCCCGGAATGGATCGCTTCGCAGGACACATAAAATATGAGACTAAAGTTAATGTTGTAGCAGATGGATATAAAAAGCTTTACCTTGAAATCGAAAATGCAGGAGAAACGGTAAACGTATCAGTTAACGGAAAGAAAGCTTTGGGCAGAATAGTTCCCCCTTACAAGTTTGATATCACAGACCTTGTAAAAGCCGGAGAAAACGAACTTGAAATCATCGTAACAACGCATATGGGCTTCCGCGAGAGAGATAAGTTCTCAAGATATATGGTTATGGAACCCACCGGTATTTCAGGCAAAGTTGAGCTTGTAGAATATAAATAATATAAAGGGCGGGCGTTGCCCGCTCTTTATCAAATAGCAATATTTTTATATTTTTAAGCAACATACTTTCTTTACAAAAAGATGCACATGGTATAAACTGAAGAAAAATAAAAGGAGATGTAAATATGTTTAATTTTCCTATTGGTGTAATGGTTGAATCCTTCCGTCTTCCCACAAAGGAAGCTATAAAAAGAGCTGCTGCAATCGGAGCAAACGGCCTTCAGATGTATGCTACTCACGGAGAGAACTCTCCCGAAAATTTAAAAGGCGATAAAGTGAAGGAGCTTCTTAACTTTGTAAAAGACAACGGTCTTTGCTTCTCTGCGCTTTGCGGCGATCTTGGAAGAGGATTCGGTAACGCAGAACTTAATCCCGGTTTAATAGAACAGTCAAAGAAAATTCTTTACCTTGCAAAGGAGCTTGAGACAGATATCGTTACAACACATATCGGCGTTGTTCCGTCTGATAAAAATCACGACAGATATAAAATAATGCAGGAAGCCTGCCATACTCTGGCTGAATTTGCAGACAGCTTAGATGCTCATTTCGCTATAGAGACCGGCCCCGAAACAAGCGCCGTATTAAAAGAATTTCTCGATTCTTTAGGCTCAAAGGGCGTTGCAGTAAACTTAGACCCTGCAAACCTTGTAATGGTAACAGGCGACAACCCTGTAACGGCGGTTCATAACTTAAAGGATTATATCGTACATACACATGCAAAGGACGGAAACAAGCTTTGCGATAAAAACCCCGAGTATGTTTACGGAATAATCCAGGCTCCCGAAGATGTTAAAAATGTGCAGAGCTTTGAAGAAGTTCCCCTCGGAACAGGCAGCGTTCCTTTCCCCGAATACTTAAGGGCGCTGGAAGAAATCGGATACAAGGGCTTTTTGACAATAGAAAGAGAATGCGGAGCAGATCCTGAAAAGGATATTGTTACTGCATATAATTTCTTGAATAAAGTAATCAGCGAAAATTAATTCCGAAAGAGGTTGATTTTATGAAAAAGCTAAAAATCGGTATGGTTGGTGCAGGAAATATTGCGAAAGCGCATCTTGATTCTTATATGAGTAATCCGAATGTTGAAATTATGGCAATATGTGACTTTAACGAAGCGACACTTAAAGCAACTGCTGATAAATATAAAATAGAAAAAGCATTTCTTTCAGAAAAAGAAATGCTTGAAAATGTAGAGCTTGATGCTGTTGACGTTTGCGTATGGAACTGTTCGCATGCCGAATGTTCGATAATGGCATTAAACAAAGGGCTCGATGTACTTTGCGAAAAGCCTATGGCTATGAATGCCAAAGAAGCAGAGGAAATGCTTGAAGCCGCAAAGAAAAACAAAAAACTTCTTATGCTTGGATTTGTTACAAGATTTTCAAACGAAGCAAAAGTTACGAAGGACTTTATTGAAAAGGGATACCTTGGAGATATCTATATGGCCAAGGCTACATATGTAAGAAGAAACGGAAATCCTTCGGGATGGTTTTCGGATAAATCCCGTTCAGGTGGTGGTCCCGTAATCGATATCGGAGTACATCCTCTTGATTTGACACGCTATCTTATGGGAAATCCTAAGCCTGTTTCGGTTTATGCAGCAACTTTTGATTTGCTTCACGAAAGCCGCGCAAAGCTTCGTACAAAGGCTGCATGGATGCCTGCAGGAGCTAATCCTGAAACTGATGTTTGCGATGTTGAAGACAGTGCAGTTGCAATAATTCGCTACGATAATGGTGCTACAGTGTTGCTTGAAGCAAGCTATGCTATAAATGCAGCGCCTAAATGCGAAAGAAATCTTTACGGAACTAAGGGCGGAATTGATTTGCAGGACGGAAAGCTCATTTTACACTCCGATGTAAACGGATTTATGTCAGACAGTCAGCTTTTAGATCTTGACCATATGAAAGAATCTAAAGGTATGTTCAAAGCAGAAATTGACCACTTTGTTGATTGTTGCTTAAATAAAACCGAATGTAAGTCTCCAGCAGAAGACGGCGTTGAAGTAATGAAAATACTTGATGCTATTTACGAATCCGCAAGAGCAGGACATGAGGTGATTATAAAATGAAAATTTCAGTAAGCTCATATTCTTACAGTAAATTTATAACACAGGGGCATACTATTTTAGATGTTGTTGATAAGGCACATGAAATGGGCTTTTCCGCAATGGAATTTATTGATATTCCGGGAGATGCCTTTTCTGCCAGAAAAGAAAAGGCAAAAGAGGTTAAGGAAAGACTTGATTCCTACGGAATGGAAGTGACTGCATATACAATCGGTGCCGATATGTATAAAAAAGGGGAGGAGTTTCAAAATCAGTTTGATACACTAAAAAATCAGCTTGATATCGCATCTATACTTGGTGCACCTTTAATGAGACATGATGCAACCTATCAGAAGCCGGTTTTCGGGAACGGTCTTATGAGCTTTGATAATATGCTTCCCGTAATGGCTGAAAATACCCGCACTGTTACAGAATATGCAAAGACATTAGGAATCAAAACCTGTGTTGAAAATCACGGATATGTTGTTCAGGATGCGGAGCGTTTAGAACGTTATTTTAATGCCGTAAATCACGAAAACTTCGGTCTTTTGGTTGATATGGGTAATTTCCTTTGTGCCGATTCCGACCCGATTTTATCGGTATCACGCCTTGCGCCTTATGCAATCCACGTTCATGCCAAGGATATGATTTTCTACTCAGGAGAAGGCCGCAATCCCGGCGGAGGGTGTTTTTCCACAAGAGGAGGAAACTGGCTCAGAGGTACAGTAATAGGTCAGGGAAGCGTTCCTGTTAAGCAGTGCCTCCGTGCGCTTCGCTTTGCAGGCTACATGGGCAATCTCGGTATAGAATTTGAAGGATGCGAAGACCCGATAGAATCAATAGACAGAGGACATACTAACTTAAAGAAGTATTTAAAACAGCTTGACAATGAATAAAAAATAATCGCAGGCAACGCCTGCGATTATTTTTTACTTGTATTTCTGTATTCTCCCGGAGTTTTTCCGGTTAATTTTTTAAATGATTTTATAAAGTGGGGGATATCCGAAAAACCTACATTTGAAACTATGGTGTTTATCGGAAGATTTGTTGTGTGAAGAAGATCCATTGCAAGGTTCATCCTGTATCTTACCAGAAAGTTGTGAAGTGTATCTCCCGTATTTTCTTTGAAAATTCTGTTAAGATATGAAGGATTGAAGTGAAAATATTCACCGATGGTTTCGTTTGTCAGATCAAGATGATAATTGTTTTCTATATACTGAATAACCTTTCTTACCGTTTCATAATTCTTTTTCTTTTCTGCTGTTTCTGTAAGCTCGGCCGTTTTTACAAGGGTAATAAGAATAAACTTAAGACATGAGGAAAGGTATTCCTGCGAATAGTTGTTTTTAAGGTAATACTCAGATGCCAGAAGTCTTAAATTGGCTTCCACTGAAGTGGCGTTTTTGACATAAACAGGTGTGTTTAGTATTTTTGCATCCTCAAAACTGACTTCTTCAAGGATATCTTCTTCTGAAAAGTTTTCCGAATGAACAGGGTGGAAGGAAGCGGTATGGCTCGAAAAATTCATTGTGTAATCAAAGTTCACAAAAAGGGCGCTTACACCTTTTTCATCAAGCTGCCAAACATATCTCGTGCCTGACTTAAAAAGTATGGCACAGCCATGATGCAGCGGATAAACAGTGTCTTCGATTTTTATACTTCCGTTTCCGTTTAATATGTAAAACAATCTGCAATCAGAAGTGCGCAGTTCTTTATAAACGTCGTTTTTTACGCGGGAACTTAAATTCGATATTATAACCTGTCTTACGAAAGGCTCTATGTTTCCTATAAGCATCGGAAAACCTCCTTTGTTAAAACATTCTATCACATTAAAGACAATTATGCAATAGTGTATTTTGTTGTTCTTAAAGGATTTCGGAAAAGATAAAAGTACAAAAAACACAATTTGATGTATGTTTTAGACATTTACTTATTTTTTATATGATAGTATTATGATAGGGAAGAAAAAGTGACAGAGGGGATAGTATGAAAGGAATAATAACCAACATCCAGCGTTTCTCGCTTACTGACGGCGACGGTATACGTACCACAGTGTTTTTTAAAGGTTGTAACTTAAATTGTACGTGGTGCCATAATCCGGAAACTATAAATAGAGGAAGCGAACTTCTGTTTTACTAAAACAAATGCATCGGCTGCGGAAAATGCTTTGAAAGCTGCCCTGAGAAAGCACATGCAGTTTTAAACGGCAAACACGTAATAGATCGCACGAAATGTACAAACTGTGGAAAATGTGCAGAATATTGCTACGCCGAAGCTCTTATGATGTGCGGAAAAGAAATGTCCGTTTCCGATATCCTGAAAGAAGTAAGGCAGGACAAGGCGTATTACAACTCATCAGGCGGCGGGGTCACATTATCCGGCGGTGAAGTTTTATGTCAGAAAGATTTTGCCATAGAGCTTACGGATGCATGCCACAAAGAGGATATCAAAGTGGCTGTTGAGACAAATCTTTGCTTTTCCTTCGATTATGCAAAAGAGCTTCTTTCTAAAGTTGATTTTATAATGTGCGACCTTAAAATATGGAATGAAGAAGAGCACGCAAAATATACCGGGGCTGTAAATTCTAAAATTATAGACAACCTCAAAAAACTTGAAGAACTAAATATTCCCTTCATAGTAAGAACTCCGCTTATTCCTGGCGCAACAGACAGTGATGAAAATATAAAGGCGATTGCATCCTTCCTTAAGTATCTTAAAAACTTAAAAAGATACGAAATACTTAACTACAATCCTTTGGGAGAAGGAAAATATAAAGCGCTTGATGCAAAAAATGATTTTGAAAGTGCAAGACCTTTCGGCAAAGAACGCCTTGATGAAATAAAAGCACTTCTTGATGAAATCGGAATTACTTATAAAATAATTTAAGGAGGGTGTAATTATGAGTGAACTTACATTTATAAACAAGTTTTCTGCTGATGAAACATTTACATACGATAAAAGAATAGCACTTCTCCGTAAAAGAAAGGTTGAGCAGACGGAAGAAAAAGCACGAAACGGTGGTGCAAACGAGGATGATTACGGTCTTATAGTTCAGGACGAATTCAAGTATAAGCTTAAGCCAAATCACGAAAACGGTTCAATCTACGGATACAAGGCTTGGACGGAGAATTACTGTGCGATACTTGACTCTCATCCGTTATACTGCGATCCTTTAGATGCTTTCGTGGGAAAAGGATTTCTGTTTTTAGAAAGATTGAGACCTGTTACCTGCAAGTGGAATCCTGACTATCCTTTTGATGACTTAAAGGTTTTATTTGATAAGTATAACATAATTTCCGGTATTGATAACTGTCACCATTTTACACCGGATCTTGAAATAGGATTTAAGCTGGGATGGGGAGGAATACTCTGTAAGCTTAAGGAGCAAAGAGCACTGCACGACGAAACGCACCGCGAATTTTACGACAGCGAAATTCAGGTTGTTGAAGCGATAATCCGATTCTTACGCCGTATGGCAACTGAAATAGAGTATCTTGCTGAAAAAGAGACCAATCCCGAATTAAAAGAAAATCTTTATGCTATGGCAAAGGTTAATATGAAGACAGCTACCGAGCCGCCTGAAACCTTCCGTGAAGCGGTTCAGTGGATGTGCTGGTTCAGTATGCTTTCAAGAACATATAACCGTGGAAGCGCAGGCGGTCAGCTTGACGAAATGCTCCGTCCTTATTATGAAAGAGATATAGAAAAAGGAATTCTGACAGACGATGAAGCCGTTTTCTATCTTGCTTGTCTTTTCTTGCAGGACAGCCGTTATTTTCAGCTTGGAGGCCCCGACGCAGAGGGCAGGGATATGACATCGAAAATTTCTTATCTTTGTTTAGATGCTGCTGATAAAATCAATATTGCGTGCAACTTAACCATCCGCGTGCACGATAACCTTGATGAAGAATTTTTCAAAAAATCAGTTTATTATCTTTTCAAAAATAAGCAGGGATGGCCAAGATATTCATCAGACACAGCTCTTGCCGAAGGATTTATGAAATGCGGATATCCTCTGGAGCTTGCAAGAAAACGTGTTGCGGCAGGTTGCCACTGGATGTGTATGCCGGGCTTGGAATACACCATGAACGATACGGTTAAAATCAACCTTGCCAAGGTTTTCGAGGTTGCTTATTACGATATGATAGCGTCAAACGTTAAGTCCACAGAGGAGCTCTGGAAGCTTTACAAGCTGCACTTGAAGGCCGCGGTTGATGCAACCGGAAACGGAATTATGCATCACTTAAAATATCAGACCAAAAGCCAGCCGGAGCTTATATTAAACCTTTTCCAGCACGGTCTTATTGAAAAAGGAGTAAACATAACAGACGGAGGAGCAAACTATTACAATATGTGCGTTGTCGGAAGCGGAATTGCCGTTGTTGCAGATAGTTTTGCTGCCTGTCAGCAGAGAGTCGAGCTCGAAGGTAAAATCACTTTCGACGAGCTTACAAAACACTTGGAAGAGAACTTTTCCGGCAAAGACGGAGAATATATCCGCGTAATGCTTCAAAACAGCCAGCGCTACTGCGGAGGCGATACGTTGGGCGATGACTGGGCTAAGAAGATTAGCGAGCTTTATACGGAGCTTGTAAGAGATCTTAACAATCAGCATCCCGGTATTAATTTCATTCCCGGATTTTTCTCCTGGTCAAATACAATAGGCCTTGGAAAAACTGTTTCAGCCACACCTAACGGAAGAAAGGCTTATGATGCGATAAACCACGGCGCAAATCCCAACGGCGGTTTCAGAAAAGACGGTGCGGTTTCCGCAATGTGCAATTCCATCGGAGCTATTCAGCCGGGCTACGGCAACTGCGCTCCGGTTCAGCTTGAATTTGACCCGGGAATTGTCAATGACGAAGAAGGCATAGACAAAATGGCAGCAATGATTAAAACTATTATGAATACGGGAAATACTTTGCTTAATATTAACATCATTGATGCCAAAAAAATACTTGAAGCACATAAGGATCCGTTCAAGTATCCCGATTTGGTTGTCAGAGTGACGGGCTTTACTGCATTTTTCGCAATGCTGTCACCTGAATTCAGGCAGCTTGTAGTGGACAGAGTTACATCCGTTAATCCGGATGCGTGTATATAAGGAGGAATAAAAATGGACGTAGTAATGGAAAAAATTGACACAACGGTTAAAGGAAATAGAAGTATTGAGCTTTGTAAGGGAGAAATCCCCGGCGCGCATCCCGTGCATCATACAATTGAGAAGGGCTCATCTCTTATATTGGATGCAAACATGGGTTATTATCACATCATAATTTTAATAGAAGGCACAGCGGTTTTTGAAACCGACGGAAAGAGCTTTACATTTGACGGCAGAACCACATTTGTTCCCGCTCCCGATAAGGAGCTTATCATAAAAGCAGAAACAGATGTACAGATTCTTGAAATCCAGTGGGATGAGGCACCCGGTGACGAAGAAGACTTAAAGGAATATAAGACAGAATTCCCTGTTGTAGTTCCGTATCAGGAGTCAATTCAGTATATTGACCCCAACAAGAGTGAAAAGACCATAAGCAGAATGATGATTCCTCATCAGGTACTCCCGAGATTTACCATAGGCTCCGTTGAATCCTACGGATATGACCTTGTTAGACCTCACGCACATCCTATGCTTGACCAGTTCTTCTTCAGCTTCCCCGAAAACGATATGGATGTTATTATTGATGATGAAAAAATCAATATGAAGGGCAATATCATAATGCATATTCCTTTAGGCTCTAATCACGGTGTAGAGGTTACGGGAGACAGACATATGCATTATATGTGGATTGACTTTATGCCCGACAAGGAAGCGGGATTAAAGCGCCTTAATTTCAGCCACAGACCTACAGGCACTGTACGTGACTTTGCAAATGAGGATAAACACAGATGATTGACTTAAATAAGCCCATAAAGCTTGACAGGGCAGGGGCGTGGCGTACATATTCCGGAGGAAAGCTGATTGATGCCATCCACGGAATCGAAAACAGCACTGATACAAACTTTCCGGAAGAGTGGATGATTTCTACCGTAAGAGCAAGAAATGCCGGCAGAGAGGATATTGTCGAGGGGTTAAGTATGGTGTCAGGAACGGATATTTCCCTTGCCGATTTAATCAAAGAAAATCCCGAAAGGCTTCTCGGAAAAAAGCATATTGAAAAATTCGGCTGCAATTTAGGTGTTCTTGTGAAAATTCTCGATGCGGCAGAAAGACTGACAATTCAGGTACATCCTACAAGAGCGAAAGCAAAAGAACTTTTCGATTCTGATTACGGTAAAACAGAGTGCTGGCATATCATTGGCGGAAGAGAAATAGACGGCGAAAAGCCATCAATATATTTCGGATTTAAAGAAGGCATAACAAAAGAATACTGGAAAGAAGTTTTTGACAAGCAGGATATTCCTGCAATGCTTTCCTGCCTTCATAAATTTAAAGTTCAAAAAGGTGACACCTACCTAATAGAAGGCGGAATACCTCACGCCATCGGTGCCGGATGCTTACTTATTGAAGTGCAGGAGCCTACGGATTACACTATAAGAACGGAAAGAGTTACTCCCAAAGGACTTAAGGTTGCAGATTCTATGTGTCATCAGGGACTCGGATTTAAGAAAATGTTTGACTGCTTCAGCTATGATGGCTTAAGCGAAGAAGAAACTAAAAAAAGATGGAAAATCAAATGTGAAAACGGCGACATTATAAGCTATAACAACACAGAGATGTTTGCCCTTAAAGAGCTTATTTCAGATGGGGAAGAGGTTTTATCTTCCGAAGGCGTTTTCAGCGGAATTTACGTGCTTGAAGGAGAAGGATTTGTGGGCGATGAACCGGTATGCGGAGGAAGCCAGTTCTTTATCGGTGCATCCTGCGAAGACTTTACAATTAAAGGTAAAATGAAACTTATAAGATTTTACGGACCAAAGGAGGATTAATATGAAATACGGCTTTTGCAAAGAGTTTTCAACTCCGCTTAAAACCGAGGTTGACTACGAACTTATAAAAACCATTAAAGCGGCAGGCTTTGACTATGTTGAAATGCGTGCAATGCTGGTTTCTTCTTTAAGTGATGAAGAATTCGATAAACTCTATAATACACTTAAAGAACTGAATTTAGGTTGCTTCTGCAGCTGCGCTCTTTTCCCTAAAACCATAAGAGTAACAGGAAAAGATGCGAATAAAGAAGAAATCGCGGCATATATCGAAAAGACTTTTTCAAGACTCAATAAATTGGGCGCAAAAAAGGTTGTTTTCGGTAGTGCTCCGGCAAGAGCACTTGATGAAGAAACCACAGAAGAAATGGGCTATGAACAGATTTCTGAAATCTGCAGGGAAATAATCGTTCCCGCTTGTGAAAAGTACGATATCACCGTTGTAATGGAACCGTTGCGAGCTTCAGCCTGCAACTTTATTAACACTTTAACTGACGGTATGAAGGTTGTAGAAAGAGTTAATAACGAAAGAATAGCACTTTTAGCTGATACAATTCATATGATGGCAAACGAGGACGATCCCGAAGACATAATAAAGTATAAGGACAGCTTAAAGCATATTCATATTTCAGAAATGGACAGAGTTATGCCTGAGGATTCCTACAGCGACTTTGTACAGAATGTGCTAAATAACCTTATAAAGAACGGTTATGACGGAACAATATCCTTTGAGACTAAAAACGGCGAAGGATTGGAAAGTATGAAAAAAGAACTTGCTTTATTAAAAAATACATTTAATAAATAATTTAAGGAGAGATAAAAATGGCAATAAAAACAGCAGTAATTGGTTGCGGTCGTACCGCAAATGAGCTTCACGCCCCGGTTTTGGAAAAGCATCCCGAATTTGAAGTAACGGCAATATGCGACGTTAACACAGAGGCACTCGACAAGTATTCCGAAAGATTTCCGAATGCTAAAAAGTACACAGATTATCATACAATGCTTAACAGCAGCGAATATGATTTTGCAATAATTCTTACATACAGCTACACTCACACAGCAATTGCACTTGATTTCCTTCGTGCAGGCAAAAACGTTCTTATCACAAAGCCCTGGGCAATAACAACCGAAGAGGCTGATTCCATCATCAAAACCGCGGAAGAAAACAATTGTATCGTAATGCCCTTTATTCCTTGCCACGACGGTGCCGATGTGGTAAAATTAAAGGAAATTATAAAAGAAGGAAAAATCGGTAAGGTATTCAGAGTTTACCGCGCACAGATGACCTTTGGCAAGAGAAGCGACTGGCAGACCTTAAAGGCTTATGCGGGCGGATACTTAAATAACTGGGGACCTCATATCGTGGAGCAGGCAATGTGCCTTGTTGACGAGCCGATAAAGTCAGTTTACGCTCAGAAAAGACAGATTATAAATCCCGGAGATGCCGACGATATGTTCTGCTCAACACTTATCACCGAAAGCGGCGTAATCGTTCAGGTTGACCATAACATAATTTCCGATTATCTGCCCAACTGGGTTGTTCAGGGGGATAAGGGAACAATTTATGTAAAGGGTAACGAAATGGAAATTCACGAAATATCTTATCCCGGTGCGGACGATCCTACCGTTTACAGAAGCGTAACCCACACAGAAAAGACCAATATCACACTTGAAGGCAAAATCTTCGGCGATCATTATTCAATTTATACTATGATTGCAGAAACCCTTAAGGGAAAGCCTTACATTGTAACACTCGATTATGCAAGACACTTAACAGAAATTATGCAGTCCATTCACGAGTCTGCTGATAACAATAAGCTTGTATTACTTTAATTTAGGAGGAATTAAAAATGGAAAAATTGACAGTTGCATTTGTAGGATGCGGAAGCTTTGCAAGAAACTTTGTCGAGCTTTTTCAGGTTCATCCCGCTGTTGAAAAGGTTTATGTATGTGACCTTATTCCCGAAAGAGCCAAGGAATATTCAGAAAAGTTCAATTGTGAGATAATACCTACTTTTGAAGATATTCTTGCAGACGAGTCCATTAACTGTATAGCAAACTTTACACAGAGACACTTGCACGGCGATATAGTTATCCGTGCGTTAAAGGCAGGAAAGCACGTTTACAGCGCCGTTCCTATGGCATCGGAAGTAGAAGAATGCCAGGAAATTGTTAAGCTTGTGAAGGAAAAAGACTTGATTTATATGATGGGCGAGACCTGCTATTATTATCCTTGTGCAATGTATTGCCGTGAAGCAAATAAAGCAGGCAAATTCGGTAAATTTGCTTATGGTGCAGCGCAGTATTATCATAATGTTGATTACATTTCATACGGCAAACGCCCCAACGAAGGCGGAATGCCTCCGCTTTTGTATCCTACACATTCGACCGGTATGATACTTTCTGCAGCTGATTCCTATGCTGTAAGAGTTGTTGCTTTCGGATATGAGGATCAGGAAAATGACGGACGTTTCCAGGGAACAGATAATCAGTGGAACAACAAGTTCTCAAATCAGTATGTTATGATGCTTCTTGCAAACGGCGCAACGGTTCGTGTTACAGAAGCAAGAAGATTCGGCTGGTTTAAGCCCAGCTCATATATTTCTGCTGTTTACGGAACCAAGGGTGGATATGAGTACAGTAATGCACAGCACATTCTGGTGGAGATGGATACGAGCCTTGACAGGGAAAATGCCAAGCTTACCGATGTAAGTGATTATGTAAACTCCTATGCAATGACCGAAAACAAAAACCATCCTGATTTCAAGAATCTTGTTGCTAACTGCGCATGGCAGGGAAGCGATGTTTCGCCCATTCAGGAGCCTGAAATCGCAAGACTTCCCGAAAGCTATGGCCCGATTTCAAACGGTCATATGGGAACGCATAAATTCCTTATTGATGACTTCTGTAAAGCTGTTTACAACCACAAGCAGCCCATTCTTAAGGCATGGACTGCTGCAAGATATACAATACCAGGTCTTGTTGCAATTGAATCTGCAAATAAAGGCGGAATGCCCATCGACGTTCCTGACTGCGGAGATTGCCCGAAAGAGCTTATGTAAGAAAAAAAGCTTGTACCTTTGGTACAAGCTTTTTTCTTGCAAAGAGCGCCATAGTGTGGTAAAATAATTATACGGAAGGGACGTTATATGAAAAAAATGCCAATAAATTCCGGATAATTATTTATCGCAGACCCGGAAGAGTAATAAAAGTGAAATAAATGGAGGAAATATGAAGATTACAGTACTTGATGCAAAAACTTTAGGCGAAGACTTATCTCTGGAACCGTTAAAAGAACTTGGCGAATGTGTTATATATAGCGAAACAAAACCTGAAGAAATTGCAGAACGCATAAATGACACGGATGTTGTTATTATAAATAAAATCAAACTTAATGAAACAAATCTAAGATATGCCAAAAACTTAAAGCTTATATGTTTAGCTGCAACGGGATACGATAATGTCGATACCGTTTACTGCAGAGAACAAGGCATTGCGGTGTGTAATGTTGTAGGATACTCATCCCACTCTGTAGCGCAGCTTACAGCGACATTGGTTCTGGCATTATCAACAAACCTTACATCCTATACGGAGTTTGTAAATAAAGGGAAATATAAGGAGAGTGGCGTTGCAAACCGTCTTACTCCTGTTTATCACGAGTTATTCGGAAAGACCTGGGGAATTATAGGCTACGGAAACATAGGAAAAGAGGTAGGGGGGATTGCGAAGGCTTTAGGTTGCAATGTAATATACACAAGAAAAACTCCCGATGAAAATACAGTTGATATAGACATTCTCTGCAAAGAAGCCGATATCATAACTATTCACACTCCTCTGAATACAGAAACAAAACATTTAATTAATGAAAAACGAATCAGCTTAATGAAAAACGATGTAATAATCGTAAATGTTGCCAGAGGTTTGGTAACCGATGAAGAAGCAGTTGCAAATGCAATAAAAGAGGGCAGGGTAGGGGGATTTGCAACGGATGTATATTCCGTTGAACCTTTCGGAGAAAATCATCCCTTCAATGATATATTAAACCATCCAAATGTACTCCTGACGCCTCATATGGCATGGGGTGCTTATGAAGCAAGAAAAAGATGCTTAGATGAAATTATTGAAAATATAAAAGCATTTTATAGCGAAGATATAAGATGCCGTGTTGATTTATTATAATATCAAATAAAAAAGTGCCCGTTGGGCACTTTTTTATTCTTCCGGTATTTCTCTGTTTCGCATAATTTCTTTTTTTGCTTTTGCGCTATACTGGGCGTAGAATTTATGGGTAACTTCAATGTTTTTGTGTCCCATTAATTCTGCTACCATTTTTATGTCTACGCCTTCTTCTAAAAGAGTGCAGGCAAAGGTTCTTCGAAGAGCATGAGGTCTTGTTTTGTCTTTATTTGTTATTCCTGCCATAAGACAGTATGTTTTAAGGTTATGCTCCACGCTCGAAATGGTGAGTCTTTCGCCGTTTCTTGAAACAAAAAGGGCTTCTGTCTTATATTTTTGCTCCTTACGCCATTCGATGTAACTTAAAAGTTCATTTTCAACCTGAATCGGCATGAAAATTTCGTCCTCATTTCCGCCTTTTCTGGTAACTGTAAAGGAAGAGGTTTCAAAATCTACATCAGAAATGTCCAGGTTTACAAGCTCACTAACACGAACACCTGTTCCTAAATACGTCAGATATAATGCAATATCACGTTTTTTTCTGTTAAGATACTCGGTGAGGAGGCGACCGGTGAAATAGTTTTCGCCGTTTAATATTACATCCATAAGACGCATGGTTTCCTGAATTGTCAAAGGCTTTTTGATTTTTTGCACCAGCTTATTCATATCAATCTTAAGGGTAACATTTTGCGAAATTTTATCTGTTTTATAAAGATACGAAAACAAACTTCTGAGAGATGACATTTTACGGTTTATTCCAAATGAGGAATTCCTGTGGGTTCTTGTGTAGCTTTCTCCGTCGGCTGTAACATAGGAGAGTGTGTACTGCTTCAAATAGGATTTGTATTCGAGAAGGTCATCCACAGAAATTTTATCCATATCAGCTTCAGTAAAAGTTTCCAATGAGTCATAGTTAAAGCGACCTGATTCTATTAAAAAATTTAAGAATATACGAACATCCAAAGCAAGAGCAAGCTGTGTGTTTATAGATTCGCCGTCGTAATAGTAATCAATAAATCTGAATACGAAATCAGGTAATTCTGAAAGACGGCTTCGTAATTTAGTTTGTTTATCTATCATAGCTAAAAACTCCTTAAAAGCCCGGGGAGGGCTAAAATACGTTAATCCAATTAAGATAAATAGTTATTTATCTTAATTTATTCTTAAATCAGCCTCAATCTCTCCTGCCTTGATTTTTTATTTTTTTTATAAAACCAACTTTTTTAAATCTTCCAATAACTTAGCTGATAATTCTTCAGAGGTCTTTTTGTCTTCTGCTTTTGCACCTACATATATTTTAAGCTTAGGTTCTGTTCCTGACGGACGAAGCACTGCCCAGATTCCGCCTTCAATTTCAAAGTATAATACATTTGATTTTGGCAATGTGAGATTTTCATTTTCTCCGGTTTCAAAATTTCTTTTAAGACGTGTGCTATAATCTCTTAAAGCTAATACCTTCTTCCCTGCTAAATGCGTAGGAGGATTTTTTCTTACATTTTCCATAGAAGCTTTAATTTCATCAGCTCCGGACAAGCCCTCTCTTACTATGTTATAAACGCCTTCTTTATACCAACCGTACTTGTTGTAAAGTTCTATAAGCGCATCGTAAAGAGTCATACCCTTCTGGCTATAATAAGTAGCCATTTCAGCTATAAGCATAGATGATACAACGCCATCTTTATCCCTTGAATGAATACCGGCAAGATAGCCATAGCTTTCTTCAAATCCGAAAACGTAGTGCATATTCCCCATTTCTTCGTGTTCGTGAATAAGCTCTCCTATAAATTTAAAGCCTGTAAGACACTCGAACATGGTAACACCGTAATTTTCAGCGATTGAACGTATTATATCCGTAGTAACGATTGTTTTAACAACAAAAGGATTTTCGGGCATACTACCCTTTTTGGTACGCTCTGAAAGAATGTATTCGCATAAAAGAGCTCCAATCTGATTGCCTGTAAGACAGATATAATCTCCATCGGAATTCTTGACAACTACACCTACTCTGTCGCAATCAGGGTCTGTTCCCAAAATTAAGTCCACATCAAGCTTTTTAGCCATTTCGATGCCGATATTGAATCCTTCTTTTTCCTCAGGGTTAGGTGATTTAACTGTAGGAAAATCTCCGTCAGGAATGCATTGTTCCTTTACCTCATAT
Organism: Clostridia bacterium; assembly: GCA_045588365.1. Lineage (GTDB taxonomy): Bacteria > Bacillota > Clostridia > CAKSNL01 > HGM11501 > HGM11501. The sequence continues at coordinate 128,785 of JAZNEB010000025.1, read as the reverse complement.
ACGGCTTTGAGACCTATATGATTAAAGGCTTTCATAACGGGTTTGTATCCCGCACCGTGGAAGGGTGTGTATATAATCTTAAAGCTCTCCCCTGCCTTTTCGGTAATTTCGGGATTTATTCTCTGTTTATATACTTCATAAAGAAATTTATCCTCAGTTTCTTCTCCGATAATTTCTATAAGCCCGGGATTAACGGGATTTTCAAACTCTTCGAATAAAGACATGGATTTTATAAGCTTAACGATTGCTTCAGCTACATCCGGACCTATCTGGCATCCGTCATCCCCATAAACCTTATAACCGTTGTATTTCGAAGGATTGTGGCTTGCAGTTATCATTATGCCTGCAGCGCATTTATAAAAACGGGTAGCAAAACTTACTTCGGGAACTGGCTTTAATTCATCGAAAAGATACACCTTTATGCCGTATCTTGTAAGGGTTTCGGCAGCTTCTTTGGCAAATTCAGCTGATTTATGACGTGAATCATAGCCTATAACTACAGAAGTATTTACTCTCCTACAGTTTTTTAAATAGATCGCCAGTGCCTTTGTGGCACGTCTTACAACGTAAATATTCATTCTGTTAGTTCCGGCAGCTATTATTCCCCTTAAGCCAGCTGTACCGAATTCAAGCTCCGCCCCGAAGCGCTCCTTAATTTCATTTTCGTTATCTTTAATGCTTAAAAGTTCGTTTTTAAGCTCTGTATCTAAGGTTTCGTACGAAAGCCATTCATTATATTTTTCCTTATACATAAAGAGAGCCTCCTTTTTATATCTTCTTTTAATTATACCACAAAACGGCGTTTTCGTAAAGGATTTTATTTGTCGAAAGCCAAAAAAAGAACGCCTACGGCGTTCTTTTTAGTTATTATTCAGCGTCAGCAGCTTCTGTTTCTTCTGCGGCAACCTCTTCGGGTGCAGCAACTTCTTCAACTACCTCTTCAGGAAGCAAAGCTCTTATGGAAAGAGCAATCTTGGGAGCAGGAGTTGCATCCCAGTTGATGTCGATTATCTTAGCATCAACCTTCTGACCCTTGGAAAGTTCGTCAGAGGGCTTTGCAATTCTCTTGTTTGCAATCTGAGAAATGTGAATAAGACCTTCTACTCCGGGAATAAGCTCAGCAAAAGCACCGAATGCAGTAACGTTTGTGATTGTAACGTTTACAACATTACCGATTTCAAACTTGCTCTTTGCGATTACCCAGGGATTGTCCTCGTCTTTTTTGTAACCCAAGGAAATTTTGTTTCTGCCGTTTTCATCTGTATCAATCTTTAAGATTTTAACGGTTATTTCATCTCCCACATTGATTACTTCGGTAGGATGCTTAATCTTAGCCCATGAAAGCTGAGAAATATGAAGAAGACCTTCTACCCCGCCTAAGTCAACGAAAGCACCGAAATCTGTGATAGTCTTAACTACACCGGCGTATTCTTTTCCAACTTCAGCATCTGCCCAGAAAGCTTCGGACTTCTTGGCTTTTTCAGCAAGAAGAACCTGCTTGATAGAGCCTAAAATCTTCTTGGAACGTCTGTCAAACTTAATGATTTTAACAGGAACTGTCTTTGCAGGATCTACTAAAACAGAAAGGTCGCTTAAATATCTGTCGTTAGCCTGAGAGCCGGGAACGAACACTCTTATTCCTTCGCAAAGTACGATAACTCCGCCTTTAACAGCTTCAATTACGATACCTGAAAGAACAGTGCCGTTTTCCATTGCTTCTTCTAAAACAGCGAATTTCTTCTCGTTGTCCAGCTTCTTCTTAGAAAGAAGAACGGTGCCTTCTACATCGTTTACACGAATTACAAATACGTCGATTTCTTCGCCCACTTTAACAACGTCTTCGGGAGCGAGTGTAGGATCGTCTGTTAATTCGCTTGCAGGAATAATACCGTCTGACTTATAATTAAGGTTGACGATAACTTCGTTGGGATGAATCGCAACGACTGTTCCTTTAACCTTTTCACCTGTATGTAAGGTAACGAGAGTGTTTTCAAGCACTTCCGCCCAGTTTTCCTCCTCATTTATATTCTGTGTTACTTTTGTGTTTTCTTCCATTGTATGAAGAACCTCCTTTATTATCCAGTCCGGCGTTGATGCACCGGCTGTTACACCAATTCGCTTGCGGATATATTCTTCCGCATCCGGCAGTTCATATGCACCTTCGATGTGATAAACCTTATCACACACTCCTTTTGCAATTTCCACCAGTTTTTTATTATTGGAACTGTGCTTCCCTCCTATTACGAAGAAAACATCAGATTCCTTTGCTATTTTTTCGGCTTCACTTTGCCGCAATTCTGTAGCACTACATATTGTATCAAAAAACAGTGCTGTTTGGCAAGTGTTTTTTATAAATTCTTTTAAATCTTTCCAAAAAAAAGTACTTGCAGTTGTCTGAGAGACCACACAAAGCTTTTTATCTGTCAGATTTTTAAGCTTTTCTCTGGCTTCCTCAAGGTTTTTAACAATTATAGCCTTATTATCGCACCAGCCGTTTATGCCAATTACTTCAGGATGGTTTTCATCCCCCGCAATTATTATATTATAACACTCACCGTGATATTTTTCAACTATTGTTTGAATTTTTTTTACAAAAGGGCAGGTTGCGTCGATAAAATCACCTTTAATACGACTCAAAACCTCTTTTGATACGCCGTGGCTTCTTATAACCAGAGTTTCTGATTCTTTAAGTGCTTCGGGATCGTCGGTAACTTTCACACCTTTTTTTGAAAGCTCCTCCACAACCCTTTCGTTGTGGATTATAGGTCCTAACGTAACTATATTATTCCCTTTTTTAATTCCGTTATTAACGAAATCCAATGCTCTGGAAACTCCAAAGCAGAAACCTGCAGATTTAGCAACTTTTATCATTTTAATCCTCTTTTGAAAGAGAATATATTTTATCCATAAGCTCTTTTGTCAGCCTATCATAATCCTCTTCCGTAAGCTTTTGTTTTTTGAATTCGGAATAATCAATAGGCTCTCCGATTTTGATATGTACCTTTTTGAATATACGATTGTTATCAGAAAGACCTACGGGAAGAATTTTAGCCCCTGTCAACAGAGCCAGGCGTACAGCGCCTTGTTTGCCCGGAGTGTTATCATCTTTTTTTGACCTTGTTCCCTGGGGGAACATCAAAAGAGCGTGTCCGCCACGGAGAAGCTTTATAGCTGTTTTTACGGCTGTAATATCATTAGCTCCTCTGTCAACGGGAAAAGCCCCTAAGGACAGTAATAACTTGCCGAAAAGCTTGTTTTTGAAAAGCTCTTTCTTTGCCATGAAGGTAAGTTTTCGATTCATTGACTCTGCTATATAAATGGGGTCTTTGAGCCCGGGGTGATTAGCGCATACAATGAGACCTTCTTCACGGGGAACCATTGAATTGTCAGGCTTTTTAAATCCGTAAAAAACAGAGTCATATATCCTTATTAAAAATACTAATATCTTATAAAACATAAGGGGGCCTCTTTCATATTTTTTCGGCGATTATCTTTTTTACATTCTGTATGGATTCTTCCAAAGTAAATGTGGTGGTATCCACTAAAATTGCATCAGGCGCTTTTGCAAGGGGCATATACTCTCTGGAGCTGTCGTTTTTATCCCTGAAGCGCATATCGCTAAGCACTTCTTCAAATGTTACTTTTTCTCCCTTTTCCTTAAGCTCCATAAAGCGTCTTTCCGCTCTCGCTTCTACATCGGCAGTTAAAAATATTTTAACTTTGGCAAACGGAAGCACATTTGTGCCTATATCACGTCCGTCCATAATACAATCGTGATTTTTAGCCAGTTCTCTCTGGAATTCAACCATTTTTTCACGAACCTCACGGATTACCGCAACGAAAGATGCTGCAAGGGAAATTTCAGGAGTTCTTATAAGTCCCGAAACGTCTTCCCCGTTTAAGAAAACATGCTGCACCCCGTCAATGTAATCAATGTCTATATTTATGCCGGAAAGGGCGTTTATAACACCGTTTATATCTTTCGAAGAATCAATCCCTGCTCTTACGCAAAAAAGCCCTACAGCCCTGTACATAGCTCCTGTATCAATATAAATGTAACCAAGCTCTTTGGCAACGGCTTTTGCGATGGTGCTTTTTCCTGCACCTGAAGGTCCGTCTATCGCTATATTTATCATAAGAAACCTCCTTTGGCACAAATTATTTATATAACCCTGTGCCCCAAACCTATGGCTACTTCATTTAAATGCAGCAAGCCAATACCGCAGAATATACACACGGCAATATGTTCTCCGTGTCTTGCGATTCCTATTTTGCCGCCGGCGTTAAGTCCGATGGCCTTGGTTATTATGGAAGCCAGAGCTTCTCTTGCAGCCCCGGCAATTGCCCCTTCTTCTGAATGTGAAGAGCCGATAAGACCCTCCCTTTTAGCTCCTACAACAGAGCGTTCAACTATTTTATTTACGGAGCTTATAAATTCGCCACCGAAATCAATGGCGCAGCATGAAATACCGTCTAAAGAGGCTTCTTCCTTGAAAGCTCTTTCCTCTTCCCTGTCTTTTGTTAAAGCTGCTTTTATAGCTAAAGCGGCGATTTCTTTACTACCATAATCAGGCATAATTTTTGCCCCCTTCTGGAATTTAACCATTTAATTATAACACATTTTTAATAAATAATCAATAACTTTATAGATTTTTTCCTGCCAGATATCCTGTGGAAAAAGCTATCTGAAGATTAAATCCGCCTGTATAGGCGTCAACATCTATTATTTCACCGGCAAAGAATAGCCCTTTGATTATTTTAGACTCCATTGTAGAGGGGTTTATCTCAGATACTTTTATCCCGCCTGAGGTTATAATAGCCTCGGAAACCGGCCTGAATTCTTTGGGTGTAAGACTAAGATGTTTAAGCAAAAAGCAAAGATTCTTTCTTTCTTCTTTTGTTATTTCATTCGTTTTTTTTCTTGGCTCTATACCGCTTAAACGGGCTATTACCGGTATCATTTTCTGCGGAAGTAAATCATCCAGCGAATTTATAAAGTCCTTATTGGAAAACTTTTCGAAGTCCCTCAAAATCCTTTTATCTAAAGTTTCTTCGTCCAGCGCCGGCTTCAAGTCGATTTCTATTTTGTAATCAGAAATTTTCTTTTTAATATGAGCACTTGCACTTAAAATCAAGGGTCCTGATACACCGAAATGAGTAAACAGCATTTCACCCAAATCTGAATATTTCTTTTTGCCCTTTTCAAGTAAAGTAACTTTTACATTTTTTAAGGAAAGCCCCATCATATCCGAAGGAAAAGTCTCGCTTGTAACTATCGGAACCAACGAAGGTCTTATTTCTGTTACGGTATGTCCTAATTTTTCGGCAAACTTATATCCGTCTCCCGTTGAGCCGGTTGAGGGATAGCTTACTCCTCCCGTTGCCAGTATGACTCTGTCTGATAAAATATAGCTTCCGTCTGAAAGAACGACTCCTTTAGCTGTGTTATCCTCTGCGATTATCTCCCTGACACACGCCTTTTTTGTTTCCACGTTGTATTTTTTCATCTTGCATACCAAGGCGTTTATTATATCTTGTGCCTTGTCAGATTCAGGGAACACTCTGTTTCCCCGTTCAGTTTTGAGTTTAACCCCTTCGCTTTCAAAAAAGCACATCGTATCTTCCGTAGAAAAGGAATTTAATGCACTGTATAAAAAGCGACCGTTCACAGGAATGTTTTTGATAACTTCATCGGTAGTACAATTATTGGTTACGTTGCATCTTCCCTTTCCTGTTATGGAAAGCTTTTTTCCGAACCTGTCGTTTTTTTCTATTAAAATAACCTCGTGTCCGCATTCACCTGCGGATGAGGCGGCCATAAGCCCTGCGGCTCCGGCGCCGATTATAATTACTTTCATTTTATTTCTCCCGCTTTACGGCTGATATAAAAATACGTTCTTCTCTTCTTTTTGGGCTTTTCAATGTTTTATCTCCGTAAAATTTTATATTGGTAAAACCTGATTTTTTCAAAAGAGTCTTTAATTTTTTAAGACTCCACGCTCTTTCGGTCTGATATTCAGAAATTTTCAAAAAAGAGCCTTCCTCCTCGGCAAAGAACGTAAGGTAAAAATCGCAAAGCCTTTCTTTTTTATCATAAACACTTTCCCACACATAAAAAATCCCGTTTTCATCATAAGTATATGTGTTTCCTCCAAGGATGTTTTTGAGCTTGTGAGGAGAGTTTATATCAAATATAAATATACCGTCGAAATCTAAATAATTATGCACTAATGAAAAGGTTTTAAGAAGGTCCTTTTCATCTAAAATATAATTTATACAGTCCAGGCTCGAAATTATGGCTCCCATGGTTCCAAAAAGCTCGAACTCAGTCATATCCTGACTTAAATACAAGCTTTTTTCGTCCTTTTCTTTAGCCTTATTTAGCATGGATAACGAAGAATCTATTCCTGTCATATCGAAGCCTTTATCCGACATGATTTTTGTGAGAGTTCCCGTTCCGCAACCTAAATCAAGAACCAGTTTTGGGGATATTTTGTGTTTTTTAAATAAAGTACAGTAAAAATCCGCCCATTTTTCATATTCTACATCATTCATAAGTTTATCATAAATGTCGGCAAATTCAGTGTACATAAAATCACCCTTTACAGATTTACTTATTAAATCTTAGAAAGCTTTGCATATACAGCCATGAGATTTTTCTCTCCGCAGTCGTCAAAATCTATTTTAAGACGCATATCATTTCCCACGGCTTGTGCCTCTGTTATTGTTCCGTTACCGAATTTTGCATGATTTACCCTATCTCCTTTTGCGAAATCAAAAGTTGTCAAAGGAGATACTGTGCGATTTTTGAAGGACTTGAAATTAACCGTCTCCGGTCTCGTTTCTTTCCTTGAGTAGGAATAATCCTCAAACGTCAATTTCGGGGTTATATCTTCCTTGCAAAATTCGGGAATTTCTTTAATGAATACAGAGGGCCTGTGGAATTCGGTTTTTCCGAAAACTCTCCTCTGGTTGGCGTGAGTAATAAAAAGCTCTTTTTTAGCTCTTGTAATTGCAACATAAGCCAGTCTTCTCTCCTCTTCAATACCGTCTTCTTCATATTTAGAACGTTCGCTGGGGAAAAGTCCGTCTTCGCAACCTGCTATGAAAACCACTGGAAACTCCAGACCTTTTGCCATGTGAATGGTCATTAAGGTTACCGAATCTTCTGTTTCATCATAGTTATCGATATCTGAAACCAACGATATGTTATCAACATAGCTTTTAAGGGAAGAATCCTCTTCACTCTCTTCAAAGCTTTTGGCTCCGCTTATAAGCTCGCCCAAATTGTCAAGCCTGGATTGAGATTCTATGTCATTAACCATGGTTAATGCATTATAATAGCCAGTCTTTTTAATTACTTTTTCAACAAATTCACCTAAAGGTAAAATTTCCGAATCCTGCCTTAAGTCTTCTATCATCGATGCATATTCAAGCATTTTTTCGCCGCTCTTACCCAGCTCGGAAGAAAAGTTGACTATGGTTTCAAAGAGACTCAAGCCCTTTTCTGCTGCTAATTTTTCGGCATTCTCCATTGAGGTTTTTCCTATACCTCTTTTAGGCTCGTTTATACTTCTTTTAAGACTTATATCGTCGTCGGGATTTACTATAAGTCTTAAATAAGCTAAAATGTCCTTTATTTCTTTTCTGTCATAAAATCTTACACCCGACAAAAGTCTGTGAGGGATTCCTGCAAAGCGAAATCTTTCTTCTAAAACTCTCGACTGATTGTTTGTTCTGAAAAGTACAACCATATCCTTTAAGGAATAACTTTTTTTGAGCTCATTTATTTTACCGGCAATGAAATCAGCCTCTGAATATTCATTGTCTGATTTGAAAATTTTGATTAGATCGCCCTTTCCCATATCAGTCCACAGATTTTTTCCTTTTCGTCCCAAATTGTGCTCTATAACACCGTTTGCCGCATCTAAAATATTCTGCGTGGAACGATAGTTTTGTTCAAGTCTGATGGTTAATGATTCGGGAAATTCCTTTTCGAAATCCAAAATATTTCTGATATCCGCACCTCTGAATTTATATATGCTCTGGTCATCATCTCCCACAACACATATATTTCTGTGCTCACAGCAAAGAAGACTTATAAGCTTATACTGGGCATTATTCGTGTCCTGATACTCGTCAACCAGAATATATCTGAATTTATTCTGATAATAACGTAAAACATCCTTATTTTCAGAAAAAAGCTTTACGGTAAGCATTATAAGGTCGTCAAAATCCATGGCGTTATTGGATACGAGCATTTTCTGATATTCGGAATAAATTTTCCCGTAAATACTTTTAAGATAATCGTTTCCGTAGGTAAAAATAAATTCTTCGGGAGAAATCATTTTATTCTTGGCATCGGAAATAACTGAAGCACAGTTCTTAACCGGGATTTTTTCAGAATCTATATTAAGGCGCTTCATACATTCCTTGACCACGTTTTTCTGGTCTGTGTCGTCATATATGGTAAATCCCGATTTATAGCCTAAAAATTCTGAGTTGCTTCTTAATATTGCAAGACAAGTGCTGTGAAAGGTTTTTATCCACATTGATTCGGCAGAATTTCCGCAAAGCAAAGAAAGTCTTTCACGCATTTCCGCTGCAGCCTTGTTTGTGAAGGTAATCGCAAGAATACTGTACGGAGATACATTCTTTTCCGATATAAGATATGCTATACGGTGGGTCAGAACTCTGGTTTTACCGCTTCCTGCACCTGCCAATATTAAAATAGGACCGTCAGGCGATGTTACCGCTTTTAACTGTTCAGGATTAAGTCCTTCAAGCAACTGACTCATTTTCTTTCTTCCTTTCGATACTCTTGTCAAAATTATGGGGCTGTAAACTGCAGCCCCATAATAAAATTTATTTATTGTTTACAGCATCTATTGCTGCATTTTTAACGTCTTCGGGAGTCATATTATATATTTTGAAAAGCTCAGCAGGCTTTCCGCTTCTTCCGAAAACATCCTGGAATCCGATTTTTCTTAAAACAGCGGGTGCTTTTGCAGCCAAAACCTCTGCAACGGCGGTTCCGAGTCCGCCTATAACGCTGTGATCCTCTACCGTTACGATAGCTTTGGTCTCTTTGGCAGCTTTAATTATAATATCCTCATCTATGGGCTTTAATGAAGCTAAATTCAAAACTCTGGCATTTATGTTGTTTTCGGAAAGGAGCTTTGCCGCCTCTAAAGCGAAAGATGCCATTATTCCGGTGGAAATAATAGTAACATCATTTCCCTCTTTCAGTTCCTGACCTTTGCCCAGCTCGAATTTATATGTAGCTTCGTCGAAAATATCTTCTGTTGCCATACGGCTGAATCTCAAATAAACCGGTCCGTTGTGGTTTATTGCAAATTCAACTGCCGCTTTTGTCTCCACACTGTCAGCGGGACTTATAACAACCATGCCGGGAATGGAACGCATGAGCGCAACGTCTTCAAAGCACTGATGAGTTGCACCGTCCTCGCCTACTGTGATGCCTGCATGGGTTGCACCGATTTTCACATTAAGGTGAGGATAACCTATAGTATTTCTTATCTGTTCGTACGCTCTGCCTGCTGCAAACATGGCAAAGGAGCTTGCAAAAACGGTTTTGCCTGTTGCGGCAATACCTGCTGCAACTCCAATCATGTTTCCTTCCGCAATACCGGTATTAAAGAAACGGTCGGGATAAGCCTTTTTGAATATACCGGTTTTAGTTGCAGATGCAAGGTCGGCATCCAAAACCACATAATCATATTTTTCGGCAAAATCTCTTAAAGCTTCGCCGTAAGCTTCTCTTGTTGCTTTTTTAGCCATTTTTATCCCCTCCCGTCAATTAAGCTCTACCAAGTGAGCATCAAGCTCTTTTATAGCTAAGTTATACTGTTCTTCATTGGGTGCACTTCCATGCCATGAAACATTGTTTTCCATATAGGAAACGCCCTTGCCTTTAACAGTGTTCATAATCACAGCAGTAGGCTTATTTTTGACTTTTTTAGCTTCGGTCAAAGCGCTTCTTATCTCGTCGTAATTATGACCGTCAATAACTATTACATTCCAGCCGAAGGCTTCGAATTTTTTATCGATAGGCTTTGAATTCATTACCTCCTGGGTAGTTCCGTCAATCTGAAGTCCGTTGGAGTCTATGAATGCACACAAATTATCAAGCTTGTAGTGGCTTGCATACATAGAAGCCTCCCAAACCTGACCCTCTTCTATTTCGCCGTCGCCCAAGATGGCGTAAACTCTGTAATCGTTGTTATAAATCTTGCCCGAAAGAGCCATACCGCAAGCGGCAGAAATTCCAAGACCCAAAGAGCCTGTGGTCATATCAACACCAGGGATATTTTTCATATCAGGATGTCCCTGAAGATAGCTTGTTGCCTGACGGAAGGTTTTTAGATCTTCTTTGGGAAAGAAGCCTCTTTCAGCCAAAGCCCCGTAAAGAGCAGGACTGCAATGACCTTTGGAAAGAACAAGCCTGTCCCTGTCTTTCTTTTTGGGATTTTCGGGGTCTATATTCATCTCCTCAAAATAAAGAACAGCCAGTAAGTCAGCTATGGAAAGAGAACCTCCCGGATGACCGGAGGATGCACTATACACTGCTGTTACGGCGTTTTTTCTGATGTTATAAGCTACTTTTTCCAACTCTTTGTTAAGCAATCAAATCTCTCCTTTTTATGTAAAGTAAATCTCAATTAAAGTATATCATAATAAATGTCAGATTTCAAGGTTTTTATATCTGATTTTCAATTAAATTATACCGAAAAGAATAAACCCAATCGTGTTTATTGCAAAATTCGCAAACATATGCACCAGATAAGAGGAAAACAGGGTTTTTGTTTTTTCATTGAGGTACGAAAATATAATTCCGCCGAGGAAAAGTCCTGCAAGTAAAAGGACAAAAATCCCTATAGAAAACCAGCCTGTCATCATTGCTATATGATAAAGGGCAAAAATGAGACTGCTGAAAATATAGGAAAACCTCTTCCCTTTTGATTTTTTAAGCTCTGTGAAAGTAAATCCCCTGAAAAAGAATTCTTCAAGGAGAGAATTTATAAAAGAAATGTATAAGGACACGAAAACAAAGTTTTCCTTGTTTACTCCTATATTTTGAGTGAGGGTGCCTGCAACATTGGAAAAATCAAATATATCCTTAAGGAGAAAATAACCGCCCAGAATTATTATGTATACAGAAAAGCCTAAAATCAATGAGATGCCGAGCCCATTTTTAGAAAATCCTAAAATATCTTTAAGGAAAATGTCGTTACCGAAAAACACATAGATGCATGGAAGTACTAAAAAAAGTATGGTTTTTATAAGAGATTTTATAAAATAAGGAGGCATTAAAATTCCATCTACCAGTGCCATTATGAGACATGCAAAAATGCCGAAAACGCACACTGTAACCCAGCGTTTTTCTTTTGTCAAGAAAATCCCTCCTTATCTCTTTTTCTAATACATAATTTTGTTGCTTTTATGATTACTGATATTTTAAATTTTACTGAATTTTTTCTCCGACTATGCAACCGAGAACATATGCTGCCGCATTACTTGACGGAAGAAACATCGAAGATAACAAATCTCTTACAGTTACTATATCGCCTTCCTTGAAATCATCTTGATAAAAAGAATCCGGAACCATATCCAGCATTCCTTGAGTAATATATACTTCCGTCTTTATATCTTCTATAAATTCCAATGTTATAATAGCTGTAAGCATTTTTGATAATGATGCAGGCTTTATTATAATTCGTGAATTTTTTTCATAAAGCATTTTCAATTCACAATGGCTGTTATCAGGCCTTATACAAACCACCGCAGATTCAGCACATACATCATTAACTGTACCGCTTTCTTTTTATATACCTGCATTGCCGCATCTATTGCCTGTTTTGCGGCTACAAAACGATTTTCTGCACCTTCATTAGGGGTGTTTGCTTTCATTACTACACAAGCAAGTTGTTCTTTACTGTCAGAAACTTGTACAATAACTGCCGAGTTAAATATTTTGGGTATATTCAGCGTTCCGCCTTTTCCTCCCAGGACTTTATAATAATTGCACAGATGTTCACTGTTTACACCCATAAGCGTTTTTGATATAAAATCCATTTTTCGGGTATTTTTGCCATTAAAATCTCGATTACATCTAAATCTTATTCTTTGCGATTGCGATATGTATGGTTTAGATGCAAACCTTTTGGGTTGAAAGTTCATGATAAGTTAGGAACAAAAACATTATGTATCAAACTCAAAATAATACATCTTATCGGCATCACAATCATAGATAGCAATAGAAAAATTATATGAATATCTATCGAACAGATCAGAATCATCCCTGCTGTCTTCACTTTCTGAATGTCTATCTTTAAACATATAATAACCATTGTCTATCGCAGGCATATGTGCTTCTTCCGCTAACTCATATTCATATGTAACACCATCTTTTTCTCCGCCATACATAATAAGGTTGAGATTTTCGGATAAAGGCAATTTGTTCCAATTTTTCACCTTTTCTAACGCTTGCTCTTTATTCTTGGAACAATCTAAAATCAGATAATATGAACCATCACCATGAAATCCTCCATGTGTATCGAGTTCTTCAACAACAGAAAAATCTTTTTTTGCCAAGCCAAAGTATTCAGTTGTTTCGCCAATGTAATTCGCTGTTGGTTTTAATGAAAACAAATACAGTAAAGCTAGTAAACAGTGTGCAATTGGTAGAAACGATTTCATAGAAAACGTTTTTTCTCTCCATGTTTTATTTAATGCAAATATATAACTTATGATATATGTTGCACTTATTAAAACTCCCATTAAAGCAGAAATAATTTCAACAAAAGAAGTTACCTTTGTCACCGAAGCCAAAAACCATATAGTTGTTAGCAAACATCCTAACATAGCTACTGGTATTGGTAATGCTAAAACAACAAATAAGGATATAATTAAAATTTTCTTTTTCATTATAGCAACTCCTTTCGACATAATTCAATATCCATATTGCGACACATAAGGTTTAGATGCAAACCCTTTTGGATGGCAGTTCGTGTCAAGTTAAAATCAAACAATTAAATATTTATATTTTGCATTACAATTCCATGAAACAAAATGCAAATTATGACACTAATTGCATTTGCAACACAAAGCCACCAAAACATTTTCTTAAATTCGTGTTTAAATATGAATTTTACAGTTAATCCCTCAATGATCACATTGGAAAGTATTGCAAAGGCATAGCTCATTAGCCAATGAGTAGGATGAAATGTTCCTGTGCCAAAAGGAATCATCAACAACTCACCAATAAAACCACTCAATGGTATTGCAACAACTCCTAAAACTGTCGATACTAAATTCATAATAAACGCAATCAAAACCGATTTCAAATATGTTTCTTTTAAAAAGAATTTTACAAATATTATCTCAATTAAAAGACCGATTAATATCACATACCAGCTTCTCATCCCCTCTGCAATATATAAAGATGGCCAAACCATATTTGCACTTACAGAAAGAGACATTAAAGAAAATAATATTAAACATAACAAACTATATTTGAATTTTTCTTTATCCATAGAATTTCTCCTTTCGACATCTTTCGACATATCCATATTGCGAGGCATAAGGTTTAGATGCAAACCTTCTTTGTATTAAGTTACTGTCATATTAGGACCAAAAAATTATTTATTTATATAAATTCTTGCAAGTCCTGCCTCAGAAGTTTCTTTATATGATTTGTGCATATCATTACCTGTTTCTTTCATTGTTTGAATAACTTTATCTAGAGAAATTTTCCTTGTATTCCATAGAAAACTTGCTAAATTAACAGCATTTATTGCCCTCATTGCAGCAACTGCATTCCGTTCAATACAGGGAATCTGTACCAGTCCGCAAATCGGGTCACATGTAAGTCCCAAATGATGTTCTATCGCAATTTCTGCAGCATACTCAATTTTATCAACAGAAAGATCAAACAATTCACCCAGAGCGGCAGCAGCCATGGCACAGGCACTTCCAACTTCTGCCTGACATCCACACTCTGCTCCCGAAATTGAAGCGTTTGTTTTTATCAAATTTCCTATTATTCCTGCTGTCATAAGTGCACGAACTATGCTTTCATCACTAAAATCGTTTTTCTCTTGCTGATAGTATAATACTGCCGGCACAATACCTGCCGCACCACAAGTAGGTGCAGTAACAATTTTTTCTCCCGATGCGTTTTGTTCGCCAACAGCAAAAGCATAAGCACAAACTTTTCTGTTTTCTTTTGTTACAGGAGTTTCGTCAACATGTTGACTGTTAAATAAAGATTTTGCTTTCTTTTGAACTCCCAAACCACCGGGAAGTTCTCCTGCGTCCATCAATCCGTTTTTAATAGATATTTTCATAGCATCCCATATACTTTGCATATAGTCTGAAAAATCTTTGCTTTCATTTTCAATAGCATATTGCCAAAGCCTTATGTTCTTTTCTTCACAATATTTTGCTATAGAGCTAAATCTATCAAGCTTATATATCTTTTCTGGCATTCTTACATCATCATGCTCAAACGCAATACTTCCGCCACCTATACTAAAAACCTTAACTCTTTCTTGTTCAGTATTTTTCTTGTAAGAAATAAGTTCCATTGTATTAGGATGCGGAATATCTTCAAAAATGTAGTTAAACTCTACTTCGCATTCATATGGGCAAAATGTTTTCCTAATTACTTCGTCTGTGCAATGTCCTTTGCCCGTTTTAGCAAGAGAACCATAAAGAATAGCCTTGTATCTATCTGCATCTTTATTTCGTTTTTTAAAAATCAAGCATGCCTTTTCGGGTCCGATTGTATGTGAGCTTGATGGTCCTCGACCGATTTTATATAATTCTGTCAATGATTCCATACCGCCGACAACATTATCTCTTTTTGTTTTTATATGATATGAAATTTCAAAAAAACTTTCTACATGCACATTAAATATTCTTGCTAAAGAAATAAGATTTTCTCCCGACGGTTTTGATAATCCGGATTCCCATTTTGAAACTGCCCTGTCGCTAATCCCCAGTAAATCTCCGAGTTGCTTTTGCGTTATGTGATTTAATTCTCTCAATTCTTTAATTTTATTTGAATTAAATTTATTCATATTTGTCTACCTCGTATAAGCTATTTTACTGATATTATAAGCAAAAAACTTCCAACTATAAAGGTATTTACAAATATTATCAGTATACCAACTCCACCTGTGGTTGATATGACCATTACTTTCTTATATCATCTCAATCTTTATATGTCTTTTTACCTATTGTAAATAGGCTAAAACTTCGATTTGTTGGTCCTTGCGGTCAGAATACCCTTTTCATCCACCATATATATCTTTTCTCATTTTTCAAAATCGACTCAAACTCGCATAAACATTTGGAAATCCCGATTGCATCTAAACCTTATTTATTGTAATTACTCGTGTCAAGACCGGATAAAAAATACAATCAAGACACAATCTTAACACAAAATATTATAATACAAAAAGCTTTCTTTTGCAATAAAAAACGTAGCCGGTGGCTACGTTTTTATATTATTTATTGTTTCTAATTTCACCTAATCTTAAAGCCAGATCTGAAAACTCCTGCATGGATAAAGTTTCTCCTCTTAAATTAGAGTCATAGCCCGCTTCTTCCAGCACTTTTTTTATATCCTCTTTACTTCCGTAATTATTGGAATTAGAAAGTGCGTTGAGCATTGTTTTACGCCTTTGGGCAAAGGAAGCTTTAACTAACTTAAAGTAATCTTTTTCAGGCGCATCAATGGGCGGAGTGTCAAGCAAGGTCAGTTTCACCACTGCCGAATCCACTTTAGGGGCAGGAACAAAGCTTTCCTTTGGTACATCAGCTATAATTTCAGCCTTTGCATAGTAAGAAATCGCCAGCGTAAGTGCGCCGTAATCTTTAGTTCCTGCTTTTGCTACAATTCTGTCTGCCACCTCTTTCTGTACCATAACAACTATGTTTCTGAAAGGCAGCTTTTCCTCTAAAAGCTTCATCAATATAGGGCTTGTAAGGTAGTAAGGCAGATTTGCCGCCACGCTCACATTCATATCCTTGAATTCATCTTCTAAAAGCTTTTTTAAGTCAGTTTTCATTACGTCAGAAAAAACAATTTTAACGTTGTCAAAACCAACCAATGTGGTTTTCAAAACAGGCTCTAAAGTAGTATCTATTTCCAATGAAACTACTTTTTTTGCATAGCTTCCCAAAACCGCAGTAAGAGTTCCAAAGCCAGGTCCTATTTCGAGGATGCCGTCGCTTTCAGCCGCATCTGCTATTTTTTTAAGTATGCTTGCATCTGTGAGAAAATTTTGACCAAAGCCTTTTTTAAAGCTGAAGCCAAATTCATCGCACAGATGTTTTATAACATTGGGATTAGTTAAATCGTACATAGCTTAAACGGGATAAGCGCTGTTCTCAGCGTCTGTAAGATTTGAATCGACCTTGTATTTACGAGCCTGTCTTTCCTTGAAATACTTTTCTGCAACCTGACCGAAAAGTGCATAGGAAAGAACGTCCTCATCCTGCTCCATATACTCAGCCATTTCTGCTCTGTATTTATCAAGTTCTGCGGGAATCTTATCTGCAGGTCGGCATGTGATAGGCTTTTCGTCGCCGATTATCTTCTTTCTTATTTCGTCGGAAATCGGCACGGGAGTTCTTCCGTACTCCCCTCTTACGATACCCTTTGTTTCGTTGGAAATCATCTTATATCTTTCACCGCAGATTACATTCAACACCGCCTGAGTGCCTACTATCTGGCTTGTGGGAGTAACAAGAGGCGGGAAGCCTAAATCT
Source organism: Clostridia bacterium (assembly GCA_045588365.1). Lineage (GTDB taxonomy): Bacteria > Bacillota > Clostridia > CAKSNL01 > HGM11501 > HGM11501. The sequence continues at coordinate 111,985 of JAZNEB010000025.1, read as the reverse complement.
TCACGAACCTTCGGAACTTCCTTAAGAACCTCTTCCAATTTATCTTCTTTTCCCTGCTGTTTAAGCTGAGATACCAGATTGGAAAGCATACCGCCGGGAACCTGATAAAGCAATGTATTTACATCAACTGATAAAAGCTTGGGGTCAAGCAATCCGCTCTTTAAATATTCAGCTCTTAAAGTCTTAAAATAATCAGCTATTTCGGTGAGTACCTCAAGCTTAATTCCTGTATCGTAGGGAGAGCCCTTTAAGGTTTCTACCAAAGGCTCTGTGGGAGGCTGGCTTGTACCCATAGCCAAAGGTGAAAGTGCAGTATCCACAATATCACAGCCTGCTTCGATTGCCTTTAAGTAGGTCATGGAAGCAACACCGCTTGTATAGTGTGTATGAAGCTCAATGGGAATTTTAACGCTCTGCTTCAATGCTTTCACTAAATTAGCCGCATCGTAAGGAACCAAGAGCCCTGCCATATCCTTGATACAAATACTGTCCGCACCCATTTCCTCAAGCTCTTTAGCCAATTTTACGAAGCTGTCATGTGTGTGCGGTCCGCCTATTGTATAAGAAAGAGCAGCCTGAACATGACCCTTCTCCTTCTTTGTGGCGTCTATTGCAGTTTTTAAGTTTCTTGTGTCGTTAAGTGCATCGAAAATTCTGATAATATCAATACCGTTAGCGATAGACTTCTGTACGAAATATTCAACAACATCATCACCATAATGCTTATAGCCTAAGATATTCTGACCTCTGAAAAGCATCTGGAGCTTTGTATTTTTAACTTTATCTCTTATTTTTCTCAATCTCTCCCAGGGATCTTCATTAAGAAATCTCAAGCAAGAGTCAAAGGTAGCTCCTCCCCACGCTTCCAAAGCGTGATATCCTGCTTTATCAAGCAATTCAAGGGCAGGAAGCATCTGTTCTGTCGTCATTCTTGTGGCAATCAGAGACTGATGTGCATCACGAAGAATGGTTTCTGTAATTTTAACACCCATTTATTTATCTCCTATCTAAAAGAATTAACCGTATATTGCAAGGAAAACACCCGCAGCTACTGCCGAACCGATTACGCCTGCAACGTTGGGACCCATAGCGTGCATCAAAAGGAAGTTTGAAGGATTTTCCTCTTGTCCCACCTTCTGACTCATTCTGGCTGCCATAGGAACGGCAGACACGCCGGCAGAACCGATTAAGGGGTTTATTTTACCGCCCGACAGTCTATACATAACCTTACCGAACAGCACACCGCCCGCTGTGCTTATAGAGAATGCCACAAGACCGAGTGCTATAATTTTTATGGTATCCCATGTAAGGAAAGTATCGGCTGTAGCCGTTGCTCCGACAGTTACACCCAAAAAGATTGTAACAATGTTCATAAGCTCGTTTTGTGCGGTTTTTGTAAGTCTTTCCGTTACTCCGCACTCCCTGAAAAGGTTACCGAGCATAAGCATACCTACAAGAGGTACTGCATCAGGAACAATAAGACCAACTACGATTGTAACCACAATGGGAAAAATTATCTTTTCCTTTTTGGATACGGGTCTGAGCTGACCCATAACAACGCTTCTTTCCTTTTTGCTTGTGAGAGCCTTCATTATCGGAGGCTGAATCATCGGAATTAAAGCCATATAGGAATAAGCCGCAACCGCAATGGCAGAAAGCAATTCAGGAGCCATAGTTTTTGTTACATAAATCGCCGTAGGACCGTCAGCGCCACCGATTATACCGATAGCAGAAGCCTGTTTTTCAGTAAATCCCATAAGGTTTGCACCAAGGTAAGTTATGAAAACACCAAGCTGTGCCGCTGCACCTAAAAGTATGCTCTTGGGGTTTGCGATTAAAGGACCGAAGTCTGTCATCGCACCGATTCCGAGGAAAATCAAAGGAGGGTATATTCCCAGCTTTACACCTAAGTAAAGTAAGTCTAAAAGACCGCCTTCTTTTGCGATTTTACCGAAATCCAATCCTTTTTCAACTGCTTCTGCGCCTGTAAAATACTCAGGATGAAACACTCCCGTTCCGGGAAGATTTGCAAGAAGCATACCGAAAGCGATGGGAAGCAACAGTAAGGGTTCATACTGTTTTACGATAGCAAGGTAAAAAAGAACGCAGGCAATCGCTACCATCACAAGATTCAAAGGGTTTCCGTTTCCTCCAAACAGTACAGAAACGCCTGTTTTTTCAAGAAAGTTTAATAAACCTTCCCCTAATATGTTTAAGAAATCCAAAGTGTTCCCCTCCCTTAGTTAAGGGTTACCAATACATCGCCTGTATTAACCGACTGACCCTGGCTAACAGCAACAGATGCCACAACACCATCAGCTTCAGCCATAATTTCATTTTCCATTTTCATGGCTTCAAGTATAACTAAAACCTGTCCTTTTGTTACTGAATCCCCTGCCTTAACCTTTACCGCATTGATAGTTCCGGGCATAGGAGCGTTTACAGTAACATTTCCTGCTGCCTGGGGAGCCGCCTGAGGAGCCGGTGCTGCCTCCCGTGCAGGTGCTGCCTGAGGTGCTACCTGAACAGGTGCAGGAGCTACCGCTGAAGCTGTAACGCCAAGTTCTTCCACTTCTACTTCATACGCTTTTCCATTTACTTTTATATTGAATTTTCTCATCATAAACACCTTTTTCTATAATATTTTTTTAGTTTTTGCTTTTAAGTCTTCTGTAAGAACGAATTTTAAAGCTGCTTACTGATGTGCCGAGAGATGCTGCGATTGCAGCAGCAAGAACAGCTATAAGCTCATCTTCGTCTTCTTTTTTAATAGCAATATTATCGATTGCCGCCGTAACCTTTTCTTCCTTTTTTTCAGTCTTTGCTTCCTTCTTCTCTTCGGTTGAAAAGAACTTCATGAAAGCAAGCACAAACATAAGGATAATCAATACTGAAAATACTACGAGTATTCCCAGCAGTGTTACGGACAAGACCTGTATAAGGTTATCTCTTATCATTTTTATACCTCCTTAAAAAGAGAACTTTCCGTGCTTTTTAAGGGGAATATCTTCTCTTTTTTCGTAGAGCATTTCAAATGCCGCTGCAACTAAGGGACGGGTTTCAGAAGGATTGATAACATCGTCAATAAAACCGATTTCTGCTGCCGCAAATGCACTTGCTGCATTATCTGAATAGTCAGCTTTCGCTTCGTCCTTTGTCATTCCGCCTTTAATCTTGTCTTCATAAAGAAGAACCGTTGCCATATCGGGTGATAAAACGCCCACTGTTGCATCGGGCCATGCTATAACAAAATCCGCACCCAATGCTCTTGAGCCCATTGCTATACCTGCACTGGTGCAAGCCTTTGAACAAATAACGGTTACCTTTGGAACTGTTGCGTTGCTGTAGGCATAAACCAGCTTGGATATGGATGCAGAAAGCCCGTTTTTCTCTTCTTCAAAAGAAGCCTTATATCCCTCTGTATCGCTGAAAGTCAACACAGGAATATTGAAACTGTCTGCAAAGTTAATAAATTTCGCTGCCTTCTCGGCACCATTTGAGTCAAGCTCTCCGCTATTGGCAACAACTGCAACCGTTCTTCCGTTTATGCGGATAAATCCGGTTAAAATATTTTCCGCAAAAAGAGGAGAAATTTCGAAAAATTCAAGGTTGTCAGCCACCTGCTTTATAACATCTGCGACCAAAACTCCCTTTGCCTGTAAGCTTTCAGAAACTCTGTTTAAATCATCCTGACAATCTGATTCAGGTGAAAGCTCTTCCGCATTTCCGGGAAGCAAGGAAATAAGCTCCTTGATTTTAAGAACAGCTTCGCTTTCGTTTTCTGTTAAAATATGGGCATTGCCGCTTATCTTTGCGTTGATTTCTCCGCCTGCCATATCAAGAGCAGATATTACCTTTCCGTCTTCTCCGCATACAGAAGCACCATTTATCATAAGAGCACTCTTTTTAGTCATGATAAGAAAATCAGACATCAAAGGAGCGAAAGATGCGCCTCCTGCACACACTCCGAAAATTGCAGATATCTGCAGGATGGAGCCTGATGCTTTAGCGGCCTTGCAGCTCAATTCTCCTAATGCAGCAAGTGAATCAAGACCTTCTTCAAATCTTAATCCCTTAGAATCAAGCATAGACACCAAAGGAGCTCCTGTTTTAAGAGCCATATCCATTATTTTTGAAATCTTTTTAGCCTGTGCTACACCGAAGACCCCGCCTTCTTTATTACCGTCCTGTGCGTAAACAAAAACCAGTCTTGAATCAACAGTTCCGTATCCGGTAATAACCCCTTCCTGAGCTAAACTGTCTTTTCTTCCTGAAAACGTATCTGTTTCAATAAAGCTTCCTTCGTCAAAAAGAAGGTTTATTCTGTCTCTTGCAGACATACTTCCGTTTTCAGTTTCGTCGGCTTTTGAAACTATTGCGTTTTTGCGATTCAAAAGTTCCTGAAGCTTGTCCAAAAAAAATACCCCCTATTATGTTGATTATAGATTTAATAATTCTTTTATTATTTTAATCCCGCTAAGCGGGAAAATAATCTAATGATTACAATGTGCGCCCGGGTTAAAAAAGCCTTTAAGCTTTACTGACATTTCATTATCAAAGCCGTATCTTTCGCATAAATCCTTAAGGTCAATGTTAAGGCAAATACCTTTTTCCGCCCCTCTTTTTTCTGCATAGCTTAACATACTTAAAAACATAAGTGTTCTTGCATCGTCGTACGGAGCTTCTATTTTCAATATACAAACCGTATCTTCTTTAATTTCACAAATACCCCTGCCGGTAAATTTTCCGTTTTCGTTTACTGCAAAAAGCAATTGATTTTCTTCTAAATCGGGATAGATGCTTTTTGCTATGATTTCTTCCTCAATGGGATGTATTTTATACACCTTTTCCCCACCTATCTTAAGTTCTTGTATTTTTTTATTTCTTTCATTTCGTTTTCGTTAAAATCCCGCCATTTTCCGAGGGGTAAATTCCCTAATTCAAATATCCCCACGGAAATTCTTTTAAGGGCAACAACGTAGCAAGAAACCGCAGAAAACATCTTTTTAACCTGCCTGTTTCTTCCCTCGTGTATTTTAACCTTTACCTCGGAAATTCCTCCCTCTTTCTTAAGCAACGTTATGCCTGCCGGAGAAGTCATTTTCCCGTCAATTAAAACACCGTTTCTGAGCTTTTCTGCCTTATCTTCGGTAAAATCACCTTTTATCTTTGCTATATATACTTTATCTATTTCGTTTTTTGGATGTGCTATTGCATTGGCGAAATCCCCGTCATTTGTCAAAATCAAAAGACCTTCCGTATCGTAATCCAATCTTCCTACAGGAAAGACTCTTTCCTTGATGTCTTTGATAAGCATGGTGATGTCCGCCCTGTCAAACTGGTCCTTCAATGTGGTAACGTACCCTTTTGGTTTGTTAAGAATAATATACCTTGATTCAGACTCCGCCTTAAGTTTTTTTCCGTCCAGTAAAATCTCGTCATTGTCTTCATCTACAGATACGCCCATTTCCCTTATAACCTGACCGTTTACGGTTACTCTTCCCGAAGCTATTATATCCTCCGCCTTTCTTCTGGAAGCCACACCGCAAAGAGCCAGGAACTTTTGCAATCTTATCATATTCCTACCTCACTAAACCAAGTAAAGCCGTAAGTGTTTTTTTGAAAAACTCCATAAATATGTAGGATTTCTTATCCAAATCTGCATCGTTTAAGGCTTTAAGAGGCACGCTTTCATACAGCATATCATTGTGAAAAATTTGTGCTGTTCCTAAATCATCCCACTTTTTTAAGGGAGCTTTGATTTTTTCATCTAAAGAATATTTTACATAAAAACGTTCGTTTTCATCAAATTTTCTGATCTCCACATTTTCTAAAACCCCGAAGGAGACCTTATTTTTACTTCCCAAAATTTCGATTTCTCCTAAAGAGGTGTTGCTATAGAGCAAAACTTCCTTCTTTGGCGGATTTTCGAATGCAAAATCCAATAATTTTATATGGTCGTTCCAATCATCAGGAGCATTTAAGGTTACCACTATTACTTCCCAGCCGTCTCTTTCAGCCGATGAAACCAGACATCTTCCTGATTTTTTAGTGTATCCCGTCTTTATCCCCGTGGCTCCCTGGTACATTCCAAGAAGCTTATTGTGATTGACTAAAGTTCTGTTCCATTCCTTACCTTCCCAGGGGATTGTGGTCTTAGCGCATGAAACAATTTCCCTGAAAGCTTCAGATTTCATGGCGTATGCGGAAATCTTGGCTAAATCGTAAGCAGTAGTATAATGAAGCTCATCATCCAATCCGTTTGTCGTTGCGCAATTAGTACTAAAAGCTCCTGCCTTTAGAGCCGTCTCATTCATCATATCAAGAAAAGACTTTGTATCTCCTGCTATATGCTCCGCAATAGCTACGGCAGCATCGTTCCCCGATTCCAGCATAAGAGCATACAGCATCTGTGATAAAGTAAGCTGCTCCCCTGCCTCCAACCATACCGACGAGCCCTCTGTATCAGCGGCATTTTCCGAAACCGTTACTACATCCGAAAGCGTTCCTTTTTCTATAGCGGTTATAGCGGTAATTATCTTTGTGGTGCTTGCCATAGGGAGCTTTTCATAAGGGTTTTTCTCAAAAATAATTCTTCCTGTGTCTGCATCAATAACCACCGCCGCTTTTGCCGAAACAGAAACGGCGGAAGTCTTTATTGGAGTCATTAAAAACAAAAGAAAGAATAGGAAAAATATTTTTTTACGCAACAAACTCACCTGCCTAAAGTATTATATGAGCAGGTTAAGTGTTTATTACGGGTATGTTTGTTATTCTGCGCAGTCGCTTTTTTTGTTTTTTTCAACCAGGCTATTTACCTTATCAACCATCTGAGGAATAAATTCAAAAAGCTTGTCCAAAGGACCGGGATTACCTGAATCTATGGGAAGCAATTTAATCTGGTCTGCGCCTACAACCAAAAAGCCTACGGGCTTTATGGATACGCCTGCACCGCTGCCTCCTCCGAAGGGAGATTCTGCAGTAGCGGTATTTGTCTTTACAGGTATGTCGGAACCGCCCGCTCCAAAACCGAAAGCCACCTTAGAAACAGGAATTATCGTTGTTCCGTCAGGAGTCTGAACAGGCTCTCCTATAATGGTATTAACATCAATCATTTCTTTGATGTTTTTCATAGAGGCTTCCATTAAACCTTGTATGGGATGTGTCATAAAAATCAATCCTTTCCTTTTAATGCGTTTTTATAGCTTGTATAAAATTTGTAGCCTGCGATAATAATATGTGCCAATTTTGTTTTTATTATGCTCTTGCATTCTATGTCAAATACCATTCTGTCTTCAAATACAGGTGTTATCTCGATTTTGGGCATATTGACCTTGAAAATCACAGAAAGAAACCCGATAAGCTTATATACTTCGGCATAAGCTAAGCCTACAGCAGTACCGGTAAAAGCAGCATCATCGGTGCCAAAGACAGATTTTAATTCCAGTTTTTCTACACAAATAGTTTTTTTGATGGCAGGTGATGCATCGTAAAAACCCTGGAGCACACAGAAAAATCTGTTAAAAGCACCAAATGCATCTTTTTTCTTATTTTCATTATCTTCTTTTTTGCCGTCGTTCTCTTTGTTTTTTTTCTTTTTAACCGGTATCCTGATTTTCAAAAATCCAAAATTAAGTGAAACATCAAGATTTTTTTTAATATAACTCACTTTAAGTCTTATAGGAAAATAAAGCACTGTTATAATAAGCAAAAGAACGATGGCTAAAATCAACCCTGTAATCAGATTAACACAACCTTACTCTTCTTCAATTTCTTCTGTCTCTATCGTCAGCTGTTCGCTTTCTTCGGTTTCAAGCTCTCTTTCAAGCTCTCCTATATCAGGAAGCTCTTTAAGGCTTTCAAGACCGAAGACCCTTAAAAATTCCTTTGTGGTGGAATAAAGCGAAGGTCTTCCTGGTGCATCCGACACACCGGTTGCTTCTATAAGACCGCAGCCTATAAGTCTGCTCATAGAGCTGGAGCTATCCACGCCTCTTATGTAATCCACCTGACTTCTTGTGATAGGCTGCTTGTAGGCAACTATGGACAAAACCTCCAGTGCTGCATTTGACAAAGGTGTATTTCTCTTGGGCTCAGTAACTCTTCTTACATACTCATAATATTCTTTTTTTGTTGTAAGCTGATAATCGTTTTCAAGCTTGATTACAGCTATTCCGCTGTCTTCATATTTTAAAGAAAGCTTTAAAAAAAGCTGGTCCACTTCATCTTCCGTTATCTCCAGTGATTCTGCAATTAAACTTTTTTCCACGCTCTCACCCGAAGCAAATAAAATTGCCTCGAAAGCTTTTAACTTTTCACTTTCACCCATAATCTCACCTCTTTACATCCGTAATTGTAATATCTTCTCCTTCGCCCTCGAATTTAACTCTGCTTAATTTAATAAGCTCTAAAAGGGCGAGAAAAGAAGCAACCCTGTCGCTTTTCGTGCCACGGAATATTTCTTTATACTTAAGTCTTGTTTTTCGTTTTATGCTTTTAAGTATATCTTTTACCTTAGCGAAAATGCTTGCAGGCTTTTTCACCATCACATCTTTAAGATTTTCTTTGCCTGGCGGCAGCATTAAAGCTTTTCTTTCTGCCAAACCAAAAAGTGAGGTTACAAGCTTTTCTTTAGGCATTTCTTTCATTGGCTTCGCTTTGAATTTTATAGGCTCTGCCAGACGGAAGAAAATATACTTTGATTCAAACTGTCTGTCTTTAATTTTCTCGGCAGTTTTCTTAAATAGTTTGTATTCCTTGAGACGCTGAAGCAAGTCCTTTTCATTATCATCAGCACTTCCTTCTTCTTCGTCGTGCTTAGGTAACAAAAACTTGGATTTTATATATAAAAGTTCTGATGCTACAACCAAAAACTCACTGGAAAAGTCAATATTCTCCTCCTGCCAGGAGTTTATATATTCAAAATACTGGTCTGTTATTTTAGCCAAGGAAACATCCACTATACTTAACTTGTTTTTGCTTATAAGATGCAAAAGTAAATCAAGGGGTCCTTCGAATTCATCAAATTTAAATACTATATCCTTCGTTTTCATCACCACCCTTTTATACTTTTGTTTGTTTTATTGTTCGAGGCTTACTAAATCCTCGTAGCTTTCTCTTTTTACGACCAACCTATCTTCGCCTTTTTTAACAAAAACTACAGGCGGTCTCGGTATTCTGTTATAGTTGCTTGCCATTGAGTAGTTATAAGCACCCGTAGCCAAAACTCCCAAAATATCTCCGCTTTCAACAGGACCTATGGGTACGTTTTCGCCCAATACATCTCCCGACTCACAACACTTTCCGCAAACAGTAACGATTTTTTCCTTGAGTTTATCTGCTTTTTCAGGAAGAACAAAATCGTATTTTGCCTGATAAAGTGCGTATCTTGGATTATCGCTCATACCACCATCTACAGATACATAGGTTCTGACATCTTTGATATCTTTAACGCTTCCAACGGTATATAAGGTCATACCGGCAGGACCAGCTATTGACCTGCCCGGTTCAAAGCCAAGAAATATGAGCTTTTTCCCCTCTTTAATACGTCTTTCCTTTACATAGGTTAATACCGGCTTAAGCACCTTATCCAATGGCAGCGGATTATCCTCTTTCGTATAAACGATGCCAAAACCTCCGCCTAATACAAGGTCTTTAAACGTGATATTATATTTGTCTTCAGCAGCATTTATGAAATCCAGCATTACTTCGGCAGCTTCAACAAAAGGCTCTGTTTCGAAAATCTGTGAGCCTATATGGCAATGGAAGCCTGAAAGCTCTATGTTCTTGAGCGTGAGAGCCAAGTCAAGAATTTCGTGAGCCGCACCAGTTTCAATTGGAAAACCAAATTTAGAATCAATCTGCCCCGTTTTTATAAAATCATGAGTATGAGCATCTATGCCGGGGGTTATTCTTAATAAAACCCTCTGTTTCTTGCCTGTTTCTTTAGCATAAGAATCTATTTTAATAAGTTCTTCTTTAGAATCAACGATGAACTTTCCTACGCCTAAATCTATTCCCATCTTTATTTCATCTGATGTTTTGTTGTTTCCGTGATAGTGAATTTTTTCCATAGGAACTCCTGCTTCTTTGGCAGTATAAAGTTCTCCTCCTGATACCGCATCTACGCCAAGCCCCTCGGAATTAACAATTCTGCACATTTCTTTTATGCAAAAAGCTTTGGAAGCATAGGTAATCATGCCGTAAGAGTCGTAATATTTATCCAGAGCACCTTTAAGTTCCCTGCAATTAGCTCTTACAACATCTTCGCTCATCACATAAAGAGGTGTTCCGTATTTTTTTGCCAAATTTACAGTATCTACCCCTGAAATATATAAATGTCCGTCAATAATTTCATAGTCTGAAAACATTTTGTCAACACCCCAACAGTTCAAAATTTTCCCATTTAATTGTACCACAAACACCGTAATTTGTCAAAATGTTTTTCCAAATAAATTCCATTATTTACACTAAATATTTTTCTTCATGGAATCTATGGCACTTTTTTCCAGTCTCGATACCTGCGCCTGGCTTATTCCTACCTCTTTGGCTACTTCCATCTGTGTTTTTCCCTCAAAAAATCTTAAAAGAAGTATCTTTTTCTCCCTGTCTCCTAATTTTTTCAAAGCCTCATTTAAAGCTATGCTTTCGGTCCAGTTTTCGTCGATGTTTTTTTCGTCAGAAATCTGGTCCATTACGAAAACCGCATCTCCCCCGTCGTGATATACCGGATCATATAAAGAAACAGGGTCAGATATGGCCTCCAGTGCTATATCGATGGCTTTTTCGGATACTTCCAGCACCTTCGCTATCTCTTCGTTTGAAATATCACACTGCCTTTCATTTGAGAGTTTTTCTCTTACTGTCAGCGCCTTATATGCCAAATCTCTTACGGAGCGGCTTACTCTTATGGTATTATAGTCTCTTAAATAGCGTCTTATTTCTCCGATTATCATCGGAATGAATGTACAAAGACATAAAAATAGCGTAGCGGTTAAATCCGCTACGCTATAAAGCTTTATTTTATTCGAAAAGCTTGCCGTACTTTGTCCAGTGTTCGTACTTAGCCTTAGCCTGCTTTTCTGCCTCGGCGAAGAGTTCTTCTGCCTTTTCGGGGAACTTGCGGGCAAGTGAGCTGTAACGAACCTCGTTCATAATGAAATCACGGTATGATGTGGAAGGATCCTTAGAATCCATCTGGAAGGGAACTTTGCCTTCTTCCTTGAGTCTTGGGTCGAATCTGAATGTATGCCAGTAACCGGACATAACCGCATTCTTAATGATGTTCTGAGTATTTGTCATACCGCCCTTGATACCGTGGTTGATGCAAGGAGCATAACCGATGATGATAGAAGGACCGTTATAGCTTACAGCTTCTTTAATTGCCTTTACAGACTGAGCCATATCGTAACCAAGAGCGATCTGAGCTACATATACATAGCCGTAGGACATTGCTATTTCAGCAAGATTCTTCTTTGTGATGGGCTTACCGCCTGCTGCAAACTGAGCAACAGCACCTGTGGGTGTAGCCTTGGAAGCCTGTCCGCCTGTGTTGGAGTAAACTTCTGTATCGAATACCATGATGTTTACATCTTCACCGGAAGCGATTACATGGTCAAGACCGCCGAAACCGATATCGTATGCCCAGCCGTCGCCACCGAAGATCCAAACAGCTTTCTTGGAAAGGAATTCCTTGTTATCCAAAATAGCTTTTGCTTCTTCAGAACCATTAGCTTCAAGAGCTGCAATCAAAGCATCTGTTGCAGGTGCATTTGCATCTCCGTCTTCAAATGTTTCGAACCACTTTTCAGCAGCTGCCTTAACCTTTGCATCGTCGATAGCCTTAACCTGCTCAGCGAGTCTTGTACGAAGCTGCTTGTTGGCAACAGCCATACCTAAACCGTGCTCAGCGTTATCTTCGAACAAGGAGTTAGCCCAAGCGGGACCCTGACCCTTGTGGTTCTTTGTATAAGGAGTTGAAGGTGCGCTACCGCCCCAGATTGAAGAACAACCTGTTGCATTGGAGATATATGCTCTATCACCGCAAATCTGTGTGATAAGCTTAGCATAAGGAGTTTCACCGCAGCCTGCGCAAGCGCCGGAGAATTCCAAGAGAGGCTGACGGAACTGAGAATTTTTAACGTTAAGAGGAAGTGATAATAAGTCTTCCTTAACAGAAACTTCTTTTACCGCATAATCGAAGCATTCCTGCTGATCTCTCTGTGTATCGATGGGAGCCATAGAAAGAGCCTGTACCTTTTCGGGGCATACCTTTACGCAGTTTCCGCAGCCGGAGCAGTCAAGAATGGAGATAGCCATTGTAAACTCATATTCCTTCTTACCTGTCATAGGCTTATGCTTAAGGTTAGCAGGAGCGTTCTTAACTTCTTCTGCATTAAGAGCGATAGGACGGATTACAGCGTGAGGACAAGCAACAGAACACTGGTTACACTGAATACACTTTGTTACATCCCAAACGGGAACATCTACAGCAATACCTCTCTTTTCGTAAGCAGCTGTACCCTGGGGCATATGACCGTCAACCATACCCATAAATGTAGATACGGGAAGCTTGTCACCTGCCTGTGCATTACAGGGCATCTGGATATTCTTAACGAAATCAGGAAGGTCTTTTTCAGCCTTAACTTCATCAGTAGCCTTTGCCCAATCAGCGGGAACTTCAACCTTCTTGATGTTGTTGGCACCCTCTGTGATTGCTGCATGGTTCATACTTACAATCTTTTCACCCTTTGCGCCGAAGGACTTAACAACAGCGTCCTTCATATAGCCAACAGCATCCTCGAAAGGAATAACGTTTGCAATCTTGAAGAAAGCAGACTGAAGAACGATAGATGTCTTATTACCAAGACCAAGTTCCTTTGCAATGCCGATAGCATCAATTGTGTAGAAGTTGATGTTGTTTTCAGCAATAAACTTCTTCATCTTGCCGGGAAGTCTCTTAGAGAGTTCTTCTACATCCCATGCGCAGTTAAGAAGGAAGCTTCCGCCGGGAACGATATCCTCAACCATATCGTATTTATCAACGTAAGAAGGATTGTGACAAGCAACGAAGTTAGCCTTGTTGATAAGATAGGTGGACTTAATGGGCTTCTTACCAAATCTCAAGTGAGAAACTGTAATACCACCGGACTTTTTGGAGTCGTATGAGAAATACGCCTGAGCAAAAAGATCTGTATGGTCACCGATGATCTTAATGGAGTTCTTGTTGGCACCAACTGTACCGTCGGAACCAAGACCCCAGAACTTACAGGAAGTGTTTCCTTCAGCTGATGTGTCGGGATTTTCAACTCTTGCAAGAGAAAGATTTGTTACGTCATCTTCGATGGAAAGTGTGAAGCCCTTAACAGGTTCCTTTGCATCTAAATTTCTGTAAGCAGCGATAATGTCTGCAGGAACTGTGTCCTTGGAGCCAAGACCGTATCTTCCGCCTATGATCATAGGAACATCCTTCTTGCCGTTGTAGCAAGCGCAAACGTCAAGATATAAAGGTTCACCGATGGAACCGGGTTCCTTTGTTCTGTCAAGAACAGCAATCTTCTTACATGTAGCAGGAACTGCCTTTAAGAAAGCTTCAACAGGGAAAGGTCTGTAAAGACGAATCTTGATTAAACCAACCTTTTCGCCCTTAGCCATTAAGTAGTCAACGGTTTCTTCGATTGTTTCGCAAACAGAACCCATTGCTACCAAAATCTTTTCAGCCTTGGGATCACCGTAGTAGTTTACAAGACCGTAGTTTGTACCAATCTTAGCATTAACCTTTTCAAGATATTCTTCTACAACAGAAGGAACATTGTCATAATACTTGTTGCAGGCTTCTCTGTTCTGGAAGAAGATATCGGGGTTCTGTGCAGAACCTCTTAATACGGGGTGTTCGGGATTAAGTGCAGTGTTTCTGAAATCCTGAACAGCATCCATATCAACCATTTCCTTAAGGTCATCATAATCCCAGACTTCAATTTTATCGATTTCGTGAGATGTTCTGAAACCATCAAAGAAATGAAGGAAAGGAACTCTTCCCTTTATTGCAGAAAGGTGAGCAACAGCACCTAAGTCCATAACTTCCTGAGGACTGTTGGAGCAAAGCATTGCATAACCTGTCTGACGGCAAGCCATAACGTCTGAGTGGTCGCCGAAAATATTAAGAGCGTGTGAAGCTACGCATCTTGCGCTTACATGGATAACAGAGGGAAGCAATTCACCTGCCATCTTATACATATTGGGGATCATAAGAAGAAGACCCTGAGATGCTGTATAAGTGGTTGTAAGAGCACCTGCTGCCAAAGATCCGTGAACTGCGCCTGCTGCACCTGCTTCAGACTGCATTTCAACAACCTTTACAGGCTGTCCGAAAATATTTTTCCTTTCTTCTACCGCCCATTCATCTGTTACTTCTGCCATAACTGATGAAGGAGTAATAGGATAGATTGCGGCTACGTCGGTAAATGCATACGATGCCCATGCGGCAGCGTTGTTACCGTCCATAGTCTTCATTTTTCTTGCCATGGAAAATTCCTCCTTGATATATATTTTGATGTATTATATAACTTAAACATTATGCATCAATTTATTATAGCAACTTTAATATATTTTGTCAAGTAATAAAACTCTTATTTTCCCTCCCGAAAGATTAAATTACATTGACTTTTCATTACTTTTATGTTACAATGCAGTCGGTTAAACCGAGTGTTTATGAAAGAAGGTCTTTTTCGTGTTCGACACACATAATCATACCAACAATTCCTTGGACTCAACACAGACAATCGATGAACTTTGTAAAAAGGCTATCGAAAAAGGATTATCGGGAATAAGTATAACTGACCATGCTGACCTTGAAAAAAACTCCCCTGCTTCCGCTTCGGCTTTTGAAAGAATAAGTAAAAGCGTAGCTGATGCCGATTATGCGGCAAAAAAATATAAAAACTCCCTTGAAGTTTATAAAGGTGTGGAAATTTCAGGATACTTCAGCGACCAATTAAGTACTAAAAAAATTTTAACTTCTTTTGATTTTGATATTGTAATAGGATCTGTGCATCTTACGGAATTCGGTGATATAGAAAATTATTATTCAGCCATAGATTTTTCCTTATACAATAAGGAATTCTTAAGCGCTTTTATATCAAAATATTTTGATGATTTACTCGAGTTGGTTGATAAAGCTGACATAGATGTTGTTGCGCACCTTACCTGCCCTTTGCGATATATAAACGGTAAATACAAAAGAAATATAACTTTAGAAGCTTTTAATGATAAAATTAAAGATATATTCCGCCTGATAACAGAGCGGGACCTGTCTTTAGAGGTAAATATTTCAGGTATAAATGGTTTTTACGGAGATTATATGCCGACAACTGATATATTGAAAATGTATCATAATATGGGCGGGAAATTTATAACAATCGGCGGGGACTCTCACTCTCCCGAAAGAGTAGGAGTTGGTTTTAAGGAAGCAAAAACAACGCTTAAAGAAATAGGTTTTGATAATTACTGTTATTACGAAAACAGAAAAAAGCATTTTATTAGGCTATAAAAAAAGATGAGGCTCTCGCCTCATCTTTTTATTTTGTTTAATTAGCCAAGTTCAGCAAAGTACTTGATTGTTCTTACCATCTGGCTGGTGTAAGAATTTTCGTTGTCGTACCAGGAAACTACCTGTACTTCATAAAGACCGTCGCCGATTTCAGCAACCATTGTCTGAGTAGCGTCGAACAAAGAACCATACTTCATACCGATAACGTCGGAAGAAACGATAGGATCTGTGTTGTAACCGAAGCTTGCGGAAGCAGCAGCCTTCATTGCAGCATTGATTCCGTCCTTAGTTACGTTGTCGCCCTTTACAACAGCTGTAAGAATTGTTGTGGAACCTGTTGTTACGGGAACTCTCTGTGCGGAGCCGATAAGCTTGCCGTTAAGTTCAGGAATAACAAGACCGATAGCCTTTGCAGCACCTGTTGAGTTGGGAACGATGTTAGCAGCACCTGCTCTTGCTCTTCTCATATCGCCCTTTCTGTGAGGACCATCGAGAATCATCTGATCGCCTGTGTATGCATGAATTGTGGACATGATACCGGACTGGATGGGTGCATAGTCGTTGAGAGCCTTAGCCATGGGTGCTAAGCAGTTTGTTGTGCATGATGCAGCAGAGATGATTTTGTCATCAGCTGTAAGTGTGTTTTCGTTTACGCTGTAAACGATAGTCTTAAGGTCGTTTCCTGCGGGAGCAGAAATAACTACCTTCTTAGCACCTGCATTAAGGTGTGCCTGAGACTTTTCTTTAGAGCAATAGAAACCTGTGCATTCTAAAACAACGTCTACATCAAGTTCGCCCCAAGGAATGTTGTTAGCATCCTTTTCTGCATAAATCTTTAATACTTTTCCGTCAACTGTGATTGTGCCGTTTTCATCATCAGCATCAACAGTGTGGAGATTTTCGCCGATCTTTCCGCAGTAACCGCCCTGAGCTGTGTCATACTTCAAAAGACCTGCAAGCATTGAAGGCTGTGTTAAGTCGTTGATTGCAACAACTTCATAACCTTCTGCGCCAAACATCTGTCTGAACGCAAGACGTCCGATACGTCCGAAACCGTTTATACCTACTCTTACCATTTTGACTTCCTCCTAAAAATAGTGTACTTATTTGTTAACGGTGATTTTTTCAATCACCGGTGCAACCAAAGGTGAAGATTTTTCGCCTGAAGGGCCATAAGTTACATCAACTGATGCAATTGCATCCAAAACCTCATATCCTTCAATCAATTTGCCGAATGCGGCATAATTTCCGTCAAGGAAAGTAGAATCCGCATCGCAAATGAAAAACTGCGAGCTTGCGCTGTCAGGAACATTTGTACGAGCCATAGAGATAACGCCACGCTCATGGCTTATGGGGTTGTTAACTCCGTTAGCTCTGAATTCTCCTTTTATTTTCTTTGCGGAGCCTTCCATTCCTCTTCCGTCGGAAGAGCCGCCCTGAATCATAAACCCTTTATATATTCTGTGGAAAATAAGCCCTTCGTAAAATCCGCTTTCAACAAGCTCTAAAAAGTTGGCAACAGTAATAGGTGCATGCTCGGGATAGAGCTCCAAAACCATATCGCCAAATCCTTTAACTGTAATAGTTACCACAGGGTTTTCCTCCTTGTATGTTTGTTCTGTAAATTCCATTTCTTCCTCTTGCAAGTTCGTGCACCCGAAAAGAAGAAGTAAAGAGAATATCAAAAGTAATGCCAGTATTCTTTTCATAAAATTACCTCAACCTTATTTATTATAACCTTTTTTTGTCAATTTGACAAGTGGTGTTATGAATTTTTAACAATTAAACCATTTCTTCGTTAAAAATTTAACCCAATTTGTTGATTTTAACCATAAGACTATTCCCTGTCGGGAAAATAGCTGTCAAGAAGCGCATCTATTTCGCTCTCTATCGGCAGAAGCTTGCCGTTATATTCACTGGTAGGCAATGTATGAGTTTCTATAGAGCTGACTCCTGCCTCTAAAATTTCATCGCTGTATATCAAAATATCATCCAATGCAAGATTGCTCTTTAAGGAGTCCTTCAACACGCCGTATATTTTGGGAATTTTAGCAATATATTTGGCATTGAATTTCTGCTCAATAAGAGCTGTTACAAACTGCTGCTGTACTTTAACTCTGTCTAAATCCGCCCTTGCATAATCGTCCCTGAATCTGACCAGACCTTCGGCTTTCTTGCCGTCAAGCACCTGAAAGCCTCCCGGTATATCTATAAGAAGATCCTGATAAGGGTCTTCGTAATAATACCCTTCAGGTCTTACATTAAACTCTACTCCTCCCAGAGCATCTATTACGTTCCTGAAATCTTTAAATGTAAAGACAACATAATAGTTTATCGGAAGCTTTGTAAGCTCTTTTACTTTATTTATCGTAAGTTCCGCTCCGCCTTTGTAATAGGCTTCGTTTATCAGGGTGGTTCTTCCGTTTATATTAACATAGGTATCTCTGGGGATGCTCATAATAAAGCATTTTCCGTTTTCGCTGTTATAGCTCACCAAAAGCAAAGTGTCTGTCCTGGTTTCATCCTTGTCAAGTCCCATTACCAAAGCATTTATTACGATGTTGCCGTTGGTTACTTCAACTTCATCTATTTCGTTACCTGTGTGAACACCCTCGAAAGGTGAAGTTATAAACAGAGCTACCCTTACACCTACATAAGCTGCCAGCATAAGACAAATAACAAAAATACCTATCTTGAATATTCTCTTCCTCATATTTATCCTCCGAGAAATAATCCGACCGAAAAGCTCGTCCTTTCGGGGCGGATTATTCCGCCTATCAGTCTTTTATTTCGTCCGCAGCTTCGGAATATTTTTCTATTTCTTCCTGAATTTCATCTATTTTTGAAATAAGAAAATTGAATCTTTCTTCAATATCGCTTTCTTCTTTGGAATTAAGATAAATAAGCTCTCCCAATTCCTTATATGCATCCGAAAGCTTGGCTTTCGCTTCAGTTTTCTTCAATGTAAGCTTAGTTAAAGAAGCTACCTCTCCGGCTTTTTTTACCGTGAAAACAGTAGCCCTATCGATTTTTTCTTTGATTTTATCAAAATTGATATTCATAAATTACACAACCTTTCTATGGTCTTTGACTAAAATATTATATACCTTTTTCCTTGATTTGTAAAGCAATTTTTAATTGTCGCCTTTACCATCAGAAGCTGTCAGTTCCCGAAGCTTTAAAATTTTAGCATTTACAACCTCATCTATGTCTCTTATATAGCTGAAGGCGTCTTTAATATTATATACTCTTTCTATATTTTTGTTATTTATTATTTTGGATGACGCTCCCGCTCCCACGGCGATTATATTTGTAACTTCCTCCATTATCCCACAGTTATATAAAGACTCAAAGCCTTCCTTTGCATAACCTGTATTTTCTAAATTTCCCAAGGTGCTTCTCTGTTTATACATATAATAAGGCCTGTACCCCCTGCTTTTTGCAAAAGCTATGGACTCTTCTATCATTTTATGTATATCTTCCCCGCTGTCTTTAAAACTCTTTTCTTTGTTCAGTCTGGATGCCCGCTTCAGATACATCGAGTGCACAGTCAGCCCTTCGGGAGAAAGCTTTTCTATCTGCTTTAAGGTATTATTAAAAAGCTTTATATCTTCCCCGGGAAGCCCTGCTATTATATCCGAATTTATATTGGAATATCCCGTCTCTCTTGCAAGATTAAATGCTTTTATTGTTTGTTCAGATGTGTGATTTCTCCCTATGAGCTTAAGGGTTTCATCATTCATGGTCTGCGGGTTTATACAAAGACGGTTAACACCTTTTTCCTTCAGCATCAAAAGAAGCTCTTTATCAATGACGTCCGGTCTTCCTGCTTCCACCGTAAACTCTATATTACAGGCGATTAAAGAAAAGCTTTTTAACGCCTCATCAATAACTTCTGCCAAAAGTCCGGTCCCCAGTGCCGGAGGTGTTCCTCCCCCGATATACAAAGAGGTTATATTAAAACCATTCTCCTTAGAAAAACGTGCTGTTTCTCTTATTTCTTTTTTCAGAGCCGAGGCATATTCGGGAACGAATTTAGAGTAAAGTGCCGCAGATTCCGATATAAACGAACAGTAACTGCATCTGCTGGGACAAAAAGGCACTCCGATATAAACCCCCGCATCTTTATCCGATATATTATTTATTATTTTTTCTGAGTTCTTTGTTACCTCAACACAAAATGCGGCTTTATCTTCTTTAACCCAGTAGTCGTTTTTTAATATATCAAAAATTTCGTCGTAAGAAAATTTCTCTCGAAGCTCCCTGCAGAATTTCGTCGGTCTTATTCCTGTCAATACACCCCAGGGCGTTTCTCTCAACGAAGCTTTTTTCATCGCAAGATATGCCGATTTCTTGACGGAATTTTTAAAAGCCTTAATATCTCTCGAGGCTGCTTTGTATTTATCAAGGAAGGTTTCTTCTCCTATCTTAACTCTTGTTTCGATTATTTCTTTATCTTCATTAAACTCCGAAATTATTTCCACATCCTCGGAATTATTAAAAAACAAACAGGATATTTGTTCTAAAGAATATTTGTCGGTATGCCCTATGGTTTCTATCTTCATATCATCTTAAAAAAGGGTTGTCCCTTTTCTCCCGCCCTATTGTAGTTATATTTCCGTGCCCCGGATAAACTAAAGTATCGCAAGGGAGCTGCATCAATTTCGAAAGAGAATTCATTATAGCCTCATGATTTTCAAAATCATATCTTCCTATACTTCCTTCAAAAAGAGTGTCTCCCGCAAAAAGCACATTTTCCCCATAAAAACACACGCTGCCAAGTGAATGACCTGGCGTCTTTATTACTTCGAATTTCATATTGCATATATCGATATGCTCTTCAAAAAAACCATCTACTTCAAAGGAAACAAACCCTCTGCTTCCCATTCCAAGCATCGGGTAAAGACTCTTTTCAAAATCCTTTGTCTTTTCAGAATCTTCTTTGCTTATATAAATTTTAGCTCCCGTTTTTTCTCTCAATTCACAGGCTGCCAAAATGTGGTCGAAATGTCCGTGAGTTAAAAGAATTTTCTGAATGTTTCCTGATTTTAATGAGGAAATAATTTTATAGGCATCTCCCCCGGGATCAATCACTGTTGTGAGCCCATCATTTTCAACCAGGTAGCAATTGGTCCCGAGATATCCCACCTCTAATTTTTCTATTTTCATAAAATTACCTTTACGCTCTCTTTACATCAAATACTCCCGGAATCATGTGAAGCTTTCGTGTTATCAATTCGATTTCTGAGCTTTTTGATATATTGACAAATAAATCTATCACCGCAACATTGTTCCTGTTTGCAGCGTTGAGAGATACAATCGTAAGCTTTTGTTCAGAAAGACATACTGTTATTTCAGCAAGCAATCCCTGTCTGTCTGCTGCCCGTATTATAATATGGCAGTCGAAAGTACCCTGCTCTACGCCGTCCCACTCACATTCAATCAGACGGCTCTTTTCTTCCTCAGCCAAAAAATCAAGTTTGACATTGATACAATCCTTACGGTGAACAGATACGCCTCTGCCTCTTGTGATAAAGCCGATTATATCATCGCCGGGAACGGGGCTGCAGCATTTTGATATTCTGGCAAGAAGATTTTCTTCTCCCTTTACTATTATTCCGTTTCCTGAAGATGATTTTTTCTTAACGGGTTTCTGCTGAGCCAATTTTTCGGCGATTTCTGCCTCCTGCATTTTCGCCTTAAGCTCCTGATTGGAATCTATGAGCCTTTGCACAATTCTTATGGGGCTCATAGAGTTGCAACCTACGCTTAAATACATTTCATCCAGGGAGTTGAAATTAAACTTCTTAAGCATAGAATCCACATGACTGTTTATCCATACTTCCGATAAGGAAAGAGAAAGTTTTTTAATTTCTCTTTCGATAATTTCTTTGCCTCTGGCAATATTAACCTCTCTCTGTTCTTTTTTGAACCACTGGTTGATTTTATTTTTTGCCGTAGTTGTCTTGCAGAATTTAATCCAGTCCTGCTTAGGACCTTTAGTAATAGAGCTTGTAAGTATTTCAACAATATCTCCGTTCTGAAGCTTATAATCTATAGGACATATTTTGGAATTAACTTTTGCTCCCGTCATCTTATAGCCTATGGCGCTGTGGATGGCAAATGCCAAATCAACAGGAGTTGCTCCCTGGGGCAGACTTATTACATTTCCCTTAGGAGTGAATACAAATACTTCATCTGAAAACATGTCGATTTTAAGCAGATTGTAAAAGTCGCTGGAATCAGTTACGTCCTTCTGTATTTCAAGCATATCCCTTACCCATGCCAGCTTAATATCGTTTTCGTCTTTTTTTCCGTCGGTTTTGCCTTCTTTATATTTCCAGTGAGCTGCGATACCGTTTTCTGCCACCTGATGCATCTGATGAGTTCTTATCTGCACTTCAAAGGGATAGCCTTTAGGTCCGATAACTGTTGTGTGTAATGACTGATACATATTGGGCTTCGGCATTGCAATATAGTCTTTAACTCTACCAGGCATAGGTGTGAAAATTTCGTGAACCATACCTAAAGCAGCATAGCAATCATTAAGGTCTTTAACTATTATTCTGACAGCAAAAAGATCATATATTTCATCAAGAGACTTATCCTGAGTGAACATTTTTCTGTATATGCTGTAATAGTGCTTGACCCTGCCCTTTACTTCCCCGGCAATTTTCATTTCTTCCAGTTTTTTTGTAAAAAGCTCTATTATTTCGGAAACGTAGTCTTCTCGTTCCTTTTTCTTCATATGCACACTGTCTGCAATCTCATAGTATGCCACAGAATCCAGATACTTAAGAGATAAATCCTCAAGCTCCCATTTAATTCTCTGTAAACCTAATCTGTGAGCTAAAGGTGCATATACATCCAATGTTTCCTTTGCAATCCTAAGCTGTTTCTCCTCAGGCATATATATAAGAGTACGCATATTATGCAGCCTGTCTGCCAGCTTGATTATTATTACACGGATATCCGAAGCCATTGCAAAAAACATTTTTCTTGCATTTTCAATCTGCCTCACCTCATTGGAAACAAAGGGGATTTTTTCAAGCTTTGTAACCCCGTCAACCAAATCAGCCACATTTTTCCCAAAATTACTCTCTATCGTTTCGTAATCTGCCTTTTCCACGTCCTCAATTACATCGTGTAAAAGACCTGCAGCTATACATTCGGGATCCATTTCAAGCTCGGCTAAAATCAATGCAACACACAGAGGATGCACAATATAAGCCTCGCCTGATTTACGTTTCTGGTTTGCATGGGAAATAAGCGCAAACTTATATGCCCGCTCAACCAAGGTTATATCCGTCATATATGTATTCAATTTTTGACATAATAATTCAAAGCTATTTTCATGAGCGTCCATACGTTTGCTCCTTTCGTCAGATTTTAACAACCGATAAAACGTCTATTCCTGCTTTTTCCAAAGCATTTCTTCCGGGCAAATCTTTAAGCTCAACCAAAAATACTGAGCTTACTATATTACCCTTAAGTTCTTTAATCATATCAGTTATGCATAATGCTGTGCCGCCTGTTGCCAGCAAATCATCAACGATAACAACATTATCATTCTCTTTTATTGCGTCAATATGCATTTCAAGAGTATCTGTTCCGTATTCCAAATCATACGTTCCCGAAATAGTCTTATAGGGGAGCTTACCTTTTTTTCTTACGGGTACAAAACGTACACCCATTTTATATGCAACAGCAGCCCCTAAAATGAAGCCCCGTGCCTCACTTCCCACAATTACATCACATTTGCTTTTGCTTGCTGCCTCTGCTAATTTTTCTACAGCATCTTTAAAAGCGTCCTTATCGTTAAGAACTGTAGTAATATCAATGAAGTCAATACCTTTTTTAGGAAAGTCTAATACGTGTCTGAATTTTTTCTCAAGGTCCATAAAAACACCCCTCTAACATAATATTTCTTTTATAATTATCTGCGGTTTACCCGTAAAATCGTTAATCTCCAGATTTCCCGCCACATGTATTGTCATACCGACAGAAAGTTTATTTATGGCGTGCCCGAAGCCGAAAGCCACGGCGTCCAACGCTACGCCATCCTTTTCCAGAAGCATTTTAATATGTTTTCCTCCGGAAAGCTCTTTTACGCTTTTTATTTTCGCATTTACTATAGCAAAACTCGGCTTTTCATTTCCTGCACCGAAAGGTTCCAGCAAGGAAAGCTCGTTGATATTTTTGTTATTGACTGCAAAAGAAGGAATGCTTGCATCTATATAAACCTTCTTTAAGAAGTCCTCTTCCTTCAATATTTTATCGGCATATTCATTTATGGCTTTTCTGAATTCGTCTTCCTTGCTTTTATGTAAACTCAGCCCTGCCGCCATTGAATGCCCTCCGAATTTCACGAGCATATCACTGCTTTCGTCAAGGGCGTCGTAAAGATTAAAGCCTTCTATGCTTCTTCCCGATGCATGACCGTTGCCCTCATCATCATAGGCAATCAAGATACAGGGCTTTGATACCTTTTCCGTTATTTTGGATGCAACTATCCCTATAACCCCGGTGTTCCAGTTATCTTTACCTGCAACAATAACCTTATAGTCAGAAAGATTGCCATTTTTTATTATTTCTATAGCCTCATCGTATATTTCCTGCTCATTTTTCTGCCTTGCAGAATTAAGACTGTTCAGTTTATGTGCAAGCTCCGCGGCTTTATCAAAATCGGGCTCTAAAAGGAGATTAAATGCAGTATAAGGCGATTCCATTCTTCCGGCGCAATTTATTCTCGGGCTCAATATAAAGGATACTGCGGTACTGTCCACAACCGTTTTTGATGCTGCAGACAGCAGAGCCTTAACACCCCCGGAAGGTTTTTCATTCATTATCCTTATGCCTTCTTTGACTATTTTCCGATTTTCCCCTTTAATGTCCATAATGTCAGCGATTGTGCCAATGGCTGAAAACTCCAAAAGGTCAAAGGTTTCTTTTTCGCCAATAAGTGCCGTTGCCAGCTTATAAGCCACACCTGCCCCGGATAAATCTTTGAAAGGATATCGGGAATCATCCCTTTTGGGGTTAACCACTCCGATGCAGCAAGGCAAAATCTCAGGACAGTTGTGATGGTCTGTAACCACTGTATCAATCCCAAGAGTCTTGGCGTAGTCAATTTCATCATGACACGAAACTCCGCAGTCAACAGTAACTACCAAAGTTACACCTTCGTTATGAAGGTATTCCACCGCCCCTTTGTTCATTCCGTAGCCTTCGTTTATTCTGTCGGGCAAATACACAATATTTTCAAGTCCGAGTCTGTCGAAACATTTTTTCAATATAACGGAAGCCGTTATTCCGTCGGCGTCATAATCGCCGAAAATCGCAACTTTTTCTTTTTTTTCAAGAGCTTCTTTTATCCTTGATATAGCTTTATCCATATCCGGAAGTAAATAAGGGTCATTCCATTCTTCCTCATTATGTATAAGTTTTTTGATATCTTCTTTTTTATCAAACCCTCTTGTCAAAAGGACGATAGCCAAAAGATAACCGCAATTTAACTCCCGCATCAGTGAGGAGATGGCTTCTTCTTTAATGTTTTCGTCTGCAAATATCCATTTTTTACTGCTCAAAACCACACCCCACCTTTACCGTTTCTTTATATTATAACACTTTTAAAAATATTTTTCAATAGATTTTGACAAATTAGTGATTATTGTGTATAATATATTTATATTGGAAAGGGGTGTACTTTTTGGATATAAATTTCAACCTCAAAACTTACGAAAATATCACCTTAAGCGAGCTTAAAGACGTTCTTTCTGACGGTTTTTACTCAAATATTATTTTCGTAAAAAAAGGAACGCTGATATATTCACACGAGAATGAAGAATATACTGCGGGCGAAAAACAAGTCATTGTTATTCCTCCTTTTTCTGACCTTTCCTTGAAAGAATCCCATAAAAAGGATTTAAATATATGTGTTTTTTCATATTTTATGAATTCAGACTTTATGCCCATTCCGCAATTTCCGGTTCCTGTTGTTTTTGATGCCTCCTCCCCTGTTTCTTCCGACCTTGAAAGCTTTTTCTGCATGGAAGAAAAAGACTATAGGGACTCTCTTTTGAAAAAATCTTTGGAATATAAAATCCTTCACTTTTCAGAAAGCACGAAAAACACCGGTGAAGAATGTATTAACAGCAAGATGCAGCCCCTATTAACATTTATCCAGAAGAATTTAAGTTCTAATTTTTCCGTGGGAGATATGGCAAAAGAGTGTAATATTTCAGAGGCTTCAGTTTATAAAATTTTCGAAAGCTATATGAAAATTCCGCCAAAGCAATACATAAGAAATCAGCGAATGAAATACGCCCTTTATTTACTTTTGAATACCGATATTCCTATATCTGAAATCTCATATAAGGCAGGTTTTTACGACCAATATTATTTTTCCAAGGAATTTAAAAAGATTTTTTCCCTCTCGCCCAGCACTTACAGAAAAACACATCAGAAATACTAAAAAGCGAATCACTAACGGCGGTACTTCCTAAGGAGAAGTCGGTTTTGGCTTGTTATTTTCCGCTGATAGTACTTAGAAAAAATGCAGACATACTTAAGTATGCCTGCATTTTTTATGACTTCTCTGAGACGAAAAATTCCCAACCCAAAACTGCTTCACACCACAAAAATCTCGATTTTGAGTGCAGAACTACGAGAAAAAACAACCTGCATCGAGCAAGTTGTTTTTTGCTCAAAAATTTTCACGGGCTTTTAAGCCATAAAAAATTTTTTCTCGCATAGGCAAAAATCTGAGGAATCCTTGACGGATTTCGAAGATTTTTAACTTAGGTTATGTGCCGAAATCGTGGTTTTTGGGCGATTTATCCCTAAGAAGTACCGCCGAAAAGTGATTCGCTTTTATATTAAATAATCTATTTTTACATTATCTCCCGTCACTGTTACTTTATCAACAAGACTTCTTATAACATTTCTCTTTTCCACATCTGTCATATACTCCCAGGTATCCTTTAAGGTTTTGAGTTTCTTTTTCTTTTTTTCCGTACTTACCTTTTCCTTTCGCCTTTTTTCTTCATCCTCCAGAGCACTTTTAATTTTATCAAGCTCTTCTTTTGCTTCTTTTATGGTTCCGATAAGAGCTTCATCATCATCTTCCGAATACAGAGCGTAAAGCCTCTTTAACTTCTTTTCGCATTGAAGCTTTTTATTTTCAAGGGTGTTTTTAATTTCGCTTTCAGGCACTTTATAAGATGTAATTTCATAAGACAAAGATAATAAATCTTCAATAACTGCATCTTCTATAAGATATGCCCACACCTTTTCATTGGGACAGTCCTTGTCTTTCACAAGATAAGGCTTGTTTTTATCCCCCGAATAACAGCAAAGCTTGCATCCTTTCTTTCCCCATTTCTGATAACGCATTTTTGCTCCGCAATAACCGCAATAGACAATCCCTGATAAAAGATATACCGAATCAGTTAAATGTTTTTTTCCTCTCTCTTCAAGGATTTTCATAGCATCGTTGTAAACCTCTTCGCTTACTATTGGCTCATGTTTCCCTTTATAATCCACCCCGTTATATGTTATATAACCTGCATTGGATTTTCTTTTAAGTATCTGCACTGCAAGCCGCTCATACTTAAGACCTGCCATTTTTGCGATTTTATACATAGGATAGCCTTCTAAGTAAAGACTATATATAAGTTTGACCGTTTCCGCATCAGCATTAGGGACCAAAATACCTTTTTCTCTGTCGTAATCATAACCAAAAGGAATTCTTCCGCCTCCGGGCCAGTAACCCGACTTTACACGTTCCTTCATTCCCATCCTTGTACGCTCTTTTATATTTTCTCTTTCGAGCTGAGCAAATGCGGACAATATACCGAGCATAAGTCTTCCCAAGGGAGTTGATGTATCCATGCTTTCGTTCATGGATATAAAATCAACCCCGTGAGGATTTAAGACTTCCTCTATGAGATACAAGGTATCCTTCTGACTTCTGCTTAATCTGTCCAGTTTATAAACAATAACGGCACTTATCTTTCCCTCTGAAACCTCTTTTATGAGTCTTTGCATTTCAGGGCGGTTTAAATTGCTCCCCGTAAATCCCCCATCTATAAAAAACTCATAATTCTTTATATTTTTAGTTACGCAATAAGCAGAAAGCATCTGCTTTTGTGCATCAATTGAATATCCTTCTTCTCTTTGTGCATCCGTTGATACACGGATATAAAGTGCAGCTTTTTTCATATTCTGTTTTCTCGTTTAATTACCCTCTCCACCGCCATATCCACCGTTTTGTTTTTTATTGTATATTTTTTAATCTGATCCAAGGTAACTCTTTTTCCTGCCACATATCTTTCAATTTTCATAAAGCCACTCCTTTCACTTGGATTATTCCCGCATTTCCGGATTTTATATCATCTCAAAAAAAACAAGGTGCTTTCGCACCTTGTTTTTACCATTCGCACTCTATATAATTATCTTTTTTCTTAAGCTTAAGTCCATAAGGCTTGCACATTTCGGTAAGCTTCTCAAAAATATCATCATCCTTAGCTAAATAAGGCAATCCTCTTAAAGACTTAGGCCCGTCCATCTTCAATTCTACAGGATAAAGCTTAAGGCTCTTAAGCTTTCCGTTTTCAGTTTCCCATAAAGGAACGATACACTGATTCATAACTCTCTGCTCCATAAGACCCACCGTGAAATTTCTGCTTCTGGTCTTCAAAAGCTCATATACGGTGGACTCAGCAGTCAGGCTCTGCCCTGCATAGAATTCATCAGGAGCAAATTCAACACTGTAAAGCTCTAAAATAAAATCTCCCAAAGAATAGAATATGGGCTTTTCCTTATAAACCTCAACCGCTCTTATAAGGTGAGGACCGTGTCCCACAACTGCATCAGCTCCGAAATCTACACATTTATGAGCCAGTTCCTCTATGTATTGTGCATGGTTTTCCTTTTTTGTTCCCTGCATCTCGTGGGCATGCATGGAAATCATAACATAGTCTGCTAAAAACTTAGCCTCTTCTATGGATTTTTTCACTCTTTCCAAATCTACGGGATTTACCCAGGTTTTAACGCCTGTATCTTCACCACATTCAAAAATGGTGCCTTCCATGTTAATTATGTTATCGGGAAGTGGCTTTTCGTAGCCTTCTTTCACCAAAATCTCACGACTTGCACCAAGATTCATCTTATCGTATATAGCTTTAACATGAGAAAAAGTTTCTTCATCAACAACAATTTTCTTGTTCTTGCGAATTCCGAAAATGCCGGGGCGTCCTTTAATTCTTCCGGTCTGCTTTCCTGCCATCATAGCGGGATTAAAGGTTGTGTTCACAGAAATCAGTGCAACTCTGCCCTCTTTTGTGTCTATAAATTTAGGAGCCATAGCTTCATCTAAATTTCTCCCAACCCCTGCATGAACAAAATTGCTCTCGTTTAAATATTCCAACGTTTTAAGTAATCCATCATAAGAATAATCCATAGCATGGTTGTTATTGAAGCTGGTCATATTAAAGCCCATATCCTCAAGGTCTTCCAGAACATCCGGATTTGTTCTTATATATGTACCTCCGCTGAACTGAGAAGCACACGCCTCTCCTTCATAATTCAAAGTGGCTTCCAGATTAAAAAATCTGATATCTCCCTGATTTATTATTTCCTTAATTTCATCGAACCCTTCATAATCTTTAGGGATTCTTCTCTGAATAATAGCATCTCCTGCTGCAGTAAATTTCATAAAAATCCCCCTTTACACAAAAGCTTTAATCATGTCTATTGCAATTTCAAACCCTTTATCCAGGCTGTCTATTTCAATATATTCTTCTCTGGTATGGCATCCGTTTCCGTTATAGGATCCAAAAGCAACTGCCGGAATTCCCATGGACATAGGTATATTACAATCTGTAGAACCGATACTGTAATTTACTTCGCCGGTGTGCTTTTTTATCACCTCGCTGCAGGTATCTATAAAATTGTTTAATTCCTTTTCATCCAGGCCGTTTGCACAAGGTCTGTCCCCAACCTTTGTAACATTCACAATTACTTTAGAATTTCTTGCATTTTTGAAAATTTCTTCAAATTTATTTTGCATATAAGAAAGACTCTGGACATCATCAGAACGATATTCACAAAGCATCTTGGCGCTCTGAGCAATGGTATTGACGCTTGTTCCACCCTCGATGGTTCCTACGTTATAAGTGGTTTTAGATCCTTCTTTCTTAGGAACCTCTATTTTGTAAATCTCTGTAACCATTTTAGATAAGTGATTTATGGCATTTTCATTGCCGAATCTGCCGAATGAATGACCGCCTTCAGTCTGAACCTCCACAAGATATCTGTGAGAGCCTACACAATTTACGGTTAAGTTATTAAGTTTTCCTGCATCTATGGAAAGAAATCTAGAAACTCTCCCCTTGTACTTCTCCATAACTGCTCTCGTTCCCTTTAAGTTACCGAGACCTTCTTCGCAGGCATTACATACAAAGAGCATTCCTTTTGACGGAACAATTTCATTATCTTTCATATACTTAGCGCTGACAAGCAAAGTAGCTAAGCTTGCTGTATCATCTCCGATACCGGGGCAGTAAGCTTTTCCGTCTTTTTCATAAAACGGCATAGGCTCTCTGTCAGGGAAAACCGTATCAGTATGTGCACAAAAAACTGTTATCTCATCAGAGTTATCGCAGTTGATTTCGCACAAAACATTTTTAGCCTCGTCTATCCAAACCTTGTCATAGCCTGCATCAATCAAATATTTTTTACAAAATTCAGCTCTCTCGTCTTCAAAATAAGAGGGCGCAGGAATTTTACAAAGCTCTTTGATTAAGGGGTAAATCATTTCTTTGTACTTTTTCATTACACAAGACTCCGTTCATAAAATATTAGCAAATCAACAAATCCTAAAAATTATAACACGATTTTTTATGAATTTCAAGCCTTTTTGCCTAAATTTCTTCTTCCTTACTTGAAAACAACATAAAAAAATGATATACTTAAAAGGAAAATCCTTGAGGTGGTGATTTATTTGGACAGAACAATACTCCATTGTGATTGTAACGGTTTTTATGCTTCCGTTGAATGTGTTCTTAACCCATCCTTAAAATCAGTACCCATGGCGGTTGGCGGAAACAGAGAAAATCGCCACGGAATCATACTTGCCAAAAACGAACCTGCCAAAGCTTTCGGCATCTCAACTGCCGAAACAATCGGTTCTGCCTTAAAGAAATGCCCCGACCTTGTGATCGTTCCGCCGCATCACGATATTTATGAGGAATTTTCCGAAAGAGTAAATAAAATTTATCAGGACTACACAGATTTAGTGGAAAAATTCGGCATAGACGAATCCTGGCTGGATGTAACAGGAAGCCTGAAGCTTTTTGGAAGCGGTACACAAATAGCCGACATTTTAAGAAAAAGAATTAAAGAAGAAATCGGCATTACCATATCTGTAGGTGTATCCTTTAACAAAATTTTTTCAAAGCTCGGAGGCGATTTGAAAAAGCCTGATGCCACCACAGAAATATCAAGAGAAAACTATAAGGAGAAAATTTTTAAT
The DNA here is from genome assembly GCA_045588365.1 of Clostridia bacterium. GTDB lineage: Bacteria > Bacillota > Clostridia > CAKSNL01 > HGM11501 > HGM11501. The sequence continues at coordinate 80,903 of JAZNEB010000025.1, read as the reverse complement.
CTCCCCGCCGATATGCTTCTTTATGTGGGTAAATCCACCTGCTTTGGTCTTAAGGCTATGGGAATAAATACAATCGGAGACATTGCTAATTCGAACAAGGAGCTTTTGATTGACCGTTTCGGGAAGCACGGAGCACTTCTTCACGATTATGCTAACGGCCTGTCCGATTCCCCCGTTTCCTCCTATCTTGAAGAAAGACAGGTTAAATCGGTGGGCAACGGACTCACCTTCCCCAAAGACCTTGAAACAGAAGATGAAATCCGCACGGCAATTTATTACCTTACAGAAACGGTGGCGGAAAGACTGCGCTTAAAGAACTTAAAGTGCACAACCGTTCAGCTTACTATAAGGGATTCAGATTTCGACACAATAACGAGACAGAAAGGTGTTACTCCCACCAACTCCGTGCATAATATTGCAAACGAATGTATATCGCTTTTTTATTCCGGCAGAAAAAATAAAAAACCCGTGAGGATGCTTACGGTAACTGCGTCATCTTTAATAAATGAAGATTTCGATTATCAAATCTCGCTTTTTGATTCGGCAGCTACCGAAAAGCACGAAAAGGTGGATAAGGCCATGGATTTAATAAAAAGAAGGTATGGCAAAAACAGTGTCTTTCGTGCAGGAGTCATGAATAACGGTAAATCCTGCGACAAAAAATGAGTTATAAAATTATTTTGCTAAAAAAAGCAAAAAAAACTTGTAAAACGTTTATTTTTTTGATAAAATGAAATTTGAGAATTAAATTAGGCAGGGGCAATAAGATGAGGGACTTGAAAAAAATTAAAGGTTGTCTTTTAGGCGGTGCGGCAGGAGATGCTTTAGGATACGCTGTAGAGTTCAAAACCTTGGATGAAATAAGAAAAAAATACGGCGAAGGCGGAATTACCCGATATGAATTAAAGGACGGAAAAGCTTTAATTTCCGACGGAACACAAATGACTATGTTCACCGCTAACGGAATTCTTTTTGGTGCCACAAGGGAAAAAACCCAAGGTATCATGGCTCCTATTGCCCACTACATTCACAAAGCCTACAAAGACTGGCTCCGTACTCAGATGCCCACCTTGTTCAGCGACGAGGATATTATAAGCTGGATATACCATGTCAACGCCTTGAAAGCAAAGCGTTCTCCCGGAAACACTTGTCTTTATGCTTTATCCAGCGGCATTATGGGCTCTCTTGAAAACAGGCTGAATTCCAGTAAAGGCTGCGGCGGAATGATGAGAGTCGCTCCTATCGGTCTTTATTTTGACAAGGAGTCCTATGGCACAGAACGAATTGATTTGATTGGTGCAAAGGTCGCTGCCATAACCCATGGCCATCCTCTGGGGTTTGTAAGTGCAGCCGCAATGGTACATATTATAAACAATGCAGCGCACACAGACGAAAATTTATATACCATCATATACGATTGCATAGATACCTTGAAAGGTTCCATAGAAACCTATCCCGAAACTCAGACCTTAATCGACCTTATCGAAAGGGCTGTTAAGCTTGCAGGCAGAGAATTGGACGACGATGATGCCATAAGGCGTCTAGGGGGAAGCGGTCTTGTTGCCGAGGAGGCTCTGGCTATCGGAATATATTGCAGCTTGAAATATCAGAACAGTTTTGAAAAGGCAATTGTGGCATCCGTAAATCACAACGGAGACAGTAATTCCACGGGTCTTGTAACAGGCTGCATAATGGGTGCTTATCTTGGTGTGGATGCAATTCCATCCCATTATCTTAACAACCTTGAGCTTAAATCAGAAATTGAAGAGCTGGCTACCGATTTATTTACAGGCTGTCCCGATGATGCGGAATTCAACGAAGCCTGGAGACGAAAATATATAAAATGCGATAAAAGAATATAATTTAAAAGGTGTATCAGTATGACAAAATTGAAAAATCCAAACATTCTGTTGTCCTTGATTTTTTCACTGATTTCAATAATTTTAAGCTTTATGGACTTATCACAGGTAATATTAAAATATCCTGCTTCTTTTTCGGGTTCTGCCCTCTTTTTGCTGTGCCTTCTCACTTTGGCAGCAGGCATATTTGTCTTTTCAGGTATTTTGTGCGAAAGACGTGCTTTAATTATTTCAGGTATCGGTGCTTTAGCGGGCGAATCTTTGCTTTATGCATTTTTTTACATATACATAACATCACGTTTCATTCCTTCAGGCTATGAAATTTTGAATTTTGTATTTCTTATAATACCTGTTATTTCTTACATACTTTTACTTTTCTACATCACCGATGTTGTGAAAGATAAAAAGCTCATAGCTTCTTTTCTTGTTGTAAGCTTTATGCTTTCGCTTTTAAGCTCTTACTTCTTTTTTGGATTTTCGGGAGTTTTCCTCCTTTCTTCCTTTGGTTTGCTTTTGTACTACGTAAATTTAACCGACGCCGCTTCAAAAATAAATACAGGTGAAGTTTTATTCCTCTCCCTTTTAACCTTCGGTATTTTTTATGTTTACTGGACTTTTTCTTCTGTAAGAAAAGTGAAGATGATTACAAAGGATACATCCTCCTTTTTCCCGGAAATATTATTTTTAATCCTGTTTCCCTTGTATGCCTCTTACTGGTTTTATACCAGATATGAGGATTTAAGTGAAAATTCACCCCGAATAAAAAACAGAGGGGTTTTGTGTATGGTATTATCTATCTTTTTCCTTTGTCCCCTTTCCCTTGCCATATTACAAAGGGATTTAAACAAAATTTCCGATGAATTTTCCTTGGAAACAAACATCTTAAATTCAGATAAAGCCTTGAGCGAAAATGATAGCTTTTAATTTCATTTTTGATTTGGAAGGATGATTTTATGAGAAATTACAAAAAAGAGATTTTATCCATACCAAATATACTGAGCTATGTGCGAATTCTTTTAATTCCCTTTATAGTTCATTTATATCTTAATGAGAAAAATTATACTCTTGCCGCAATCTTTACCGCCTTTTCAGGTTTTACAGACTTTGTTGACGGATATATTGCAAGACGGTTTAACCTCATTACGGATTTCGGCAAATTCATCGACCCCGTGGCTGACAAGCTAACCCAATGCGCCCTTATCCTCTGTCTTTTGTCAAGATATAACTGTATGTGGCTTTTGGTTATTGTATTTTTTGTAAAAGAAATAACCATGGCTGTTGCGGGACTCTTTTCAGTTTGTAAAAATCACAGAAAATTAGATGGAGCCAAATGGTTTGGTAAAATTTCAACGGTGGTTCAGTTTTTCATAATGACTTTCCTTTTTGCTTTCAGCGAAATTTCAATAACTACCGTAAACGTTCTTATAACAATTTGTGCCTCGTTTATGATGATGGCTTTTGTCCTTTATATTATAGAGTACATAAATCTTAACAAAGAATAAAAAAAGTTGCGAAAAAATTCGCAACTTTTTTTATTCCAAAGTAAGTGCCGGATATGCGTTTAAATCAAGAGCTGCTTTCTCTCCGTTTTTATATGCAAAATATCCTGCAGAGCCAATCATAACAGCGTTATCAGTACAAAGTCTTAAAGGTGGATAGAAAAGCGTCAGCCCTTTGGTTTTTGCTGCTTTTTCCATTTCACTTCTTAAAAGGGAGTTTGACGCTACTCCTCCGGCAAGACAAATTTTATCGGCTTTTGTTTTTTCTGCCTGGGATATTGTTTTATCCACCAAAACCTCAACAACCGCCTTCTGGAAGCTTGCCGCAATGTCCGAAACTGGTATTTCTTCTCCCTTCTGTTCCATTTTGTGTATCGTATTTATTACTGCTGTTTTAAGACCGCTGAAAGAAAAATCATCCCCCGATTTTGCTCTGGGAAAATCAAATGCTTCAGGATTTCCCGCCTTCGCTGCCTCATCAACCTTGGGGCCTCCGGGATAGCCCAGTCCAATGACTCTTGCCACTTTATCAAAGGCTTCTCCTGCCGCATCATCTCTCGTTGCCCCAAGCACACACATATCCGTATAGCCCTTAACGTGAACAATGTGGCTGTGTCCCCCTGACGCCACAAGGCATATAAAAGGAGGCTCTAATCTTTCAAAAGCCACATAATTTGCCGATATATGACCTTTTATATGATTTACGGGTATCAAGGGCTTTCCCCATGCCAGAGAAAGAGCCTTTGCAGCAGAAACTCCCACTAAAAGAGCTCCTACCAATCCGGGACCGCAAGTTACCGCTATCCCGTCTATGTCATCTTTAGTTAAATTCGCATCCGCCAAAGCCTTATCTATGACATAAAGAACTTTTTCTATATGACGTCTTGATGCTATTTCAGGAACAACACCACCGTATTTTGAATGTATATCTGCCTGCGAATAAATTACATCTGATAAAACTTCACGCCCGTCCTTTACTATGGCTGCGGCAGTTTCATCACAAGAGCTTTCTATTCCCAATATCAACATAGCATTTACCTCACAAATTCTTTTTGTACAAAACGGCGTTCTCTTTTCCTTCATAATACTTTTCTCTTATGTTGTAGGACATAAAACCGTTTTTTTCATACAGTCTTCTGGCAGGAGCATTTGACTCTCTTACTTCCAGAAGTATTTTTTTTGCTCCCATGGCAGAGGCTTCGTCTATAGCAGCTTTAATGAGTGCATTTCCGATTCCTTTTTCACGGGAGGATTTTTTTACCGCCACTTTCATGATTTCCGCTTCGTCATAAATACACCAGAAACCTATATAACCCTGTACCTCGTCGTTTTCCAAAGCCACATAATAATTTGCCTGTTTTGCCGACAGTTCTTCTTTCATGGCCTTTTCACTCCAAAAATCCGAAAAAGACTCTTTTTCTATTTCATAAATCTCAAAAAAATAATCAGGAGTGTATTTTTTCACCCTCACGAATCAATTCCTCCAATTCAATAGCACACAAATCGTAAACCTTCTGATTTCCTCCGAAGGGGTCATTTACATTTCCCTCTTTGCCTGCCCATTCATATATGGTCAAAATTTTTTCAGAAAACTCCGGTGCGGCATATAAGAGCATTGCCTTGTGTCCCTGGGTCATGGTAAGGACAAAATCCGCCTTATCTATCATGCCTTTATCTATCTGGCGAGCCTTATGATTTTCCAAATTTATCCCCTTGTTTTTCATTGTAACTATGGCTTCGTATGTTGCGCTATGCCCTTCTTCAGCACTGAGTCCCGCCGATTCTGCCTCCTTGCCTGTAATGGTTTTATAAAGGGCCTCAGCCATTGGGCTTCTGCAGGTATTGCCTGTACACACAAATAAAATCATATTATATTTCCTCCTGCAGCCTTATACAGTCTGTTGCAAAGAGCATCTGTCAAATCTTCGCCGCCTTTAGGATTTTTAGCCAAAATAACATCTGCTCCCAAATCGTCAGCATGGCGCAAAAGGTAAAAAAGTCTGGCTCCGTATGTATTGTCATCAAATCCTGCAGGGAGAAACAGTTCTTTATCGTACACCTCTGCAAAATCCTCATAGTCTATAACCACAACTTTTCCCTTGTGGTTTTTAATCTCGTTTTTTATATCTTCCTTAACCACAATAACCTTAGCCTTGGGGGAATAATGCTTATATTTCATTCCGGGACTTTTGGGAACGTTCTCTCCCCCTCCGCCGTAAGCGGCATCAGGCAGATATTCTTTTATCATATTAAGGCTGACAGCTCCCGGTCTTAATATAAGAGGTCTTTCTCCGCTTAAGTCGATTACAGTGGATTCAAGCCCGTATTTAGTAATTCCCGAACCTATTATACAGGGTATCTTTCCTTCAAAATCTTCAATTACGTGTTTTTCATTTGTAGGACTCGGACGACCTGAAATGTTGGCACTGGGAGCAGCTATTCCCGTTTCAGACGCACTTATCAAAGCATGTGCCACCGGATGAGACGGAAGTCTCACTGCTACTGTATCAAGCCCTGCAGTTACCTCATCTATGGCACGCTTACTTTTTTTCATTATTATTGTAAGGGGTCCGCCCCAGAACTTTTCCATTAAAAGAGCTGCAGACCCTGGGATTTTTTCAACATATTTCTCACAAAGGGCAATTGACGGAATATGTACTATCAGTGGGTTATCCATAGGACGTCCCTTAGCCCTGAATATATCCGAGACAGCTTCCTTGTTGTCTGCATCCGCACCAAGACCGTAAACCGTTTCCGTAGGAAATGCCACCAGCTTGCCTTCTTTAAGAAGCGCTGCAGCCTTTTTGATTTTTTCATATTCAATTTTTAATGGGTCTATTGAAAAAATTTCGGTTTTCATTAAAAATTCTTCCTTTACAGTATGAAATATCTTGCTAAAATTCCTAAAAGTGCCGAAAGGGCAATTATCAATACTGGGTGTTTTTTCTTTTTAATTATAAGATAGAACATTATGGCAAAAATTATTATAGAACATAAGATTTCTTTGACGGAAATATTATTTAATACTATTCCCTCTGGGAAGAAAACTGTTTCAGCTATACCTAAAACAGCAGACGCAATAAGACCGATTACCGCAGGTTTAAGCCCTGTCATAATTCCTTTTACAAATCTGCTTTTATTAAATGCCTCGTAAATCTTCGCAACTATAAGAATTATCATAAACGAAGGCAAAACAACACCTAATGTTGCACAGAGAGATCCTAAAACTCCTCCCTGTTCTGCCCCTATATATGTCGCCATGTTCACCGCAAAAGGACCCGGGGTAGATTCGCTCACCGCTATAAAATCCACCAGTTGATTATGCGTGAGCCATTCATTTTTAAGGACAACGCTCTGCATAAGAGGAAGCATAGCATATCCTCCGCCAAAGGTAACAATCCCTATATAGAAAAAGGTATAAAAAAGTTCAAGTAATATCATTTTTCTCCCCTCCTATCTTAAAGAGTGAAGAAACAAGTCCTATAAGAGCACAAGCTAAAATTACATATATAATGTTGAACTCAAGTATATCGAAAACTAAGGAAGAAACAAAGGCAAAAAGAGCTATGCCGTAAGCAAGAGCCGTCTTCGGCATCTTTTTATACATGGTTATAAGTGCTTTTATAACCAGAGCCAAAACACCCGCTCTTATTCCGTAAAATGCATACTGTACCACCTTATATTCGCTGAACTTACCAAGAAAAAAAGCTATTACGGATATTACCACAAAAGAAGGGATTACCACACCCAATGTTGCCGCAACCGAACCGAAAAAGCCTGCTACCTTGTAGCCTATAAATGTTGCCGAGTTAATAGCAATGGGACCCGGTGTCGATTCGGCTATAGCCACAATATTCAATATATCCTCATCTGTTATCCATTTTTTATTTTCCACAACCTCTTTTTGTATAATCGGAATCATGGCATACCCTCCCCCGAAGGTAAAGGCGCCTATCTTAAAGAACACAAAAAACAGCTTAAGTATATTTTTCATCAAAAAAGCCCTTTCAAAAATTTAATGATAAAGCCACACTTCAAAGGAAATGCGGCTTTTAACTGAAATTATTTTACCATATTTTAATTGTTTTTACAAGTCCTTTTTATTAAAGGGTATTCAGAAACTTAAAAGAAAGGAAGCGATATTATATATAATCGGGGCAAAAAGTATGGCAGGAAGAAAATCCGCAACCTTTATTTTGGTAATTCCCATAAGGTTCGTACCTATCATAATGATTAAAAGCGAACCAACACAAGTCATTTCGTTGATGGCCCTGGTGCTCATAAAAGGAGAAATAAATCCTGCTAAAAGCACAAGACCGCCTTGTATAACAAACACAGATGCTGCTGCCAAAAGCACCCCGAATCCAAGACTTGAAGCAAGCATCATTGAAGAAACAAGGTCTAAAGTCGCCTTTGTTATTAAAAGAGTGTTATCTCCCGAAATTCCTGCCTGGATTGAACCAGTAACCGTCATTGAGCCAACACAGAATAAAAGCGTTGCTGTTACAAGACCTTCTGCTATGGATGTATTTTCATTTTCTTTTTTGAATTTCTTTTCCACGCTGTCTGCCAGCTTGGCTATAGCTCCGTCAATATTTAATAAGCTTCCCGCTATTACCCCGAGAACCACAGAAGCAATTACAATAAGAACATTTTCTCCACATAGGCTTCCTGTTATTCCTATGTACAGAGTACATACTCCCAAGCCAACCATTACCGCCTTGCTTATTTTTTCAGGAATTCCTTTTTTGAATAATAAGCCTATCAAAGAACCTATTATTACGGTTATTACATTTACAATTACACCTAACATATTTTCTTCGCCTTCTTTATGTTTATAAACAAAAACCTCTGTATCTTAAGCAAGATACAGAGGACGAAAATCGATTCCGTGGTACTACCTCAGTTTATCGCCATCTAACGATAGCGACCGTTTCTGCTCGCCGCATTTATACGTCATATTAACTTTTACGCAAGGTATTATATCACTTTGCCCCAAAAAAGTCAATAAATATATTTTTTCGAAAAATTTGCTGCTTTTAATATAAGTTTATTGATTTTAAATATCTTTTGAGCTACAATATTAAGGTCAAATTTATTAAAAATGAGGTTTTTGTTTTATGTATTTTGAAGAATTTGTTTTAGGCTATAAAACACAAATTGAGCCACTTAACATAGATAAAGATGATATGATTGATTTTGCAAAAAAGTACGATCCCATTCCGCTTCATACAGACGAAGAATATGCCAGGTCAACTATGTTCGGAGGTCTGATTGCTCCAGGTGTAATGTCGTTTATGTCGGTATGGGCGAAATATCTCGAAAATGATTTGGCAGGCGATGAGCTTCTTGCAGGCAAATCCACCAAGATAGAATGGTTTAAGCCTGTATTTGCAAATGATATTTTAACAAGTACCTGCACTGTATCAAAGCTTACAAAACGAAATGAGAAAAACGGCATTGTCGAGCTTACCTTTGAAGTGTTTAATCAAAATTGCGAATTGGTGCTGACAGATGTTACAGAAATGATTGTAAAGTGTAAGCCTGTAAAATAATCAAATTCTCCAATAAAACAAGGAGACAGAACTTTATAAAGTTCTGTCTCCTTAAATTTTTATGAATTAACACCGTAATCTTTCTTGAATCCGTGTGCTCCGAAAATTTGCCAGTCCCCTACTCCGAGTCTCTCTATAATTGCCTTTCGTTCAGCCGAACACAATTCAGGCTCCGTATCAACAGATGTCATAAGTATCGGTGCGTACCTGTTGTATTCAGCCTGTTCCTTTGTTAAGCCGTGGGTATTTATATAAATATCCCCGGTAATTGCTAAATGATGCGAATAGTCAATAAGCACTATCTCGCCCGGCAGATGTCCGCCCCTGCCCTCATATACCTCAAAATGCAATTCTTCAAAATCCAGAAATCCTATTTGTGTAAGCGGTTCTCTAAGCTTCGGGGTATCGTTCCATAAAGCCACAACCTTTTCAGGTTCAACCGGTTTATAGGAAGTTAGGATTTTACAAATATTGATATAGGGCTTATGCAAGGGATTTTCTTCTCTGTAGCCATTCTTTCCCTCATATTCATTTTTAAGACAATGTGCTGTTTTAGAGCTTGTAATTACCTTGTCGAAAACAGGTAACAATCCGCAATGGTCAACATCTGCATGTGTTATTAAAATAGTTTTTTCTATATCATTAAACTCAGGTATAATTTTTTTGAAAGCCTCAAGCATTTCCTCTTTATAGCAAGCATAACCGCTATCTACAAACAAAACTTTCCCATTGCTTTTTATAATTATTGTATTGCTTCCGCAAGGAGGCTCTATAAGAGTTATTTCGGTATTATCTATTATTTTGTGTGTACTGATGCGGGGATTGAAATTTTTGCCTTTTGAAGCACCTAAAAGCTCTGCAAATTTGCTGATGCTGTCAAAGGTCCGATATGGAGATAAGCCCTGTTCGTCAAGGGTCTGCATCGCAAGATTTACATGTACCAAAAGCTCCCTACTGACATTTTCTGAAAGCCCCACAGACTGCGAAAGCCCTAATACATAAGCGTTATAAAAAATACTGTTGTCATAGATCTTTTCAGAGCTGTTATAGTTAATCACCCTAACCTTACAAAGCTTTTCCGCCTCCTTCAGAAATTCAGAAATTTTATCAGAGTCATCAACATATAGTCCCATTTTAAAATGCTGATAATCCGTCCCGTTTTCCTGGGAGCTGATGTAAGAAATATTGAAATTAAATTCATTTATAAGCTCAAGCACATCTGTTACACTCCCGGGAATATCAGGCAAACAAAACTCCAAAAGAACGATGCTTGTTTTGTTGGTGTTACCCGGAAGATATCCTATTTTTTCAAGCTCTATGTCAGCTTTTTTAAGTTGTTCTTCCGTTCCTTCAGCATCGATAAAAAGTGTATGTGAATCAACCGCCTTATTATAGCTTACACGGGTAATATTGACCTTAAGCTCAGAGAAACATTTGCTGGCTTTTAAAAATGCCCCGATATGATTCGGCATTGAAGTTACATATGTTTTTTTCAATCTGTTTCACCTCTTTTTAAATTAAGCCGCAGGATTTTTAGTTCCCTGCGGCTTAAAGCTTACTTATTCAATTTTTCCTGGTCGTTTTTACGGATTTCCACACGTCTGATTTTACCGCTGATGGTCTTGGGAAGTTCATCCACAAATTCAACGATTCTGGGATACTTATAAGGCGCAGTATGTGTCTTAACATATTCCTGAATTTCCTTTTTAAGCTCGTCTGTGCCAGTAGTTCCTTTTACCAGAACGATTGTGGCTTTTACGATCTGGCCACGCACTTCGTCGGGAACTGGAGTGATTGCACACTCTAAAACATAAGGAAGCTCCATTATAACGCTTTCAATTTCGAAAGGTCCGATGCGGTATCCTGATGACTTTATAACATCGTCGATACGGCCAACATACCAAAGATATCCGTCTTCGTCCATTGTTGCGGTATCGCCGGTATGGTAATAACCATCGTGCCAAACCTCGTTTGTCTTTTCTTCATCAAGGTAATAACCGATAAAGAGTCCGTTTGGTGCTCCGTCTTTTGTGCGGATACAAATTTCACCCGTGTCGCCTGTTTTACATTCGTTTCCGTCGGGATCTAAAACTACTACATCATATAAAGGACTGGGTCTACCCATTGAACCAATTTTGGGAGTTGAGCCAACAAAGTTTGCTATAGAAAGAGTTGTTTCAGTCTGACCAAAACCTTCCATAATTGTAAGACCTGTTGCTTTTTTGAACTGATTAAATACTTCAGGATTTAATGCTTCGCCTGCTGTTGTTGCATATTCGATAGAAGAGAGGTCATATTTTGACAAATCCTCTTTTATAAAGAAACGATACATTGTAGGCGGTGCACAGAAGGTTGTGATATGGTATTTAGCAAACATGGGCAAGATGTCTTCAGAATGGAATCTGTCAAAGTCATAGGTGAACTGTGCTGCTTCGCAGAGCCACTGGCCGTAGAGCTTACCCCAGAGAGCTTTACCCCAGCCTGTATCGGAAATTGTAAAATGAAGTCCGTCAGGATTTACATTGTGCCAATGCTTTGCTGTAGGATAATGACCCAGCGCATATTTATATGAGTGTGTTGCGATTCTTGGATATCCTGTTGTTCCTGAAGTAAAGAGCATAAGCATTGGATCATTACCGCAAGGAGTATTTTCTGTTCGGTCAAAGTGTGTGCTGAAACGCTCCATTTCAACATTGAAATCGTGCCAGCCTTCTTTATTACCGCCAACCATGATTTTTACCATGCCGGGATAGTTTACTGCTGCCTTTTCTGCTTCAAGCGATACATCTCCGTCTGCAGTACATACAACAGCTTTTACTTTTGCTGCCTTATATCTGTAATCAAAGTCGTGTTCTACAAGCTGATTTGTAGCAGGAATTGCGATAGCACCGATCTTATGGAGCGCAAGCATTGAGAACCAGAACTGGTAATGTCTCTTTAATACAAGCATTACCGTATCGCCCTTTTTTATACCGAGTGATTCAAAATAGTTTGCAGTTTTTGCTGAATACTTTTTCATGTCGCTGAATGTGAAGCGTCTGTCTGTCTTGTCATTTGCCACCCACATCATAGCAAGCTTATCCGGGTTCTTTTCTGCGATAGCATCCACACAGTCAAATGCAAAGTTGAACGAATCGTCATTTTTGAATTTGATACCGCTGAACACACCTTTTTCATCATAGAATGATTCGATATATTTATCTGCAACAGTTTCTGATTTTGCTTTCTTCTTAGCAGTCTTTTCTGCAAGAAGCGGTGCTTCGGGATATTCCTCAGTTACAAGTCCATCCTGGGGATTTAACACTATAGCGTGGAACTCGCAACCCTCTTTGGATACTGCAACCATGCCGTGAGGAATGATACTGTTGTAAAAAATTGAATCTCCCTCGTTAAGCACATCCACATGGTTTCCCACCTGTACCTTTAATGAGCCCTTTGTAATAATATCAACTTCCTGTCCGTTATGTGAGCTGAGCTTTATCGGTGCGTTCTGTTCTTCCTCCAGATAAGGAAATTTAACTAAGAAGGGCTCTGCCAATTTATCCTTGAATTTAGGCGCCAGGTTATTATACTCTACACCGTGCTTCTTTACAATCTTAAGTCCATCACCTTTTCTTGTAATTGTAAAGGATTTGAGAGTTGAGCTTGTTCCTTCCAAAATATCAACAACCTCAACACCGCAAGCTTTGGCACATTTATAAATAAATGTGAAGCTGAAGTCTGTTTCGCCCTCTTCCAAAACCTTGTAATCCTCCACCGATACACCGCAGAGTTTAGAAAGCTCTTCTTGTGTAAAACCTTTTGCTTCCCTAAGTTCTTTTATTCTCCCTGCTACTTCTTTCAAACTGTAATCCATTGTTTTGTCTCCTTTCTTTTTTTGACAAATTAGTTATTGGTTACAAATCTGAATAAAACAAAAACCCGTCTCAAAGTTATCTTTGAGACGAGTTATAATAACCCGCGGTACCACTCAAATTACGGAATATAAATATCCCGTCACTTTCCGAGCTCTAACAAGCCCTTTGCCTTTACGCAGCATTACGGAAGGAGTCTACTCACTTTCACTTTCGGTCCTTCGACTCAGAGGTGATAAGTCATTGGAAAGTCTCACCATTGCCTCGCACCATCCGGCAACTCTCTTAAAGGCTCCACAATCCGACCGTCCTCGTCGCAGTCATTTTTTGCGATATTCAAATTTTATAGAGATTATACTACCTTAAAATTGATTTGTCAATACTTTTTTTAAATTTTTTTAATAAACTTTCCTCCTTGACATTTACAGCTAAATATGGTATGATTATTCATACCAATCATATTAGGGAGGTCTGAAAATGAATATACCCAGCGGAAAACACGCCTGGATTATCAAAATCGGCGAAAAAGGGCAGTTTGTCATTCCAAAAGAAGCAAGAGAGATGTTTGGTTTTAATCCCGGTGATGAAATTTTAGTTTTAGGTGATGAAGAAAAGGGAATCGCAGTTCTTCCTAAGGAGAAACAGCAAAATATGATAAAGCAGATTTTCAGTGAGATAGATATTTAAGTAAGGTGAATTAAAATGAGTAAAATTGTATTCTTTAACATTCCTGCCCACGGTCATACCAACCCCACATTAGGAGTTGTAAAAGAGCTTATAACCCGTGGACATCAGGTATGGTATTATTCATATGAAGCTATGCGTGAAAAAATCCAGTCATCAGGAGCCACTTTCATATCCTGCGACCAATATGATGCGGAAATAAAGTTAAGTCAAAAAGACTCTGTGCGTGTAGGAAAAGATCTGACGTTCTCTACAAAGATACTTGTGGATACCACACTGGCTCTTGACGATATGGTCTGCAAAGATATGGCAGAGCTTAAACCCGACTGCATTGTGGCAGATTCTATGGCTCTGTGGGGAAAAGCCATTGCACTTAAGCTCGGCATTCCTTTTATATCCTCCACAACAACCTTTGCATTTAACGAGCACTCTGCAAAAATCATGAAGCAAGGTTTAATGGATTTAATAAAAATGCTTGTATCTTTGCCAAAGACACAAGTGCAGGTTAAACGTTTGCAAAGCAGAGGCTATCCCGTTAAAAGCATTTTGGATATTATAGGCAATGATAATAACACCCACACCATCGTTTATACCTCTCCCCAATTTCAGCCTTGCTTTAATACCTTTTCAGATAAATATGCTTTCGTAGGTCCTTTGGTAAGACCTGCAACCGATAATATAGAAAAAATCAAGGATAAACTGATTTATATATCAATGGGAACGGTCAATAACGATATGATGCCTTTTTACAAAAGCTGTATTTCAGCTTTTAAGGACACGGACTATCAGGTAATTATGTCCGTCGGAAATTCAGTTTCTGTCAAAGACCTGGGAAACTTGCCAAAAAATATATCTGTTTATTCACACGTTGACCAGATTGCCGTTCTTAATAAAGCGGACGTTTTCATTTCCCATGCAGGAATGAACAGCGTAAGTGAAAGTCTATATTTCAAGGTTCCCCTTGTCCTCTTACCACAGACACAGGAGCAAAAAGGCGTTGCCAGTCGGGTTTCAGAGCTTGGTGCAGGCGTTTACCTCTCCAAGAATAAGGCTGATTTGGTTTTAAATGCTGTAAACCAAATATTAAGCGATGACTCATATAAACAAAACGCTGCCCGAATTTCAGAAGGTTATAAAAGCTCTTCCGGTACTAAAGGTGCAGCGGATAAAATTTTAAGTCTTTGCAAAAATATAAAAGCTTAATGAATAATAAAAAAAGAAAAATCCCGTCTTGCGACAGGATTTTTCCTTTTGGCGGAGACGGAGAGATTCGAACTCTCGTGCCCGAAAGGGCAAACGCATTTCGAGTGCGCCCCGTTATGACCACTTCGATACGTCTCCTTGTAGTTTCTAATTGAAATCAATATTCAATTAACACTCAAGTATAATACCATAAAAACCACTTCATGTCAACATAATTGCAACAAAAAAATCACGCCGCACATTATTATACGGCGTGATTTTTTCTTACTTTTCTTTGTTTAACATTTCCTCTAATTTATTCTTTCTTCTGTGTTTAACCTCGTCGCTCATAGGCTTAATATCTCCTGCAGCCTGAAGTGCCATACGGGTAAACAACGGTCCTACCAGCTCGTAGATAAGCACTGCGAAAAGTGTTATATTGCGGATAAGAGCTCCTGCTTCACCAAATTCTGCGGAAGCAATTGTGCACATACCGAGAGCAACGCCTGCCTGAGGCAGAAGTGTGATACCAAGATATTTACAGATTTCAGGGGTGCATTTTGTCATTTTTGCACTCACAAAGGTTCCGATATATTTGCCCAAAGAACGGAAGATTATATATACAATGCCAATTACTACAATGGCTCCTTTTGCAAATACACCGAGCTCAAGCTCTGCACCACTTATAACAAAGAACAGTGCGAAAAGAGGAGAAGTCCATTTATCAGCTCTTTCCATAAGATCGTGAGAAAGAGGACAGATATTGCAGAACACCGTTCCCATCATCATACATACTAAGAGAGAAGAAAAACCAATGTGTACAGGCCCGATGTTAAACTTTAACATAGAAAGCGCAACCGTAAGAACCACGAAGGTTATTGTCATATTAAGACGATTTGTATTGGAATTAAACATCTTTTCCAACTGTGTAAGCACCCAGCCCAGTATAGCACCGAGCAAAAGAGAAGCGGCAATTTCAACCACAGGATTTACGAGGATGGAAATCACATCGATATTTCCGCTTACAAAAGTTTTTGCAATCCCCAAAGACACAGCGAAAACAATAAGACCCACTGCGTCGTCAAGAGCTACTATAGGCAAAAGAAGGTCTGTAAGAGGGCCTTTCGCTTTATACTGACGCACAACCATCAAAGTTGCCGCAGGAGCTGTTGCGGTTGCAATGGCTCCGAGAGTTATTACCTGAGAAACAGAAAGTGCCTCTGGCATTATTTTATGTACGACCAAAAGAGCGATATCCACAAACAAAGTAGCAACCAACGCCTGAAGTATGCCTATCACAAAAGCCTGTTTACCGATATGTACAATATCTTCTTTGCGGAATTCGCTGCCGATTGAAAAAGCAATGAAGCCAAGCGCAACCTGAGAAATCAAAGATAAAGCATGGACCGCATCCATACTTTCAAACCCAAGCCCTGCTATTCCCAGTTGTCCCATGCAATAAGGACCTATAAGTACACCCGCTATAAGATACGAAGTAACTGCAGGAAGCTTTAAGGGTTTAAAAGCCCTCGTCATCAGAAGTCCTGCCAACAAAGCTATAGATATTGCCAATAATGTTGAACTCATTTTTGTCTCTCCTTATATAAAATCAGAACTTAATTCCATAAAAAAGCGACTTGTTTATGCAAGTCGCTTAAATACGGCTTTTATCCGTGCAAAATCACACTTTAGAGATAATAGCACAAATCTCTTTAAAAAGCAATACATTTTTTATTTTATTTCGTTTTTTTAATCCATGGAAGCATCTGTATTTTCTTCAAATACATTTTCGTTGCTCTCGGTAGAGTCATTTCCGGTATTTCCTGAAGAACCATTATTACCTCCAGAAGATCCTCCGTTACCGCCGGCAGAGCTTCCACCGCCTCCGGTAGAACCGCCACCGCCTCCGGTAACTTTTTCTTCTTCATCTGTCTTATCCACTATCTGTCCGCCCATACCGGATGAAGTTCCCCCTGCTATAGCGCCAAGATTTTTAAGGTTAAACATAATCTGTGCAAATTCTGCTCTTGTAATATTGTTTGTGGGGTTTATCTTATCGCCCGAACCCTTTATGTAATTATTTTCAACCATAGCAGCAGTTGCGCCTACTGCCCATGAAGCAATCAGGTCTTTATCTGAAAAGGATGAAACTATAGAAGCCTCCCCTTCTTTAAGATTCAACGCTCTCCCCAGTACAACAAAAACTTCCTGTCTTGTTATATTGTTTTCGGGATTTAACATCATAGAGTCATCTCCCTTGAACAGACCCTTTGCGCAAGCCTTCTGCATATATTCATAATACCATGCATCCTGAGGCACATCCTTATACATGGAAATGTCTGCTTTTTCCGTTAAACCATAAGCTCTTACCAAAATTGTAGCCATCTCGGCTCTTGTAAGGTTGTTGTTAGGGTTAATCATACCGCCAGAACCTGTCAAAAGACCCGTTTCAACCGCTGAATTGAGTGCAGCATAGGACCAATGACTTTTTTGGGGCATATCAGAAAAAGTCGCCAGAGATACCATGGACAACAAAATGGTTATAACAACAGTGCAAGCTAAAATCTTTTTTATCATAATATCACTCCTTAGTTAAATTATACTTAAAGAAACCTTCTAAGTCAAGACAATTATTTACCTAACGTAATTAAAATTCCCTCGGCTATTCCCTCCGCCAGTGAATAAAGAAAATCTATATCCATGAGATTTTCAAGTTCTTCTTTATTGGTAAGGCATCCGCACTCAACAATTACTGCTGGCATAACAGTATTTTTAATAACCGCCATATTTGTTCCGTCTCTCAAGCCTTTGTTCTCGGTGTTTGCCGATTTTGTCATTTCTTTAAGAATGTTTGATGCTAATTTTTTGCCTCCCGGACTGTCAAGGCTGTATAACACCATTGAACCTTTATAATCAGGGTTG
Source organism: Clostridia bacterium (assembly GCA_045588365.1). Taxonomy (GTDB): domain Bacteria; phylum Bacillota; class Clostridia; order CAKSNL01; family HGM11501; genus HGM11501. The sequence goes on along the minus strand of JAZNEB010000025.1, from coordinate 63,348 downwards.
GGAATACTGTTATTATGTATGGAAACAAAAAGCTCGGCATTTTTTTCATTTGCCATGGAGGCTCTTTCCAAAAGACCTATATAACTGTCGTCCTTTCTTGTCAAAACAGCCTTTACACCCTGGGTATTAAGAATTTCATAAACCATCAGCGTTATGGTTAAATTCATATCCTTTTCGTTTGCTAAAATTGTTTCCCCGTCTTCGTCAAAGCCCAAGGTTCCCGGGTCTTTTCCGCCGTGTCCCGCATCCAATACCACAATTCCGCTGTCCGTTATGATTTCTTCCTCTGTTTTTTCCTTAACGATAAATTCAACTGTGTTGTCTTTTATTATGTAGTCAGCGTCTTTTTTAAGCGTAACTTCTATATCGCTTCCGGAAACTGACACACGACTTATTAACTCGTCTCCTATATCTATAACCTCATCCTTGAGTTTTTTACCAAGAGTGAAAACAATTTTTTCTCCTTTTCGTGATACAAATTTTACAGGATATCCAAAAATCATTTTATATTCTTTCATTCCGATATAGTCAAACAGCTTTTTATCCTTAAAGAATTTAAGCTCTGTAATTCCTCCGTTATCAAAAATGAAAAAACCCGGAACTGTATCACTTTCAGCTACCAGCCTCACATATCCGTCATGTTCTCCGTATCTTACCTTGGAAACTGCCTTTCCTTCATAGCTTTTATTAAGAACCGTCAGTGTGGCGTTTTGTATATCTATCACCATTCTCTCAGGCTCTTTGAGAGTCATGGTTTTTACCGTGGTCTTTCCCGATGCAGTCATCGTAACAACATCGTATCCCGCTTTCGATGTGAACTCCACACTCTCTATTATAATGGGAGGATCTTTTTCTTTAGTCTCTATCAAAACCTTTCTCTCCTCCCCGTCCCAGGAAACTTTAGCCCCGATACTTTCACCAACGAACCTTAAAGGAATTAAGGTTCTTCCGTTTATTATAACGGCAGGTGAATCAAGAGTTACCTCTTTTTTGTTGACCTTTGCCGTGCTTTTATCTATAATCATTTCAATTTCCGTTTCGCCGCAAATTACCCCCACCTTGCGCTTATCTCCATCCCAGGAGACCGTCGCTCCCATTTTTTCAAAAAGCGCCCTTGCAGGAATCATCGTTCTGTCATTTATTATAACAGGCGACGGATTACACTCAATTTTTTCTCCGTCAAGATAAAGGGAAATTTCCTTTTGGGCAAAAATTGATATATTTTGAAAAATCATGATTATTGTTAAAATAATTAGTAAAAATTTTTTCATGGTTTATTCTTCCGATTTCTATAGATTATCACTTTAATTATACTATTTTTTTGTCGAATTGTCAATGTAATGACTCATCCATTTATTGTGAATAATTTGTAAAATTTTACCCATAATAAAAATGGTGATTGCATGATAACTCTTTTTATAAGAACTATTATTTTATATTTTTCAATGATTGTCGCTATGCGTCTTATGGGGAAAAAGCAGGTTGGGGAGCTTCAGCCCAGTGAGCTTGTTGTTTCCATAGCCATATCAGACTTAGCTTCAATCCCTATGCAGGATATGAATCAGCCCCTTTTAAGCGGTCTTATTCCAATTGTTACTCTTATGAGTCTTGAGGTTTTTCTTTCCTTTGCGGCATTAAAAAGCAGAAAGATACGAAATGCACTTACGGGAAAGCCTTGCATCTTAATATGCCACGGGGAAATCAAGGAAAAGGAACTTGAAAAAATGCGATACAATCTTTCGGACTTAACCGAAGAGCTGAGAACTGCCGGTTACCCCGACGTACGGGACGTGGAATATGCAATTTTAGAGACTACCGGAGCCTTAAATATTGTTCCCGTTGCTTCAAAAAGACCTGTTACTCCTGAAGATTTAAACATTTCCGTTCCCGAATCCACCATAATGATAACCGTAGTTTCAGACGGCGAATTTTTAAAAGAAAGCCTCAAGGGAACCGGTCATGACGAAAAATGGTTTATGGACAAAATCAAAAAATCAGGCATTAACGATATAAAGGAAATATTTTATGCAGGAGTTTCGGGAAACGAGGTTCACATCCAGAAAAGAGGCAAAGCATGAAAGGATTTTTAACGGCAGCTTTAATTTTTCTGTTTTTATTATCTTCATTATTTTTCTGCAATAAATATATGAGAGAAACAATGACAGGCTTATCCGAATATGCAATCAGCATTGAAGAAGCCATCAACGAAGAAAATTTCAAAAAAGCCAATCTTATACTGGAGTCCTTTGAAAAAAAGCTTAATGAAAAAACTTACTTTTTATATTTTGTAACCGACAGAACTTTATTGGATAACACATTAACAGAATGTGCCAGACTCAAGAGTTTTTTAAGCATTCCCGATAAGGCTGAATCCCTGGCAGCCGTTTCCGGAATTAAAATTATGCTTAAAAAGACTCTTGAAAAATCCACCATTCCGCTTACAATAAAAAAAGCTCAATGACCCTATGGTCATTGAGCTTTTTTTATTTCAATTCAACTCTTAATACACGGACCTTTCCGTTTTTACTGTCTGAATATATATGAATGATATTGATTTTCCAAAGACCGGACTTTATATTGTCTTCCAAATCCTTTAAGGTTGTTACGTTCCATGTTCCCTCGCCTGTCTTTTTATATATAACAGAAAGGTTTTCATCCATATTGTAGGTTTCATCTTCAATTTTTATTCTTGTTTCCGTATAAGTTCCAAGAGTTGATGCTCTGTCTAAAAGTATCAGGGGCTTGATTGCCTTTATCTTTCCGTCTTTTATCATCGCCATAACCGCTTCGCCTTTAACAAAGCTCCATCCCGCACTTCCTCTGTAAGAGGATGTTCCTCCTGAGCTTTTTAATTCATAGGTATAATTGGCCTCTTCATCCATAATGGCTTTATTCAAAACTCCGTAGGTATATCCGTCGTAAGTAAGGTCTTTGACGTAGAGGAATGCAATATCTCCAAAATCATTTGCATATTCTACATGTATTACGTCTTCTGAGTTCAACGACTTTAACTTCAAATCCCTGAAGCTTATTTTTCTCACTACTGCCTCGTCGTATTTTTCCGAATAAACCTGCTCAAGTATTGTATAATTCTGTGCGAAATCATGACCGCCCAGGGAAGGCACGCTTTTATCAATATCTCCTGTTACTATATTTTTTCCCGCAAGTTCTAAGGATACTCTTCCGTCATTTAAGTTTTTAAGATAAACTACATTTCCTGTGTAAGTAACATTTATTGTATCCTCATACACCTTATCCGTTTTATAAGTTACAGAAGTTCCGTTTGCCAGCATAAGATCCGCAAAATATTCAAGTTTACCTAAAGTATCTTCTTCCTTTGACTCTTTCGAGTATGTCTTAAGCACGATTGCAACATCGCCTAAAGTGCGTCCGTTTATATCCACAACGTCAACTATTTCACCGTCTTTACCGAATAAAAGAGTAATTCTGTCATATATCTTAAAGGCGGTATCAGAGTCCCCGAGATTTTCTTTTGCCTTGAGGCTCAAATCCGAGTAGGTTATTCCCGAAACTACGACGCTTGTTAAATTATTCTTTGAAGGGATGGCTTTTTCGTAAATACCTGTCTCTCTTTTATTATATACAGATACTTTTTTAGCCGCATCATTATAATAAACAACGTCAAATCTCTCTATATCAGATATCTTTGCACTTTCTCCGTCTATGGTTACATTCAAGCCTGTTACATCGCCTATAAATTCATAAATCTGGTTATAGTCCTTGGTTATTACAAAGGGGCCTTTCAGTTTGTTTTCTTCAACGTAGATGCAATCGTCATAAAGTAAAATTTTACTTCCCTGATTCAATACTCCGTAAATATCCTTATAGGATGACTTATTTCCTTTGTAATAAACAGTAAGATTACTTTCGACATCTATTGTTCCTTCTTCGGCAGTGGATATTTTATCCCCCGATGCAGAATTTATGGTCAATTCTTTATAGTAATCTTCACTTTCGGTTATCATTACAATTTCATTTTCGGAATTAACCTTCATATTAACTTTCTTTCCCAGGTAAGAATCCGAATATGCCTCTCCCTTTTTATAAGTTCCTGCCGACGTTAAAACGTCATCCTTGCCGATGGAAGAATTAAGGGAATTAACACCGTATATTACTACGCCATCCACTTTCTTAAGCCCTGACGCACCATCGCCGCTGCCGTTTTTAGCATAAAGCGAATTATAGAGCATATATGCCGCCACTTCTCTGGTTAAATAATCATTTTTTCCAAAAGTGAGTCCTTCGGTAATTAAAAGCTCCTTCGCTTTATTTATATAGTCATTTGGCCAGTTGGTTCCGATTTCAGATGATGAATAACCCAGTGTTCTTAAAATTACTGTTATAGCCTGGGCATAAGTTATTTTCTCCTCTGCTCCGAAGCTTCCGTCGGGATAACCTGTTATAAGTCCGAGATACGCCGCTTCATTTATATAACCCAAAGCCCAATGGCTGCTGTCCACGTCAGTAAAGGTTTCTGTATTCTTGGTTAAAGCTTCATCCTCTTTTCCAGACATTTTAACAACTATTTTTGCAAACTGTGCTCTGGTAAGAGGATCCTTTGAGCCAAACTCATACTCACTGTAGCCTGATAAAATCCCTGAATTTACAAGGTAGTTTACGGCTTTTCCAAATCCGCTGCTTTCATCAATATCAGAAAATGCACCAAAGGACACATTTGTCATCAAAAGAATTATGGATAAAAGTAAAATTAAAATTCTTTTCATTTGATAGTCTCTCCTTTCCAATTATTCTGAACGCAAGGCATCAATGGGATTTAATTTAGATGCTTTTCTTGCAGGATTAAATCCGAAAAACAATCCCACTGCCGAGGAGAATATAAGGGATATCATAATTATACTTATGGTCGGCTTTGCAGGAATTCCTATAAGATTTCCTGCTATCAAAGCCACTATAATACCAAATATAACCCCGATTACGCCTCCGCAAAAGCTGAGCGCCATGGCTTCTACCACAAACTGCATCAAAATACTGCTTCGTTTAGCCCCGATTGACTTTCTTATACCTATTTCCCTGGTTCTTTCCGTTACAGATACAAGCATAATGTTCATAATGCCTATACCTGCAACTAAAAGGGATATTCCTGCGATACCGCCCAAAACTCCTGACATCATGCCCATCATTTCGTCAAGTGTATCCACAACCGTCTGCAGATTGCTTACGGTATAACGGTCTTCATCCTTGTATATTTCATACATAAAGTTTTTAGCAACCGTTATAACCTCGTCTATGCAATCAACACTTGCGGCACCCAGAGTAAAGGAGGAAAGTGCTCCTATTCCCAGGGTTTTTACCGCCGTTGTATAAGGAACATACGCCTTATCATCAGAGCCGTATTGCTCCACATCATTGGTTAACCGCTCCTGCACTCCTACAACGGTGAACGGAAGTCCGTTGACCTTTATTGTTTTTCCGATGGCGTTTTCACAGCTTCCGAAATACTGGATTGCATTCCATTCACCTATAACTATTACCTTAGAGCTATTTTCAAGGTCTAAATCCGTGATTTTTCTGCCAAGCTGGGTATCAATATCATTTAATTCAAAGTAGTATGCATTTACGCCCACAACAGTGGTGCTTCCATTATTTCCGCCGTTTCTTAAGGTGGCGCTAGTCTGTGCAGAAGGTATAAATCCGTCTATGATATCCGAATTTTCCATTACAAGCTCTTCCACGTCGTCGTAGTCAAAGCTTCGTGTGGCAAAGCGGCTTCTTGCAGACACATTGACATTGGTGGTTCCCAACTGACTGAAGCTGTCTTCCACTTCAGAGGAAACACCTTCTACAAGGCTTACGAGTATAATTACCGCACCTACACCGATTATAATACCGAGCATGGTTAAAAAGCTTCTCATCTTATTGGAAACTATGCTTCCCCATGCCATTTTAACCGCTGAAACAAAACCTGTCATTGGCAAATCACCTCGCCGTCCGATTCTTTATCCTCCGTGATTTTACCGTCCTGAATTCTGACTATTCTTTTCGCCTGATTAGCCACATTTGAATCATGGGTAATCAAAACAATGGTGTTTCCTTCCTCATGGAGCTTTTTAAGCATGGCCATAAGCTCAGCTCCGGTTTTGGAATCCAAAGCACCCGTGGGTTCATCCGCCAGAATCAAAGGGGGATTTCCCGCCAGAGCCCTTGCTATTGAAACTCTCTGCTGCTGACCGCCCGAAAGCTCCTTAGGCATATGCTCTGCCCTGTCTTCCATACCTACTTTTTTTAAGGCCTCCATGGCTATTTTCCGTCTTTCGTGCTGAGGGATACCTCTGTATAGTAAAGGCAATTCCACATTTTCTCTGGCTGTCAGCTTGGGAAGCAGGTTGTATTGCTGAAATATAAATCCTATGGTCTTATTTCTTATGGTTGCCTGCTGGTCATCCGTAAGATGGCTTACGTTTTCTCCGTGGAGAAAATACTCTCCGCTTGTAGGAGTGTCAAGACAGCCTATCATATTCATGAGGGTTGACTTTCCGCTTCCCGAAGGCCCTATTATAGCCACAAATTCATGATTTTTGATATGAAGATTTACTCCGTCAAGTGCCCTGACCTCGGTATCACCCATCTGATATATCTTATACAAATCCTTTATACGTATCATATCAATCCTCTTATCTCATAGAACCCATATTTCTGCTTCCAGTATTTCTGTTTCCGGAATTGCCGCCCATCATACCACCGGGCATTCCACCGCCCATCATTCCGCTGGGCATACCTCCACCCATCATACCACCGGGCATACCGCCTGTAAGTCCGATGCTCTGCCCCTGACTTACGGGAGTCTTTACAGAATTACTTTCCGCAAGGTAAACCTCGTCATCCGCTGAAAGTCCCGAAAGAATCGCTACATACATACCGTTGGAAGCACCCACTTCTACCTTTACTGCGGTAAATCCTTCGGGAGTCATAGCCTTCAATCTTTCTTTTATCATATCTTCTCTGTTTACCTTTTTATCTCCTGACGGCACAGAATCATCAGTTTTGTTTTCGGGAATTTTTTTATCTTCTTTTTGTGTGTTTTCTGTAGCTTCTTCAGAAGACGCATTTCCTTTTACAAATACATACGATTCCTTGTTTATGGTCGTAACTGCAGACACCGGTACGCAAAGGGCGTTTTCAGCCTTCTCGTAAACAATTTCCGCCGTTACATTCATTCCTGAACGCAAGGTTCCCTCCTCGTCATTCTGTCCGTAATTTTCCACTACAACAGTTACATCGTAATAGGAAACTCCGTTTGAAGATGTTCCCTCAGTTGCAACAGTTTCAACAACGCCCTTAAATATTTTGTTTTCCACTGCATCTGCCCGAACAATTACTTCCTGACCTACAGCAAGCTTATTTATATCTGTTTCGTCTGCAGAGAAAATAAATTTCATTGCCGACATATCCGCAATAACCATAAGTGAAGCAGAGGAATTGCCGCCGCCCGAAATGGTATCACCCTTTTTATAATTTTTGGTAATAACCGTTCCGCTTATGGGAGCTTTGATTTTATAATTGTCAAGACGCTCCTCAGCATTTTCAAGGTTTAATATCAAATCGTTATATTCAAAGCCCGCCAGTGTCTTTTCCTCCAGAAAATCGGCTGTGTCAAGCTTTAAGATTATATCTCCCTTTTTAACCTTTGCTCCGTTTTTTATGTTGTGCGGTATTTCTACAACTTCCCCTGAAACTTCAGACAGTATATTCTTAGGCTCTGCATAAGCCAGTGTACCTGATGCAGGGGCTTCCACATCACCCGATAAAGTGTGAACAGTTGCACTTGCTGATGTATCGGTAAGTGTAAAGTTTTCACCCTTTATGGTTATTTCCACATCATAGTAAACAGCTCCGCCCGAAAATCCGCTTGCCGTATAGCTTTTATATGTAACCTCACCGCTGATTGTGTACATAGAAGGATAAAGATAGACTGTCGCCTTATCCCCCTCGTTGATTTTTGCAAACTGGGCTGCATTGAAGGGAACTGTTGCAATAATCTCGTCAAAGTTCTGTACAGTTCCTATTTTTCCGCCTGAATTCACCTTGTCATCAACTTTCAGGGTAAATCCCGACAAAACACCGTCAGACTCAGCTCTTATAGTGTATTTTTCTAAAGTTTTGTTAAATTCCTCATTATCCAGGTATTTCTTGTTTCTGATTTTATACTTGGTTATAGAATTTTTAGCAGACTCAATGCTCTTATCCTGCTCTTCATGGTCGATGACATAAATAATGTCATCCTCATTCACCAAATCTCCTTCTTCAAAGGGAGCCTCGTTTATGTCGCCTGATACCAAAGAAACGATTTCATACCTGTCATAAGGCTGCAATGTTCCCGACCCCGACACCGTAAGCTCGATAGTGCTGATTTGAGGTTTTCCTGTAATTATCTCTTTTTTTCCTTCCGTTTCCTCTTTTCCCAAAAGAGAAATTGTAAGGATGGCTGCCACCAAAAGCAATATAGCTATTACTGAAATAATGATGATTTTTCTTGATTTCTTGTTTTTAATTAAATCAAGCATTTTCCCTTTTATATCTGCCACGGATATTCCTCCTTAAATAATGTTACTATCATATCATAACATTATTTTATGTCCTCTAAATGATTAAATTGTTAATAATATGTAAAGAACAGTTAACTGGGTTTACTTTTTTTCCATATACCAAAATAAGAGCGTTTCCGCTCTTATTTTAATCACCTGGAATACTGCTCAAGCATGGACTGTTTTACCTTCCAAAGCTTTTCTGACAGGTCAACATAATATCTGTGGGGGTTTTCAAATCTCAAAACTTCTTCCCACAGGGCATCTACCTGTTCCTTACAATACTCCCTTATTTCTCCTATAGGCTTTGATTTGTAAACGCATTTGCCCGCCTTAAATATGGGAGTCAAAAGCTTTTTCGCCTTATAATCTGTAACAACCTTCTTTTTCCATGTGTCAACAGGGTCAAAAAGTGTATAAGGCTTGGTATCGTCAATTTCCTCATCGTGCAACGTAACCACATCGGCAATGGCTTTGCCCGTTTCGTTGCTGTAGAGTCTAAATACCTGTTTAAAACCGGGAGTTGTAATCTTGGCACTATTCTCGCTTATTTTAATCTTCGGTATAACTTCCCCATTTTTTTCTACCGCAACCAATTTATATACGCCACCGAATACGGGAGCTGAGCTTGCGGTAATAAGTCTTTCACCAACACCAAAGGAATCTATCTGTGCGCCCTGCATAATTGTATCACGGATAATATATTCGTCCAGGGAATTGGATACTACAATTTTACAGTCGGGATATCCTGCTTCGTCTAATGTTTTTCTTATTTTTTTCGAAAGATAAGTAACGTCTCCGCTGTCAATTCTGACGCCCTTGGGTCTTGCTCCCAAGGGTTTTATTATCTCGTCAAAAACCTTTATTGCATTGGGAAGTCCCGATTTTAACACATTATAGGTATCTATAAGAAGTGTGCAATCGTTGGGATAGCACTTTGCATAGGCAGCAAAAGCCTCATATTCGGAATCAAACATCTGTACCCAGCTGTGCGCCATTGTTCCCAAAGCGGGAATTCCGAAAAGCTTGTCCGTAATGGTGCAGGCCGTTCCCATGCACCCTGCAATATAGGCACTTCTTGCTCCGTAAATTGCACTGTGATAGCCATGAGCACGACGTGAACCGAATTCCATTACTGCTCTTCCCTGAGCTGCTCTTACAATTCTGTTAGCTTTTGTTCCGATTAAGGACTGATGATTTACCGTAAGCAAAATCATAGTCTCTACAAACTGAGCCTGAAGGGCAGGTCCTCTTACTATGACGATGGGCTCGCCCGGAAAAATGGGCGTTCCTTCTTCAATTGCCCATACGTCGCAGGAAAATTTCATTTCGGAAAGATATTCTAAAAAACCTTCGGAAAAAATCTTTTTCCCTCTTAAATATTCAATGTCGTCAGGATCAAATTTAAGCTTTTCGATATATTCAACCAGTTGTTCTGTTCCCATCATAAGGGCATAGCCGCCTTTATCGGGAATTGTTCTGTAAAACATATCAAAATATGCAATCTGATCCTTCATGCCGCTTTCGAAATATCCGTTTGCCATTGTAAGCTCGTAAAAATCGCAAAGCATGGTGTAGTTGTTGTTATCCTTCCAGAATCCGGACATCTTTATCTCCCTTCCGCTTTCATGGTCTCAAGTGCTTCTGAGAGCCAGTATTCACCAACGTCAAACGCCCTGTAAAGTCCGTCTCTTTCTGCCTGCTTTATAACACGGTCTTTTTCGCCGAAGGTGTTGGTTATAAGCTGAACGGTTACTGCATCAGCCACGTCTTTATCTCCCACCTTGGCATGGTTTTTTATAATAAATTTAACAAGATATTTCTCCTTGGGATCGCCGTAAAAAAGAATATCTCCACGACGGATAAAGGGCTTGCCTTTGAATTCAAAATACTTTTTTTCTTCCTTTGCCATTTTAAGCTCATCCTTTCTTAAAATTCGTACAATAATTTATTATACCACTTTTATTAAAATAAGTAAAGGGCTATTTTTCAACCATTTCCTTGAATTTTCCGGTATAACACCGCTCTGATATAAAAAGTGCAAAAAACATAACAAGGAGCATTGCCACACAGCCTGGAATTCTTATGGCTAATGCCGCTTTATAGTTTCCGGGAACATATCCTAAATTTTTAAGTATAAATGTCTTAAGAAAAACATTTATTAAAAACTGAAATGTTGAGCAGCCTGCCGCCCTTATGAAAATATCCAAGGCTTTTAACTTTTTATTTTTCTTATTCCGGAAAAACACACCAAAAGAAGCACCGTAAAGAAATTCAATTACGGTAAGCTGCCATATAAGAGCCCCTACCGGATTTACAATGCAGGATATAATATCTGCCAAAGCTCCCACCAATCCGCCTATAAACGGTCCGAATAGGGCAGCAGAAAGATAAACAGATATAAAGCTTACCGAAAATTTAATAGCTGTACCTATCCTTAAATAGCCTGACAAATAGGAAAGCACAACTGTTATCGCCAGAAGCATTGATATAATACAAAGCTCCTTTGTTGTAATTTTCTTCATTTTAATTTCCATAAATAAACCTCCTTAATTTTTTCTCGCTACATACATAAGGAGATTTCCTTTATGCTCCAGCGGGATGCGAAGCTCCTACCGCAACGAATAATCGTTTTCGTTCGAAAGGCAACTCCCCGTCCTTCCGACACTTTACGCAAAAGCCTCTACTCTGATTAAGTTTTATTGTAAATTTATATTAAATACCGTTCCTGCATCTCCCGCAAAAACAATATATCCGCCTTGTGGAATTACATTATCCCCGAGACCCGAAAGTGATGAATAGGTGCATGTTCCCTTTGAATCATAAAGAGCAAACATACCCGTACCATCCAACCTGACTTCTATTTTTTTACCATTAGCGTCTCCGGATTTAAACCAACGAGCATAACCGTCGGGTAAAATAGTGCAAATGGATGTGCTCCCGTTATAAATTGCACCGATTGAAGATGAGTCAACAAAGGTCCAGCCTTGCGCTCTGGCAAACTCCCTGCCGTTTTCGTGAAAAATCTCAAGGTCAGTTAAATCCCTTCCGTAAATACCCGGAAGTGCAATATCCGCCAGTGCCGTATTGGGACTTTCTATTTTCATATATCCAAGATAATCCCTTACACTTTCGGCAAAGTATACATTGGTTGACGGAATTTCCGTCATATAAAGTCCGGAATTATATACCTCATCACAAATGAAATAAACCTTCCCGTTTCTCATTTCCCATTCTTTTGAAAACTGATTTTTCAATTCCTTTTTTACACCCAGATAACAACCATAGAAATATTTTTTATCTTCAGTAATTGACGATACCCCTTTTGTTGTCATAAACATTTCATCATCAAAAGAAACAAAAGATATAATTCCGTTTTCTGCTTCAAAATTCCCGTTTCCCAGATACTTGTGGCTCGTCTTCTTTCCCGTATAAAGATTTTTGAGTATCCCCGTATCATCCTTTACATCAAAGGTGTATTGTCCAAGGGCGGATATATAAAACCCTTTATACTTTTCGGGATTTTCATAAGTCTCCTCTGTTTCATTGTACTCAAAATCATAAAAATCGATTTTTATACTTCCCTCTTCCAAAAGGTATTCCTTTATCATGTCGACCGCCATTGCCTCTGCAAGAATGCTCGATGCTCCCTTTAATATAAAAGAAGCAGTTATTCCCATTTCAGGCAAGACGATGAGGGACGTATGGTAGTTTAAGGTATCTCCGCCTTTTGTAAGTGCCTTTATGTTGTATTTGTCAAAGGGATAGGCGTTAAGATTGTCCCAGCCCGCTCCAAAGGTTTCCAGCGGATTTTTATCGGTTCTTTCTTCTGTCATTTGAGACAGTATATTTTTTTCACTTATAAGATTGGAAGCAAATTCGCAAAGAGCTTCGGCGTTTCCGTAAAGTCCCCCTGAGCCAATGGAATTTACCATATCTTCCCCGGGTATTTCCAGTTCCAATACTGTTTTTATACTTTTATCACACGTAAAAGCATCAAGCTTTTCGTGGAAAAGCTCCGTATAGCTCTTACCCGTTACACGCTCCGATAAAATTTCCAAAAGGGTGTAGCCGTCGTTTGAATAGGACTCTATGCGTCCCGGCTCACTCTTAAGCCTCTGATTTTCAAGAAGGCTTAAAAAATTATCATGATTCCACGTGCTCTTTTCTTTATACAGCATGGAATTTTTAAGAGTTGAGCCAAAAAGTCCCGCCGTATGGTTAAGCAACATTTTTACCGTTATATCTTTGTATCTTTCATCAGCCATCTTAAAATCAGGCATATAGCTTATTAAAGGAGCTTCAATATCTATAATTCCATCCTCTGAAAGACAAAATATCAAAGCTGCCGTAAATGTTTTACTTACTGAGCCCACGGGATAAATACCGTTGTCTTCCAATGATGTAATTTTTTTCCCGTCTTTATAAAGAGCGAAGGATAAAACTTCAAATCCGTAATTATACTTTAATTCAGCGCTGACACTTGTTAAAGAAAGGAACAAAGATATTAAAATCACAAACGAAATTATTCTTTTCATTTTATCCTCCTTTCATCTTGCTTGACTTAAGAACTCCTTAAAACAAAGGATTGTTTTTATAAAACCAGATTGCTATTTTAGACTCCTCCAGTTGCTTCATCAAAACGTCCCCGAAGGAAGTGGATATCAAAAGCATAATCAGCCCCGACAATATAATCATAAATATGTATGCGTTTATTCCTCCTGCCAGTATACCACCTGCTTTATTGAATACATTAAGCACAGGCAGATGAAACAGAGCATCCAAAATGGCCGATAACAGCTTTAATACCAGTGTGTATGCCAGAAACAAAACCACAGAGCACAAGGAGCGCAAAACCAAATCTCCCAAATCCGAGGATAAATTCTTTTCAAAAGAATCTGCTCCGTCAATTATCTGTCTTGTATCAATCAAGGAAGATAAAATATCCTTTTCTTCCTCCTCTTTTTCGGTTTTTTCTATAAAATTTATTTCCGTTTTCTCGTATATGGCTTTTCCGAAGTCTGTTTCTTTTATATAATCAAAAGCCGGATTAACGGTGGATAAAGTAAGAACCAGTGCCAATATGAAAGAGGCTGTGGAAAAAAAGCTCTTGACAAAGCCTTTCTTCATACCTGAATACAGACAAAAAACTATTATTATTAAAGTTAAAATGTCAAGTATCATAAAATCCCCTTACCTTCCGAATCTTTTCATAACTGCCGTGGTTGAAACCACCAACACTCTGTTTGTATCCTTGAAAAGCTTTATTTCCCTTACATTGGAATCGGCATCCGTTCTTCCTGTTATATGGCCCCTTTTATTTATGAGCAGAATTTCATTATTTACGGAAACAGAAGAATATCCCGAAGATGTATCAAAAGCTAAAATCTGCGAGTCGGAAACATATCTTCCCTTAAGCCTTCCGCTTAAGCCAAAGGTTAAAACCTCACTGCCGCCGAAGTTTTCTTTTGTTTTTAAAACCAATACTGCATAGCCTTTATCAAAGCCAATGTAAAGGGCACTGTCCTTATCAAATGAATGTTCCCATATAAGCTTTCCTTTTTTGTTGTAACAAAAAACAGCATCTTCAGTACCTACGAAAATTCTGTCCTTATACATTCTCATGTAGGAAACCACTTTTTCATGGATGACTTCGTTTTTTATTTCTCCTTTTTTCAAATCAAGAAAGGAAATTTTACAGATATATTCCCCTTCCCCGTCTTCTACCGTATTTAACACAAGACTTTTGTTGTCTGACGAAAGAAAAGCCCCGAGAATATACTTTTTGCCGAAAGAATATTCTGCCAGATAATTTCCCTTGTTGTCATAAATCAGACATTGTCCCTTATAGCCCTTGTCCGATGTTAATAACGTAACATACCCTTTTTCATTGAGTGATGCTGTCCTCAAGTCCTTTGAAAGCTTTAATTCGTAAATAAGCTTTCCTTCTTTTACCAGATATATTTTATCGGCTTGTGCACTTGATATGAGTATGTATTTTTCATTTACGGTTAAATCTGCACCTTCTTCATCAATGGCCAAAACCCATTTTTGTTCCATATTGGTATCGTAATGTATAAGTTCACTGCCATTATAGGTTACAAATCCTTCTTTGTATTTATCTAAAATATAATCCTCTGAATTCTCTTTAGAATAAACATCCTCGTTTTTTACATCCATTTTATTTTTATATCCATAATAAATGGCTGTTCCCGCTATTAAAATAACGATCAGTGCATAAATAAAAGCATTTCTTATTTTCAAAAAAATCAGTCCTTAATAAACTATTGATATGAGTTTCAATCCTTCAGGTGGCGCTGTAATACCGCCAAGAGCTCTTTTCTTTGATTCAAGTATGGTTTTAACCTCAAATGGCGCTATTTTACCTATTCCGCAATAGGCAAGCGTTCCCGTTATAATCCGCACCATATTATATAAAAATCCATCTGCCGTAATTTTCAAGGTTACAATTTTTTCTTCTTTTGTAATTTCTATATTTTTAATTGTCCTTACTGTAGTTTTTACCTGTGCTCCCGATGCCATAAATGCCGAAAAATCGTGCTTTCCGATTAGAAAGGCTGCGCCCTCTTTCATCTTTTCTATATCAAGCTCATAGGTAAAATGCCACGCATATCTTTTTAGAAAGGGGTCGGCAATTTCGTTCGTATCTATGGTATATTCATAGGTTTTTTCTTTAGCGGAATAGGTGGCGTGAAAGGAATCTTCCACCTCTTCAGCCTTGTAAACCCGTATGGAATCGGGAAGAGCCGTATTTATGGCAAGCGGCATTTTTTCCATGGGTATTTTGGTATCCGAGAAAAAATTTGCCGCATACATATATGCATGAACTCCCGCATCCGTTCTGCTGCAACCGATTACGGAAATTTTTTCACCGGTAATTTTAGATATGGCAGTTTCCAGGGCTTCCTGAACGGTAAAGCCGTTTTTCTGTACCTGATAGCCATGAAAATCCGTTCCGTCATATTTAAGCCACAATCTTATATTAGCCATAAAAAATCCTTTCTTATAAGAATATCTTAATTAAAACAATCGCAAGGAATATAAAAGCAAGTATAACAAATGAGAAAAAATCCGCCTTTTTAAGCTCAAGCTTTTTAAGACTTGTTCTTCCCTCTCCGCCTTTATAACATCTTGATTCCATAGCCACGGAAAGTTCATCTGCCCTCCTGAACGCTCCCACAAAAAGAGGAACTAAAATAGGGATAAGTGCTTTGACTTTTGTGAGTATATTTCCTGATGAAAAGTCAGCTCCTCTTGCAGCCTGAGCCTTTTTTATCTTATCCGCCTCCTCTGCAAAAGTGGGAATAAACCTTAAGGCTATTGTCATCATCATGGCTACTTCATGGGCAGGAAATCCAATTATCCTAAAGGGTCTTAAAAGAGCCTCCATCCCGTCTGTAAGAACAACAGGAGATGTGGTAAAGGTAAGTGCAGAGGTTCCTATAAGCAGAAACAACAGTCTCAAAATCATAAATACTGAAAGCCTCAGACCTTCATCCGTTATGGTCCATCCAAGATAAGGAACCTTAAATAAAACTTCGCCACCCGATAAAAAGAGATTGAGCAAAGATGTTACAATCATTATAAAGAGGATAGGTTTCAATCCTTTGAAATAGCACCCGAAGGGAACCTTGCTCAAAAGAATTACCAAAAGAGTGAATATCCCAAGCAATACAAAGCTTAAAACATCCTTGGCTATAAATATCATAACCATATAAAGAAGAACGAAAATGATTTTTGTTCTGGGGTCAAGTCTGTGAAGACAAGAGTTTTTAGGGTAGTACTGACCAATTCCGATATCCATTAAGGCCGCACCTCCCTTAAAGCTTCCAGAATTTCATTTTTGGCATCTTCCAGCCTGTATATATCATCTCTTACAGGAATTCCTGCCTGTTTCAAAAGACTCATTATTTCCGTAATTTCAGGAACCGCAAGTCCGTTTTCTTTAATAAGTTCATTGTGGGCGAAAACTTCATCAATATAGGTGTATTTAATAACCTCTCCCTTTGACATAACAATTACTTTTTCGCAAATTTCCGCCACGTCCTCCATGTTGTGAGAAACCAAAATAACCGTTATTCCGTATTCAGAATGCATCTTTTTTATCTGCCCTAAAATCTCTTCTCTGCCGCCGGGATCCAAGCCTGCTGCCGGCTCATCAAGTATCAGCATTTTGGGCTTCATTGATAAAATTCCCGCTATAGCAACTCTTCTTTTCTGCCCACCTGACAATTCAAAAGGTGATTTTTCAAAAAGCTCCTCTTGGACATTTGTCATTTTTGCTGCTTCTAAAACCCTGTCCCTTACTTCCTCTTCCGAAAGTCCGAGATTTTTAGGTCCGAAGGCAATATCCTTAAATACTGTCTCTTCGAAAAGCTGATATTCGGGATACTGGAAGACAATGCCGATTTTACCGCCCAGCTTTCGGGTAACACTTTTCATATGCGTTATATCTTCACCGTCAATTATTACCTTTCCGTCTGTAGGCTTCAATATTCCTCCCATAATATTTATAAGAGTGCTCTTTCCCGAGCCCGTATGACCGATAACGCCTACAAATTCACCTTCGCCGATGGTCAGATTAACGTCCTTGAGTGCCGTTGTCTCAAAGGGAGAATCAGGCGAATATGTGTAGGAAACATTTTTAAGCTCTATCATTCAAAATCCCCCTTTTCTCAAAAAAGGAAATCAAATCTTCCGCCGCCGATTTCACATCAATTGCATCACTTTCAATTTCAAGGCCGCTCTTTTTAAGCTCCTGCATAAGCATTGCAGACTGGGGAACCGAAAGGCCTATCTCCTTAAGAACGGAAGCTTTCGAAAAAATTTCTTTAGGAGTTCCCTCCATAAGAATTTTACCCTTATCCATAACTAAAACTCTTTGGGCCCTTGCAGCCTCTTCCATAAAATGGGTAATAAGAACAACGGTTATACCCTGTTCTCTGTTGAGCTTTATAATGGTATCCATAACATCTTTTCTGCCCTCGGGGTCAAGCATGGCAGTGGATTCATCAAGGACTATACACTCAGGACTCATGGCGATTATTCCCGCAATGGCAACCCTTTGCTTTTGTCCCCCCGAAAGAAGATGCGGAGTTTTATGTCTGTATTCGTACATTCCCACTGATTTTAAAGCAAAATCAACCCTTTTTCGTATTTCTTCACGGGGAACTCCCAGATTTTCAGGAGCAAAAGCCACATCATCCTCCACTATGGAAGAAACCATCTGATTATCGGGGTTTTGAAAAACCATTCCCGCTTTTTGTCTTATTTCATAAATTCTTTCTTCATCTTTTGTGTTGATTCCGTCAACAAAAACTTCACCTTCCAAAGGCTGCATTATTCCGTTAAAATGCTTCGCAAGGGTACTTTTACCTGAACCGTTATGCCCTAAAATCGCAACAAATTCACCTTTTTTAACATGAAGATTCACTCCATCAAGAACCAGCTTTGCATCTTCTTCGTTTATATATTTAGATTTAACATTATCTGTTCTTATCATAAGCCACCACTTGTTTTAAAATCTTTTGTAACTACAATAGTACCAGGATATTCTATCACAAAACAGGTATTTTTGCAATAGATAATTGAAAGCAATTGTTAACATTTTATTTTTATTTTGGATAAAGTTATTTAATAAGTATGTGGTATTATATACTTGTAGCGAAATATATGCGCTACAAGTTTTTCATTTTCCTCTCCTATATATCTCATTAAGGGCAAAAGCACAGTTTCCCCAACTGTGTTTTTGCATTTTTTATTGCTTTTTTACTTTTTCTGTGATAAAATCTTTAGTGTGATTGGAGGTCTCTATGAAAAGCTTTGTTGTAAACGAAAACGATTCAGGCAGAAGACTTGATAAATACATATCAAAAATCGCAGATATCCCCAAGGGACTTTTATATAAGTTTTTAAGAACCGGGCACATAAAGGTGAATAAAAAAAAGGTTTCAGGCTCATATATCTTATGCCCAGGTGATACTTTGTCGTTTTTTATTGACGACGTCTTTTTTAATGACTCAAAAAACAATGTGCGTGATTTTAACTTTTCATTGGATATCGTTTTCGAAAGTGAGGACATTTTAATAATAAACAAACCCCAGGGGGTAAAAAGTCAGCCTGATAAAACAGAAGATGGGGCTTTGTCCGAATATGTAAAAAGCTATCTTTTTAAAAAAGGAGAATTTAATCCCGAAGAGGAAAAAACCTTCACTCCCGCTCTTTGCAACAGACTTGACGTTAATACCTCAGGGCTTGTTATTGCCGCAAAAAATGCAGAGAGCTTAAGAATCTTGAACCAAAAAATCAAGGACAGGGAAATAACCAAATTATACCAATGCATAGTAAAGGGAATTCCATCTAAAAAAGAAGGTGTTCTTGAAGGCTACATTCTTAAGGACAGAGAAAAGAATATTTCAAAAATAGTAAATGAAAACCTGCCCTCTTCCCTGCCGGTTAAAACAAGCTTTCGGGTTATCGGAGAAGAAAAAAATTTTTCTTTACTTGAGGTGAAGCTTCATACAGGACGTTCACATCAGATAAGAGCGCACTTAGCCTCCATCGGGTGCCCCATACTGGGAGATTTTAAATACGGCGGCGGAAACGGAACTCAAAAGCTTTGCGCTTTTTGTCTTAAATTTGATTTTACCTCCGATTCGGGACGCCTTGATTATCTTAAAGGCAAGGTTTTCAAAATAAATCCGCCTTTCGGCTTAAAGGAGAAGAATAATGAGAGTTGCTAAAGACTGGAAAGACTATGAAATAATAGATTTATATGATGGCGAAAAGGTTGAAAGATGGGGTGAATTCACCTTAATCAGACCTGACCCCCAGGTAATATGGCCAAAAAAATCCAAGGAGAACTACTTAAAGAAAGCCACCGCACACTATATACGTTCTTCTTCGGGAGGCGGCAGATGGGAATATTTTTCAAAACTCCCCGAAAAATGGCAGATTAACTATAAAAATCTTTCTTTTTATGTTAAGCCAATGGGTTTCAAGCATACAGGTCTTTTTCCTGAACAGGCAGTTAACTGGGACTATATGATTGAAAAAATAAAAAAAGCCAACCGCCCCATAAGGGTGCTTAATCTTTTTGCTTATACCGGCGGTGCAACCGTTGCCTGCCTTTCTGCAGGTGCCTTTGTATGTCATGTTGACAGCTCAAAGGGTATGACCTCCTGGGCAAAGGAAAACGTGGCTCTTTCAGGGCTTTCAGACAGACCCCAGAGGTTTATTATTGATGACGTCAGAAAATTTGTGGAACGTGAAATCAGGCGTGGTAATACTTACGATGCCATCGTAATGGACCCTCCCTCTTACGGAAGAGGAGCAGGAAAAGAAGTGTGGAGCCTTGAAGAAAACCTTTTCGGTCTGGTCGATTTGTGCAGCCGTGTTTTAAGCGATAATCCCCTTTTCTTCCTGATAAATTCTTACACAACGGGACTCGCTCCTACCGTACTTGAAAATATTTTGCATATGACATTGGAAAAACACAAGGGAATTATATCATCGGGAGAAATCGGTCTTCCTGTTAAAAACTCCCCTTTAATTCTTCCCTGCGGAATATTCGGACGCTGGGAATGTGAGGATTGAAATAAAGCTCATATCACCAAAAGTGATATGAGCTTTTTATAATATGCACAAACATAGAACCTATCGAATGAAGCTTTATGTTAAAAATACTATATGTAGTGTTTAACTACTTTTAAATCCACAATATATATTGACAAATGAGTATTTTTAACTTATAATAGAAATTGTCTCAAAATGGATAATAATGCATAAACTTGTAATTATCTGAAAAATTTGAATTTTTTCATTAAAACCTTTTAATACTAAGTCAAAAAGGATGGTTTTTGTGGCATCAGGAAGAATTCATTCAATTGAATCAATGGGGCTTGTTGACGGTCCTGGCATCAGAGCCGTTGTATTTTTTCAGGGCTGCAAATTAAGGTGCGGATTTTGCCACAATCCCGAGAGCTGGGCTTTGGAAAAAGGAACATTGGTTGAGTCTTCCGATATTTCCAGAAAGCTTTTAAGCTTTAAGCCTTATTTTGATAAAAGCGGTGGCGGAGTTACATTTTCAGGCGGAGAGCCACTGCTCCAGAAGGATTTTTTAATCGCCCTTCTTAAGGATATGAAAGATGCAGGCATTCACACCTGCCTTGATACTTCAGGTGCAGGAAACGGAGATTATGATGAAATACTTTCCCTTACCGACCTGGTTTTATATGATGTCAAGGCAGTAGATCCTAAAAAATATAATGCTCTTTGCAAAAGAGATATCAATGAAACAGAAAGATTTCAGGTCGCTTTGAAAAAAGCAAAAACTCCCGTTATTGTAAGACAGGTTGTTATTCCCGGCTACAACGATACCGACGAATATATGCTGACTCTTAAAAATTATATAGAGAAAAATATTCCTTACACAAGGGATGTTGAACTTTTACCTTTTCATTTATTGGGGGCTCATAAATATAAAAAGCTTGGTATTCCCTACCCTATGGAAAACTTATCACCAATGGACAAAGAAAAAACAGACAAACTGAAAGAAAAATATTTTCAAAATATATAGGAGGATTCGTATGACAGAAAGAAAAGCATTTAAAGGCGGAAGATGGGAACGTGAAATTGACGTTCGTGATTTTATACAGAGAAACTATACAGAATATCAGGGAGACTCATCTTTCCTGGTTCCTCCTACAGAAAAAACCAAAAAAGTTTGGGATTTATGTGTCAAGCTTTTAGCCGAGGAGCTTAAAAAAGGCGGGGTTTTGGATGTTGAGACAAAAAAAATATCAGGCATCTGCAACTTTGCTCCCGGATATATAGATAAAGAAAATGAAGTTATTGTAGGTCTCCAGACTGACGCTCCATTAAAGCGAATGGTAAATCCCTACGGCGGTATGAGAATGGCAGAAAAGAGCCTTAAGGAATATGGCTATGAATTGGACGAAACAATACATGCACATTTTTCTGAATACAGAAAAACACACAACCAAGGGGTTTTTGATGCTTATCCCGAATCTGTCCGTGCTGCTCGTCATGCAGGTCTTATAACAGGTCTTCCCGACGCATACGGCAGAGGAAGAATTATCGGCGATTACAGAAGAGTTGCTCTCTACGGTACAGAAAGACTTATCGAAGTCAAAACCGAAGACTTAAATGAATTAGACGGAGATATGACAGAGCATACCATAAGACTCAGAGAAGAAGTTTCCATGCAGATAAAAGCACTTAAGGATATGGAAGCCATGGCTGATTCTTATGGCATTGATATAAGAAAGCCTGCCGTTTCTGCAAAAGAGGCTGTTCAGGCATTATACATGGCTTATCTTGCGGGAATTAAGGAAAACAACGGTGCTGCAACATCAATCGGCAGAACTTCTACTTTCCTTGATATTTACATTCAGAGAGACCTGGAAGCAGGCATTATTACCGAGGATGAAGCTCAGGAGCTTATTGACCAGCTTATTATAAAGCTTCGTCTTGTCCGCCATTTGAGAACTCCCGATTATAACGAGCTTTTCGGTGGAGACCCCACCTGGGTAACCGAATCTGTCGGCGGTCTTTCAATCAACGGGCAGAGTCTGGTTACAAAAAACTCATTCCGTTATCTTCATACTTTAATCAACTTAGGTTCTTCCCCCGAGCCCAATCTTACAGTTTTGTGGGATGAACATCTTCCGGAAAACTTCAAAAGATACTGTGCAGAAATTTCCATTAAGACCGACTCCATTCAGTATGAAAGCGATGAGGTTATGCGTCCTATTTACGGTGATGACTATGCCATAGCCTGCTGCGTTTCTGCAATGCAGCTTGGAAAACAGATGCAGTTCTTCGGAGCAAGATGCAATCTTGCAAAGAGCCTTCTTTATGCAATAAACGGCGGTGTTGACGAAATAACAGGCAAGATGGTTATTCCCGGAATTGAACCAATCAAAGATAATGTTTTATCATTTGAAACCGTTTGGACCAACTATAAAAAGGTATTAAAGGAAGTGGCTAAAACCTACGTTAAGGCAAACAATATAATCCACTATATGCACGATAAATACGCCTATGAGGCAAGCCAGCTTGCACTTCACGATACAAATCCCGAAAAGCTTATGGCTTTCGGTGTAGCGGGTCTTTCTGTTGCTACCGACAGTTTGTCTGCTATTAAATTTGCAAAGGTTTGTCCTATCCGTGATGATAACGGAATTGCCGTTGACTTTGAAATTATAGGGGACTTTCCCAAGTACGGAAATAATGATGACGATGTGGATTCCATCGGTGTTCATATTGTTACAAAATTCATTCACGAGCTTAAAAAGCATGCCCTTTACAGAGATGCAAAGCACACACTTTCCGTTCTTACCATCACAAGCAACGTAATGTATGGAAAGAAAACAGGCTCTACTCCCGACGGAAGAAAGAAAGGTGAGCCTTTAGCTCCCGGTGCCAACCCAATGCACGGAAGAGATGTAGAAGGCGCTTTGGCTTCCTTAAGCTCCGTTGCAAAAATTCCTTATCGTGATGTTTGTCAGGACGGTGTTTCAAATACATTCTCCATTGTACCTGAGGCATTAGGAAAAGAGGGAAATTCAAGAATTACAAATCTTGTAAGCATAATAGACGGCTATTTTGCACAGAGTGCTCAGCATCTTAATGTAAACGTATTAAACCGTGAAACTTTGATGGATGCCTACCATCATCCCGAAAAGTATCCCATGCTCACCATAAGAGTTTCAGGATATGCAGTTAATTTCCATCGACTTTCTAAAGAACAACAGCTTGAGGTTATAAAAAGAACCTTCCACGAAGCAGTATAAAAAAACTCCCGACGCAAAGGTGGGCTGTCATAAAACAGTTACTCTCCCGGCAGCAATTGTTGCCGGGAATCTTCTTGTTTGTGTTGCGGCGATATGATAAAATAAATCAAACTGTTACATAAGCTTGAATTTGACGCCACCAAATCAAAATGCGAGGTGGCTTGACAGTCCATTGACGATGGGGTCTGCTTGCCATAGAATGATGGGCAGAGGTGAACCGATATGACTGATAAAAAAACATTCGGCTGGTTTATAAAAGCTAAACGAACTGAGAAAAATTACTCACAAAAGGATTTGGCAGAAATGCTGTTTGTTACCGAGGGTGCGGTGAGCAAATGGGAGCGAGGTGTTTCATATCCCGACATTGCTTTGATTCCCGATATTTGCCGTGTCCTTGAGATCAGCGAACACGAATTGATTACCGCATCAACAGATACGAACACGCGGAAGATGCAGCACGAAGCACGGAAATTCCGCATAATTCGTGGCACATGGTTTTGGGTTCCTACTATCTCCTATGCCGTTGCATTGCTGACCTGCTTTATTTGCAATCTTGCAGTCAACCATACACTATCCTGGTTTTATATCGTATTGACAGCTTTGATTTGTGCTTATGCGTTTATCCCTACATTTACCTCTTTCTTTGAGAAGGAAAAGCTACTTGTTTTTACGGTAACGAGCTATCTTTCCATTTGTCTGCTCCTATTTACCTGTGCAGTGTATACGGACGGGCTATATTGGTTTCCTGTGGCCTGCATCGGCACACTGATGGGTTATATTTTGGTTTTCGGGACAATTTTGCTATCCGGAACCAAGCTGTCGCATTTTAAATTTGTCATAGCTTTTACGGCGGTTTTGACGCTGACAATACTGCTTCTTTTGTGTGTTTATAGTTGGCAACCCTTTATGCTTGGGGCGGCAATTCTCATAACGATTTATGCATATATTCCTGTGATTTTCTGCACTGTGATTTGTATGTTTTCTTTTGATGGGTTCTTTAAGGCAGGCATTTGCACGGTTGTGGCGTCTTGCGTGTATTGCTGTATGGGGCATGTCACAAATGTGCTGTTTGGATTGAATGAAAACCATTATGAGGTGGATTTTCACAACTGGGCGCAGTGCGTTACAGGAAATGTCCACTTAATTGTTATAACAGCAATGCTGTTTATCAGTGCGGTTTTGTTAGCAATCGGTTTTTTAAGAATTCAAAAAGACAAGAAATAAGCAAATTCCAATTTGTCGAACAGTTAAAGAGTGCACTTCTATACACCGCTCGGTGTGGTGCGTGATGTACGGTTTTGTATCGTGTCAGAGTAAAATAATCCTCCCTATGAAATTTCTCACAGGGAGGATTAACTGTTTTACGATACCCCACCTAACGGCGTCGGGAGTTTTTTATACCAGTTTTAATCTTTCAGCTCCGTATATGTAGTTAAGCATACAGCTTGAATACCACTCCGATGATTTTGTGGGAATTCCTGTAACGGGGTCAATTTCCTGTGCCAGCTTTATTGTATCAAAATTCTCTGTCCAGGTCTTAATCCACTGACTTAAAATATAGTCATAGTCCTCTCCCCAGCCATAATAATCCATCCACCTTGAGCACCTTAAAACAATAAGTCCCTGAGTGTAATATCCCCAGCAGTTAAATTCCTTATGCCCTTCGCAGGAGGGGTCGTTTATTGCCATAGACGGAAAAGGATAGCCCGTCCAGAATTCCTCAGGATTTTTAATGTGCTCTTTATATATTCTTTCTATTAAATCCTTGTCCTCGTTTTTGTCAAGAACCTTTTCTATAAATAAATGAAAAATCGTACTGGACTTATAACGTCTTTTGTTTCCGTTTTTATCAACATCATAGAAAAAGGCGTCCTTTTCATCAAAACAAAGCTCAAACAGTTTCTCCTTTACAGCTTTTGCATAGTTTTCATAAAAAAGAGCTTCATCTTCTTTTTCCAGAATGTGTGCCATTTTAGAAAGAGCACTTAAGTTTCCGTAGAAGTTACAGTTCATATCCACGGCCAAAATAGGAGCAACCTCATCATTTTCAGGAAGAACAGATGCATTTTGTGTTACACCGTCTATTTTCATATTTCCCTTACAGGACATTCCTTGAAGCCTTCCGCTGTCATCATGACCTGTATCATAGCCCACAAACATTTCGATAAGTCCTCTTTTAGTAGTCATTCTGTAAGTTTCAAGCCAGGAAATCCATTTCTTTCCTGATTCATAAGCCTTTTTCAGAAAAGCCTTATCTTTGTTCATTTCATAGACTTCCAGACAAAGGGTATAAAAGGAAACACATTCCTGAATCTGCCAGTACCCTGTACTTGTAACACCGTTTGGATGCTTATTTCCGTCGAAAACAACAAAGGGAATCTGTCCGTTTTCTTTCTGATTATCAATAAAAAGATTTACAGCATTTTCCGCTGCGAAAAGCTTTTCCGGCTCTAATTTCGCATACATCAAAGAATCATATACATGCTCAAGCCAGAGACCGGGATACTGATTGGAAATCAAAAAAAGAGGCTTATCCATATCCTTAAAGCAGGCTATATGTACATTTTCTATACGATTTTTAGTTTCTTCATATATTGTCTTGACTTTCTCTTTGTAATTCACTGTAAATCCCCCTTAGTGCCTATTTATCATTTTTTTGCTTTGTATATAATATAAAATACCCGACAGAGCCTTATCGGACAAAAGATGTCTTAAAAAAACACCAATTTTCATGAGCGTTCCCGGAATTATTACTTCTTTCCCTTTGAGCATTTTTTCAATAGCATATTCTGCAACATAAGAGCTTTCCAAAATAACACTCTTGCCTGCTTTTTCAGTTCCCTTTCCAAAGGAAACCCCAGAAACTTTCTCAAATTCCGTGTGTACGGGTCCGGGACAAAGCACTGATATTTTCACATTACTTTTATCTCTTCTGAGTTCTTCGTTGATTCCCTGACTGAGTCTTAAGACATAGGCTTTTGAAGCATAATAGGCGGAAAACAAAGGTCCTGGGAAGAATGCCGCAAGTGATGCAACGTTTAATATGCATCCTTTATTTTTCTTTTTAAATTCTTTCAAAAACGTCTTTGTCAGAATATGAAGTGCATAAACGTTAGTATCAAGCATGGAAATTTCCGAATCAAGATTAGTTTCGCCAAAGCTCCCGAATACCCCAAAACCTGCGTTGTTTATTAAAATGTCAGTTTCTTCTGCATAGCTTTTTATTTTTTCGATTCCCTCTTTTTCTGTAACGTCCGCTATAACAATTTCTACGTTGGTTTTAAGTTCTTCCTTAAGCGTTAAAAGTTTATCTTCTCTTCTTGCAACTGCAATAATGTCATAGCCTTTTTCCGACAGCACTTTAGCCATTTCTCTGCCAAGACCCGAGCTTGCTCCCGTAATCAACGCTTTCATATAATCCTCCTGTTAATTACCGAAAAATCCGTAATTTTCGGCAAGGTTGTGTATGCTGTAGCGGTTTAATACCGAAGGTGCTCCATCCATATTATATCTTTCAGGCCACCAGGAAAGAAAATCTTCTGAAAGACCTTCCACGGGGCAATCGGGGGTGTAGAGCAAAAATTCATTTCCTCCGTCCAGACCGTAGGGATAGCTTGCTATATACAAAACACCGTCTTCTATCCATTCTGCCCCTTCCTCATGTTCGGTGCTTATTTCCTTTAATGTTAGTGAATATGTATAATCGTCTAATTTTTCTATATTTTCAAACTTTCCTGAAAATCTGCAAAGATAGCAGGTTCCGTTGGGATATCCATCTCCTGTTACTCCCATTTCCGAATCGTGAAAATTTCCTTCGAAGCTGCCGTCTTCATTGAGAATAAGAATTGTTCCCCAGCCGCCTACTCCGCTGGAAAAATAAAATTCTTTTTCATTTTCAAAGGGCAACAAAATTTCTTCTGTTTTTATATCCCCTTCTTCGTTTTCAGTTCCCAGTTCTATGTCTTTTGCAGTTTCCATACATCCTGATACCGCCCAGATTGTGATTGCAAGTATTAAAAGCGCTGTTATTTTCTTAAACATAAAAATTTCTCCTTATAAATCTCTTTCGTGTAATACTACACCGTTTTCTTTAAGTATCTTCTGAAGCTCTTTTACGTCAAGGGTAGTAAAATCATCAGTTAAAGCCGCAGCTGTGCCTGCCGCCTGACCAGTTACTGCACAGCAGGGTATAACTCTCATTAAGTTCCACATAGTTTCATTTACCGATGTGCATCTTCCCGCTGTAATTAAGTTTTTAACCTTGCTTGAATAAAGACTCTTAAAGGGTACCTCGTAAACAGGGCCTCTTCTTCTCCAGTTGGCAATCATTCCCACGGAGTCGGAAAATTCCTTATGTACTTCGGTATCCAAAAGCACATAATCTCCAACAATCTTCCTTGTCATTCTAACCTGCGGAATTGTTGCCATTGTAACAGGCAAGGTAGTATCGTCTGCATTTTTCTTTTTAAGAAAATCCTTTAAAAGTTCGTTATGCGAAAGAGTTGCCATCTCTGAAAGCTCTTCACCCGTAAGTCCTGAAAATCTTCTTTCTATAAGTTTTTTCGTGCCGGGATTTTCCTTTGTCTTTTCATTGTCAGGAATATCTGCATAGCCTAATTTATTCAAATGATAGCCCTCTTTATCTACAAAATAGTACCAGGAGGCTAAGATGTTGCCCTGATTGAATGTATTCGTCGGAGCATCTGAAAAAACGCAGATATCTGCATCTCCCGTAGCATCAACAACGCTTTTTACCTTGTAGGCGCATCTTCCTGATTTATTTTCTGTTATAACAAAGTCAATCTTGTCATTTTCTTTATGCACAGAGGTAACCTGTGTTCCGTAAAGAATGGTAACGCCCTCTTTTATGAGAAGTTGTTCCATTAAAATTGTACAAAGCTGAGGGTTGTACTGCACCTCAAAGCGTTTATCCTTCTCCGTCTTTGTTCCCTTTCCCTCAAGCCAGTTTTCAGGATATTTACCCTCTGCTCCGTACTTTATGGAAAGACGGAAAAGCTCCTCTGCTATACCAAAAGAAATCTGTCTGCCCAATCCATCGCAAAGAGGAAGATAGATAGTTACAAGCCCTGCTGTACCAAGACCTCCTAAAATAAACTGTTTTTCAATCAAAAGGGTCTTTTTCCCCTGACGGGCTGATGCCAACGCAGCTGACACCCCTGCAAAACCTCCACCGCAAACACAAACGTCATATTCATCTTTTATTTTAGTTTCTAAAATCTCTTTTAACATAAATATCACCTCGTTGCCATTATATCATCCAAAAAAATACTTGTAAACCTTAAAAACGACATAAATGTTCCCAAAAACGGTATTTTTAATCTGCCAGAAATTCTTTAATCTGCGAAAGCTTTTCTTTCGCCATTTCGTATCCTAAATCATAGGTTTTCTGCAAAAGTTCTTCGCTGTGTGTAGTTCGTTTTATAGGAAGATCTGCTGAAGGTCTTAAAACCAGAATACTGCCTTCCTTTTCTCTTTTTTTCACATATTCCAGTTCTTCATTATACATTGTGTGGCGTTTTTCCATAGCTTCTATCATAGCAGGATACTTTTTAAGCGCCATCTTAAGGGCAGGACCTAAATTATTCTTCTTTTTATAGTAGCCCTCCGGTCTTGTTAATATAACAATATTTTTATCATACCCTTGCTTTTCCATAAATTCCAAAGGTATAGCGTCTGTTATTCCGCCGTCCAAAAGCTTATATCCGTCAACAGAAACAACTCTTGACACAAAAGGTAGAGAAGCCGAAGCTCTTATCCACTCTAAATTACCGTTTCTGAAGCTGTCGCATTTTTTATAAACGCTCTTACCCGTAACAACATCAGAAGCCACTACAAAAAATTCCATGGGGTTTTTCTCGTAAGTATCGTTATCGAATAAATCCAGCTCTTCCGGAAGTGTTTTATAGCAAAATTCAGCCCCGTACATATCACCTGTAGTTATAAGAGAATACAAACTGCAATAGCGCTTGTCTTTGCAGTACTTTTTATTGTAGCGAAGGGCTCTTCCTATCTGCTCAGACTTATAATTACATCCGAAAGCCGCACCTGCAGACACTCCCACTACTCCGCCAAATTTTATGCCTTCCTCCATAAATACATCTAAAATTCCCGAGGTGAACATTCCCCGCATTGCTCCGCCTTCCAAAACAAGTCCGCTTTTCATAGACTAACCTCTCTAATAGCATAATAAAAATTCATTATCTTATATCTTTTACATTTTTTGTGTTTATTATGAATGAAAATGCTTATATAAAGCAAATAAGTGCCGCCATTCTCTTTGCACTCTCCGCAAGAGAAGAAAGTCTTGCTCTCTCATTAACTGAATGAATGTTTGTTCCTTCTACTCCCACATTGTCAACACAAGGAATTTTACACTGTGTGATATAAGCCGCATCAGAGCCGCTTAAACATTTCCTTGCCGTCAAAACAGGAAGATTGCACTTTTGATATATTTCATTCATTTTCGCAAGCAATTGTTCATTCTTTTCTGAGTATTCCATAGCAGGACGAAAACTTATCTCTTCCAGAACACATGAGCAGCCCTTAACAAAAACACGCTTTGAAATATCCTTGCAAAGTTTTTTAACTTTTTCAAGTTCACTTCCTGAAGAAAAACGTATATCTGCAATAAACATACATTTTTCAGCAACGGTATTTGCGGTAGTTCCACCCTGAATTATTCCGCAGTTGCAGGTAAGACCGTCTGCATCTTTCAATTTTTCAAGTTCAATAATCTTATATGCCGCCTCAGTAACAGCATTTGCAGCATCTACACATCTTGAAGAGTGAAGTACTTTTCCCGTAACTTCGAATTTATAGCGTAAAATTCCTTTTCGCTGCAAAACAGCCGTATCTCCCTGACAGCCCTCGGTATTTAAAAACGCCACCGAATCTGCTGCCTTTTTACACATAAATTCAATGGTTTCCTTGTTGCTTGTTACACTGCTGTTTTCCTCATCAGACTGAATGATAAGCTGCACCGGGCGACTTTTAAATCCCAAATTTTTCAAAGCTTCCATTGCCATAAACGAAGCAACAACTCCGCCTTTACAATCCATAACACCAGGACCGTAAATGTTCACATCGTCCCGCTTCACAGCAGGACTTTTGAATAAACCTACGGGATGTACGGTATCTATATGTCCTGACAATGTAACAGGCTTTGCATCTATACCCTTATTCATTGTTATACAAATGGCATTTCCTGAAACTTTTTGCTCGTTAATTTCTATGTCCCAACCGTTTTCTTCCGCCATTTTAATGAAAAACTCTCCTACCCGGTCCACTCCCTCTTTGTAATTCGTGGAACTTTCAATATTACAAACTTCCTCCCAGATATTACAATATTTTTCATTTAATGAATCAATTTCTTTAAGTAATTTTACTGAATCCATAATTTTCTCCTCCTACATGTGAGAGCCGTTAAATGTAACTCTCGCTACCATATTTTCCAGATTATCCTTTATTATAATTTCGTAAAAGCAGCTTCGCCTGCCGTCTTTTAACAATAAACTTTCGCTTATCAGCGTATCTCCCTTGGGGACACTCAAAAAGCTTATCTGACTTACCATAGTTACAGTAGGTGTTTCCTTATTGAAATTTGTAGCCACTGCAAAGGTGAAATCCGCCAGAGTGAAAAACACTCCGCCCATCACATTGCCCAGGGCATTTTTGTGTTTCCTGTTAAGTAAAAGACTGCACTTTGCATAATTTTCTTTAACCTCTTCAATTGTGATTCCTGTTGCCTCAGTTGCATACACATCTTTTGAGAAAAATTCTCTTGCTTTTTCTAAATCTGTCATATTTACCACCTCACGTCATTAAAAAATGCTTAAATCCAGTTCCTTGCTTAATAACTCCAGGGCTTTTATTCCTGCAAAGCTATTGCCCTTAGAGTCCAGAGACGGCGAATAGATACCGATTCCCATTCTTCCCGGTACTACCGCCATAATGCCGCCACCAACTCCACTTTTGGCAGGAACTCCCACGTTAATCGCAAATTCACCTGAACCGTCATACATTCCGCTGGTCATGAGCACCGCATTTATATACTTTGCATATTTTTTCGGCACTATCTCTTCTTTTGTTTTTGGATTAACTCCCTTATTTGCCAGAACATAGGCAATTTTCGCCAGGTCAACACTGGTTGCCCTTACGGAGCAGCCAAGAAAATAGCAATCTAAAACCTCCTCTATATCATCGTCAATCATTTTATATGCCTTAAGCATATAGGCAAGAGCTCTGTTTTTGTTTCCCGTAGCTTTTTCTGACATATAAACAGCCTCGTCCACCTCAAGATAAGGATTATCTGCTAATTTTCTTGCCAGATTCAAAAGCCTTGAAAACTTTTCCTTATAACTCTTCCCTTCAATCAAGGTGCAAAGAGCGATGGCTCCTGTATTTATCATGGGATTTATGTGTTCACGCTTTAACGCCTGGTCGCTGTAGTTAAAGGCGTCAAACGGCTTTCCCGTGGCTTCTACACCTACAAGATTTCTTACCGCCTCTTCCCCTTTATCCATAAGAGCCATTAAAAGTATGATAGGCTTTATAATGCTTTGCATTGTAAAGCTTTTCTTATAGTCTCCTGCAAAATTCACCTTATCAATATCGGAAATCACACACATACCGAATTCCTCTGTATTGGCTTTGGCAAGCTCGGGAATGTAGTTTGCAACCTTACCGCATTTTTTATATTCACTGCATCTACTTAAAATACCTTCCAGCAATTCGTTCATTTAATCCCATTCTCCTTTTTATTCCTTCTGTCAATATAATCCAAAAGCCCACAGCATCCTTCAAGTATATCTTTATAGGTTGTTTCAAAATCCCCTGTGTACCAGGGGTCGGCAACGTCTTTGTCAGAATTTATAAATTCAAGGAGCTTATATACTTTTTTATCCTTGTCTTCTCCTAAAATACGCAAGGAGTTCCTTAAATTTGCGCTGTCCATACAAATAAGATAATCATACTTTTCATAGTCTGATTTTTCAAGATGCACTGCCCTTTTGTCTTTATACGATATGCCGAGCCTGTCTAAAATCCTTGCCGTTCCGTAATGTACAGGGTCGCCTATTTCCTCGAAGCTGGTAGCCGCAGATGCAATATAAAATTCATTGCCTCTACCCATTTTACTCACCATATCCTTAAAAACAAATTCCGCCATAGGGCTACGGCATATATTTCCGTGGCATATAAATAAAACGTTTATCAAAGCAAAAACTCCCCTTAGATTATCCTTATTTTTCTTCGCACAGCTTGTTTCAAACAGTTTATCCTGAAGTTTTTTAATAATAAAATCCTTTAAGATAATGTTAAAAAAACGGCGTTCAAAAGGGATTATCTTAAAAAAATTCCAAAAAAGAACGCCGCTTAACTTTTTTATTTCTGGTGTCTTTCCAGATACTTTTTAATTCTGTCAGCAGGATTTAAAAGCTCACTTAATGACTTGTCGTAGTTAATTGTATCAATGATATATGCCATATATTTTGACATTTCAACTTCGCCATACCATTCTCTTTCTTTAACAGCATCAGGTCTGTAAACCATGTTTGTTGTGAAAATCTTTGTTATAAGACCTTCTTCATAAGCTTTATCAAAGCCTTCAAGACCGTTGGTGAAAAGACCGAAGGATGCAAAAACAAATATTCTGTTTGCTTTTCTTTCCTTGAGACGTCTTGCAACGTCAATTACAGAATCCCCTGATGCAATCATATCGTCAATTACGATTATATCCTTGCCCTCAACACTGTTGCCCAGGTATTCGTGAGCTTCTATAGGATTTCTGCCGTTTACGATAACGGAGTAATTTCTCTTTTTATAGAACATACCCAAATCAAGTCCAAGAACTGTTGAACAGAAAATACAACGGCTCATACCACCTTCATCAGGAGAAACAATTATCATTTTTTCTTTATCAAAGGTTATATCGGGGAAAGACTTTTTGAGCGCCTTTATCATCTGGTAGGAAGTTTTTATATCCTCAAAGCCCTTTAAGGGAATTGCATTCTGAACTCTTGCATCGTGAGCATCAAAGGTAAGAACGTTTGATACTCCCATATCCTCAAGCTCTTTAAGCATAATAGCACAGTCAAGAGATTCTCTTCCGCTTCTCTTATGCTGACGGCCCTCATAAAGCATGGGCATAATTACGCTTATTCTTCTTGCTTTACCTCCAAGGCTTCCTATAATTCTTTTAAGGTCTGCAAAATGGTCGTCCGGGCTCATGGGCACTGTCTGTCCGTACATATTGTATGTAACTCCGTAATTGAACATATCGCATACGATAAAAATGTCATATCCTCTGACTGAGTGGTTTACAATAGCCTTTGCCTCGCCTGTACCAAATCTGGGACAGCTGTGATTGATTATGTAAGTATCAGGAGAGTCATTTCTCCATTCTTTAAGATATCTGTCAATTTTCTCTGCCATTTCCTCGCAACCACGCATTGCGATAATTCCAAGCTCCCCTACCATACGTCTTTCCATTTTGTATTCCTCCTAAAGAAAAAAGTTTTTACAATATCCGATAATATTATACCAAACTTCCTTTAAAAGTTCAAGATTAAATTTAGTGTATATTTATATTTTTTTTGCAAATAAATAATACAAAATTACCAATTTTGAAAGGAATGACTTTTTTGGAAGAAATCCGCACCGACCTTGCCTTTGAATCAAGGGATTTTTACCTTGCAAAAAACAATTTAAGACATCTTCCCGAAGCCAAAACAGAAGCAGAGGAAAATGAAATATATAAAATCAACAGAGTTTTTATATCTTCCAACAGTGCGGCAGAAAAAATCGGAAAGAAAAAAGGAAAATATATAACCATTCATTCTCCCCATATATCTTCAGGTCTTTATACAGAAGAATTATCATTAGTTCTTGCAAAAGAGCTTTCCGCCCTATTACCTCATGACAAAGAAAAAAGTCTTGCCTTTGTGGCAGGACTTGGCAATAAAAGTGTTACTCCCGATGCTCTGGGTCCCCAAACCTTAAGCATGCTCATTGTTACAAGGCATCTTGCCCACGAGTTTCCCAAAGATTCTTCCCTTTCCGCCCTTTGTGCTCTTGCTCCGGGAGTTTTAGGCATCACGGGAATTGAATCTGCAGAAATTTTCAAGGCGGTATCAGAAAAGGTAAAACCCGATTATATAATTGCAATAGATGCTCTTGCCTCTGCAAGTCCTTCCCATGTAGGGACAACCATCCAGCTTTCCGACACGGGAATAAACCCCGGAAGCGGTGTTCAAAACAGAAGAAGCGCATTAAACGAGGAAACTTTGGGAGTTCCAGTAATTGCCATCGGCGTTCCTACCGTTTCCGATTCTGCCAGTGTTATAATCAGCGCCTTTTCTCCCCATGTAAGCCGTGATATCTTAGAAGATGTATTAAAAAACGAAGGAAATAATTTAATAGTTACTCCCAAAAACATCGATGCCATTATTCTCCGTGCTTCGGCTATTTTATCAAGAGGAATAAACCTTTCCGTTCATAAAGGTCTTGATTATGACGATATTACAGAGTATATATCGTAAGCTTTGATTTTAGTATGCTTTCAATTACTGAAAGAACTGCACTTAAAAGAAAAATCAGGACTGTTGCTTTTATAAATCCTATATTTTTCTTTTTAACATAATCGTAGTTTCTTCTGTTGAGATAGGAATGCATGTTCTTACCCAATGCAAAGGCCGAATAGATATTTAGGGCTGACAGAAACAAGAAGTTTTGAAAAAACACTCCCGTGAGCACATCTATAAAACCCGAAAAACCAAAAAGGGCAACCACTCCCCCTGCCGTAAATCCGTAGGAATAGGCTTTTAAGTACACGGAAATCAATAAAAGCGGAGTTAAAAAAATGCTTAATCCTCCTATGTATGAAGGTAAAATAAAAATAACCTTGGATAAAAAAGACCAGATAAAAAATTCTTTAATATTATTGCTTTCCGGACTATCTCCCCTTATAAGACCAATGGCATCTGTCCCTTTATCCACCGCCATCACCCCAAGAAAAACTCCCATAATGCTTATAAATATGAATATTAAAATAAAAACACTGTCAAAATTGTCTTTTCCCCTTCTTTTCATAAGTTGTCCTCCATAAAAATAAACCCTTTCGCTAAAGTCTATGCGAAAGGGTTTATTTTTTATACCTTTTATTTATATCTGTCCAAAAGAGAATTAAATCCGTATGAATGGGCATGGCAGACAGCTATCGCCAGAGCATCCGCCACGTCGTCAGGCTTGGGAACTGACCTTAAGTTCAAAAAGGACTTTACCATTTGCTGTACCTGATTTTTATCAGCCCTGCCGTAGCCGGTTATTGCCTGTTTAATCTGAAGTGGTGTATAGGAAAAAACAGGAATATTCCTCTTGGCTGCAGCCAGTAAAATCACTCCCCTTGCCTGGCCCACCGCAAAAGCTGTTTTGGCATTGTTGTTGAAGAAAAGCTCTTCCATTGAAAGAGCATCAGGATGAAATTCATCCATAAGCCTTCCCACTCCGTCATACACCAGACTTATTCTTTCCTCAATCGGAGTATGCGCCTTTGTGGTTACCGCATCATAGTAAAGAACCTTAAATTTATTGTTTTCATACTGTATAACCCCTGTACCTACAATGGCTATTCCGGGATCTATCCCCAATATAATCATAATTTTTTACTCACTTTTCTGTGTTTTATGTATAAATATACAAACAAAACGTATTTTTATGCAGTTTTATGTGCATAATTTGTATTTTTATAAACACCCTCAAATATTTTTGCATAAAACACTTGATTTTAATTCCAATATGTGTATAATATTGTTTGTACCATATATTATACCATACTTAGGAGGATTTGCAATATGGAAAAAGAAAAAGTTATATTAGCGTATTCAGGCGGTCTGGATACTTCAATCATCATATCCTGGCTTAAAGAAAATTACGGATATGACGTAATTTGCGTTTGCGGCGATGTCGGACAGGGCAAGGAAACCGACGGTCTTAACGAAAGAGCTTTAAAAAGCGGCGCTTCCAAGCTTTACTTAGAAGATTTAAGAGAAGAATATGTAAAAGACTTCATATTCCCCACCTTAAAAGCAGGTGCGGTTTACGAAGGCAAGTACCTTTTGGGCACATCTCATGCTCGTCCCATCATTGCTAAGAGACTTGTTGAAATTGCTCGTAAGGAAGGTGCAGTTGCAATTTGCCACGGTGCTACAGGTAAAGGTAATGACCAGGTTCGTTTCGAGCTTACCGTAAAGGCGTTGGCTCCCGACCTTAAAATCATTGCTCCCTGGAGAATCTGGGATATCAAATCCCGTGAAGATGCAATAGATTATGCGGAAGCAAGAGGCATCGAAATTCCCGTTACAAAGTCTGACCTTTATTCCAGAGACAGAAACATCTGGCACATCAGCCATGAAGGTATGGATTTAGAGGATCCTTACAATATGCCTCAGTACGACAGCTTGCTTAAGCTCACCACTCCTCCCATGAAAACTCCCGACGAGCCTAAATATGTTACCATCAACTTTGAAAAGGGTATTCCCGTTGCTGTTGACGGTGAAAAGTTAGGTCCCGTTGCTTTGGTAGAAAAGCTCAATGAAATCGGCGGAGCATACGGCGTAGGTCTTGTTGACATTGTGGAAGACAGACTTGTTGGTATGAAATCCCGTGGTGTTTACGAAACCCCCGGCGGTTCTATCCTTTATGCTGCTCACAAGGAGCTTGAATATCTCTGTCTGGACAGACAGACACAGAGCTTCAAGGCTCAGGCGGCAGTTAAGTTCTCCGAGCTTGTATATGACGGAAACTGGTTTACTCCTCTCCGTGAAGCCCTCTCCGCATTCGTTGATTCCACTCAGGAAACTGTTACCGGTGAAGTTCGTCTTATGCTCTACAAAGGAAGCATCACTCCTGCAGGAGCAAAGAGCCCTTATTCTTTATACAACGAAAAAATCGCAAGCTTCGGCGATAGTGAAGAGCTTTACAACCACAAGGATGCTGAAGGCTTCATAAACCTCTTCGGTCTCCCCTTAAAGGTTCGTGCAATGATGATGCAAGAAGCAGAAAAGAACAACAAATAAAAAAGTATAAAGGCTGTATCGAAAGGTACAGCCTTATAAAGTAAATCCGAGAAAGGCATGATTTTATGGAAAAATTATGGGGCGGTCGTTTTTCTGCCAAAACTGATAAAAAGGTTGACGATTTCAATTCTTCAATCCGCTTTGACAAAAGAATGTACGCATCTGATATAAAAGGAAGTATTGCCCACGCCACAATGCTGGGATTAAAGGGCATTATCCCTAAAGAAGATGCAGAATTGATAGTTAAAACCTTAAAGGAAATCAAAGAGGATATAGACTTAGGCAAGGTGGAATTTTTAATTGACGCCGAAGACATCCATATGAATATAGAAAAAATACTTACCGACAGAATCGGTCAGGTGGGAAAAAGACTTCATACGGGCAGAAGCAGAAATGACCAGGTTGCCCTGGATATCCGTCTCTATTTAAGGGACGATGGCAAAATTATAAAGGAAGACCTTGAAAATCTTATAAAAGTTTTAGTTAAGCTGGCAGACAATCATATAGATACCATTATGCCCGGCTACACTCATCTTCAGAAGGCTCAGCCAATTAACTTTGCCCATCATCTCCTTGCATATTTTGAAATGTTCAAAAGGGATTTGGGAAGACTTTCTGATGCACTTTCACGAATGAACTTTTCCCCTTTGGGTTCAGGTGCTCTTGCAGGCACAACCTATGACCTTGACAGGGACTATGTAGCTGAAGCTTTAGGTTTTTCAGGAATTTGCGAAAACTCCTTAGACGGCGTTTCCGACCGTGATTTTGCCATTGAGCTTTGTTCCTGCCTTTCAATCATAATGATGCACTTATCAAGATTTTCAGAAGAACTCATTCTCTGGAGCAGCCACGAATTTTCCTTTGTGGAAATGGCAGATACCCATTCCACCGGCAGCAGTATTATGCCTCAGAAGAAAAATCCCGACGTTGCTGAACTTATACGAGGTAAAACAGGCAGAGTTTACGGGGATCTTACCACCTTACTTGTTATGATGAAGGGGCTCCCCCTTGCTTACAACAAGGATATGCAGGCGGATAAGGAAGCCATTTTCGATGCTGTTGATACCGTTAAGCTTTGTCTTCCCGTATTTACGGATATGATTGACACCATGAAGGTGAAAAAAGAAAACATGGAAAAGGGTGCCAAGGGCGGCTATACCAACGCCACAGATGCGGCTGACTATCTTGTAAAAAAAGGAATGCCCTTCCGTGATGCTCACGCTGTAATAGGCAAAATGGTGGCATACGCCATAGAAAAAAATATGCCTCTGGACGAAATCCCTCTGGAGGTATTAAAAGACTTTTCAGATGTAATTGAAAAGGACTTTTTCGATGCAATAAGCCTCGAAACCTGTGTTAAGGAAAGAAAGACCAAAGGAGCACCCGGTCTTGCCAAAGTCCAGGTCGAAAAAGCAAAAGAATTTATAAAAACACTGTAAAATAAAAGCAGAAACTAACGTTTCTGCTTTTATTTTTTCATCATTATTTTTGCTGCCTGCTCGAAAATTTTACCGAGGCTCTTCCCCACATCTTTTTTAATTTCTTTATCAGCTTTGCCCAAAGCTCTTAAAAATCCCATTTTATCATTCATAATTTCCGTCAGAGTTTTAGCCTCCGAGGCCTTTGCCAGCTCGTAGATAGCGGTTACCATACTTTCTCTGTCCTCGTTGGACAGTTCACTCAGCCACTTTTTAAATAGCATGTCCAATTTTACACTTCGCTCATCCAATTTATCGGCAAGGACAAAATCGTCTCCCATAACTTCCCAGGAAAAGGGGTCATGCTGAAAAAGCATCGGTCTTTTACTTTTAATAATAACATCTTCCCTTCCATGGCTTAAAAGCTGCCCAACTATCGAGCCCTCGGGAAGTATATTTATGATTTTCTTTTCTGTTTCCTTGTATTTCAGACTTTTTATAACACTCTCCGAAAAACCCGGACCGTCATTATTAAAAACTGCTTTTATCCTTTTTTTCTGCATTTTGGTGGCGTTTATAGCAGCATAAACTGCAAGATTTCCCCCTTTGGAGTGGCCACCCAGTAAAACAGGCTTGAAAGGAATTTCCTTAAAAACTCTTCCCAGATAAGCCGATGCTTCTCTTTGAGCAGGAACACTTTCCATAAAGGACAAATTAAAATCTTCCTTCCAGCCAACCAAGGAGTCATCCGTACCTCTGAAGGTAACAAAAAGAGCTTTTCCGTAATTTATTGTAAGTGCGGCGAATTGTTTTTCTGTTTTTTCATCAAAACGCTCGGTATAGCCCGAGAGCTTTATGTCAGAAAAGCGTTTTGATTCAACAAGAGCATCGGTTAATTCTCTTATAGAATCTGCCAAAAGCAAATGCTCCAGTTTTCTTTCCTGTCTTTTATATTCCTCCCAGGCTTCTTTCAAAGTAATATAAGAATTTAATTCATAGGGTACTATATTTAAAAAATTGAGATAAGAAATCTGAGAAAATATAAGATTGTCCACCGCATTAAAGGGCGAAGAAGAAAAAGAAAGATCTCCACGCCACAAAACATAATCCTTTATATTATTCACGAACCGCACCTCCATTTCTATTATGTACAAAAAATAAAAAAGAACACAGTAACTCTGAACTGTGTTCTTTCTTTTTTACGCTTCTTTCTTAACGATTTCCTTGCCGTTGTAATATCCGCAGGCAGGACAAATTCTATGAGGCATTTTGTATTCGCCGCACTGAGCACACTTTATCATTCCGGGAATGTGAAGTCTCCAGTTGGCTCTTCTTGAATGCTTTCTTGCTTTGGATATTTTACCCTTAGGTACTGCCATTTTCTACACCTCCATAAATTATAAGTCAGCTTTGAAATTTTTTAATATGTCGAATCTTACATCCCAGTCATCTTTAACACATGAACAGGGTCCTTCGTTAAGGTCTTTACCGCAATCAGGGCATAGTCCCTTACACTCCTCTTCGCACAGCACTTTTGAGGGAAGCTCAAGTAAAACATCACTAAGGACAAGCTCTGTAAGTTCCCACTCATTTCCGTCTCTTAAAATAAGCTCGCTGTTATCTTCGTTTGTAAGATCCTCATAAATATCTGCGTCAAAGCTGCTCATTACAGGCTTCAAGCATCTTGCACAGGAGGTTTCGTACTCTCCTTTAACAGTTGCCCTAAGCTCCAGACTGCCGCCGATATTTACAATTTCTCCGGTTAAAGAAACTTCTTTGTATTTGTATTCACTGCCGTCAAATTCTACAGTGCCCAAATCCACCTTTTCTTCCACCAATATCTTGCTTTCAGAAATTTTAACTTTTGAAATATCAACCTTCATATATGCCGTCCTCTCTGCAAGCAAAGTATATTATACCTTGTTTTTCCTTAATTGTCAATAGTTTTTTTGCCTTTGCTTACTATTTTTGCCATTTAAGTTCAATCTCTCATTCCGTAATTTCTGAAGCCTCCGCATCCTCTTCTTCAGAAAGACTGTGAACTCCCAAGGTTATGTTTACTTTTGTTGTTTCGCAGTAGATGTTTTCAGGGAACTCAAGGTCGCTTCTTATTGTTTTTGAAATTCCCGCATTATATGCATCAATGGGCTTGAGAGCAACGCTGTCAATAAGTTCAATGTCTTCTATCGCACCGGTTATAACAACCGTTGACGGTTCTATTCTTTCAATGGTTACGTTATAGCCCGAAAGACTTCCAACTATTTCAGGAGGCAAAACCTCTATTTCCTTTTTGCCCTGACATATAAGTGTAACGGTAGCCTCAGCATCAGATACGGTAATCATATCAGACCTTAAGGCTTCTCCCGAACTGTTTTTAAGAACAATTCCCGATGTAAAGATGTTTTCACTGCTTTTTACATTGCTTACATCAATAGCTTCAGTCCAGGCAGATATATCGGAAAGAAGAGTTGCAGGACCTTTTACGGTTACCTGAGTGGGTATTACGGTCTTTTCTCCCTCAACCACCGTATCAGCCATTTTACCGATGAAATCAATGTTTAAATCAAGACTCTTTTTAACCAAGACATCTGTAACAAGCTTTCCTGACACAATTTTTCTTTCCTCGACACTCAATGCATCAGGAATACCTTTTATGGTTATAAGGGGGTTTTGTTCCCCTGCGGTTGTTATATCAGAAACGTCAACAACCGCTTTAATATCCGCTTTATTTACCCTTGAAAGAACAGTTCTTTCACCGGAAAGTTTTACAGAGGCATAAAGTTCACCTGAAAGCACAGCCAAATTTCTTTCCTCCAGCTTTTCTATACCGATAATGCTTACGGGGATATTCTTGAATGTGTTGGAAGATGATGTGTTTTTGTCATAAGACACATAAAACCAGAGCAAAAGCGCAAGCATTGTGCAAACTATTTTAAGAAAGCCTTTGTAATTTTTAGTTTCTTTTTCTTCTGTTGTTTTCGCTTTTGTATCCACCCGTTCTTTACTCATCTTTTCCACCTCGCTTAAAGAGACCTCTTATATCCGCTTCAACAGAGGACATATCGGAAAATTCAATAGTCAATACCTCTCTTAAGTTTTCAGGAGTTATATCTCTGTGAATTCCGCCGTCTTTTGCATAGGATATTTTACCTGTTTCTTCAGACACTACAACTGCAATGGCGTCGCTTTTTTCTGTTATACCGATTGCCGCCCTGTGTCTTGTCCCAAGCTCAGTGCTTATTGCCGCATTATCAGAGAGAGGAAGGATACTCTGGGCGTAAGCAACTTTTTCATTTTTTATAATTACCGCTCCGTCGTGCAAAGGTGTATTTTTCACAAAAATATTCTCTAAAAGACCACGGGAAATTTCCGCATTGAGATTTGTACCCTTTACGCT
Organism: Clostridia bacterium; assembly: GCA_045588365.1. GTDB lineage: Bacteria > Bacillota > Clostridia > CAKSNL01 > HGM11501 > HGM11501. Next base: position 21,039 of record JAZNEB010000025.1, on the reverse strand, counting down.
TATTATACTGTCAAGCTTTTTCTGCTTTTCAAATACGATTAAAGCTCCGGTCTGACTTAAGGACATATTCTTAACTGCAGAAACAATCGCATCTATTGTGTCCTTCTCGATTATTATTCCCGGACTCAACATTCTGCGAAGAGCCGTTCCTCTTCCCAATCTGTCCAGAAAGCTTCTAAGCTCTGGCTGGAATACAATTAAAAGGGCAATAGCTCCTATCTGGAGCAAACTCTCCAAAAGGAAATTTATGGTATTAAGCTTCAGAAAAGCGCTTACAGGAGTTAAAATAACAATGACCAAAATAACTCTTAAAGCCTGCCACGCCTTGCTTTCAATCATAAATGTGCCTATGTAATAAAAGGCAACTGCTATTATGAGTATATCTATAACATCATTGAGCTTAATCATGCCGAAAAACTGGCTAAGATGAAGCCATATTGTTGCGAAAAATTCACTCATACTCTCCCTCCTTCTTTATCTCTTATTATTATACAACATTTTTTTCAAATATGGAAGCATTTTTTGTGTTTTTTTGAAAAAAAATAAAAGCTCTTAAAAAGAGCTTTTATTTTTACAGTTTAAGGTCCTTAATATCATAGTCAGGAATGGAGTCATTTTCTATATAGTCAAAAATTTCTTCAATATTATCTGAAAAATGATACAAATTAATACAGTTATCCGCAATAAACTTCTTTTCTATGGCATTTTTCATGCTTATATCTATGTCGTTGTAATAGCCTTCAAAATTAAATACCGCTATGGGTTTTTTATGTCTTTTAAGCTGTTTTAATGTAAGTATTTCAAAAAATTCCTCGTAAGTTCCTATTCCCCCGGGCACTATTATAAAAGCATCGGAAAGTTCTTCCATCTTAGCTTTTCTTTCACGCATGGTTTCAGTGAAAATAAGCTCCGTACATTCTTCAAAAATAAGCTCTACTCCCTCTTCCTTAAAAAATTTGGGAATTACGCCGTAAATTTCACCACCGCCTTTTTTGCATCCTCTTGCACTTGCTCCCATAAGCCCTGAACCGCCTGCGCCGAAAACCAGATTATGTCCTCTCTTTCCAAGAGTTTCTCCCAATTTTTCAACTATTTTTATATACTTTTCATCTATTTTATCCGATGCTGCGCCAAACACACATATATTCATATTTTAACTCCTTTCAAACAACAAATCAGCTGTATTAACTCCTATGTTTTCAAGCCTTTTATTTGCTTCCGTTACTCTTTCCCCAAGATAGTCCTTAATATTATGCCCGTCAAATCCGATACTTAAAAATACTTTCGAATCCCTGATAATCTTCTGTTCATACCCGCTTTCAAAAAAGCGCTTAACATAGGCATGCTCCTGATATTTGTGAATGGAGTCATAATTAACATTCATTTCCCAGAAAGTACCGGTTTCTGCAAACTTATTAAAAAACTCATCATGGGACATATTCAATTTATCTGCCAGACCAAAAAGATCGGTGTGGGCAATTCCCTTGTTTATTTTTATGCTTTTTAAAAAATCAAAAATATCCTCTTTGGCTACGGACTGTTCGTGTCCTATGCTCTCCAAAAGGCAATAATCAAAAAGCTTAAAATCCTCATCAGTCATATCATATTTATCAGGAAGAAGGGATATCTCAACTCCGCAAAGAAGCATTATTTTTTTCTTGTATCTCTCCTTTAATTCTCCTATAAGCTCACTATATGCTTTTTTTCTTTCACCTATTCCGTAATTATGGTCGGTTATTCCCAAAAGCTCTATTCCCGAGTCAATTGCTTTTTCCACTACCAAAAAGGCTTCGTCTCTTCCGCAACTGCTGAAATTTGTATGCGAATGTAAATCCATTATCTTCAAAAAAATCACTTCCCTTGCTTATTATAGCTTTTTTTCTTATAAAAGTCAATAAAGTGAAAGGAAGGCCGGAGCCTTCCTTTCACTTTATTTTAATACCTTTCCGCCTGCGGATTCAATTTCCTTATATACCAGCTGTGCGGATTTTATACCCTCGCTTAAGGGAGCTATCTCTTTTCCGTTTCCTGAAACTATCTCGTCAATAAAATAGTTTATTTCATTGAAATATCCGCCAAGACTTGAAATATTGATTCCCGAATCCACTTTTATTTCGTTTTCGTTGCCAAATTCAGGCTCAAACGCCTTGTCTCCCACGGGATAAACGGTTACCTTACCCTTCCGAAGCTCGATTGTTGCCTTTTCCAGCATTACTCTGTAGTTTGCCGCAAAGGGATATCCGTCGGGGAAATCCCATCCGCCTTCTGCAAAAATCACTGTTTCGCCGTAGTTATATTTTGTGAAAATGTGTGTCAAAACTCCATTCTCGTCTCTTATACCCTGAGACTCTATGTTTTCGGGTTCTCCCATTATATAGCGAATGAAGTCTGTGTCGTGTACATGAAGATCAAGGGCAACTGTTCCGCTCTTTTCAGGGTCGTTAAACCAGTTTTCCCAAGCCCACCTGGGATTTGCGGAAAGCCTTTCAAAGACGCCTGTTACAACCTTTCCGTAAGTGCCTTCTTCAACAACCTTTTTAAGATACTTATATCCGTCCATGAAACGGACAACCTGACCAACCTGAACCTTTGCGCCTGTCTTTTTCTGGGTTTCAAGTAAAAGACGAGCTTCCTCGTCGTTTAAGCATATAGGCTTCTCGATAAAAAGATTGCTTCCGTTTTCCATAGCTTTTATACCGTATTCTGCGTGCAAACTGGTAGGCAGACAAATATCAATTATATCAGGTTTTTCATTGTCCAAAAGCTCCTGCGCTGAAGCGTAGCTTTTAACCTCTGCCCTTTTTGCGAAGGCATCTCTTTTGCTTTCTACTACATCGGCAACTGCAACAACTTTTATCTTGTCCTTAAGCGCAAGATAACAATTAAGGTGCATATTACCCATTCCGCCACATCCGATAAGTCCAACTGTCAACATAACAAAAACCTCCTTAAAACTCAGTCTAAATTATTAAGTAAATCTTTTATGTAAACGATAGTATCTCTGATATCCTTAATCTGCTGGTCGCCTGAAATTTCTCTTTCGATATAAAGGTCGCCTGTATACCCCTGCTCCTTAACAAGCTTCTTTATGAATACGGGGAAGTTTACGCTTCCTTCGCCAACCTTTGTTTCCTGTCCAAGCTTGGAAAAATCTCCCGAAGGATAATTTCCGTCCTTAAGATGAACGCCACGTACCTTATCGCCGTAGATTCCAACAGCATCAACGGGATTTGCTCTTCCGTAAAGGATTAGGTTTGCGGGGTCCAAATTTACACCAAGGTTATCAAGTCCTGTATCAGCCATAGCTCTCATCAAAGTTACGGGAGTTTCCTGACCTGTTTCAAAATTAAAATGTATTCCCTTAGCTTTAGCGTATGCACCTACATTTTTGATTGCCTCTACAACCCCGTGATATTCAGGATATACAGGCTGTTCGGGAATAAATCCCATGTGAGTTGCAACATCCTTAACACCAAGCATCTGAGCAAAATCTATACCCTTTTTAAGCTCCTGCATTCTCTGGAAACGATACGCAGGAGGAACAATACCGAGTGTCTCGGGTCCGCCGATAAAGTTCCATACTGAGGGACCTGACCAGCCTGCCCATACAGAAGTTACCTCAAGCTTATCGCCAAGAATTTCCTTTACCTTTTCTGCATTTTCTTTTGTCATATTCTGGGGGAACCAGCAACGAAGCTGAATGGAGTCAAGACCGAAAGAGAAAAGGTCATCAGTCTTGCCTGCAAGAAGCTCCTCCAAGCCGAAAATAATACCGATTTTGTTCATAAAAACTACCTCCATTTTTTATAAATCCTGTCTTTTGTAAATTAATGTTTACAAAAAAATTACCTTGTGCTATAATTATATTGCAACTTAATTCTAAAATCAATAGGATATAAGACACTTTTCTTACACTTTTGGCTACTTTTTTTAAGAGGAAGTGATAAAATGCTCAGGATAAACAGGAAAATAAATATCGAAGCTTTGTTTTCCGCTTTCGAAACCACAAAAAACGAAAACTTCAGTACCGTGGGAGAGCGCCACAACTTCTGGGAGCTGGTTTATATTGTGGACGGCGTTGCAGGTATTGCGGAAGATGAACGTATATATAAGCTTAAAAAAGGCGATATAATTTTTCATAAACCCATGGAATTTCACCGAATCTGGTCAAGCGATGGAACAAAGCCTTCATTTATTATAATAACCTTTTCTTCAAGTGTTTCTGATTTCGATATTCTTGGGGAGGGTGTTTATAATCTTGACGAAAACTCCGCCCTGCTGCTAAGGGAAATATTGGACGGAGCTACATTTTTAATGGAGTTTGAGGATTCGGTTAAAAACCAGCTTGTAGCCATCAATCTTGAAAATTTACTTTTAAGACTCATCTTAAATCAGACACCCAATAAAAGCCAGCAGAAAACAAGAGGAAGCGAGCACTACAAAAAAATAGTTAGTGTAATGAATGAAAATATAGATAAAAACCTGACTTCTCCCGATATTGCACATCTTTGTCATCTGAGCTTAAGCAACCTGAAAAAGATTTTCAAGACCTATTCGGGCACGGGAGTCATGGAGTACTTCAACAATCTCAAAATAATCCACGCCATGGACATGATAGAAGACGGGCTTGCCATTTCCCAGATAAGTGAGGCTTTAGGCTTTTCGAGTCCCAATTATTTCTCAGAATGCTTTAAGAAAAGGTGCTCCCTTACTCCCAGCGAATTCAAACGTCGATTTGCTCAGAATAAAGGGCTTTTTTACAAACAGAAGAATGAATAGAAAGGATTTGATTTTTTGGCTAACAAAATGAACAGGGCAATTTCCCACGTAGATAAAATAAATCCTTTACAGGACCTTGTTCCTCTTGAATACGGCTTTGAAGACTGTTCAATAAATAACTGGGAGATGAACAGAAGTGCACATTCACGCTATATGCTCTTTTTTGTAAAAAGAGGCAGCGGAACTTTTAAAATTGGTGATAAAAGCTATACTGTCGGGGAAAATCAAGGCTTTCTCCTTAAGCCTTATGAAAAGTGCTTCTATGCTCCTGATAAGAAAAACCCCTGGTATTACGCACACATTTGCTTTACAGGCGCCTTTGCTTTTAAGTTCAATTATCTTACCAGAGTTTTTTCATTCCCCTCTGCATTATTTGATGAATTCATAGAAATTTGCCTGAAAGACGACATGGTAGATTTTTATCTTTCTTCCTTTCTTTTCAAGCTTTGCGCCACGTATTCTTTGGGCTCATCAGTTACCCCTGACCTTAATACCCTGCACTTCAATGCTGCAATGCTTTATATAAACCATCACTTTACCGGGGATATAACGGTTGAAAAAGTTTCTAAGCACATGAAGCTTAACAAAAGATATCTGGCAAGGGTTTTTAAAAGCGTTTCGGGCAAAAGCATCAGAGAAGTTCTTTTGAAAAAACGACTGGAACTTGCAATGACACTGCTTACCAATGGTGAAAACGTAACCTCAGTTGCCGAAAAAGCCGGTTACAATGACCCGCCCTCTTTTTCCAAAGCATTCAGTAATTTTTACGGAATTTCTCCATCAAAGGTTAAAACAAAAAAACGAAAAAACGAGCAATAATTTTATCGCTCGTTTTTTATATTGAAATTATTTATTAAAGCTTCCGCACACCTTATTCCGTCGGCTGCGGCAGACATAATGCCTCCTGCATAACCTGCCCCCTCTCCTGAAGGATAGAGTCCTTTTATTCCTAAGGCGTTAAAAGTTTCGTCCCTTAAAATCCTTACGGGCGATGAGCTTCTGGTTTCGGGCGCTGTAAGAACCGCATCACCGAAAGCAAATCCCGAAAGCTTTTTATCTACGTTCAATATTCCGCTTTTTAGCTTTCCCGATACTTTTTCAGGAAGAATTTTTCCTAAATCATAAGGTATAACCCCCGGCTCATAGGTGGGTTTCACACTTCTGAAGCTTTCGGTTTTATTTCCTTTTATAAAATCAGAAAGCATCTGACAGGGAGCAAGATAGCTTCTACTTATGTTATATGCCGCCATTTCCAGTTTCCTTTGAAAATTCATTCCGTCAAAAAGACCGCTTCCGAAATCAAGAGAGTTCACATTCACCAAAAGAGCACTGTTTGCATTTACTCCCGCTCTGTCCGAATAGCTCATTCCGTTGGTAACAATACCCCCTTCTTCAGATGCGGATGCCACAACGAAGCCACCGGGACACATACAAAAGCTATAGCAATCGTCCCCGAATTTATAGTCTGCCGCACCTAAAGCCTTATGTCCTGCAAAAGAACCATACTGGATTTTGTTTATATCCTCCTGAAGATGCTCAATACGTACACCCACTGAAAAAGCCTTTTGCTCCATAGCAACGCCTTTTTCATGAAGCATCAAAAATGTATCTCTTGCGCTGTGCCCTATTGCCAAAATTACATTTTCCGTTTCTATTCTCTCTGGTATATATAAGGCCTTTATTTTCCCGTCTTTAATTTCTATATCGGTAACCTTTTTGGAAAACAGATATTCTCCCCCGAGGCTTTCGATTTCCTTCCTTATATTAACTGCTATTTTTTTAAGTACGTCAGTTCCTATATGAGGCTTTGAATCAATAAGAATATTTTCATCTGCCCCGAAGTGAACATACTCTTCCAAAATTTTTCTTATGTAGGGCGAATGTGTGCCCGTATTAAGCTTGCCGTCAGAAAAAGTTCCTGCTCCCCCTTCACCGAACTGAACGTTCGATTCGGTATTTAACGAGCCTCCTTTAAAGAAAGATTTTACATCGGTGCTTCTTTCAAGAACCCTTTTACCCCGTTCGATAATTATGGGCTTTGCTCCTGCCTTTGCAAGACAAAGAGCCGCAAAGGTTCCGGCAGGTCCGCTTCCCACCACTACGGGGCGGGATTTCATTTCTCTTTTAAGAACAGGGTATTCATAGCTCTTATTATCAAACCGTTTGGCATTTTTAACCCTTTTTAATATATTTTCTTCATTATCCGATTTAACAACAACGGAAAACACAAAATGAATATCGTCTTTCCGCCTTGCATCAATTGCTTTTTTGTATATAAAATATTCCTTTGGCGTTTCGCCTGTATATTTTTTGATTTTATCATTAAGGGATTGGAAACTATAATCCAATCCCATTTTAATTCCGTCTATTTTAATCATAGAAATTCCTCTCCCAAAGCGGAAAGCGTTGCTAAAACGGCAGATGAAAACGCCCACTTAAGATTAAATCCGCCGCAGTCCCCGTCAACATCCAAAATTTCTCCCGCCGCATAAAGACCCTTATAAAGCCTTGACTCCATTGTGGTTTTATCAAAATCACTGCAGGAAATTCCCCCTGCGGTTACCTGCGCATCCTCAAAGCCCTTGGTGTCGTTTATATGAAAGCTGAAATTCTTTATGTGTGAAGCAAGCTTTTTAATATCTCTACCGCTTAACTGGGACACTCCCTTTGAAAAGGGACCTATTTCACATTTTTTAACAATTTCTCTTCCAAGCTTTTTGTTTATAAAGCCTGTAAAAAGATTTTCTAAGGTCAGGTAGGAAATCTTTTTCTTTTCCTCTAAAATTTCTACAATATCATTATAGGTTAAATCAGGAGCTATATCCAGAGAAATATCCTTTCCTTTGGCATCTCTTGAAAGCTGAAGTATGGGCGGTCCCGAAAGTCCGTAGGAGGTGAAAAGCACTTCCCCGAATTCTTCTCTTTCCCCCATTTTAACCAAAGCATCAGTTTTTATGCCCTCTAACGCCTTTGTACCATCGCATTTAAGCTGAACTATAGCAGGCTTTAAGGGCGTTAATTTATGACCTAAATCAGTAAGAAGGTTGTAAGCACCGCCACCTGATAAATTCTTTGCCGCTTTTCCGCCAGTTGCCACAATAACCTTACTGAAGGCTTCCTCCCCGTCTTTTGTTACAACTGAAAAACCATTTTTCAAGGGTTTGATTTTAAGAACCTCACAGTCGCATTTTTCACTCATTCCCGATGCCAGCCTTAACATATCAAGAACGCTTGACGCCTGAAAGCTGTAGGGGTATATCTTGTCGCCCTCAGCTCTTAGGGGCACGCCGATTGCCTTGAAAAAGTCCTTAAGACACTCATTATCAAATTTAAAAAGAGCATATGAGGCAAAATCTCTGTCCCCGTGATAACGTTCGGAGGTGATGTTAATATTTGTAAGATTGCATCTTCCGTTACCTGTTGCAAGAAGCTTTTTTCCTGCTCTTTGCCCCTTTTCATAAAGGGTGAATTCAATTCCTTTCTTTTTAAGGATTGATGCAGAAATAAGACCAGAAGCTCCCGCTCCGATAATCGCAATTTTCATTTTCACCCTCCTTTTGTTCCGTTTATTTTATTACTTTTTCAAATAAATAAAAATCCTCAAAGCCTATGCGGGGCACGAACATTCTGACTTCGCCCCGATTTATAAAGCCTGCCTTTTCATAAAGAGCTATGGCAGGAGTATTTATCTTGAATACATCAAGCTTTATTGCTTTTATCCCCTTTTCCTTAGCAAAGAGGAAAAGGCCTTCCAAAAACTTCCCTGCTATACCTTCCCTGAAATGCCCGGGAGAAACACCTAAGACGTGTATAATCCCAACATTTTCATCATCTTTCACTTCAAAGGAAACCTTGCTGTAATCCTCGTTTTTGCTTTTATTCATAACGCAGGCTGCCAGTATCTCATCTTCTTTCCAGAGGAAAAGCTCGCCATTATCAACGGATGTATTTAAAAGATGGTGAGACGGATGAACATCCTTTTGCCATCTTAAGTTTATTTCTGATTTATTATTGGCTTCAATAACCTCGTCGTAAAATTTAATTATTTCGGATTTTTCCCTTTTGTCTGCTATCTTAAACACTTAGCTTATATCTCCGTTTTTGAATTTTTTATATCTTTTTACTATAAGTATAACAAGCACCGCTGAAATAACCACCATAGAAGGCCACAGAATGGTTACCGCCTTCCAGCCCAGGTTTTCTGCAATAAGAGGCACTACATAGGCTGCAAGCATGAAGCTAACGGCAGACCCTGCATTTATAATTCCTGCGGCAGTTCCGCTTTTTCCGTACTTTGTATATTCCATGGTGTAATAGTTTCTGAAAAGACCCGCTCCGCTTTCAAGCAAGGATGCAAAGCACAAAGCCCCTGCTATAATATATATCGGAACTTTTCCCACCAAGAGAGTAACCGCATAAACAGGTGTCAATGCCGCATATATCATGGCAACCGCAAAAGGCTCATTTTTAACCTTTTTGCTGATTTTACCTGCTAAAATTGTTCCTGCAATTCCCATTCCTATTAAAAGGGCGCTCAAAACGTTACCCAATGACGGTGATACAAAAGCATAATTTTCAACAAACATGATTGAAGTCAAGTTTGACCTGCTCTGGCTTGTGATTGTTGCTAAAATGGTGGTAGTGAACATAACCATAAAACCTCCCGCAGCAAAAACCTTCATAGTGGGAATTTTTGTCAGTTCTCCTTTTACAACCACATTACTAACACTTTCGTCCTTTTCGTCCTTATCCCATTTCATCAATGGATTAAGATGTCTTTCAAATAAGTGAAGCCCTAAAGCGAAGACCAAAAGCAAAATTGCCGAATAAGCAAAATTATACTCCCATGCAGGCACTATAGCCGCCACCAGATAGGATAAAATAAGGCCTATAGAGGTTGCAAAATTTATGTAAAACATCATTTTTGATCTGTCGCTTCTTACAAGCTGAGAGGTTATAATCTTGAAAATTGAGGGCCAGATACCGAACTGGATGATACCGTTGAATATCCAGGAAAAGAGCATAACGTAATAATTCTGATTAAAGAAAATTATTGTGTTCGCAACTGCTCCGCCGATAAGTCCTATTTTTATCATTCGCTCGGGGCTGTAACGGTCTGCCGCTATGCCGCCCACCACCTGAAAGGGTGCATATATAAGGTAGAACATACCTGTTATAAAGCCCGTCTGGGATTTGGTTAAAATTCCTTCGTCAACAATCGATGCCAAAGCCCCGTTATATGAATTTTTAGTCATATAAACCGCCGCATATAAAAGCCAGATAAACCAGAAGAAAATTCTGCTTTCTTTTCTGTCTTCAAGATGAATTTTTGTATCTTTTTCAATGTTGATTCCGCTGTTTATGCCTTTCATTTCATCAAGTCCTTTTGTTTTTTTGCAAACCAACCGAAGTAATTATACCCTTTTATAAATAAATTGTCAATGATAAAAAATGTTACTTTTGAATTGACAAAGCAAAAGGTTTGATATACAATAAAATTACAATTTTTTCTTGACTTTATATATTGACTTTATATATATAATAGTATCCGTAGAAATGTTGTTAAAAAAAGGAGAAAATATTATGAAAAAAAGATTTTTATCTTGTATGCTTGTTGCATTGATTGTTTTTGCTCAATCAGTTGTTGCACTTCCAATTCTGGCAAAGGAAAGTGCTCCGCAGATAAAGAATATAATCTACATGATAGCCGACGGTGGTGGCTATGCACTGTATGACCTGGCAAATGAAGTGAAAATAAGAGGCGGGCTGAATGAGGAAAAACACCCTTACAAAACACCTACAGACTCATCACCTCTTGCCTTGAAGCCCTATCTTGCAGGAAGTATGATAACTTTAATCAATCCTACATTGATTACCGATTCTGCGGCAGCGGCAACTGCTATGTCCACAGGCTTTAAGACAGGCGGCGGAAGGCTTGGCGTTGATGTAAATTCAAAGCCCAAGGCAAACTTAATTGAAGCAGCCGAATCTGTCGGCAAGGCAACAGGTGTTATTTCCACATATGAATGGCAGCATGCAACTCCCGCAGGCTTTGCCGTTCATGTTATGAGCAGAAATGACTATTATAACATTTATCAGCAGATGGAAAACAGAGGTCTTGAGGTTGTAATGGGCTCGGGCTATGGAATGGTTTCAGAGTATGCCACCATTGAAAATGCCGCAGAAAGAGGTTATCTTATAGCAGAATCCAAATCTGACTTAAATTTTGTTCAGCCCGGGGACAAAATATGGGGGAATTTTGTAGAAACAAACTTTCCCTACGATATAAATTTACAAAAGGGTCAGCCCACTTTAGCAGAGATGACAAAGGCGGCAATCACAGCTTTGTCAGGAGACGAAGACGGCTTCTTCTTAATGGTTGAAGGCGGAAAGGTTGATAATGCCGCTCATCTTAACAACGCTCTTGGTACAACCAGCGAATATCTTGCCTTTGACGAAGCCTTCAGGGTTGCTCTTGAATTTGCCAAAGGTAGAACAGATACAGTTATCGTTTGCGCCCCCGACCACGATACAGGAGCTATGGTTCCTCCCAAGTACTTGGATGTTGCAGTTAAAGTTATTCAGAACGGTTCTGTTCCCGCTGCCAACATTATATCCTGGGGCACAACAGACCACTCAGCCCAGAATGTGGGGGTTTGGATGTATGTTCCCGAGGGAGTTTCAGTTATAGAAGGATTAAATCCCGCCTTAGGAGATACCCCCGAAACAAGAGCAAATTACGTTATTGACAATACCGCCATCGCCCCCTGGTGTGCTTCTTTGATGGGAGTTGATTTAGGTGCTCTCACAAAAGAGCTTTTCATAGATGTTACCGATTTAGGCGTTTATGATACTCAGAGAAAATTCACTTTCAACTCGGAAAACAAATACATTTACGCAAACCAGTCAGTATATTATGAAAACGGTGTTAAAAAAAGTCTTGGCTATAAATTAGGCTTTGAAGTGGGCGGAAGATTTTATGTTCCCAGAGAAATGGTTGATATAAGCACCGTCAATATCCCGAGCAATGATAATGCCCAGGTAGTTCCCGATGCTCCCGCACCCATTGTTACAAGTGTAACCGTTTCTCCCAAGAACGCCACCTTAAATAAAGGCGAGGCTTTGACCATCGACTCCTTTGTCAGAGGCGAAGGCAACTTCTCAAAGGAAATTGTATGGACCATAGAGGGCGAGGTTTCCCAAGGTACATATATCGCAAGGGATGGCTTCCTTTATATAAGCCCGTCAGAAACAGCAGAAAGCTTTTATGTAATGGCAAAATCAAAGGAAAGCGGAAACATCGCAGATTCCTGCTTTATAACTGTCGGAAGCAATGTCAATGCCGATGTAACTCCTAACGGTTCAAGAGAGCGTCCGTTTTTAATTTCTTCAGAAGATGATTTTTTAGCTTTTACGGAAGCTATGATTTCCGGCGAAAAATACAACAGTGTTCATTTCAAGCAAACCGCAAATCTTGATTTATCAAAAATCGAAAGCTATAAGGGTGTCGGCTCCGCTCAGGCCTTTAATGGTATATATGATGGTAACGGCTACACCATAAACATAGCCATAGATTCAGATGCGGACGGCTGCCTGTTCCCCTATACCTCAGGCGTTATTATGAATTTAGGCGTTACGGGTTCTGTAACCAACAAAACATATACGGGAGCTATTTGCCGTTCCCTCAGAAGCGGCGGTACAATTATAAACTGTTGGTCTGACGCTGCCGTTACAGGCAGAGATATAGGCGGAATTGCATGGACAAACTACGGAGTTGTTTCCAATTGCTATTTTTCAGGCTCTCTGGCAGGAACAGGTGTTGTATGGCCTATAGCACAAAATCAATCCGGGGCTAAAACGCTTAACAACTACTACCTCGGCAGTGTATATTTCGAAGAAGAAGCCGCAATTCAGATTACAGCTTCGCACCTTAAAAACGACTTATCATCCTGGCTTAACAGAGATATGGAAGAATCAATCAGCGTGTCAGCTATTCCCTATTCTATGAAAAAATGGTCAAAGGGCGATATCTCCCCCTGTTTCGCAGTAAATGAAGTTGCTCAGGAAAAACCCGAATGGAAAAATCCCTTCACAGACGTCAATACAAATGACTGGTTTTACGACGGTGTTAAGTTTGTAAATGAAAACGGATTTATGAACGGCGTAAATGCAAAAGAATTTGCTCCGGGAAACAACTTAACCCGTGCTATGCTGGTTACGGTTCTTTACAGACTCGAGGGCTCTCCCTCCGTTTTCGGCGGACTTCCCTTCAGCGACGTGGAAGAAGGCTCATATTATGAATTTGCAGTTGCCTGGGCAAAGAATAACGGCATTGTAAACGGCACTACCGAAACGACCTTTTCTCCTAATGTAAATCTCACCCGTGAGCAGATAGCGGCTATTATGCATAGATTTGCAAAGTATAAGGGTATTGATGTTTCTGTGGGTGAAAATACCAATATTTTATCCTATGATGACTTTTTTGAAATTTCAGAATATGCAATCCCATCACTTCAATGGACTTCCGGCTCAGGACTTATGAAAGGCAAATCAGAATCCACACTTAACCCCAAGGACTATTCAACAAGAGCGGAAATTGCGGCTATATTAAACCGCTTTATAGAAACAGTTATTAAATGATAAAAAGAAAAACAGTCCATTGGACTGTTTTTCTTTTTCTGGGAAAGCCGAACCATAGGGATATTTAAGATTTTTGTTTTGAAAAAGGCACACAATCAAATTTACTGTACAGTGTCGAATAAATATACCCCTTGTTCAATCAATACAGATCTCAATTTGTTATACGGCACATCTTTCGCTTTTGTATTTAATTTACATGCTAACGATGCGGCCACTCCCGCCGCTTGTCCCATTGCAATACTCGGTGGCATAACACGTACTGCCCCATGTGCAAATCTGTCCGCAGATACGTTTTTTCCTGCCATCCACAAATTATCAAACCCCTTTGCCACAATAGAACGATAAGGAATTGAATAAGGTGCTTTAGCGTTGTTAGGAGTGTAGATAACTCCTGATGACGTATGAACATCTACAGTGCTTGATAAAATGACGATAGCATCATCAAAGATTTTTGCTTGCAATATATCTTCGTGCTTTAATATGTATTCTCCTACAACTCTTCTTGATTCTCTTATACCAATACGGGCAGAGGATTCTAACAATCGAATATTTTCAAATCCGGGAATATGCTTTTTCAAAAAATCAAATATTATTTTCACTTGTTTTCTTCCCTCAATCTCGGCTTCCGTGATTCTGTCAGGATCGATAACATCAAACGGCTCGTCTATCTGGCACATGTTGACAGCAAACACGCCGTTTAACTGTTTAAATATGCGTACCTTTTTAGTACCACAAGGGAACTCACCCCTATCTCGTGCCTTATCTATTATGTCCATCCATCTGCGTTCTCTTTCAGGCAACGAATGGTTTCCCATATGAGCCTCCACGACTTCTTCGTTTACTCCGTCTATCAAAAAGAAGGTAGACGAAGGCTGCAATTCTCCGTTTTCGTTAGAGAACAAAATTTCCGCACCGGCAGCACAACAAACATCTGCGTCTCCCGTACAATCTATAAAGGTTTTTGCATTAATTTTATAAAATCCGTTCTTTGTAGCAAAAACACACGATGTCAAGTTTCGGTCTTGCTTTTCCATTCCAACAAAAAGATAATGATACTTTAACTCTACGCCGACCTCTATGCACATTTCCTCCATTACGCGTTTCAACACCTCTTTATCAAACGGAGTCGTGCCAAGATGTCCCGTATGGAATGGATTATATCCCGAATAACCGTCCATTTTTCGGCAATCTTCGGGCGGAATAGCTCCATTCTCATTTACCAAGCGACGTATCAAATCATCAAAAACACCTCGAATGATTTGTTTTTCACCCGTACGATCAAAGCAGGTCATAAACGGTGCAACCAAACCCGCCGTTGCACAACCGCCCAAATAACCATTCTCTTCTGTTAAAATAACTTTATCTCCGTTTCTTGCCGCACCTAACGCTGCGCCAAATCCTGCCACACCACCCCCTATCACAAGCACATCACATTCAAAAGATTTTTTTATTTGTATTTCCATATCAAGCTCTCCTTTTTGTAATACCTTCACACTTATTTTAATGTAATAAATTGACAAATACAATACAATATGATAAAATTATATTTATAAAATCCATCAACAAAATAAGGAGAAAACATGAATTTTCCATTTAGAATTATAGAATCCAAAATATCAACACGTAATGAATTCGATGTAACTGAAGGATATCAACCAACACATGCACTCTTTTTTATAAAAAAAGGCAGTTTCCGTATTGAACATGACGGCACAACAGAAGATATAGTTCCCGGAGATTGTCTGATTCTTCCTGATTATTTGTATTTTCGACGTAATGTTATTGACCCCCTTGAATTTGTGTATGTAAAATTTACAGTTAATTTGAATTGCCCATATTCTTTTAACATTCCTTACGGGAAATTGATATTTCGGGATAAAAAAAGGTTTCTCTCAAACATATCGGCAATCGAAAAACTCTTGATGCATGATGATCTTTTATCTGTGAATCACCGAGAACACTTGCTGACAGACATTTTATTTATGATTTATTCTGAACAGATTGAAAACAATGCACATCCGCAAGAACAAACAGTAAAAGATTTTCTCATTGCGTCTGCCGTTACATATATTTCAGAACACCTCGGACATAAAATATTAATACAGGATATTTGTAATAACGTTGGAACAAATATGTCTACATTAAATTTTAGATTTCGCCGTACCTTTAATATGTCCGTGGGACAGTATATTGTAAATGAGAAAATGAAAAAAGCAAGGCGTTTACTAGTTGGAACAACCTATAGCATTACAGAAATCGCCGATCGGTGTGGCTTCGAGAATGTATACTATTTTTCCAATGCATTTAAAAAGGCACACGGCATATCTCCTGTTAAATATAAAAATAATTATGAATAGCGAAAAACTCCTCTCTTTCAAATTTACCTACAAAAAAATGACACCCTCATAGTTGTCATTTTATTCCGCCTTTCGGCTACATAATAGATGCAGTATATTTTTAGGCGATATACTCGCTCATGCTCGTGCGATATATTTGCTTTGCAAATTCGATATACTCTCTCTTCGTTCGATTGCGATATGATATAAATTCCTTTTCTCGTCCCGAAGGGACATATCGCATTACAAAGTAATATATCGCACCAAAGGTATATCGCAAATTCCGTCAGGAATTTATATCGCTGAAAAAAGCGTACTGAAAATTCAGTACGCTTTTTTCATGGTTGCGGAGATGGGCACAGGCATTTTTTATAAAAATGCCAAAGCCACATGACCCGTTGGATGCAAAGCATCTTCGGGTTATCTTTTGAAAACTTTATTTTCAAAAGCCTCTTGCGGTACCCAAAGTTCATTTCGGCTTTCGCCTATGAACTTTGACCGCTGCGCTTCGTTATGCTCGCTTTATCCGCCACCGGCGGCGCTCGCAACCTCACCCAACGAGCCACGCTCGTCGGTCTCATAACCCGACAAGAGCGTATGATATAAATATCAATCAAAAAAGAAAAAACAGTCCATTCGGGTGTTTCTCTAAGGGATGTTTAGTGAAATACTTGTAATGGTGCGGAAGTTGGGTGAACAGTTTAGGCTGTTCGCCCTTTTCCTTTGCTTTAAATTGCGCAAGTATTTCCTATGTGAGTGAAATATATATCGATTTGCTGTGTGGCGCTTTTCGACCGTTTTTCACTTCGTTCATGTATAACAATTTTGGATACAAAGGTCAACAGAATTTCAGGTGTTAGCTCTTGTATATGCACATATTTTTTTGCCAGTGCAATGAACTTGTCCGTATTCGTTACCGAAGATTTAATTGCTTCGATTTCATCTTCCAGCTCCGGAATTCGCAATTCTACATCCTTTTGCTCTGTTGTATAGCTGCCAGATAGCATATGGAATTGGTCATCTGTGATTCGTCCTAATACATTATCTTCATACAGTCTTTTGAACAGGGATTCCAACTCATTCTTACGCTTTTTCAATCTTCCAAGCTCTGCTGTTTTTGCCGACAATTCTTTTCGGCTTTCGGCAGAGGTTTTTTGATTTATGAATTCAGCGAACTCTTTAGTCTTTGTTCTGGCATAGTATGTAATTCTCCTGATTTCTTCAAGGATAATTTCATCCAGAACAACCTCTCGTATTGAATGTGGTGTACATTGTTCTTCGCCCTTGTGTTTTCGATATCTACTACAGATGAAATGAAATGCTGAAGACTGTAGCGTTTTACCTCTGACAAAGTAAAGCTTTTGTCCGCAATCTGCACAATGCAGAAGACCGCTATATTTATTGATTCCATCCATGGAATCTCTTCTGCGTTTTCCCTCTCGAACTCTGCGAACAATTTCCCAAGTATCCATATCAATGATTGCTTCATGAGTACCTTCAACCCTAATCCATTCTTCAGGTCTTTGTATCTTTCGCTTATTCTTGTATGAAACTGTTGTTGCTTTGAGGTTTATCGTATTTCCGATATAAACCTCATTGTCAAGAATCCCTGCAACTGTTCTGTCATTCCATCCGTAAGGATCGGTTACATCTGTAACAGCACCGTACTTGCCATTTTTCTCATAGCTATATATTGATGGTTTAAGGATTTTTCTCTCTTTCAGGTTATGGGCAATATATGTAGGACCAAGTCCGCTTGCACATAATCTGTAGATTTCCCTTACAACTGTTGCAGTTTCTTCATCAATTACAAGCTTGATTGATTTTTTAGAACCTATGGGTGTGCTTTCATCTCTCGCATAACCATATGGCACTTGTGAGCTTACTCGTTCGCCACGCTCCGCTTTGGCTCTGAAAACTGCACGAACCTTCTTTGATGTTTCCTTGGGATGCCATTCGTTAAACAGATTCACAATCGGAGCTATATCATTGCTTTCAACATTATTGGAGTCATAGTTGTCCTGCACGGCAATAAATCGAACATTGTATTTTGGAAAGATGACATCGGTGTACATTCCTACTTGAAGATAGTTTCTACCGAGTCTTGATAAATCCTTTGTAATAAAGTTCTTAACTCGACCTTCTTCTATTAACTTCATCCCTTTTTGAAAATCAGGTCGGTCGAAGTTTGTTCCTGTGAAGCCATCATCAATCAGCCATACTAAATTATCAAAGTTATAGTCCTGAGCAGCTTTTAAGATAATTTTCTTCTGATTCTCAATACTGTTGCTATCGCCTTCAAGGTCATCCTCTCGTGATAATCTGCAATATAATAGTGTTAAATCATGATCTTGGTTTGACATAATTCTTTCCCTCCTTCAAAGTCAAACCGATTGAGAGTATTGTGAGTAGATATTTCACAACAACACAATACCCTAAACCGATTGAAAAGTCCAGACTTTTAGTAGACTTTGTCTATATTATCCTGAATATCTATTGTTATCAGTCTTCGTATATGGTCCTCAACCTTTTTCTTTGAGTTCATATCAAAGATTGAATTCACAATATAATTCAAATTGCCGACATGAGTTTTCCTTGTTTTTACCATTTCGTTGTCGGTGATACTATATGAATATCTCCGTCTAACCGAGGTGGCAATTTCGGAATTGTACTCTCTGTCTGTATCTATAGCAAAGTCTTCATTAAAGTCCATAGGTATTTCTTTCTTATTCATAAAAATTCTCCTCTCGGATTAATGATTAAAATTAAATACTTTTTATTGCCTTAATGAAGCTCCTTTCTATAGATTTTTGACCGCCTTAAAAATAATATAGGCAATAAGTGTGTATTCACTAAACTTTGCACCGTATTCCGCTATAGTTCCTGACCTCTTGCCTTGTTTGACACCGACATCGTGTTTGCATCTCTTGGTGCGCTCATATCGTGGCGTCACTTCCCCGAGAATGTATCCCTTGCGGTACGGCTATTAAATTTTCAAGGTTCAAATTCCACGATTGACATTTTTATTTGTATCGTGTATAATTTGTTGTGTGGCTATTCTAACATATTGTAAGAACTGCGTCAACCGATTTTCCCGCCATTTAAAAAAGTAGTGGAATTATAAATTATGTATCGTGGAAGTGATTATATGGCAAATATAAAAAGTTTAGATGAAAAACCATTGGATTTTGGATATATAACGGCACAATTTTATAAAGATTATGTTATTATCGGCAAAGAAAAAGTCTCGCTTGGTCAGATTTCAACTGAAATTCTGGAATTATCGGACGAACAGCTTGATAATTTGAAAACAGTATTGGCAGATTTAAGAACAGTATTTCTGGAAAAACTTTATGGGGAATACGAATCAAATTTAATGATTGTGTCATCATGTAGTTTCAATGACTTTTATCCGTACCTAAACAAAGCATTAGATGTTATTCTTAGTCTGCCTTTGTATGAGCGCTTTGAATTTGATAAAAAAAGATACATATCAGAGTTCAGGGAGATATATGAAACTTATCCCAAAAGCGAAGGCAGAAGCATATTAAACAGAATTTTAGTGACCTTGTTATCAATCAATGACGAAATACTGATTTTCAAAATATATGCAACTGCATTTGTTGATTTATATATAGAAAATGTTACCGCAAGAACACCTGCACATTTTGCACACGCAGTATATCAGTTTCTCAATAATAAAGAGTTACAGCAAAACTTAGAATCGCTTATTCCAAAATATCCGGCAATTACATTTAAGGCAGAAATGCCGGCAAATATTGAATATATTACTTGTCCTGATCCTGATTGCGAAGAAAACTATATTCTGGCAGAAAGAGTGATTTTCAGGTCTCTTGGCGGCTTTTTAAACTCAGACTTATTCAGAGGATTAAATGTTAAGCACTCGCCTAAAAGATGTCATAATTGCAAACGATTTTTTCTTTTGCCAACCGGTCATGATACTCACTATTGCAACAGAGTGGCTCCTAACGATCCAAAAGGCAGGATATGTAGCAAGGTAGGACCTCACAAAAAAGAAAACTCAGATGAATTTAGGTCTCCTCTAAAAAAAGAATATGACAGAACTTATGACCGTTTATTCAAGAGAAAATCAAACGGCTTGGATTATTCCAAGTGGCTTGAACAGAGTACATTAGCTATGGATATTAAAGAGCGTGGTGAGTCCGGAGATATTTCACTTGATGAAGCAATTAGGCTGCTGAAAGAAATATAAGATAAATATTATTGAACTTAAAATGACGGTATATTCGGGCAAGGGGCTCGAATATACCGTCATTTTGATTAAATTTAAATACAAAGGAGAGTTATTTTATGCAAATACAAAGTTTAATAAAAAAGTACTTGTTTTATTGTGAGTTGCAAAAAGGTCTTAACCCTAAAACAGTAAAAGCATACAGTATAGACCTAAAACAATTTGAAAGTTTTATAAGAAATCAGCAAAATTGTTCTAACAAAGAGTTAATATGTAATTATCTCGAAAGTTTACATTCAAAATACAAGCCAAAATCTATAAAACGAAAATTCGCTTCACTAAAAGCATTTTTCGAATATCTTACCTACGAAGAACTAATTGATGATAACCCGTTCGGTAAAATTCATTTTAAAATTAAAGAGCCGGTTATATTACCCAAGACTATTCCTGAAAAGATACTTACAAAAATTTTAAATAAGGCCTACTTATCTTTAGAAGAATGTAAAACACCATACTCTGAAAAGTGTATTATCAGGGATATAGCCGTATTGGAGCTGCTGTTTGCAACAGGACTTCGTGTGTCTGAACTATGTAATTTAAAAGCGGACGATGTTAATCTTTCGGATAGTTATATAAAAACATTTGGAAAAGGCTCAAAGGAAAGAATAATCCAGATTTGCACTCCTGATGTTCTAACAGCCTTAAAGCAATACAAAAAATGTTTTAAGGCTGAAATTGATAATACAGGCTATTTCTTTGTGAACAGGCTTTCAAATCGCCTTTCCGATCAATCCGTTCGTTTTATGATAAACAAATATGCAAATCAAATTTCATCTACAGTACATGTAACACCGCATATGTTTAGGCATACCTTCGCAACAATGCTTCTTGAATCGGATGTAGATATTCGTTACATACAGCAAATTTTAGGACATAGTTCAATAACCACAACAGAGATATATACCCATGTTTCTACCGCAAAACAAAAACAGATATTAAAGCGCAAACACCCTCGTCAGAAGTTGAATGTGAATAAAGGATAATATCTAATTATCGGAGGTACGATATGGA
>JAZNEB010000024.1:0-183119 GCA_045588365.1 Clostridia bacterium | reverse complement strand
GCAGTTTTGAATTGAGATATTTTTTGTTTAGACAAATCATAAAAAATCCCGATATACTCACGTATTTCGGGATTTTTTTGTGCAGTATAAGCGGAAAATAGCCATTCAAAACCAATACTTCCTTATCTGGTGGTGGCCTTGCTTTCTACGTCTTTTTTATTTTTTACATTTGGAATAAATTTTATGTTCTTACTTATTTCTTGAGTAAGGCTTTTCTTCGTCTGTAAGGCCTGCAAGATAGTCCATACTGGTTTCAAGAGCAACGGCAATTTTTCGGCATTGCTCGAAAGTATAATACCTTTTTCCGTTTTCCAGCTTGGAATAGTCGCTCTGGTCAATTCCTGTCAGCATTTGCATTTTAATTTGAGTGTAGCCCTTTTTTAATCGCAATTCTTTTAATCTGTTCATATCCATCACCAATAATATTATGGCAAATTTCCCTATTGAAAATAGGGTGAAATTGACCTATAATATAAAGGGGTGATTTTATGGCAGAGTTTTGTGAAGAATGTTGGAAAGAAATGAATGGAGATGTAAAATGGCTGAAATATACAATATCTGAAGAATTGGATTTATGTGAAGGACGCGAACAATGGAAACCGGTAGTTATAGTAAAGCATCAGGGGTATGATAACTATATAGCCCGCTTGTTCATTTTGCCATTTGGAATAATTCATGATATAATATTTATTTTATGGAAATTGTTTTCACTTCCTTGCTTAATCGTAAAGAAAATTAATTTAAAAAAAGGAAATTTGCCAAACAAAAAAGACCGTTATTGACGGTCTTTTTTACATTCTGTAAGTCTTATTAAATCATTTTCGGCGGGGTTAAAGTCAATTGGATAGCTTCCGCAGCCCATATATTTTGAAACCTTTTTTGCCGCAAAGTAAACTTCCTCACGCATTTTTGAAAAAAGTGCATCATCCAGATTCCATATACCTGCAGAAACACTGATTGCGGCAACAATTTTCTTTTCTAAGTTGAAAATGGGAGCGGCGATACATAAAACGCTGTCCTCGTGCTCAAACCAGTCAACGGCATAGCCTCTTTTGGAAATATCGGAAATTTCCGAAATAAAGCTTTCCTTATTTTTAATGGTGTATTTAGTAAAGGTTATAAAGTCAAGACGGGATGCCAAAAGCTCCAATTTATCTTTATTTTCTCCTGCAAGCAAAACCTTTCCAGATGCGGAGGAATATACGGGAATTCTTTTACCTATCTGGGAGTACATCCTTATAGACCTTGTTTCATTGTCAATTTTATCTATGTAAACTGCATCAAGTGAGTCTAAAATGCAAAGGTGAACGGCTTCGCCCACATCACGGCAAAGAGCCTCTAAAACGGGACGGGCGATGGTGCGGACGTCGAAGCCGTCCATTATACTTCCGCTTATTTCAAGGATTTTTGACCCTAAGAGATATTTCTCCGTACGGGCGTCCTGATAAACGTAGTTATACGCCCTTAAGGTAGAAAGCAGACGGTGAACGGTGCTTTTATGAAGATGGGTTACCTCTGAAATTTCTGAAACCCCAAGCCCCCCTGAACGGGAGGATAAGGCTTCGATAATATTAAGTGCACGCTCTAATGACTGGACTCCTGAATTTTTTGTTTCTGACAACGAAAATCACCCCTAAAAATCGATAAAAGGCATTGACACCCAATGGGTATAAGGTGTATAATAATAATTGTGAAACGTTGTTTCGCAATGTGAAACAACAATCGGTATATATTTATTCTATCATATATCGGTTGCCAATTCAAGAGAAACTTAAAATAGGAGGTTTTATTTATGATGGAAATGTTTGATTTAACAGGTAAGGTTGCATTGGTTACAGGCGGTGCTCACTCTATCGGCTTCGGTATCGGTGTAGGTCTTGCCAAGGCAGGAGCTAAGGTTTGCTTCAACTGCTCAAGCCAGGAAAGCATGGAAAGAGGTATAAAGGCTTACAAGGAAGAGGGCATTGACGTTCACGGCTATGTTGCTGACGTAACAAAGGAAGATGAAATCAAGGCTCTGGTTGCAAAAATCAGAGAAGAAGTTGGTATCATCGACATTTTGGTAAACAATGCAGGTATCATAAGAAGAATTCCCATGACAGAAATGGAAGTTTCTGAATTTGAAAAGGTTATAGACACAGACCTTATCGCTCCTTTCATCTGCTCCAAGGCAGTAATTCCCGGTATGCTTGAAAAGGGCCACGGAAAAATTATAAACATCTGCTCCATGATGAGTGAGCTGGGAAGAGAAACAGTTTCTGCCTATGCAGCAGCTAAGGGCGGACTTAAGATGCTTACCAGAAATATCTGCTCTGAATTCGGTGAAGCAAACATTCAGTGTAACGGCATAGGACCCGGTTACATAGCTACAAGTCAGACAGCTCCCTTAAGAGAAAGAATGCCTGACGGTTCCCGTCAGCCGTTTGACCAGTTCATTGTTTCCAAAACTCCCGCAGGCCGTTGGGGAACAACCGACGATTTAGTTGGACCTGCAGTATTTTTGGCAAGTGATGCAAGTAACTTCGTTAACGGACACATTTTATACGTTGACGGCGGTATCTTAGCTTATATAGGAAAACAGCCCAAATAATAAGGAGCTTAAAATGTATCATATTCTACTGCTTGAATTCAAGCACGAAACCAATACCTTTTCTTCTGTTCCCACAGGTCTTCAGAAGTTTTATGACAATCGCTACTACGAGGGTGCGGAGGTTACCGAAAAAAGCAGGGGAACACGCTGTGCAATAGGCGGTATGCTCACCGTAATTGATAAAAGGGAGGATGTAACTTTGCATCCTGTTTTGGCAACTGTGGCTGACCCCGCAGGTCCCGTTATGCAGGAGGTTATTGACCACGTTTATAAAAAGGTGGACGAAACATTAGAAAAAAGCCCCAAGATAGATGCGGTGCTTTTGGCACTTCACGGGGCTATGGTAACGGAAAACAGCGACGACGGAGAGGGAGACCTTTTGGAGTACATAAGAAGCAAGGTGGGAATGGAAATTCCCATGGTAACGGTCCTTGACCTGCATTCCAATATCACCGAAAAAATGCTTAAAAACGTAAATGCCATGGTGCACTACGACTACTATCCTCATACGGATATGTATGAGCGTGGCATTGAAGCGGCAGCTTTACTTTTAGGTACGCTTGATAAGAAGATAAATCCCGTTATGGCGGTAAAAAATATCCCGCTTTTGCTTCCCAGCGTTGCTACGGATACGGAGCCTATGGAGTCTTTCGTGGAAAAGCTTCATAAGTACGAGGAAAATCCCAAGGTTTTAATGGCGTCTTTCTCCCATGGCTTTTTCGCCGCCGATATATATGAGTCGGGAATGAACTCTATTGTTATTACCGATAATGACAAAGATTTAGCGGAGAAAATTGCAGATGAGCTTGCCCGTGATATATGGGAAAACAGGGAAAAGTTTTTACTTGAAACTGTTCCCTTGGAGGAAGCTTTAGACAAGGCAAAAAACAACGAAAACAGCCTTCCCATACTTATTGCGGATATTACGGACAATCCTGGTGCAGGCTCCAGTGCAGACGGAACGCATCTTCTTCGTGCCATGATTGAAAAGGACTTAAAGGGTGCGACATTCGGTGTTATCTGCGACGGGGAGACGGTGCTTCGTGCCGAAAAGGCAGGAGTGGGCAATTTTGTGGACGTGGAACTGGGCGGAAAGGTATATCCCGATTTAATGGGAGAGCCTCTTAAATTAAGAGCCTATGTAAAGATGATTTGCGACGGTAAATATTATAACCGCGGTGATATGTTTAAGGATGCACTTTTCGACGTGCATAAAAGCGCGGTTTTGGTTGTAGGGGATATACAGATAATTGTTACCACCTGCAAGCTTCAGCCCAACGACCCTGAAATATTTTACGCTCACGGCATAGACCCCACAAGGAAAAAGGTTATCGGTCTTAAATCAACAGTTCATTACAGAAAGGCATATAAGGATATTACAAGTGAGTACTGTCCCGTGGAATTGCCCGGACTTTTCACTCAGGATATAGAAAATATGCCCTATAAAAAATGCAAAAGACCCATTTATCCCCTGGATAAAGAAATTAAGTATTAGAATCTGATTATTAAAGGAGATTTATATTTATGAATACAGTAGAACTTTCTTACGGTCCCTGGAAAGCAAAAGTTTCCTTGGACTACGGATTTAACGTATATTCACTTACATATAATGATGACGATGTTTTGAGAACTCCCGAAGACCCGGATGAAAACTTCAAGGCAACTCCCATGGTTTTCGGAACACCTATGCTTTTGCCTCCCGACCGTCTTACAAATAACGGTTTCCCCTTCGAAGGCAAGCAGTACACCATGACACACCCCTATCCCGATAAGCCTTATAGAATTCACGGCTCTATGCACAGTGCTCCCATGAAGCTTATCTATAAGTCAAAGAGCATGGCAATCGGCGAATATGAAAATAAGGGCGAAAGATATCCTTTCCCCTTCCGTCTTACAGTAACCTGCACTTTAAGTGATGAAGGTCTCAAACAGAGATTTTCCATCCTCAATACGGGCGAGGGCAATATGCCTTTGGTATTCGGCGTTCACACAATGTTTTATGCCCGTCCCATCGTATCCATTTCTTTGGGAAAAGCATGGGAAACAGGTGAAAACTTTGAAGCAATAAAGGAAATTCCTTTAACCGAGCAGGACAGACAGATTGTTTCAGGAAGAAACACAGAGGGACTTGACCTTCATAATATCTATACCGATTCAGGCTTTAACACGGCAACAATAGGTGAGTACTGCTACAAGCGTTCAGCTAACTTCAAAAACTGGGTTGTATGGAATAAGGGCGGAGATAAGGGCTTTATCAGTATCCAGCCCCAGTCAGCTCCCGTAAATGCATTAAATCATCCCGGCGAATATATTGTCCTTGAAAAAGGCCAAGAAGAAGTATTTGAAACATTGATTTCACGTAAGCCATTGGCTTAACATATAAGAAAGGTGTTGTTAAATAATGAAAGCAGCTTTATTGAAAAATTGGAACGATTTAGAAATGACCGAGCTTGAAAAGCCCATTCCCCGGGGAAACGAGGCACTTCTTAAAATGGTATATGGCGGTGTTTGCGGCTCTGATATCACAGTTTATAAGGGACTTCATATGACCGCAAAAGCTCCCGTTGTTTTGTGCCACGAAATTTTAGGCGTCATTGAAACTCTCCCCGAAGGTTATAAGGGCGACCTTAAGGCAGGGGACAGAGTTGTTGTAAACCCCGTTGTTGAATGCGGCACTTGTGCAGCATGTAAGAGTGGCTACTCAAATGCCTGCGAAAATTTAAAGCTTTTGGGAATTCACAAAAACGGCGGATTTGAAGAATACACCGTTGCAGATGTTGATAAATTAGTTAAAGCTCCCGACGGATTATCTGACGAGGTAGCGGCACTGTCCGAGCCTTTCGCAGTTGCAGCTCACGTTTGCAGAAGAGCAGGAGTAAACGAAAAATCAAAGGTATTTATCGCAGGTGCAGGAACAATCGGTCTTGTTGTTGCAAGCTATGCAAAAAGACTCGGAGCAAAGAGCGTTACCGTATCTGAAATAAATCCCGACAGAATAAATCTTGCTAAAAAGCTTTCACTTGACACAGTTAATCCCATGGAAGCAGACCTTAAGGAAGTGGCAAAGGAAAAGACAGAAGGCGCCGGCTTTGACATCGTTATCGATGCAACAGGTGCAAAGGCAAGCCTTTTGGTGCTTCCCGATATCTGTAAGGTTGGCGGAACTGTTATGTCCTTAGGATTATCAGGAGCACCCGTTGAATTTATCTTAGGTAAGGTTTCCTTTAAGGAGCAGACCCTTATAGGTTCAAGATTATATTCTCAGGAGGACTTTGCCAACGGCGTTGATGCTCTTTTGGAACTTTCAAAGAATCTTCCCGTGGAAGCTATTGTTTCCGACATCTATCCTCTTTCCGAGACACCCGAAGCTTTAGCTAAAATGATGAGCGGAAAGAACATAGGAAAAATCCTTATTTCCTGCAAATAAGCGGAGGTTTTTATGCATAAGAATTTACCCGTTTTAGCACCGGGCATCAAGCTCTGTGCGAAAATTGACCCACTGGCAACGGAAGCCGATTTGATATTTTTAGAGCAGCTGGGAATAAATCACGGCTATACCTGGATAAGCGAAGAGCAGTTTACCGTTAAGTTTATAAAGGACTTAAAGGACCGTCTTGCAAAACACGGAATCACACTCTTTAACGTGGGCTCCGTTCATATAGCTAAAAACGAGGATATAATTTTGGGAACAGAAAAGAGAGATGAGGCAATAGCTCATTTCATCGACTGCCTTAAAATTTTATCCGAGGCAGGAATTCACACCACTACCTTTACCTGGGAGCCTGACGGTTGCTGGGCAAGCGACTGGGATGCACCTGCAAGAGGCGGTTCACTTACAAGAATATGTGATATGAGCGTATTTACCGATGGCAAGACCACAACAGAGACCAGATACACTCAAAAGCCCATTGACAGAGAAACCTTTGTAAAGACAGGTCTCACTCACGGAAGAGAATATACCATTGATGAAATGTGGGACACTTTTACCTACTTCATTAAAAAGGTAATTCCCTTTGCCGAGGAATACGGCGTTCGTCTGGCACTTCATCCCAATGACCCTCCTGTTGAGAGCATGGGCGGAGTTGCCTGCCTCATTAAAAACTATGACGATTACAGAAAGGCATATTCCATTTGCGACAGTCCTTTCCTTGGAATGGAATTTTGCTGCGGATGCTGCTTAGAGGCGCCCGATACCTTCGGTGATATTTTCCAGGCTATCCGTGAATTTAACGAAAAAGGCAAGATTTATCTTGTTCACTTCAGAAATGTCCGTGGCAAGCTTCCTTTCTTTGAGGAAACCTTTATAGACGAGGGCAGCAACGATATGCTTCCTATCATGAAAACCTTAGCTGAAGTGGGATATAACGGCACACTTATAATGGACCACACTCCCAGAATGGTTGATGTAACAAAAGGTTATGCGGAGACCGCTTATGCCTACGGATATATAAGAGCTCTTTTAAATCTTGCAGAAAAGAACAGAGCGTAGAAAGGAAAATAATTATGATACCTATGATTAAATTGAACAACGGCGTGGAAATTCCCCAGATTGGTCTTGGCGTTTTCCATTCAGAGCCCGGTGCAGAAACAAGCACAGCCGTAAGATGGGCTATTGAAGCAGGCTATCGCCACATTGATACTGCCGTTGCATACAACAATGAAGAAGACGTGGCAAAGGGCGTAATTGAAAGCGGAATAAAGAGAGAAGAAATTTTCTTAACCAGCAAGGTTGCTTCTGCTGATATAAGAGCCAACACAGTTAAAGAGGGCATTGAAAAGTCTCTTTCCATAGCTCCCGGGGGATACTGGGACCAGCTTTTACTTCACTGGCCCGTTCCCAATTTCATTGAAGCTTACGAAGTTTTGATGTCCTTTTATGAGGCAAAGAGAATTCGTGTTATCGGTGTAAGTAACTTTGAGCCTTATCAGATTCAGGCTTTACTTGACAGAGGCTACACTCTTCCTGCAATCAATCAGGTTGAGATGCATCCTTCCTATCAGCAGAAGAATGTTAAGGCATACTGCAAGGCTATGGGAATTCAGGTTGAAGCCTGGAGCCCACTTGGCGGACGGGACCACTCTTTAATTGATAATCCCGTAATCACCGAAATCGGTCAGCAGTACGGAAAGAGCGGCGCTCAGGTAATGGTTCGCTGGCACGTACAGTCAGGCCATGTAGTTATTCCCAAGAGCGTTAAAAAGGAAAGAATTATCGCAAACAAGGATGTATTCGATTTTGCTTTAACCGATGAAGATATGGTAAAAATTGCACAGCTTGACACCAACACCCGTTCCTACTGGGATCCTACCCGCTGGGATAATGAGTATTTTAATCTTATAAAGAGATAAATAGACAACTAAAAGGTAAAAAAGCACCGCCAAAGGCGGTGCTTTTTTATGTGCTTTAAAAGCCGCTCCAAAGGTTATAAATAACTTTAGAAGCAAAATAAGTATTGACATATCAAGTTAAATGTGTTATAATATTATATGCAGGGTTACTCGAGTAAATACACTTGCAAAATTAACGAAAGGATGATAAAATGAATAAAAACAACGAAATTGAATTTGAAGACTTAAAAGATGAGGGTAGCACGCTATCTGTCCATACAGGAGACCCAATCGCTATACGCGAAATGCAAAAAAGCTTAAATGAGTGGGGTTATACTGACGCCTGGGGAAGGAAGCTTTCAGAGGACGGAGATTTCGGCAAAAACACATTTAATGCTGTCATAAAATACCAAGAGGACAACGGACTTTTTCCCGACGGTGTTGTGGGCGACAAAACCTGGAAATCTATGGTGGATAAAAAGAAAAAGGAAGAAGAGGAAAATTATACTAACCTCTCCAACACAGACAGCGGAGCAGTCTCTCCGCAAAATGATGTGGAAGCCCGGGATAATGTTAATAATCCAAGGGAACACGGAGCTTTTGCCACTATAGACAAGGCCTTTGAAACTTCCCCTGCCCGCATTAAGGAAAATGCGGTAACCGAGGATGCTTTCGCAGAAAATGAGGAAGATTTTGAAAGCCTGAAGGAAAAGGGTTCTGTGCTTTCGGTACATTCCGGCTCACCTTATACCATAAAGGAATTACAAAAGGAACTTAATTCTATGGGCTATACCGACGGCAGAGGTGAAAAGCTAGAGGAAGATGGCATTTACGGCAAAAACACATTCAATGCCGTCATAAAGTTTCAGGAGGATAACGGCCTTTTTCCCGATGGTGTTGTAGGTGATAAAACCTGGAAAGCTATAAGTGATAAACGGAAAAAAACTTCGGGTATAACGGCTGAAAAAGTGAGAAGAAAGAAAAGCTATGACGGGGCAAATGCTGAGATTTCCTTTTTGCCGGAAGAAAAAGCAGAAATACCAGACCAAGCAGAGCTGTACTATGGAAATGTAGCAGATTTGGATTTTGATTGTGTACTTGGATACGCCAAAGGAAAAGTTGAAGAGGCAGAAGAATGGGTAAAAGGAAAAGCTGAAGATGCGAAAGAATGGATAAAAGACAAGGCTGAAGAAAAAATTAAAGAGGCAGCTACAACAATGGTTGATACTTTTGTAGGTAAATATGGATTTGACGAGGAGGAAGTGCGTAACTTTATTAACAATCCGGATCAAAGAAATATTATAAATACAGATTATCGCAAGGAACAGGATTTTAATAATACCCCTGCAAAAGAAGCTTTGATGGAAGAATTGACAGAGGTTCGCGAGATAGCAATTGGAAATGGTGATAAGGTAGCGGAATATACTGCAAACTATGCTATAACAGATTTGAGAAATTTCGATGATACATCAATTACGACAGCATACTATTTAAATGATTCAGATGGGGCCAGTGGAATGGGACATGCTGGAGTTTTGCTGGTCAACGAAAGTGGAGAAGGAGTTTTATTTAGCTTTTATCCTCAAGATCAGGATAAATTAAAAGATTCTGACTCAGAAATGAGAATAAGTGTTTTGGGAAAGTACGAAACTCAGTATTTTCTTGAAAACAAAAAGAGTTATGGAGTGTCAACATCTGGTAAATACATATCAGAACAGTATGAAAACAGTTCTCAATATTCAATTAAACCGGCACTTGGCAAGGCAATGTTTGAACAGGCTGTGGCCATAACCATAGCAGAAAATTTTCAATACAACTTGTTGGAGCAAAATTGTGAGCATGTGGCACTATCTATACTTAACATAGGGGGCGTAAATATAGCGAAAAAGCATGCGCCGAATTTAACTTTTAAAACGGAAATAGAGAAGTAATTTAAGGAACAATTTTGGAAGGCATTATCAATAAAATTTACTTAAAGCTTAGACATGGAGTGATTTTTATGAAATTTTTGAAAATTGTTGTAAAAGCGGCTATATGGATTTTACTCTGCCTGTTACCTGTGGCTGTTTTTCAGCTGTATTTGGAATTATCTGATTCTGATGAATTGCAGAATTTATTTTTGTTCAGTTTTTATTTGTTTATGGTAAATCCATTATATCTTGCAGGAGTGAGTTATTATTTCATAAATAAGAAAAGTGCTATATTTATGTATCTTGCTTTGATTTCTCCTCAAATATTATGGTTCATTCCTTATTTTAGAAACAGTATTAATGACTGGCCTATGATAGCAGAAATGGAGCTTACCGCAGGTATTTATCAGATAATAGGAATCACCCTTTGCTTTGCAATTGCTTGCTTCATAAAGTACATATCTTTCCGTCACAAAAACGGTGTTAAATGGTTTCTTTTGTGCTTTGTTCCTTCAGGATGCTTCTATCTCGTCGATTTATTACTGATATTTACAAAATACAGTACTGTGGCAGTGGTTGCTTTTCTCTTTTGGATGGTAGCAGAACCCATATATACCGCGATTGTAAGCTATCGCTTCGCAGCTAAAGGGGATATCCTGTATAAGGGATTTATCCTATTAGTAGCGCAGCTTATCTGGTTTATACCTATAGGAGATGACTTGAATATAGGTTTAATTAAAATAGTATCAACTGTCATTTGCTACGGTATAGCTTGTGTTATAAAGTATAACTAACCTCTCCAACACAGACAGCGGAGCAGTCTCTCCGCAAAATGATGTGGAAGCCAGTGATAATGTTAATAATCCGCGAAAACACGGAGCTTTTGCCACTATAGACAAGGCCTTTGAAACTTCCCCTGCCCGCATTAAGGAAAATGCGGTAACCGAGGATGCTTTCGCAGAAAATGAGGAAGATTTTGAAAGCTTAAAGGAAAAGGGATCAGAGCTTTCGGTACATTCCGGCTCACCTTATACCATAAAGGAATTACAAAAGGAACTTAATTCTATGGGCTATACCGACGGCAGAGGTGAAAAGCTAGAGGAAGATGGCATTTACGGCATAAACACATTTAATTCTGTTATAAAGTTTCAGGAGGATAACGGCCTTTTTCCCGATGGTGTTGTAGGTGATAAAACCTGGAAAGCTATAAGTGATAAAAAAAGAGAGAAAGATAATGAGGCGAAAGAGCCTTCTTCGGAAAACTTTTCTCAAAGCATATATGAAGATGCCTTATATAATTCTTTCCCAAAAGAAGTAAAGTTCCCTTATCCATCAGAAAACGAAACAAGTTTTACCGAAGAAGAACAAGCTGAATTTAATTACGCAGATGAGGAATTTAATTTATTTAAGCCTCCTGTCTACGAAACAGTAGCGCTTGATTTACCTTCCGGCAAAGTCCCCCTAAAAAATCTCAGCACAAAGGTGGATGAAATATCCGATTTTGATCTTGATGCCGCAGAAATTGCACAGCATATATATAATAATGATGAAAATTCAAGTGACGACGATAAAGAAGTATCCATCTGGGAATTGCTTCATTGTTTCCGTGGCAGAGAGGGGTTAAAACTGGGAGTATATATTAAGAAAGACGACAATCCTTATGACCCATCAGAATATATAGTTGCTTACGAGGGAAGTAAAGAGTGGATTGATTGGGAAAACAATTTCGAACAGGTTTCAGGACCCGATTCCAGAGATATGAAAGAAGCCATCGCTTATGCAAAGATTTTCAAAAATTATGCCGGGGATAAAAAGGTAACCTTTGTGGGACACTCAAAGGGTGGTGCCGAGGCAATTGCCGCAGCAACTGCTACAAATTGCGATGCCGTGGTTTTCAATCCCGCCTGGGCAAACTTAGAAGACTACGGAGTTTCGTCTGAAAATTATACCGGTAATATTAAAGCTTACATAGTGGAAAATGAGATTTTACACGATGTCCAAAAGTATGTAAATGAAAATGTTGATGTAACTTTCCTGCCGGATCAGAATGAATGGGCACATTTACTTAAATTCATTCCGAAAACACCTTCAAACTTAATAGACGTATTAAAAGTTGCAGCTATTTTGTACGGGGGATATAAAAATCACAAAATCGAGTCCGCCATTGGTGCACTCAAAGAAGTAAAATAAAAGGGGATTTTTATGAAAAAAACTTTACTCATTGCCGTTTTTGCTATTAGCGCAGTTTTATATGCTTTCATTTTTCTTTGTTTTAGTATGCCTGTAATATCTTT
The DNA here is from genome assembly GCA_045588365.1 of Clostridia bacterium. Lineage (GTDB taxonomy): Bacteria > Bacillota > Clostridia > CAKSNL01 > HGM11501 > HGM11501. Next base: position 170,997 of record JAZNEB010000024.1, on the reverse strand, counting down.
GGTTAAAGAATTTATTCCGGAAAGAAAAAAAGAAATAGATTTCACCTTAAAGTATTCACTAAACGGAGAGGTCATCACCATTTCCGATACTGCTGTTTGTGAGTTTGACCGCCATAAGTTCACATTTTATTCAGCGCCAGGAATTGAAAAGGTATATAAAATATACATCCCGGGCAAGGAAAAGCCCGATATGGACAATGAAGCTTTGTTTATAACTTTACTTGATTTACGGAAAGAGAACACATATGAAAAATTTGGAAAAGAGATACTGGAGCTTTATTTCTATGGTGGAAATGGAAATTTCTATATGAATGAATCCGGGCAACATCCCGTTCCCCCCCAAAGTATCAGCGATGACTGGGTTGAATTTGCTTACAAAAAGGACGGAAAGATTGTTTATGGTAGCTTTACTGCAGACGAGGCAGAAGAGCTTTTCGGCGTAAGAATGATTAGTTTCGACTATGAAATCAGGAAGAAGTAAAATAAAAGGGGATTTTTATGAAAAAAACTTTACTCATTGCCGTTTTTGCTATTGGCGCAGTTTTATATGCTTTCATTTTTCTTTGTTTTAGTATGCCTGTAATATCTTTGGTTAAAGAATTTATTCCGGAAAGAAAAAAGGAAATAGACTTTACATTAAAGTATTCACTAAACGGAGAGGTCATCACCATTTCCGATACTGCTGTTTGTGAGTTTGACCGCCATAAGTTCACATTTTATTCAGCGCCAGGAATTGAAAAGGTATATAAAATATACATCCCAAGTAAGGAAACAAAAGAAGACGCAGATGCGCATCTTTCCTTCAATTTACTTGATCTTTCCGACGTAGAGACTACAGATCTTTTTGGGCATAATGCCACTCGAATCTATTACTATGCCGGAAATGCGAATTTTTATATGGATATCGGTTGGGGAGATAATCCACCCCATGACCCGAATGGTGTAGATGTTTCTTATATAGATGATTACGGACATAGTCAAAGCCAAATTATACATAACGACAAAGCAGAAGAGCTTTTCGGCGTAAGAATGATCAGCTTCGACTATGAAATCAGGAAGAAGTAAAGTGGTGACGGCAGACAAAAGGCGACGCCCGCTTTTTGTTACAGTCATTTTTGATCGGAAGATTATAAGTTTCTTAGTATAAAACTGCTTTTTAAGTAATTTGCCCCTGAAAAGCACCGCCCTTGGCGGTGCTTTTTTTCTTGACTTTTCTTTTAACCTAAAGTACAATATATGATAAGTAATTGTACTTTGGGGAGGTGGGAGCTTTGACAGAGAGAAATAAGACCATAAGGCTTATGGAAGAAGAAAAAAAGCTTTATCTTGCGCGGTGCTTAAAAATAGAAAAAGAGATTTCCTTACCTGAAGTTTTAGATAAAACTCTGTTGGGCGACACCTTAAAGATAATGGATTTTCTTCCAAAAGCTTTTGTGGACCTGCTTATTGTAGATCCTCCTTATAATATGGAAAAAAACTTCGGGGGAAATAAATTTAAGAAAACCACCGAAGAGGAATATGAAGAATACACCGAAAATTGGATTAAAAAAGTACTCCCTCTTTTAAAGAAAAACGCCTCCCTTTATGTTTGCTGCGACTGGGAGTCAGGCATGATAATAGGAAATGTATTAAAAAAATATTTTCACATAAAAAACCGCATTACCTGGCAAAGGGAAAAGGGCAGAGGGGCCAAAGGCAACTGGAAAAACGGCATGGAAGATATATGGTTTGCTACTTTTGGCAAGGATTATACTTTCAACGTTGATGACGTAAAAATTAGAAGAAGGGTAATGGCACCTTACAAAAAAGACGGAGCACCCAAGGACTGGGAAGAAACAAAAGACGGAAATTTCAGAAACACCTATCCGTCCAATTTCTGGGACGATTTATCCGTTCCCTACTGGTCCATGGCGGAAAACACGCCCCATCCCACTCAAAAGCCCGAAAAGCTTCTTGCAAAGCTCATCTTGGCAAGCTCAAATGAGGGGGATGTGATTTTTGACCCCTTTTTAGGCTCGGGAACCACATCGGTTGTGGCAAAAAAACTTAAAAGACATTTTATTGGAATAGAGAAAAACGAAGACTACGCCGCCATATGTGAAAAAAGGCTTGAAATGGCAGATAAAGATAAAACTATTCAGGGTTATTCAGACGGTGTTTTCTGGGAGAGAAACACAAAAGCGCAGCAGCTTAGATACATGGATAAAAAATGAAATGATAGTAAGGTTAATTCTAAAAGCAGCTAAAAGTACAATTTTTTTAAGCGTTTAGTGCATTCAAAAATAATTTAAAATAGTGTATAATTTTCTTGAATTCATATCAAGGAGGTTATTTTATGAATAAAGTTGAGAAGTACATTGAAAAAACATGGGACAGCAATTACCGTTTCAGAACAGAAGATACAGAGGGACCTGATGGATTTATAGGGTTGCCCAAGCCTTACACTGTTGCAGGTGTTGGTTCCATGTTTAACGAAATTTACTACTGGGGTACATTTTTCACAAACTTCGGTCTGCTTTTAAGCGGTAGGGAAGAAAGCGCAAGGGATAATGTTGACAACATGATTTACATGGTAAACCGTTTTGGCTATGTTCCCAATGCAAACAGGCATATGTTTGAAACAAGAAGCCAACCTCCCTTTTTGTCAATGATGGTTTTAGAGGTTTACAAGGCTCTTCCCAATAAAGAATGGCTTAAAACAGCCTATGATGCTTTAACAAAGGAATATAAGTTCTGGCAGAAAAATAGAATGACCGAAAGCGGCCTTAACAGATATTTAGGGGCAGACCCAAAGCATGAAAAATGCGCCAGGGAGTACTGCAGAAGAATACATAGGGAGATGCCAACATCCGAAGAAGAAATTTTAGAATACAGCTTAAGCTTCCAGTCAGGGGCAGAAAGCGGATGGGACTTTTCCTCCCGTGCGGGAGTTTACAATCATCACTTTAACTTTGTGTGCTTAAACTCCATGCTTTACGGTCTTGAGACCAATATGGCTTACTTCTCAAAGGAGCTTGGCCTGGGTGAAGAAAACATCTGGGAAGAGAGAGCTGAAAAGAGAGCCACCCTTATGAATGAGCTTATGTGGGACGAAGAAATTGGAGCGTTCTGCGACTATGATTTTGTTAATAAAAAGAAAGGGGACTTGGTATCACTTGCCATGTTCTATCCTTTGTTCGTTGGACTTGCTACAGCAGAACAGGCTGAAAAGACCATGAAGTTACTTCCCCGCCTTGAAGGAAGATATGCAGTTGCCGCTTGTGAAAAGAGAGACGATTTAATGAATCTTCAGTGGGACTTCCCTCACGGATGGCCTCCATTACAGCTTTTGTTAATGAAAGGCTTTATGCGTTACGGATATACCGAGGATGCCATACGACTTGCTAAAAAATACATTGAAGTTGCTGATATGAACTTTGAAGCAACAGGACAGCTCTGGGAAAAGTACAATTCCATTGACGGCAGTGTTTCTGCTACCAAGGAATATAAGACACCACCCATGATGGGTTGGAGTGCAGGGATTTATCTTTACTCCAAGAAGTTAGTTAAAGAAAATGATAAATAAAAAACTAAATATCTGATTGACACTTCTAAAATGCTATTCGCATTTTTTAACGAAGAGTCAACTTCGGTAAAAATTTTTCTTTATTGAAAAAAACAAAATGCTGTTCGCATTTTGGTAAATAATGTGTTGACATCTTCTAAAATGCTATTCGCATTTTTAACGAAGAGTCAACTTCGGTAAAAATTTTTCTTTATTGAAAAATTTTTACCTGGAACAGTTCGTAACCATCCTGTTCGGGCGTAAGCCCAGAATAAAACTATGGAAAAAAGGGTGGCATTATGCTACCCTTTTATATTTGGAGGATAAAATGATTGGTAAGATTAAAAGAAAAAAAGAAGAGATAAGTCTTTTGGTAAAGTCCGTACCGTCAATTATTTTCGTGCTTTTTATACTGACGGTTTTTTCCATGAATTTACTGGCGAATAAAAGCATCCATTTGCCCTATTCATTTATGGCATTGGACTGCGGAATGGTCATTTCCTGGTTTGCTTTTCTGACCATGGATATAATAACCAACCGCTTCGGGCCAAAGGCGGCAACGGAAATATCCGTAATTGCAATTATAATAAACCTGGGACTTTGTCTGGTTTTCTTTCTGGTAAGTAAAATTCCGGGAAGCTGGGGAGCATCTTTTGATTCCTCTTTTGGTGAAGCCATTAATAATGCTTTGGACAAAACCTTCGGCGGCTCCTGGTATGTGATTTTTGGAAGTGCCGTATCGTTTTTGGTATCTGCCTTTGTAAATAACTTCACCAATCACTTCGTAGGGAAAAAGCTTTGCAAAAACAAAAAAGGATTTTTAGCCTTTTTCAAAAGAACTTATATATCAACTACATTGGGACAGCTTTCTGACAATCTGGTTTTTGCCCTTTTGGTAAGCCGTGCCTTTTTCGGCTGGAGTCTTATTCAGTGTATAAACTGTGCCCTGACCGGCGTTTTAATTGAGCTTTTGACAGAACTTATTTTTGCGAAATTAGGGTACAGAATACTTAAGAAGTGGGAAAAAGAAGAAGTGGGAAAAGAATATCTTATAAAGGTGGGAACGAAATGAGAGTTTTAATTACAGGAACTTCTAAGGGTATAGGATATGCCATTGCCAAAAAGTTTTTGGACGAGGGCCATGAGGTTTTTGGCATCGATATAGAAAAAGAAAGCCTTAAACATGAAAAATATACTCACTTTCAGGGGGATATCTTTTCTTCAGAACTTCCCGATATTTCAGGCATAGATATTTTAATCAACAATGCAGGAGTCCAGGATTCAGAAGATGATATTGACATAAACCTAAAGGGAACAATCCGTGTTACCGAAAAGTATGGAATAAATAAAAACATAAAAAGCATTTTATTCATTGCATCCGCCTCCGCATCTACGGGAGCAGAATTTCCCGTGTATGCTGCAAGCAAGGGCGGAATGGTAAGCTACATGAAAAACGTGGCCTTAAGAATTGCGAAATATAATGCCACAAGCAACAGCTTATCTCCCGGGGGAGTCCGTACGGAGCTTAACAGCCACGTTATGAATGACCCTCGGCTCTGGGGTAAAATCATGGATGAAACCCTTATAAAAAAATGGGCAGAACCTTCTGAAATAGCCGATTGGGCATATTTTGTAACAGTCATAAACAAATCAATGACCGCACAGGATATACTTATTGATAACGGAGAAGCAGCAAGGTCCAACTTTATATGGTAGTTGACAAAATAAGATTATAGATATAAAATAAAGTTTAATGAAAGAAAAGGAGGCGTTTATATGCTTTTGTCAGGTGCAGATATTTTAGTCAGAACTTTGATTGATTTAAATTGCAAGGTTGTCTTTGGCTATCCCGGAGGACAGATATTAAACGTCTATGATTCTCTTTATAAATATAAGGATGAAATCCGCCATGTCCTTACCTGCCATGAGCAGGGGGCAGCCCATGCGGCAGACGGATATTCAAGAGCAACCGGTGAAGTAGGGGTTGTAATGGCAACCTCGGGTCCCGGAGCTACAAATCTTGTAACTGGTATTGCTACAGCTCACCTTGATTCTGTGCCAATGGTGGCAATCACGGGAAATGTGGCATCAAGCCAGATTGGAAACGACAACTTTCAGGAGATAGATATAACCGGTATAACACTTCCAATCACAAAGCATAACTATTTTGTGGATGACGTAAGTGAGCTTCAGGACACAATAATTGAGGCGTTTTCTCTGGCATTATCGGGAAGACAGGGGCCAGTTTTAATTGACGTGCCCGGTGATGTGCAAAAAGCCATGTGGGAATATACCGAAAAGACGGGAATAAAAACGGATGAGCCTTTTTCCGCAAAGGAAATAAGGATTAAAGAGGCTGCAGAGGCTATCAATAAAGCCAAAAAGCCCTATATCTATTTCGGTGGTGGTCTTTCCACCTCGGGAGCCAAGGAATTGATGATGGAGCTGGCAGAAAAAATTGATGCTCCCATGGGAAGCTCCCTTATGGGAATTTCAACTCTTCCCTCAGATAATGAAAGATATCTGGGGCTTTCGGGAATGCACGGAAATAAAGCGAACTCCCTAACTATGGAAAATGCAGACCTTATTATAGCTTTGGGCGTACGTTTTTCAGAAAGGGCAAGAGGAGATAAAAGCAGGATTTCAGATAAGGCTAAGATAGTTCATATAGATATCGACGGGGCGGAGCTTTCAAAGATTATGCCCACAGACCACTGCCTCCGAGGGGACTTAAAGGAAACCTTAATAAAGCTTTTGCCTTTGGTAGGCGAAAAGAAAAATCCTGAATGGCAGAAGGAAATAAAAAAGTTTAAGGAAATTGAAAAAGAAAATGAAGACAAAAGAGAGGGTATGACTCCCAAAAACATTTTGGAGCTTTTGTCAGGCTTTCTTGGAGAAAATACTCCCGTAGCAACAGATGTAGGTCAGCATCAGATGTGGACTGCACAATTTGTAAAATTTAAAAAGGAAAAACGGTTTTTGTCTTCAGGTGGTCTCGGGACCATGGGCTTCGGTATGGGTGCTTCTATGGGAGCTTCGTTAGCTTTAGGTGAGAGGTCGGTTTTAATAACGGGAGACGGAAGCTTTTCCATGAATCTTACAGAGCTGGCTACAATGGTAACAGAGAAAATACCCGTAGTTATTTTAATTATGAATAACGGGGTTTTGGGAATGGTCCGCCAGTGGCAGACACATTTTTACGAAAAGCATTATTCAGGGACGGAAGTTACGAGAAAAACCGATTTTGTGGCTCTTTCAAAGGCTTTCGGGGCAGAAGGCAGACGGGCGGAAAATCTTTCTGACCTTGAAACAGCACTTTCGGAGGCTTTTTCCTTTGAGGGACCTTTCGTAATAGACTGTATAATTGACAAGGCTGAGGAAGTTTTGCCCATGCAGATTCCGGATAAAAAGGATAATATCAAGGTTAAGGAGAAATAATAATGGAAAGATATACATTGGCGGTTTTGGTAAGAAACAGATTTGGTGTATTAAACAGAGTTACCAGTATGTTCAGAAGAAGACGCTTTAATATAAGTGCTCTTACGGTGAGCGAAACGGAATCTAATGAATATTCCAGAATTACCGTGGTTTTCGACGGTGATGAGCTTAACAAGGAACAGCTTATAAATCAGCTTTATAAATTGCCTGACGTGTCCTCCATAAGAGAGCTTAATAAAGAAGAAACCGTAAGCTCGGAGCTTATGCTGATTAAGATGGAAAACAATCCCGGGACAAGAGAGGATATTTTAACGGCGGCAGATGCTTTCGGAGCAAAAACCGTCAACTATACAAAAGAAGCTATTATGTTCCGTCTCACGGGAGATACCAGAAAGATTGACGAGTTTATCGACCTGATGAGAGATTTCAATATTCTGGAAATATGCCGTACAGGAAGCGTATCTTTAGAAAAAGGTGCTGCAACCATAAGAAAAGTAACGAATTTATAAGTCTTATGGGCTTGGCTTAAGGAGGATATTATGAAAAAAATCACATTTATATTGTGCCTGATTTTTATAACAACACTTTTTGTTACGGGCTGCAACGAGAAAACACTGGTTGGAACCTGGTACGGAAAGCTTGACATAAGTGAGCTTGCCGAGGAAATGTTCTCCGAGGTAGGGGAGGATTTTACAAAGGTTAACTATAAAGGTCTCGAAGTGGGAATGTATTACGAGTTCGGCAACGACGGGAAATATAAGATGTATCTTGATGAGGAGACCTTTGACGAGGCATCGGAAAAGATGCTTGAGATATTAAGAAAGCCGCTTTTGGCGTACCTTGGGTCTTTAGCGGATGAACTTAATGTGAATTTAAGCGATTTGCTTGCATCCAAGGGTATGAGCGAGGATGAGCTTTTAAAAGGAATGATAGAAAGCGTTGACGTTCTGGGAGTTTTAGGTAATGTTGATGCAGAGCTTTACTATAAAACCGACGGAAATAAGCTTTATTCTGCGGATACTCCCGAGGCCCTTTCGAAAGCAACTTTTTATGTTAACTATGAGCTTGGAAGAAACAGTCTTGAGTTTGTCTCAAATTCCAGAGAGGAAGAGGGAAAAGAGGCAGCTACGGTTGATATGTTCTGGGAAATCCTCAAAGAAACAAAATTTAAAAGAAAATAAAAGAGTCCTTCGGACTCTTTTATTTTCTTTTAAATTGATTTAAGGATATTTACATATTCCAAAAGCTGTTTTCTGGATGTTACCCCGAGTTTTGAATAAATGTTCTTATTGTGGAATTTCAAGGTGTTTTCGGTTATGTTCAGTTCCTTCATGATTTCTTTGGTGGATTTACCTGAAAGATAAAAATTATAAATAACTTTTTCGGTTGGTGTAAGAGTTGAAACATTTTTTTCGAGATATCTGCATTTTTCCATATACATTTCAGAGATTGTTTCTTTTCCGGTTGAGGAGTCTTCTGAAACAGCTGAACTTTCCGAAACCGCATTCAAACGATTTTCGACATTCTGTACCATCAGATATACAGAAATGAGAAACAGCTCGCTGATTATGTAGGATATGGATAAAAATTCAAAGTTCATATCTATAAGCTGGCCCAACAACCATACGCAGAGATTTACGAATACCGATACTAAAATTATTGCCGATTGAATACCCGATTTAATATTTCTTTTTGCTGCAGCATAGATAGTTATGGCGATCATCAAAGCGAAATATAATACCAGATAATAAAGATAAAAAGCATGCCATGCTCCATATTCTTTCTTAAGGAAGGATACCCCGTTTATGACTTCAAGTGTAATAGATTTATAGTAAATATCACTATATCCTGGGCTGGCAGCAATGAAAAGGGCGATGAGTGTAATTCCTAGTAAAACAGCAGGAACCCACTTTCTGTAGTTAAGCCTGGAAACATTTATAATTGTCATAAGCATTGACAAGGGCAAAAATGCCGAGCCCAAATAAGCAATGCGGTTAGAGACAAGTGCTTTTTCGAGAGTTTCAGAAACAGACAGTAAAAAATAACCTGTATTAACAATGAATACCGAAATAAACAAAAGCGAAAACCAGATTTCCTTCTTTTCTATAAATATGAAGTATGCAATTAAAAGCAGCAAAGAAACTATCGAAGTTACTAAGTAAATAACGGACATATTGGCTGTTTTGCTTCCGATAGTGCTGCAGCCTGATAGGAAAATCGCCATAATAAGCATTAAAAGTATGCCGGAAAAATTCTTTTTCATCATATTATCTCCCAGAAGATCCCGCCTCTTAAAAGCAGCTTTTTCAACCTGTACCACACCAAATCCCACACTTTTTCATCTTTCCCACACCAATTTTTTAAAAAAGTGTGGGGTTTTATTATAAAACTTATTTTATAATAAGATTATAGCACAAGAGGTTGTTTTAGTCAACGGAAAGTGCGATTATGCAATATGAAAAGGAGAGACGGATATGAAAATAAGAAAATTCAGGAAACTGATGGGCGTAGTTATGGCTATAATTATGATTGCGGGCTTGATGCCGGCGGTTGCACTTGCGGAAGAAAATGCTCATGCATCGCACAGCGGCAGTGTTACCCATATCGAGGCTACTATGGGCAACTGCACCACGCCGGGGAATATCGAGTTCTGGTACTGCAGTTATTATACCTGCGATAAATGTTACTCTGACGAGGGGATGACTGAGGAAATTTCACCGGCAGATGTTGTTATCACCCCCGGAGTACACAGCAATGATTGTGTGGGCTGTGAGTACAGTAAAACTGAAGAGAATTTTGAACTTTTTGTGCCTTCCGAGCATCCTTATTATGACGAGGATGACTATGCAAATAGCGGTATGCACACATTAACCCCATATCTGGACGGTTTTAAATTCCTGTTTGTGGGAGAGTATAACGGAAAGCTCTACGCAATGGGCAACGAAACAAATGAAGACGGTTCACGTGTGGCAATAGACCTTTCCGAATTTGTTGAAGAAGACGGTTCTGTTACGGTAGATTCTGATACAGTAGAGTTTTTCACCTATAAAGAACTTTCGGATACATATATCCTTTCGCCCGATAATGGATATATGACGGTTTTGGACGGAAAAATCGTGGTTCACGGAGAGAATCTCTGCGACGTAGATACCTCTTATGACGTTTTTCCCCAGTCCATCCGTTTTGAACAGAGTACGGAACTGAGTGATTACGCAGCTGACAAGGGATATCTTTTCGGATGGGCACTTAACAGCCCACTGATACTGTTTGATGACAGTGGTGCTCAGCCGAAATTTTCCGCGGTACTTTCCTGGTCCGAGGATGAAAACGGTGACGCTATTGACAACCGTGCCCATAACATTATGCTGTATATGGAACGTTGTGAGCACCCGGATATGATACATAATGCGGCAGTTGAAGCAACCTGCACAGAGGACGGAAACCTTGAATACTGGTACTGCGAGGATTGTAAGATATATTTTGCCAACGCCGAAGCAACGGAGTATATCGTGCTTCCCGAAGGTTACAGCAATTATGAATATTATCTCACCGTTTATGCTCCAGGTCATGAATACGGCGATGATAACTATTGTGACAACTGCGGCGAGATATGGCATCCGAATGCAATACACATAGAAGGTGAGGTAATAGAACCTTCTTGCTTTGAACCGGGTTCCGGCCCATATTGGCTTTGTGAAGATTGCGGAATGTTTATGGATGAGAGCAAAGAAAATGAGTATTGGGAAGAAGCTATGGCTTCAAAGGTTCCGGCTACAGGTCACGCATTTAATACAGATACGGGAAAATGCGATAACTGCGGTCTCGAAAATCCCGTTTACACAAAAATAACTTCACTTGATGATATCAACGAAGAAGATATGTATATCTTTGTTGCAAAAATCGGCGATAAGTATTTTGCTTTGGGAGGTCTTGATGAAGAAACTTCGGGAGAAACCAATGAACAGGGAATTATTGATTGCGGTGAAAACATCAATGCCATTGAAGTTGTTCCGTATGAGGACGGAAGCATTTCACTGCTCAATCAGAATTATGTGGGAAATGCAGTTCCTTCGGAATTTATGCTTGACGTAAATCCCGAACAATGGAATTTTACGGAGATGGGATTGACTACGGTTATGCCTTTGCTTCCCAACTATTGCGTTTATTCATTCCAGAGTTATAGCCTTTATAATACCGGCTATATGGGTGTTCCACGTTATGTTAATGGTGAGTATGGTATGTGGGACGGCGGTGCGTGGGCAATCGATTTCTACACTACAGAGGTGGATGATGACACATACCGTGACGATATGGACGGTTATACCCACGCCGAACAGGTAGCGCGAGGCAACATAGATGAAAACATAGCAGAAGGCGACTTGCTTATGTATCCTGCCAACTACTACGCTATAGGCGGAGCCATGTTTACACTTCGTTTCCGTGAGTACGTCAACGAAGATGGCGATACCGAATATTACTTTATCTGCGGTGAAGACTGGGCTCTGGTAGGTTCTGAGGGTTGGGATTCCGAAACTGATACCACACCCACCAATGATAACCAGTATGCCATAAGCCTCTACCGTTACGATGTTCCTACAGTAGATAATCACACCTGCGAATTTACAAACTGGAAGGATAACGAAGACGGCACCCATACAGGAAGCTGTGAATGCGGCAAAACTAAAACCGAAGACCACACCTGGGATGACGGAACGGAAACAAAAGCTCCTACCTGCTATGAAGAAGGCGAAACAACATATACCTGTACAAGCGAATGTGGCGCTACAAATACCGAAGCTATTAAAGTTACAGAGCACGAATGGAGCAAGTGGGAAGATGTCGGTGAAGATAAGCACAGCCGAATCTGTCTTGTAAAGGAATGCGGTGAAACGGAAGAAGACACCCACGACTTTGGAAAGTGGGATACAGACGGAAAAGAAAATCACAAAAAGACCTGCTCTGTTTGTGAGGGAACACGCACAGAAGAACACGAATGGGACAATGGAAAGAGCATAACAGAGCCTACTTGCGTAAAAGAAGGATCCATACTCTACACCTGCCAGCATTGTCCGGAAAACAAGGAAGAAAGTGTGGCATCTGAGCCTGATAATCATAATTTAGGCAAGTGGGAAAGCAAAGATGCAGATGAGCATATACATTTTTGCCTTAACGAGGGCTGCGATTTCTCCGAAACGGAAACGCATAACATTAAAAGCGAAGTAGTTCAGGCCGAGACCTGCGATGATGAGGGACAGAATTACATATCCTGCGATGTATGCGGCTATGAAAATTATACAACACGTCCTGCCCTCGGTCATAAATGGAGTGACTGGGAAGTAGTTGTCGCTCCCACAGAAACAACGGAAGGTACGGAACAGCGCATATGTCAGAATGACAATAGCCATATTGATGAACGTGAAATACCGGTTCTTGAACATAAGCATAAAATGACGAATACCCCCGGAAAAGCTGCTACCTGTACCGAAGACGGAAACATTTCCTATTACTGCTGCGAAGGATGTAATGGCAAATTTAGTGATATAGAAGGAAACAGCAAGCTTAATGAGGAAGATGTAATACTTCCTGCTTTAGACCACGACTGGGATGAATGGGAAGATACCGGCGTTAATGCGGTGGCAGATGTACATTCGCATAGCTGTAAGCGTGAAGGCTGCGGTATATCTGAAACAGAAAACCATGAATGGAGCAAGTGGACTTCAGAAGGAGGCACTGCTCATAAAAAGACCTGTTCTGTTTGCAAAGGAGAACGCACCAGGGAGCATGCTTTAGATGAAGGCGAGACAGTAAAAGAGGCAACAGTAACAGAAACCGGTATTAAGAAATATGCCTGCGTTGATTGTGGATTTGAAAAATCCGAGGTTATTTCAAAAATTGTGTGCGACCACAGCTTTGGTAAATGGATTGCCGATGATGATGAAACACATACACACGTTTGCATAAACGAAAACGGATGCACGGCATATCAGCGTCAGAACCATATGTGGAATGACGGCGAAATAACAAAGGAAGCAACAGAAACCGAAGAAGGCGTAATTACCTATACCTGCCTTGTATGCAGTCACAGCATGGATGAAGCAATTCCCATGCTTAAGCACAAACATCGCTTTGGAGCTTGGGAAACAGGCGGCGAAAGCGGCCATATACGCTATTGTGAAAACGGCGAAACCTGTACGGCAGCAGAAAAGGCTGAGCACAAGGTGAATTCCTGGGCTGATAATAAGGATGGAACGCACAGCGGAAAATGCTCTGTATGTTCTGAAGAAGTTGTAAAAGCTCATAGCTTTGGGGACTGGAAAGAAGACAGAGAAGGTAACTTTAAAAGAACCTGCAAATGCGGTGCATACGATACTCTTATAGTAGAACAGAGTGTTGAAGAGGCTGTTACAAATACAACAAAAGCAGAAAACAATGGAGCAAATGCAACACTTAAAGTTCAGAACGGAGTGGAATTGTTTAACAGTGTTCTTACTGAAGAGGAACAGGCATCTGTTGCAAGTGGAAATGCTACAGTAGGAGTTTATCTTGATGTTACAGATATTCCGGTCAATGAAGTTTCTGCAACTGATAAGGAAGTGGCGGAAGCTGTAATCGGAGAGGAAGAAAACGGGCTTGATGAAACAACGGAAATCGGTATGTATCTTAATATTGAACTGTTCAAGGAAGTTGTTTCAGATAATGAAGTAGCAGAAACACAGATTACGGAGACTTCGGGCAAAATAACTATCACGATTGAGATTCCCGAAGAACTTATAAACACGGATAAATCAAAAAAGAGAACTTACAGAATTATCCGTATTCACGAGGATGAAACAGGAAATATTGTTACAGATGTAATAGAAGGCAATTTCAACAAGGGGGATAACAGCTTCTCCTTCAAAACGGATAAATTCTCAACCTATGCAGTTGTATATAATGATAAAGACGCACCTAAGAGAGTTGCCACAGGCGGTGGCGGAGGAAGTGTCGTTTATACTGTGAAGTTTGAAACCAATGGCGGAAGTAATGTGGAAAAGAAATCTGTGAAAATGAATGAAACTATTGCAGAGCCTGAAGCTCCCGTAAGAGAAGGATTTGAATTTGGTGGTTGGTATACCGATGAGTTACTGGAAAAAGCTTATGATTTTAATACAAAGGTGATAAAGAGCTTTACACTTTTTGCTAAATGGAATAAGGTGGAAAAAATTGAATTCAAAGATGTTAAGGAAACAGATAAGTTCTACCCTTATGTTTTATATGTTGTAAGCAATAATCTTATGGTTGGAGTATCGGATGACGAATTTGAACCGGAAGGTAACCTCACAAGAGCAATGCTTGTTACAATTCTTTATCGTGCAGAGGGAGAGCCTGCAACAAATCGTTCAATACCCTTCTCCGATGTGGATATGGGGGCGTATTACGGAAATGCAGTATCCTGGGCAAAGCAGAACGGTATTGTAAACGGCGTAACGGAAAACGAATTTGCACCGGATAAAAATGTTACCCGTGAACAGCTTGCAGCAATTATGTTAAGATATGCTGTATACAAAGGAATGAACGCTCTTACAATGGAGGAAAATCTCCACTTTGATGATGCTTCTGAAATTTCTGAATATGCAATTTCTTCACTGAACTGGGCAGTCGGCAAAGGATTTATAAAAGAAAGAAGCAAAGGAAATCTTATGCCTAAGGCTTTTGCAACAAGAGCTGAAATCGCAGAATTTTTCACCGGTTATCTTAAAAATGAATAAGTGATAAAAAGCTGAACGACACTGTCGTTCAGCTTTTTTTTAATATAAAAGAAAATTCTTGAAATTTTAACATTTATATGATACAATGTGTATGCTATATATTTACCGTTATGAAAATATTGAAAGAGAGGGTTAATTCATGAATGTATTAGCAATCGGATGTCATCCTGATGATATAGAAATCGGATGCAGCGGAACATTGGCAAAATGCGTAAAAAGAGGCGACAAGGTTACTGTGTGCCACGTGGCAAACGGCGATATGGGTCATGCAATAATCCAGCCCAAGGAGCTTCGTGAAATAAGAATAGGAGAAGCTAAAAAGGCAGGCAGCTTGGCAGGTATTGAAGTTGTAACAATGGATATTGGCGACCTTCTTCCCAACGGCTGCGATATGGCACAGCGTGATAAAATTGTTGACCTTATAAAAGAAAGAAAGCCCGATTTTATCATCACTCATTCCAAGACGGACTATATGCCCGACCATCTTGCAGTATCAAAGCTTGTTTTTGATGCATCCTTTGCTGCAAGCGTTCCTCACTACGGAAGAGAGGGCGTTGCGGAAGTAACTCCCATTTTCTATATGGACAACCTGGCAGGAATGAACTTCATTCCCACAGAGTATGTTGACATTACAGAAGAAATTGACTTAAAGCTTGAGATGCTTGAATGTCATGAAAGCCAGCTTAAGTGGATGAGAGACCACGATCACATTGACTTTGCTGAGTTCGTAAAGACCTGCTCACGCTTCAGAGGAATTCAGTCAGGCGTTCCTTATGCAGAAGGTTTCATTCAGGAGCTTTCCTGGCCCAGAATGTTGACCAAGAGATTGTTACCGTAAAAGATTAAAATTTATATAAAGAAAGGAATAAAAATCATGGACTTTTTATCAACAGTAAAAGGCAGCCTTTTGGAAGGCTTCTATCCCGAAGGCTGGGATATGGCGAAAATTGATGCTTGCTGCGAAAAGGGAGTTGCAAGAGAAAATTTCTGGCACAAGGATTTTAATCCCGTTGAATGTCAGAACATCTATGAGTTCGATACTCTTATGGGACACGAAATCGCAATGCAGATCAAGAAAGCAAAGGAAGAGGGCAAGAAGCTTGCTATGATTCTACCCGTTGGCCCCATGGGTATGTATAAGTGGGCTTCCTATTTCATTAACGAATGGAATATTAAGTGCGACCACGTTTACACCTTCAATATGGACGAATGGGCAGATGCAGAGGGTAACACCCTTGACAACACAAATCCTGCATCCTTCGAGTACAGCATGAAGGAAGCTTTCTTCAACAAGCTTGGAGAAAACACAGTTCCCGAAAGCCAGAGAAACTTTGCTACAAAGCAGAACCTTCCTACATATCCTGAAAAGATTGCAAAGTTAAAGGCAGAGGGCGCAAAGCTCGTTTTGGTATTCGGTATCGGCAGAATGTGCCATATCGCTTTCTGGGAGCCTCACTTCGGTGCAGAATTTGCAACAGTTGAAGAATGGAAGAGCCAGAATTACAGAATCGCTGCAAAGCTTCATCCTTTAACAATAGAGCAGAATGCAATCACCAGCTTCAAGAGCCGTACAACATTGGTTCCTTGCCGTGCAAACACCATCGGCCCCGGCCTCTTCATGCAGGCTGACTACATTATCGGCGGCTGCGACGGCGCACTTGGCCGTGGAATGGGTTGGCAGGGAATGAGCTTCCTTACCACACTCCACTATGGTCCCGATAAGAGCATTCCTTCAACATTTATGCCTACAATGCCCGGCAGATTATTCTATCTTGCTGAATTGGCAGGTCCCCTTGTTGCTGAATGTAACTAATTTCAATAAAAAAATCCCTGAGCCTTTGCTCAGGGATTTTTTTATAATTCTGTTACAGATGGGGCAGTGTTTGAAGCATCACTGTCATTCTCGGGGACATCCGGAATAACATCCTGAGGAGGCAAATCTCCCTCAGGAGGGATAATTTCCTCATCGGGTAACTCTTCGAAATGAGCGTCCTCCTCACATTCGTCCAGAGCTCTGTAGGATTTATCGTCTAAAAGCACCGAATAAACCGTGTCTGCCTCTATGCAGAAATCACGGGCTAAAAGACCGCTGACAGAACAGATATGATATTCTTCTAATCCCTCATAGGAAAGAACTCTTGAAAAGCTTTTTGGTCTTTTTGAATAATCGATTTTTGACATTACAGCCTGCCAGAGTCTTGCCGCAGGATTTCCGTAGGAATTTATGGCAGAAGGGTTGTCATAGCCCACCCAGGTTGCAGCAACCAGTGAGGGGGTATAGCCTACAAACCATTTGTCGTGGTTGTTGGTGGTGGTACCTGTCTTTCCCGCCAGCTCGGGACCAGGGAAATAAGCCGAAGTACCCGTTCCTTCCTTGACAACGGAGGTTAAAAGGTCAGTTACGATAGTGGCTGTGGAATCTTTCATTGCACGGTGCGTTTCGGGACGTTTTCTGAATAAAAGCTCCCCGTTGAAATCGTAAATTTCCGTATAAGTGTGAGGCGTTATATAATACCCGTTGTTTATAAAGGGAGCATAGGCGCTTGCCATTTCTATGGGTGAAACTCCGTCGGTAAGACCGCCCAGAGAAAGGGCTGCCAGAGCTTTGTCCGAAACTATGCCCTCGGCAGTCTGTCTTTTTTCAACTAAAGACGTTATTCCCAGCTTCTGGGTTAAAAAGTTATATGAAGTATTTATTCCCGTTTCCTCCAAAACCTTTGCGGCAGGAATATTTAAGGATTTTGCAACGGCAGTACGGAGAGAAACAGGTCCTAAAAATGAATTTCCCGAATTTCTGGGGGTCCATTCAGTGCCGCCGTCAATAATAAATGTGGTTTCAAAGTCATCTATAACGGTAGCTTCGTTGATAACTCCGTTTTCTATGGCGGGAGCATAGACAGCGATGGGCTTTATGGAAGAACCCGGCTGTCTTAAAGCGGTGGCACGGTTAAAGGTTCTGGAACCGCTTTTTTCTCCCATGCCTCCCACGATACCCTTTATTTCGCCTGTAGAAGCTTCTGTAACAACCATGGCGGACTGCATCATTTCGTCGCCTTTTTTAATATAGTTTTCCTCAGAGGTATAAACCTTTTCCAGTACAGCCTGAATCTGGGGGTCGATGGTACATTTAATCTGAAGACCGCCTGTATAGAGCATACTTTCTGCCATGGTCTGGGTATAGTTGTATTCGCCTGTTAAATCGTTCATAACCTCTTCAATGACGGTATCAACAAAATAAGAATAGTATGTATTGGAATGCCCCTCAGCCCTTGCAAAGGTAAGCTCTTCATCCTTGGCATCAACATATTCTTCCTCTGAAATCATACCAAGCTCAAGCATTTTGCCAAGGACTAAAAGCTGCTTTTCTTTGTTGGCTTCGGGATTTCTGTAGGGGTCGTAAAGAGAGGGGTACTGGGTAATGCCTGCGATGGAGGCACATTCTGCCAAAGAAAGCTCGGACACTTCCTTGGCAAAATAGGTTCTTGATGCGGCACCTACACCGTTACAGTTCTGACTTAAATATATAGAGTTTAAGTAAAGCTCCAAAATATCGTTTTTGGACATATCCTTTTCAAGGCGGAAGGCTCTGTAAATTTCCTTTGCCTTGCGGAGGAAGGAACGCTCGTCCTCCCCGGTTAAGTTTTTAACCAGCTGCTGGGTGATGGTACTTCCACCGTAAACGGGACGGTTTTTGTCGAAAATGCGAAGACCTGTATTTATTACTGCACCGCCCAGTCTTTTTAAGTCGAAGCCGGGATGGGAATAAAATCTTTCGTCCTCAATGGCGATAAAGGCGTTTTTCATATTGAGTGGAATTTTCTCAAAATCCACCCAGGTTCGGTTTTCATCGCTGTAAAGATTCTGAACGATTACCTTTTCGCCCTGGTCATTTTCGTAGTATATCACCGAGGACATTTTCATACTTAACAAGGTTGCATCAATAGGCTCGGTAAAAATACAAACGGCAGCTCCCGCAATAACGGACAGAGCCAATAAGACAAGAATGCATTTAAATATAAAAGCAGATAAATGTAATTTTTTTCTTCTTTTTCGTCTGTGAGAAACTTTTTTTCTTTCTGCCAAAAAAATCATCCCTTTCCGTAAAACCGATAGGGGATAAAACCCCACGATACACATTATAACACATATTTTTTAAAAAAGTATTACAAAGTATCATTTTTTTTATAAAGGGAATACTATGGCAAGGAAAACTAAAAAAGGGGATTTTTTATGATTAAAAAAATTTTCGGTCTTATATGCCTTTTTGTGTTTATTTTTTCTTCTGCCTTTATATTTACGGGAGAAAAGGAAAGTATAAAATTAAAGGAGGCAAGCTCGGCGAAAATTGAAAACAAGGCAGAAATTTTATATAAGCTGATTTTATCTGATAACGGTGAAATTGTAATTCTGGCACTTAAGGGCGATAAAGAGGAGATGGTGAGGAGCGGGAAAGCATCACCCTTAAGACAAAAGGACGAGGAAATATTAAAAGAAGGGATTGTAACGGAAAATCTTGAAAAAGCTCTTATGATTTTCGAGGATTTTATAAGCTGAAATTGTTGACAAAAAGAGACTTAAAGCGTATAATGTAGGGAATTGACAAAGGAGCGTTGACAAATGAAGGTTTTTGATGCACACGTCCATGTATTTCCCGAAAAGATTGCCGAGAAAGCCACAAGGGCAACAGGCGATTACTACGGAGTTTCTATGTACAGTGTGGGAAATGTGGAAAACATAAAAAATGAGATGAAGAAAGGCAGGATAGCAAAATGCCTCATTCATTCCACCGCCACAAAGCCTG
The DNA here is from genome assembly GCA_045588365.1 of Clostridia bacterium. GTDB lineage: Bacteria > Bacillota > Clostridia > CAKSNL01 > HGM11501 > HGM11501. The sequence continues at coordinate 151,466 of JAZNEB010000024.1, read as the reverse complement.
AACAGGTGGAGCATATAAACGACTATATAGCAAAGCTGGTTTCGGAAAACAGGGAGTTTGTGGGCTTCGGGACAATGCACCCTGACTTTCCCGATATAAAGGGAGAAACCGAAAGAATAAAAAGCCTTGGTCTTCTGGGAATTAAAATTCATTCGGATTTTCAGAATTTTGCTCTTGACGAGGAAAAGGCTCTTCCTGTGTACGAGGCAGCAAGAGGCAGTCTGCCCGTTCTTTTTCATGTGGGAGACAAAAATTCGGACCTTTCACATCCCAAAAGGGTTGCAAATGTGTGTGCGGCCTTCCCCGACCTTACGGTAATTGCAGCACACCTTGGAGGCTACAGTGTGTGGGACGAGGCTGAAGAGTATCTTGTGGGTAAATTCGATAACTTGTATCTTGACGCTTCAAGCTCTATTGATTTTATGGACAGTGCTCAGGCAATAAGGATTATAGAAAATCACGGAACAGACAAGGTTCTTTTCGGCTCCGATTTTCCGATGCACAACCCCAGGGGAACGGTGGAAAAGCTTTTAAGCTTCGGCTTTTCCAAAAGAGAGAACAAAAAAATGCTTTATAAAAATGCCCGGAAGCTTTTAGGCATAAGATTTTAGGAGACAAAATGGAATTATTTATATCTACATTAGACAAAATAGGTTTTTTATTTACCTTCATTATAATAGGCTATGTATTGGGGAAGGTAAATGTCCTTCCCGAAAGTACACGACTGGTTTTATCGAGACTTGAAAATGTACTGTTCGTTCCGGCACTGGTGCTTTTAACCTTTGCCAATGATTTTACGGTGGATAAATTTAAGGAAACGGGAAATATCTTTCTGACAAGTGCCGTTTTGGTTCTTATTATGATTCCTATTATGCTTCTTTTGGTGAAAGCTCTTTCAAAAGACAAGTATGAGCAGAATATCTACGCCTACGGACTTATATTTGCCAATTTCGGATTTATGGGAAATGCGGTGGTTGAAGCACTGTTCCCCGAAATCTTTTTACAGTACATAACCTTTACTCTTCCCGGCTGGATTGCCATTTATCTCTGGGCTGTGCCCTCTCTTTTAATAGGGGGGACAGGAAACAGACAAAGCTTTAAGGAAAGGTTAAAGGCTTTATGCAATCCCATGTTCATAGCCATGATAATAGGCGCCTTTTTGGGACTTACGGGAATTAAAATGCCCGGCTTTCTGGAGGATGTTGTATCCTCGGCAAAGGCGTGTATGAGCCCTGTGGCAATGCTCCTTACGGGTATTACCATAGCTACCATAAGCCTTAAGAAAACCTTTACGGACGGAAAGGTTTATCTGGTGAGCATTATACGTCTTGTGATAATACCCCTGATATTCATTTTAATTGCACCTTACCTGAATCTTGACGATATTACATATAAATGTGCTCTTTGCTTTATTTCCATGCCCCTTGGATTAAATACCGTGGTTATTCCGGGAGCCTACGGCAAGGACACCGCAAAGGCGGCAGGAATGGCACTTATATCCCACGCCCTTTCGGCAATTACAATTCCTATAATTTTTATGCTGGGAGCAAGATAAGGAAAAAGACGGAAAATCCGTCTTTTTTTATTGCGAAAAAGAAAACCTGGTGGTGAAATTGCACAGAAAAAAACAAAGAATTTGTGCAAAGTGTCCTAAAATAAAAAAAGAGAAAAAATAAAGGAGAAAAAAATTTATTTTTGTTGACACCGGGGGGTATTTTGATGTATTATATAAGATACAGTATGATGTCATAATGCGCTCATTGTCGCATAAATGAGTAAATGTCGAAAGCTCATTTGTGCCTGAAAAGAGGGTGGGAACCCTTGCGGCATGCGGTTTTAACGCTTATGACCATACAGACATAAAGTGATAAGAAGCAATTGTAAAGGAGTGGTTTCATGAAGAAAATCTTATCTGTTGTTTTAAGCTTGTGTATGTTAGTATCTTTATGCACAGGTTTTACAACCATGCCCATATTCGGGGAAGAGGCAGAACTTGAACCCGAAGTTATTGAGGCAGAGGAATTTGAAGATGAGGAGGAAGAAGCAGAACTTTTTGCTTCCGAAGCAGATTACTATGACTATGCAACTTACATAGAAAGCTGTGAAGTGGGAAGTGTTGCTCAGGGAAGCGCTTCAAACCTCTTTGACAGTGATAATTACACAACCATATGGCATTCAACGACCGATGCTGCAGGAGTTACCGAAGCGGCTTTGGCTAAGAAGACCATTACGGTTATGTTTAATGAAGAAAAATTTACCGACGGAGGAATTGAAGTTGGCGGTATTGGTATCTGGCCCAGAAATAATCTGGGTGGAGCTCCCCGCTTTATTATAGTTAAAGGTATTTATGAAGACGGGGAAAAAATCCTTTTCTCTGGAGATGTCGGAGACTATGAAAAGGACGGAGACAACGCTGCAAATGTTCGTAAAAACGTTTACTTTGCAGAAGGTGCCGATGCTACCGTTAAAGGACTTAAAATAGTTGTTGCACATGTTGCTGACGGTTCGGGCGGAAGAAATCCCGGTGTTGGCTTTACTGCATTTGCAGGTCTTGATATATTGAAACCTTCTGAGAATTATACAGATTTCGCAGGCAAGGGCGTAGGTGCCGGAGAAGTTCCGGCTTTTGCTCCTGCTTTCTATTCTATTGAAGTTTCCAGACAGGGAGAAAGAACGGCTAATGCGGTAATTGAAGGCGCTATCTCTAATCTTACTGACTATAATCTTGGTACATATATGTGCTATCAGAACGCCATTGAAAAAGTGGACGGAGCTTTGAAAGAAGGCTGCACAGCTACCTTCACAATCACATCTTACGTTCCTTTCAGCTTTTCCGGTATCAGACTTTATCAGAGAACATCTGTTGTGGATGGAGAGTATGTACCTTGGTCAAACGGCGGCGGAAATCAGAGATTTTCCGGCGGTTACCTTGAGGTTTCTGCAGACGGCACTAACTGGGCAAGAGCTGACCTTGTTACAGCGGAAAATACTCTTAAACAGGACCTTTATGTAAGCTTTGGCGAAACCCCATACGATATGGTTAACGCCAAATACATAAGACTTGTTATAGACAGAGGTAGTATACATCAGGCAAATTCTGAAATCCGTTTCCTGGCTCCCAGAGGCAATGATATAATTGATATGGCTAATCTTTCCTCTTATAAGGAAGAGGCTTCCGCTGTTGCAGTTATATCCAAGATTGAAGCACTGGAAGATTTGGATTTTGAAGATGACGATGCTTTTGAAACAAACAAGGGCTTAGTTGAAGCTGCAAGAGAGGCTTATGATGAGCTTTCGGGTGTTCAGAAGCTCGCCCTTTCCGGCGGATATGAAGAAGACGGAGATACTGCTACAAATTATGTTGCACTTTTGGAAGAAGCTGAAGCAAAAGTAGCAATGGGCGGAACGGATTACTACAAGGCGGATAAATATATCGACCTTGAAAATTCTGCTTACGGTTCTGCTTTAGCAAGCAGCTATAATATATCTCAGCTCTTTGACGGAGTTATAGAGTCTTCTGCATTCAACCTTTACGGCTGGCAGTCTGCAAGCGGTACAGATGATGCAGGCAGAACCATTACAGTTATGTTCAATGACGACTTTATTGACGGCGAAAAAACTGTTGCCGGTGTAAGACTTTATCCCAGACAGAATGGAACAGGAACACCCGGCTACTTTGACGTTGTAGGAATTTATGATGACGGAAACGGCGGAACAAAGAAGCTTCCCCTTTCAAGACATCATGTTACATTCACATTAAATGCTTCTGGCTATGACTTAGACGGTAAGAGCATCTATTTTGATGACCCCTTAGAGGACCTTGTGGGTATTGACCTTGTATTCCAGGGTGAAAATCCTGCAACAAATCCTTCATTTGTTGCTCTTATGGAAATTGAAATCTTAAAGCCCAAGGCAGTTGAATTGAGACCTTCTGCAGAAATCACCTATCCTTTGACCTTTGCAGACGGTGATTTCTCCATGCCTCCTGTAACCGTTACAATCGGTTCGGATGCAGAGAATGCGGAAAATCCCGTTCAGTGGCCTTCGAAATATCTTTATGATAACTTAATGGGCTATACAGGTGCATCTCCCGGTCATTTTGAATACTTGTACTGTGTAAATACAGCTGCAAACGAAAAGGCGTGGATTGAGTTTGACTTAGGCAGAGAGATTACCTTCTCGGGCTTAAGAGTTTACAACAGACGTGAAAATGCCACAACTGTTTATGCGTCAGGTATGCAGGGACTCACACACGGTTATCTCCTGTTATCCTCAGACGGTGAAAACTGGTATAGTACAGACGGCTTTGCTGCAGCAAGCAAAACAGCTCTTTATCAGGATGTTCCCACAAAGTTCGGCAAAGAAGCCAAGAACATAAAGGCAAGATATGTAAAGCTTGTAGCAACTAAGCTTTACGGTGGCGAAGCAGGAAACTGGACAGTTTCTGAAATCAGACTTTTAGATCCCATTGCAAATGAAGCTGCTTTGACTCCTGCACAGACAGCAGGCTTATCTGACTTCTATGATCCTTCCGTATATATAGATATGGCAAATACCAAGGTTGGTTCAACAACTCACGACGGAGAAACTGCAGAGCCTGTTGAATCCAATGTCAAGACATGGACTCCCCGACTTTTTGACGGAGTTACATTAGGAAACCTTTACACCAACGGCTGGCACGGAAACCACCAAACAACTGCAACAGGACAGGGACTTTTAGATGCAAAGACCGTTACAATTATGTTCAATGAGGAAATTCCCGTTGGCGGTGTAAGACTCTATCACAGACCTGACGCAAGCCATGGATCAAGCCCCATGGATGTAAGACTTATAGGTATATATAAAACTGCGGACGGCACCGAAGAAAGACATATTATTGACGGAAGAATTTTATATACCAAGTACGACGTTCAGGGTTCAGAAGGCTATGACAGACAGCCTAAGAGCATATACCTTGAAGAGGCTGAGGAATTAGTTGGTATCAAGGTTGTAACTCTCGCAACCCAGAACGGTGGAACAAAGTACACCTGTATAATGGAAATTGAAGTGTTAAAGCCCAGGGATAAGGAAGATTGGCCGAGCGAAGAACTTTCGCATAACTTTATCGGTGGCGACTTTAACCCCTTAGCAAAGGGAGATATAGACCTTCCTGCAAAAGAAACTTTAGAAAGTGCACTGACACTGGGTAGCACAAATGGTACTGCTACAGCAAGCTCACTTAACAAGCTTATCTATGCTTTTGATAACGCTTACGGAAAAATATCAGGCCAGTTTGTTGAAATCGCAAATGCAGTTGCAGCAAATAAACAGGGAACTGCCGATGCCACAACAGCATGGATTGAGATAGACTTAGGCGAAGAGAAGACCTTCTCCGGTGTAAGAGTTTACGGCAGAATTTCAGGCGATGGCACCAAATTGTTCGAAAACAACGGCGGTCATCAGAACATGACCAAGGGCTATATCTATGTTTCTGAGGACGGAGAAACCTGGTTAAAGTCTGATATGTTCTCGGGTGCAAGAATCAACTTAAGTCAGGACATGATGGCTGTATACGGCGGAACACAGTACAACCTTAAGGCAAGATACTTAAAGGTTGAAGCGACTGAAATTGCAGAAAATAATCCGAATTATGTTCAGAACGTATGGGCATTCTCCGAAATCCGTCTTATTGATCCCATTGATGATGAGGATGTTGTAACCAAGACTGCAGCTCAGATTGCAAATCTTCCCAGAATTACAAATGAAGGAAATGTACAGATTGACGTTTCCGTTCCTGAGGATGTTATAATAGACGACATTACTCTTACAGTTGATGCTACCGAGGTTACCAAGGTAGAGGTTGACGAAGAAGAACTTACATTAAATACAGACTATACTTTAGTTGATAAAAAGATTGTTCTTTCAGAAGAATTTGCACTTTCTCTTGAAAAGGGAAGCCATGAGGTTGTGATAACCTTTGGAACAGGTGAAGTTTTATCTGCAAGCATTGATGTAATTGACTTCAGCCAGGTTGAATTTAAGTTCACTTACAGAAGTGGTACATCTCTTACAAGAGCGGAGAATATTACATTAAACAATGTAAAGGGACTCACAGCAACAAAGGTTACTCTTTTAGAGGACAATACAGTGGAAATTCCTTTCACCGCTGATGAAGAAACAATTACTATTACAAGAAGCAACTTCCGTAAGGCATTTGATGTTTATAAGGAAATGGGCAAGGATGGCGGACAGATTAAAGTAAAGGTTGAGTTTGAAGGCGGAGTATCTATGATCTACACCATCAATATGACAGGTCACTGGTTCACCAAGGCAGACTTCCAGGAAATAACATTAATGTCTGATGCTTCTTTAAAAGCTTACGATGATGACGAAATTGACGTTACAGAGCTTGACAACTTTGCTGTAAGAGCAGACTCTGTATGGAATAACGCATGGAAAAACCATCCCATGAGCTCATTCTTCTATCCCAGAGCGGCAGAGGGTGTAACCGGATATAACTACCACGCCGAAACAACCGAAGGAAAGCTCCACTATATCGATGTTGACTTCGGTGAAACTGTAACCGTAGGCGGCTTGCGCTATCAGGCAAGGCTTGAAAGCGGAAACTATACTCCCGACTGGAAGAAGGTTATAATCTACGGTTCTACAAACTTTGAAACATGGACAAAGCTTTATGAAGGGGCTGCAAATAACGGCCAGAGAATAAACGAGTTTGGATTTAGCGACAATGCAAGCGTAAGATATGTAAGAATTTACATCGAGGGTGTAAATGCTCACGTAACAGCAAACTCCTTAAGCTTCTTGAAGCCCACCTCGAGAGTAACAAATGAATTACGTTTTGAAGCAGGAGCAACAGAGATTGCAGATGATGTTGTAATTAACTATGTAACCTATCCTTCCGGAAAGACTCTTTCCAAGATTGAACTTGAAGGAGAAGAAATTTCTTCCGAGGATTACTTTATTGGTGAATACGGAACAGTTACAATCAAAAAGGAAAGCTTAGTTGGAATGAATATAGGCGACTATGAACTTAAGCTTTACTTTAATGATATTGCTGATCCTGTTACCGCAACGCTTAAGGTTGCAAACAGCTTAATGACAGAATTTAAGTTCTCCTACTTGTCAGGAACTTCAGTCAGAAGAACAGAAGAAATAGTTCTCAATAACGTAAAGGGACTTAACGTAACCAAGGTTACTCTCTTTGAAGATGAAACAGTTGAAATTCCCTTTACTGCAAACACAAGCAATATCACAATCACAAGAACAGCATTCCGTCAGGCATTTGACGTATATGCAGCAATGGGATTGGAAGAAGGTGCGCATAAGGTAGTAGTTACCTTCGAGGATGATACAACCTTAACTTATACCATTACCATTTCCGGTGATTGGGTAACAGCAGCAGATTTGACAGGTGTTTTGACAGTAAATGCAACCTTTGATACAGATGAAATTAACATTCTTGACTATGAAAACTTCGCAATAAGACCCGACTCTGTATGGAACAATGCTGTAAGTAACCATCCTGCAGGCGCATTCTTCCAGGAAGAAATCTCAGAGGAGGCTGCAGGTCAGCGTTATCATGCTTCAACCGATGAAGGAAGAAACCACTACCTTGATGTTGATTTCGGTGAAAACGTAACCGTAGGCGGCGTTCGTTACATTGCAAGAATTGCTACCAACGGCACCACCGGACTTCCCTTCTTGGATCCCAACTGGAGCCAGATTGTAATTTCCGGTTCAACTGACTTTGAAACTTGGGAAACCCTTTATGAAGGCTCCGCAACAAGCGAAAGAATTAACGATTTGTGGTTTGATGGCAATACCGAAGTAAGATACTTAAGAATCTATATCGGTAATACAGGCTATCCCACAGCAAATGCTATCCGTATCTTAAAGCCTTCTTCAAGAATATTGGGCACTTTAGAGTTTGAAAAGGGTGCTCCCGAGCTTCAGGAAGACGTTGTTGTTAACTATATTACCTATCCTTCAGGAAAGGCAATTTCCAAGGTTGAATTTAACGGAGAAGAAATTTCCAACACCAGATATCTGGTTGAAGCAGACAAAATTACGATCGACCAGGAATACTTCTTAGAATTTGAAGTTGGAACATATCCCTTAAAGGTTTATTTCGCAGGCGGCGAAGTAAGTGAGACCACCTTGAAGGTTAACGACTGCACAGAGACCGAGTTCAAGTTCAGCTACTACAATGGCACTTCTGTAGCAAGAACAGAAAAGCTTGAGCTTAAGAACATAAAGGGTCTTTCAGTTACCAAGGTAGTATTGAAATCTGACGGAACTGTAATTCCCTTCACAGCAAATGAAGAAACAATTACAATCGGAAGAAGCGACTTCCGTAAGGCATTTGACGTATATAAGGCGTTGGGTCTTGAAACAGGAAAGCTTCAGCTTTTGGTTAAGTTTGAGGACAATTCATATCTCACCTATTCGGTAATTCTTTCGGGTTACTGGGCAACAAAGGCAAATGCATTATCTACCGATGCTACCTTTGCTTCAGATGAAATTGATATCATCACAGAATATCCCGATTTTGCAGTAAGACCTGACTCTGTATGGAACAATGCGGGAGCAAACCACCCCGTAAATGCATTCTTCAGATCAACATTGGCAGAATTAACAGGTGGTTACCGTTACCACGGTGAAACAAACGAAGGCAACAACCATTATCTTGACATCGACTTTGGTGCTACAGCAGAAATCGGCGGTCTTCGTTACTATGCAAGATATGAAGGAGGAAAGTATCAGCCTAACTGGTCCAAGGTTGAAATCTTTGGCTCTGATGACTTTGAAACATGGGAGAAGCTTTACGACGGAAAGGCAACAGGCAGTGCAAGAACTACCGACCTCAGCTTCTCTAAGAATGCAGAAGTAAGATACTTAAGAATTTATATCTCAAATACGCAGTATGCTACAGCGGCATCAATCAGATTCCTTGCACCTTCTCTCAGAATTTACAATGAGTTCGGCGGCGTTATGACCTCTGTAACTCTTGAGAAGGCAAATGCAAATGAAGAAGTTGTTGTTTATACCGACCTTCCCGTAACAGGCGTTAAGGTTGGCGGAGCGACAGTTTCTTCATCCAACTATACATTTGATGCAGAAACAATGAAGCTCACCATCAAGAAGGGCGCACTGAGTGCAATAAAGACTGCAGGTGTAGCAACAACAATCGAAGTATTTGGCGGCGAAATGTCTGCCGTACTTAATGTAAGCTTCGGTGAAAAGCTGTTTAGTGATGAAGTTCTTCCCTATAACTTCGCAAACACAATCAAGTATGTATCAGGCTATTCCAACGGCGGCGGAGTAGGAAACCTCATTGACAGAGGTGTTGTAAGAAGAACTGCCGACGGAAAAATTATGACAAACTCCGATGACGACAAGAAGCTTAAATCCAGCGGCTTTACAGTTGAAAGTGCAGCAGCTGAAATTTACTCTGACAGCACAACAGGGGCATATCCCGTTATCGAAATTGACTATCAGATTCCTCACACCTTCTCGGGTGTAAGAGTATATCACAGAGTATGGGTAAGCGGAGGAAACCGTCAGTTCGGTCAGACAATGAATAAGGCTTATCTCCAGGTATCAAACGACGGTGTAAACTGGCTCACCTCAGACACCTGGAAGGCAACTCTTGATAAGGGCTCAAACAAAAATTCCTACGACGACATCAAGTTTATGATAAACGGCGAGGAAGTAAACGTAACTGCAAGATACTTAAGACTTTGCATTGTTACCACTTCCAATCCTACAAGTATAATGGAAATCTGTCTCTACAAGCCCGGTTCAGGAAGAAGCTTGAATCCTGCAGAAATCACCTTTGAGGGAGAGAGAGCTCTCTTCTCAGAGACTGACCCCAGGGATGTGTCCTTCGGCGTAGTTTACAACGATGCAGTTGCTCTTTCGGCAATCAGGGTTGTGGCAGAGGGCGAAGTAATTACCACAGTTGACCCCTCCTACATCAATACACAGGGCGAGACAATCGTTATCACAAAGGACTTCTTCTTAGATAACGGAAGCTCAGTTCTTCCCGAAGAATTCGACTTCGTTATGAGCTTTGTTATGGGCGATGACGTAAGTGTTCCCGCAGGCTATGTGGAAGAAGAAATCCACTCTGTAACATTCGGTTCTCAGGATGCTAACGTAACAGTTATTGCTAAGAGAGTAGATAAGGAAACAGGCGAAGTAATTGGTGAGGTTTCAGTATCTCCCTTCGATGCAAAGCGTCATGAGGATACAGTATTTGTTGCAACCATCATAGAAGACGGATATGAGGCTGTATGGGAAATCGAAGAAAACATCCAGACTACCTATGAAGAAAAGCCCTTGCTGTTTGATGATACATGGACTCTTACCACAAATGGCTTTAGAAATTCCGGCAGAGACTACGGTATCCACAGAGCATTTGATAACAACAATACAACTGATGTCTGGTCCGATACAGCAGGTCATGGCGGAAGCTACGACTCTGTAAATAACGACCTTGATATTACCGCTATATTCGGAAGAAGAGTTACACTTTCTTCCATGAGCTGGCAGCACAGAATTCACTTAACAAGCCCCAATGCTTATGCAGCAGGACAGGGCGTAAGAGAATATAAGCTCTATGCAATAGTTGACAGCGTTATTGCTGACACTCCCTTCAAGACAGGTACTCTTTTAGCAAATGAAACACTTCAGGCAATCACATTTGATCCCATTGAATTGGACGGTCTTTATATCTGGATGAAGAGAGGAAACTCCAACTTCTCCGTTGCCGACATCAACCTTATTGAAAGAGTAGCAACAGAAAAGAACGTTGCTGTTAAGGGTGAGGTTACAAGAAAGGGTACAAAGACAGAAGAATTCAAGATTGCTGACCTTTATGCAGATGCAGTTGTTAAGGTAAGTACAGTTGCCGTTGCTCCCGGCGAAGTTAAGGTAACAACCGACTTAGTTGGTCTTTCCACAACAGCTGATACTCCTACGACAGCTACAAAGGGTGAAACCTTAGAGGTTACATTGGTAGCTCACGAGGGAGAGGAGCTTCCCAACGAAATTACCGAAATCACACAGGACGGACACGTTCTTGTATGCGGTCTTGACTTCTCTTATGTAAAGACAACCGTTCCCGGCGAAGTATCTCTTATGAGCTTAAATCCCGGCGATGAAATCGGTGTAATTACAATATTCAACGCAAGAGGCGACATTCACATCATTGCTGATGCAGAGGGTGTTACCCGTCGTAAGGTAACCTACGTTGACGAACACGGTGCAAAGGGAACCGTTCCCGCTTCCAAGTTCTATATGGAAGGCGACGAAATCACCATCGCATCAAGCAGCCTTAAGCTTACTGGCTATACCTTTAAGGGCTGGAACTGGACTGGAGAGGTTGTAGCAGAAGGAGAAGAATATACTCTTTACAGCGCAGGCGACCCATTCGTAATGCCTGATGAAGACGTGACATTCGTTGCTGTTTGGGAACTCAAGCAGTCAGGCGGTCAGCCTCAGAGACCTCAGGGCGGCGGAGGCGACTCATCCGATGACGATAAGCCTGAAAGCTTCGGTGGCGGCGGCTTCGGCGGCGTAAGCGATAAGTTCCAGGTTGTAATTTCAGGTGTCGGAACACAGGCAGTTACCAAGGGCACAGTTCTTTCAGCTCCCGCTGTAGAGGCAGGATACGAATTTGTAGGCTGGTATCTTGACGCTGCTTACACAGTTCCTTATGCAAACACAGGAGTTACAGGCAGCCTGACAGTATATCCCTATGTAAGAAAGGTTCGTCAGGCAACAGACCTTGCTGACATTCAGAATCACTGGGCTAAGGAAGCCATCAGCAATATGTATGTTGACTATATCGTAAACGGTAAGTCAGAGACAGCCTTTGACCCCGACAGCGATATTACAAGAGCTGAGTTCTGCCAGATTCTTTATAAGATATCAGGTCAGACATCAGACGGCTCTGAGAACTTTGCAGACGTAAATGTAGGCGACTGGTTCGCTAATGCAGTTGCATGGGCAGTAAATCAGGGTATCACAATGGGTACTACTGAAGACACATTCTCACCCTATGCAAAGATTACAAGAGAACAGATGGCAACCATGATTTACCGTTATGCTACCAAGGTTGGAGCAGAGTGGGAAATCTCAGGCGAAGCAAGCTTTGCTGATAAGGCTGAAATTTCCACCTATGCAAACTACCAGGTTAACTGGGCAGCTGACAAGGGCGTTATCTCAGGATACCCCGACGGAACCTTCGGTGCTAAGAAGGAAGCTACCAGAGCAGAAGCAGTAGTTATGCTTACCAGATTAATGAATCTCTTAGGCAGATAAAATTAAAATATCCCAAGGCAGAAGCCTTGGGATATTTTTTGCATAATAAAAGGTATAAGGATTAATCCTTATACCTTTTATTTTATAAAAGATGTGCTCTTAAATTTTCTGCACTTTCGGCTGAAAGGTAGGAGGGAGGTACATCAAACACTGTTTTTCCGCCTGTCTGACCATCCTTTTTCAGGCGGTAAACCGCCCTTGCAAAGCAAACTAAAACGGATGCGGTAAATTCGGGGTTGGAGTCAAGCTTTAAGCTGTACTCTATAATTTCGGTGTTTTCGCCGATAAGCCCTGTTTTTCCGCTTCTTATAACGAAGCCCCCATGGGGAAGAGTATTGTGGTTTTTCTTCATTTCCTCCATGGAAATGAAATGAACGGTAGTATCATAAGGCTCGAAATAGTTGGGCATGGTCTTGATTTCTCTTTCGATACGCTCTAAATCAGCGCCCTCCTCTGCAACAACAAAGCATTCTCTCTTATGCTTCTGGCGTGCTGTGAGTGTAGGATTTTCTCCGCTTCTTACGGCATTTAATGCTTCTTCTAAGGGAATGGTGTACTGCTTTGCATCCAAAATCCCCGAAATACGTCTTATAGCGTCAGAATGGCCCTGGCTGACACCTTTTCCCCAGAATGTATAATCATTGCCCTGGGGAAGAATAGCAGAGGCGTAAAGGCGGTTTAAGGAGAACATACCGGGGTCCCAGCCTACGGAAATCATGGCAACATTTTTACCCTCTTTTGCCGCCTTATCCACATTTTCAAAGTGAGCGGGAATGTTTGCATGATTGTCAAAGCTGTCCACCACATTGAAATGCTTTGCGAGGGAGGGGGTCTGAACGGGAAGGTCCGTTGCACTTCCTCCGCAGATAATCAAAACGTCAATATTCTCCTTGTGATTTAATATATCGTCCATGGCATAGACAGAAGCACCGGTTAAGGTCTTTACGCTATCGGGATTTCTTCTTGAGAAAACCCCGTAAAGAGAAAGGTCAGGATTCTGCTTTATGGCACATTCAACGCCACGTCCTAAATTTCCGTAGCCCGCAATAGCTATATTTATCATTATATCAGTCCTTTTTACTTAGTGTAATCTGTGCAGAAAAAATATCCTTTTGGGACTCTTCGTTTCTGGCACAAAGGAAAAAGTCATTTCCGTCTTCTTTTGTATAAACCGTGAAGCTTTCGCCCAAAAGAATTTCGGAGCTGTACTGGATTGTTATGGTTTTTCCCGTAAGGGTGTCTAAAAATCCTGAGGGTAGATAGTCAAAAAGAATATCGGGATAGAAGGTGTTATTCATGTGGTTGTTTCTGTCAATGCTTCCATAGTATACCCGTCTTTCATCAACCTTTTCCATTTCTTTTGTGTCCAAGTGGATTTTTTTCATTTCCATGGGATAGATGTTTTCCATATCGGGAACAATTTCGCAAATCCCCTCAAGGGATGAAGGTCTTTTGAATTTCCTTTTGGCAACGTCAATCAAAACCCAGTAAGAGGAAGCGTAAGCAAGCCTTTCTCCGTTTTTTGTGATCTCATAGTCCCTTATAAAAGCGGGACCTGAAATTCCTCTGGGACGGGAAATTACTTCTATTTCGTCATAGGTTTTTATGTCCTTGAAATAGGTGATTTCCATTTTTGTAATTACAAAAGCAAGGTTGTTTTCAAGGAGCTTTTCAAAGCTTCCTCCGAAATTATCCAAATCGTCGCAGGCAGCCTTTTGGCAAAGACGGAAAACTGATGACTGACGAATTAAATTACCGGGGGTAACATCATAGGACTCAACCCTCGCCTTAATGCAAACAGACATGGCTTATTCCTTTCATTTTTGATAAGCACCGCCAAAGGCGGTGCTTATTATTTATCGTAACTCAGCGCCAAGTTCACGCTCTAAGTTCTTTATTATTTTATTAAAGATACGGCTTATTTCCTCGTCCTTTAAGGTTTCGGTTGCACTTCTGTAAACAGCATTGTAAGCAACGCTCTTTTTGCCCTCGGGAATCTGCTTGCCCTCATATACGTCAAAGAGAGTAACGGATTCTAAGTTCTTTCCTGAGGTTTTTACAATGATGTCCCTGATTTTGGCAACGGGAACTTCCTTATCCACCAAAACTGCAATATCACGCTGGATAGCAGGCATTTTTGCAACCTTTTTATACTTGGGAGAATCGTTTGAAAGTGCGAAAACTTCCTCAAAGTCCATTTCGCAGACATAGGCTCTGTCTTCAATTTCAAACTTTTCCAAAACGTCGGGATGAACTTCGCCCAAAATACCGATTTTCTTATCTCCTGCATAGATATAAGCGGCTTTTCCGGGATGGAAGCAAGCTTCTTCAGATGCCCTTTCAAAGGAATAGTTATAAATTCCTGCTTCCTCCAAAAGTTCTTCAACCGTGCCCTTAATGGTAAGATAGTCGCAGTCTTTTCCGTAGCATCCCAGTGCGATAAGCTTCTTTTCTACGGGAAGCTCCTCTAAGGGGAGACTCTTGGGAAGATAAACCGTTCCGATTTCAAAAAGCTGTGCTGCAGGATTTCTGTAACGGTAGTTTGTGGACAAAATTTCAAGAAGGCTTGAAAGGATGCTTGTTCTCATTACAGAGTTTTCAACGCCCAGAGGATTTGAAAGATGAATTGCTTTATCAGAATCTTCATTTACATAGGACAAAAGCTTGGGATCTGTGAAGCTATAGGTCATAATCTGATAGTAGCCAAAGGATGCCAATGTATCAGATAAGAGACATTCCAATTTCTGTCTGGGTGTTCTAAGGGCGCTTGTAACCTGAGCTACGGGAAGTGTGTGGTTAATCTTGTCATAGCCGTACATTCTCATAACTTCCTCGGCAATATCAGCCTCGCCGTAAATATCACTTCTGAAAGAGGGAATATGGCAATAGCCATCTTCAACCTTAAGCTCAAGACGGGTAAGAACGTCAATCATAAATTCTTCCGAGATATTCATGCCTAAAAACTTATTGATTCTCTCGGGACTGAAAGGAATTTTCTTTTCAAACTTTTCTGAATTGTTTACGTCGATAATTCCGTCAACAACCTCACCTGCTCCAAGCATTTCGATAAGCTGGCAGGCACGGTTAAGTGCAGGAAGTACATTTTCGGGGTCAAGACCCTTTTCATACTTTGCGGAAGCGTCGGTTCGAAGGCCAATGGAAGATGCTGTTCTTCTTACGGAAGGACCGAAGAAGTTGGCACATTCAAACAATATTGCCTTAGTATTTTCGGTAATTTCAGAATTGAAGCCGCCCATAACACCTGCAACGGCAACTGCCTTTTTGGCATCGGAAATAACCAGATTTTCGCTTGTTAAGGTTCTGTCCTGCTCATCTAAGGTCTTGATGGTTTCACCGTCTTTGGCACGGCGGACAATGATTTCTCTGCCCTCTAAGAATTCTAAGTCAAAGGCGTGCATGGGCTGACCATATTCAAGTAAGATATAGTTTGTTATGTCAACTATATTGTTTATGGGGCGAAGACCTGCAGCGGACAAACGCTTCTGCATCCAGGCGGGAGAGGGTTCGATTTTTACATTTTTAACAACTCTCGCAGCATATCTGGGGCAAAGGTCGGGAGCTAAAACGGAAACCTTGGCATAGTCATTTACGTCTCCGCCCGAACCTTTAACTTCCACCTTGGGCATATTAAAGGGAATACGGAAGGTTGCCGCAGCCTCTCTTGCAAGACCGTTGATGGAAAGACAGTCGGGTCTGTTGGGGGTGATTTCAAATTCAACCACCACTTCGTCAAGACCTAAAGCCTTTTTTACATCAAGGCCTAAGGGTAAGTTCATTTCCTCAGGGAAAAGAATAATTCCGTCTTCAGAGGCGCCGGGAACATCGGCGAAGGAAAGTCCCAGTTCGTCGTGGGAGCAGAGCATACCGAAAGAATCCTCTCCACGGAGACGGGACTTCTTTATTTTGAAATCTCCCGGTAAAACTGCACCAATCATGGCAACTGCAACGGTTGCACCTTCTTTTGCATTGGGAGCGCCTGTTACGATTTTCAAGGTTTCTGTTCCCACGTTTACCATACAGATAACCATGTGGTCAGAATCGGGATGGGGAACGATGGATTCGATTTTGCCTGTAACAACATTTGAAAACTTGTTTCCAAGCTCCTCAAAGGTTTCAACCTTGGAGCCTGACATTGTCATGGCATCACAAAAGCCTTTTACATCGTCTAAATTTATATCCATGTAGTCTTTAAGCCAGCTTAAAGGTAAATTCATTTAAGGCACCTCCTTTAAAACTGCTTGAGAAAACGAACATCGTTTTCGTAAAGCAGACGCATATCATCAATATCATATTTCATCATGGCAACTCGTTCAAGACCAATACCGAAAGCAAAGCCGGAATATACCTTGGGGTCAATTCCTGCATCCTCCAAAACCTTTTCGTGAACCATACCGCAGCCTAAGATTTCAATCCAGCCTTCGCCCTTACAGATGGGACAGCCCTTCTGTCCGCAGGCAAAGCAGGACATGTCAACCTCGGCACTGGGCTCAGTGTAGGGGAAGTGGTGGGGACGGAAACGGATTTTAATATCGTCGCCGTATAAGGATTTTACAAAGGTTTCAAGTGTTCCCACCAGATCGCTCATGGTGATGCCCTTGTCAATTACAAGCCCTTCAAGCTGATGGAAAAGGGGAGAATGAGTGGCATCCACCGTGTCGGAACGGTAAACTCTGCCGGGGGAGATAATTCTTATGGGCGGCTTCTGATTTTCCATGGTTCTTATCTGTACGGAAGAAGTCTGGGTACGAAGAAGAATGTTCTCTGTAATATAGAAGGTATCCTGAGTGTCTCTTGCAGGATGGTCCTTAGGCATATTTAAGGCCTCAAAGCAATAGTGGTCGTACTCCACGTCGGGTCCTTCAACGATGGAAAAGCCCATTCCCAAAAAGATGTTTTCAAGGTCTCTTGACACCTTTGCAAGGGGGTGGAGATTTGCACTGTTCTTTCTCTTGCCGGGAAGAGTTACGTCAATAATTTCTTCACGAAGCTTTCTGGATTTCTCCTCTTTAAGGATTGCACCCTTCCTTTCTTCAACGTTCTTTTCAATAAATTCTCTTATTTCGTTTGCCATCTGTCCGATAACGGGCCTTTCTTCGGGAGAAAGAGCACCCATTCCTCTTAAAACAGATGTAAGCTTTCCCTTTTTACCTAAGAAGGCAATTCTGAAATCTTCAATTTCAGACATAAGGTGGGCATTTTCAAGAGCAGAAATTGCCTCCTGTTTGATTTGTTCGAGCTGTTGTTTCATTTTAACACTCCTTTGGTATAATAAAAAAATAAGTCCCTGCAAAAGCAGGGACGAAAAAATCCGCGGTACCACCCTAATTCCTTAAAAAAGGCACTTTAATCCTTTGACGCAAGGCAAAACGGCAAATCCTACTTGGTTTCAGAAATGCAGCTCCCGGGCGAACTTCGGAATTTCTTTTCACGGGGAGGCTTTCAGCCCACGGCACTCCCTCTCTTTACAGAAAATGAAAAACTTACTTTCCCGTTCATAGCTTTTTTACATTATAAAACATTCTAACATATAATGTAGAAAAAAGCAAGTGTTTTTTGAAGGGAAAATAAGTTCAAAACCTATTCTAAAGGCAACACATCAAAATAAATACGCCCATTAGGTTAATTTATTCTTGATAAATTTAACTTTTTGTGTTATAATAGTTATAGATAGGGGGTTAGTGCGTAAGCACTTTCAAAAAATTATTGTAAATAAGGAGGAAATATGATAAAATGAATAACAACGAATTTGAATTTGAAGAGTTAAAAGATGAGGGCAGTACATTATCTGTCCATACAGGCTCACCCGAAACAATAAAGGTGCTTCAAAAGGAGCTTAATTCTATGGGCTATACCGACGCCTTGGGAAGACAGCTTTCGGAAGACGGAATTTTTGGTATAAACACATTTAATGCTGTCATAAAGTTTCAGGAGGAAAACGGTCTTGTTCCCGACGGTATTGTGGGAGACAAAACCTGGAAAGCTATAAGCGATAAAAAGAAGGAGAAAGAAAACATGTTTTCTTCCGATGTTTCTGAAACAGAGGATTTATATTTTATGAATTCAGATGCAGAGAGCAAAAGCCCGGAAACAAGCAAAATAAAAGAATCGGGAGTAATAAAGCCGGGCTATAATGCAAAGGGCGAATGGAGCGAAGACCCCGATGCATATAACTATGGCGAGGATTCAGCGAAGTATAAATTGCTGACAGTTTTTGATGAGGCGTATGCTATAGCAACGGAAAATGATAGAAGAACAGCTCAGATAGCAATAGATGTTACGGTAGATAATTTAAGAAATTATGATACTGAAAGTATTACACAGGCGTATTATCTGATTGATAATCAAGGTGCGTATGGAGCCGGACATGCAGGGTTGCTTTTGATAAACGAAGATGGAGAAAGTATTTTATTTAGTTACATTAAGCACTCTAAAGCAGGAGTATGGCCTTTTGGTGTTCAATCAGATATGCGAATAGGAGTTTTTGATGAAGAAACTACCGATAAATTTCTTTGGGGAGCAACAATTAAAACTCCAACATCAAATGGGGATTTTTGTACGGAACAATATGATAAGGGGTTAAAATACAAAATAACCCCCGAGCAGGGAAAGAAAATTTTAGAAAGTGGAATAAATATCGCTACAAAAAATCCTAGATATAATTTGCTTTTCTCCAATTGCAGTCAAATAGCGCAGACTATGCTTATAAACGGAGGAGTTTTGCAAGTCCTGGGCATAATTCCTAAAGTTAGATATTTAGAAAATATTATTCTTTCTGACGGAATTATAGTAAACGGAAAATAAAAGAAAAAGGTGATGTCATGAAAAAAGAAGCGGTAAAAAAATTTTTGATAAAAAGCATCCCTTCGATATTATTACTTTTTTTCAGAATTTTAAATTCAGAAAATCTATTTATAATGCTTCCCATAATGTCGGCACATCCTTTTTATCTTGTCATGATGGAAATGAAAACAAGTAAAGGTAATTTTTTCAAAGGACTTTTGGAAATATGCATTTTCCTACTTCCGTATGTTACATTTATAAGTAAATACGACGAGCTTTCCATCGGAAAAGTTATCGCCATAGCGGAGTATGGAATTGCGATTTTTTTATGGAGTATAGTGTTTTTCATAGGCTTTATCAAAACGAAAGGAGAAACAACTGACAATTGATAAAAGATTCCGTAATTTCTGCACTCAAAGAAGTGAAATAAAAGGGGATTTTTATGAAAAAAGCTTTACTTATTGCTATTGGAATAGCCTTAAATGCTTTCATTATTTTTTGCTTTAGTATGCCTGTAATAACTTTGGTTAAAGAATTTATTTATGAAGGAAAAAAAGAAATAGATTTCACCTTGAAATATTCGCTGAACGGAGAAATCATTACAATTTCCGATACCGCTGTTTGTGAGTTTGATGAATATGATATAAACATTTTTTCTACAGCTTCTGTCATCAATAAAAAATATACCATATACATTCCAAGTAAGGAAACAAAAGAAGACGGGAATGAGGTTCTTTCCTTTACTCTGCTTGACCTTTCCGACGTAGATACTACAGAGCTTTTAGGGTATAATGCCTCCGAAATCTATTACTATGCCGGCAGTGCTGAATTTTATATGGATACAGGTTGGAGCGCCGGTCCAGATAATGTTGACCGAGTAGATGCTCTTTACATCGATCGTCGGGGACGGGCTTTTTCTCGCACATTGAATAACGACCGGGCAGAAGAACTTTTCGGCGTAAGAATGATTAGCTTTGATTATGAAATCAGGGAATAGAAAGCGATGCCCTCACAGGGTTCGAATCCTTAAGAAAGTAAGCTTCCACGCATACAGAGGGAAAGAGGCCACGACGGATTCGCTTTCTTGCGAGAAAGCCACGGCGTGGAAAATGATAATCAATCATTTTCTTGGACACGCCTTTCGAATCCTTTCAAATCCATTGAAAAACAAAAACACCACCCAAAAGGATGGTGTTTTTGTTTGGCGTGCATGAAAGGAAGGATATGCTACGCATCTCCCTTGCTCGGCGACCCAAACCTGCGGTTTCGGTACCCGCCTACGCACCATTTAGCTAAAAAACTTGCCCCTGGCAACTTTTTTTATACGCTAAATGCCCTCTCAGGGTTCGAATCCTTAAGATTGAAACCGCAAACAAAAAAACCACCCGTGGGTGGTTTTTTGTTTGGCGTGCATGAAAGGATTCGAACCCTCGACACCTTGGTCCGTAGCCAAGTGCTCTATCCAGCTGAGCTACATGCACAGACAACATTAAGATAATACTACAAATCTTCAAAAAAGTCAAGACTTTTCTTTCACTTAAGCTATGTAAAGTTTAATTTTATATAACCATGACCAAAGTTCCGATGCCGATTAAAACACAACCGATAAGGGATTTTGGAGTAAATTGTTCATGGAGAAATGTGAATGCTAAAATCAAAGTGATGACAACACTCAATTTATCAATAGGAACAACCTTTGATGCTTCTCCCAACTGGAGCGCTTTATAATAGCAAAGCCATGATGCACCGGTTGCAAGACCTGATGCAATAAGGAAAATCCAGCTTTTTTTACTTATATCGGAAAGACCGCCCTGAGCGTTGGTCAGAAAAACCATACCCCACGCCATAAAAACCACCACAACCGTCCTTATTGCTGTGGCCAGATTTGAGTTTACCCCGTCAATACCAACCTTGGCGAGAATTGAAGTGGTTGCCGCAAAAAAAGCAGATAAAATAGAAAGTATGAACCACATAAAAACACCCCTTATTATCAGGAATTAAGAAAACTTAAAACTGTGAGCTCCAATGTCTGCCAGTCTGAAAGAACACCCATTTTCACCTGATTTTCAGCTTTGGAGCAGGCGGAAATACAGCTTCTTAAAAATTCGGGATTGACATTTTTAACCCTTTTGAACATTTTATCTGCTACAAATTTTCTTGTGGGAGGCAAATTCATGGCCGTGAGCATATCGTTATAGCTTAAATTCTCTCTGGAAAGAACGTATGCTCTGTAAAGGTCCGAAAAATAAGAGCCTAAGACGGACAAAATTCTTAAGGCGGACTCGTTGCCTTTCTTAAGGTCAGATAAAAGCTTTAAGGCATAGTCCGGATTTTTTGATAAAACAGCTTCGGAAATATCATAAATTCTGGAAAGAAGGGGAGGAGTGATATTTTTATCTATGTCCTCTTTGGTAATAAGATTTCTTCCGCCCGAAAAGGCAATGAGCTTTTGAAGCTGAAGTCTGATATTGGTTAAATCAGGCCCAGTAAGCTCCAAAAGATAGTCCATATCCTTTGGATTCATATCTTTTTTCTCCGAGGAGAGCTTTTTTGATATATGGCTTTTAAGCTCGGGTCTTTCAAGATAGGTAAATTCGCATATTACGGCTTTTTTGGAAAGCTCCTTATAAACCCTGCTCCTTTTATCGGGAGAGTCCTCCGTAATCAGGACAGTTACATAGTCGGGGATATCTGACAACAAGGGAAGATAATCCTCCCCCTTTGAGGAAAAGAGAGAAGCATCCTTTATATAAAGAAGCTTCCTTTCGCTCATAACAGGGTAGGCTTCAAAGAAATCCTCAATTTTGTCCTTTGATAAGTCTCTTCCTGATAAAATAAGATGATTGAATTCTGCAAAGTCAGAGTCTATTGCCATCTGGGTTAATTTATCTTTCATATAATTTAAAAGATAAACCTCCTCTCCGTAAAAATAGTACAGAGAAGAAAGACCCTCTTTAAGATTTTTCTTAAGCTCGGCAAAATTCATAAAATCACCTCTTTTTATATGGTATTATCATGCCCTTTTTAAGGACTATATCTCCTGAATCTTTTGTGGATAAAAGGTTAAAACCATGGAGTCTTTCAGCAAAATTGTCCGAAAGGTTACGGTTTGTACTTACTATTACACTTTTTGGATTTGCACTCTTAAGTAAAGAAGCGGTGCAGGACCCTTTATTTCCGTTTCGGGGAGCGATGAGTACATCTATTGGCGTTCTGGATTCGGAAAGACTTTCTGCCAAAGCCTCTTCCTCGTAAACATTTATATCTCCCGTAACAAGGGAACGGCCACCGTTATTTTCAATGATATAGGTAGCTTTGCCCAAGGCCTCATAGGGAACGAAAAGAGTTATTCCTCCGATAGTAAAGGAGTCATTTTCCGATGCAAAAATAACCTTGCAGCCTTTAGATTTTGCAAAATCCAAAAGCAAATCGTCTTTTGTATTTTCGGGAAGGATAAGATATCTTACGGGAAAGCTTTGAAGAAAGAAAATAATTTCATCACTGTTATTATATTCCGTTAAAGCCAATACGTCAAGAGAGGAATGGCCATTACGTTTAAGATAGGGTATTAAGGTGTTTTTGGAAAAATCATTTTCGCTTGATTCAAGGTCAACCATTACAGAGCAGCTTCCGTTTATAGCAATGGTGCATGAGCCTCTTTCGCAATCTAAAAAGCGGGTTTCCTCAAGGGGAAATACAGAAGGCGAGATGAAGGTTAATAAAAGTGATAAAAGGCAAAGGTTCAAAAGTATAAATGAAGCTATTTTGTTTTTCTTTATGAAAAAGAAAACCAGCAAAAGTATAAAAGATATGAATGTCGCCATAAAAAGGGCGGGAGAGTATGCAGGGCTCAGATTGGAAAAAGGAGCTTTGCCGAAAAATCCGGCAATTTTAATTGAAGCGCCAATGAGCAAATCTGTAAGAAAGTCAAAGAAAAGTCCTCCGGGCAAAGCCAGAGCTAAATAACCAAAACCCATAATAAAGGGTATAAGCGGCACAATCAGGAGATTTGCCAGAAGGGAAAACAGCGGGATTTTCCCGAAAGTGAAAAGTAAAACGGGCAAAATGAAAACCTGCGCCGCAAGAGTAACCGAAAGGCAATCGGTAATATACGGGATGGGAATTATTTTAAGATATCTTATAAAGGGCTTTGTGAAAAGTATAATTCCCCAAATGGCTCCGAAGGATAAAAGAAAATTAAGTGAAAAAGCCGAGAATGGATTATAAAGCAAAATTAAAGTCCCTGAAACAATCAAGGATGTTAGGGCGTCATAACTGAAAAAGTAAATCCATGCAACGACAAAGGGGATAAACATAAGTAAAGAGCGCATGGCAGAGGGTGCCGGGGATACCAAAATAACGAAAAAGCACACAAAAGGAAGGGTTATAAACTTAAGATAACGCTTTTTTAAAGAAAGCTTATTTATAAGGAACATCACTGCTGCCGCCACTAAAGAAACGTGGGTTCCCGACACGGAGACTACATGGGAGATGCTGGCGTTTGCAAGCTTTTCCCTGAACTCCTGAGATGAAAGAGAGGAATCCCCAAGCAAAATGGAACGGGCAAACATTAAAGTTTCATCCGACCAAAGGGAAGACGCTTTTTTCAAAAGATATTCCTTTAATGCTGCGGCAATATCAACTATATTAAAAGAGCTTCTCGAATTTCTTAAAGATATGACTTCTTCTGCAAAGCAGGTTATGTAAATCCCCTTGCTTTTAAGATAGTCCGAATAATCAAAATCAAAGCTTCTGCTCTTTTTATCGGGGAGGGAGAATTTTCCCTTAAGGATAATTTCGTCTTTATATTTAAAGGTGCTTTCCTTTGTCATTAAAAAGATTTTTCCGCCATCTGAATCAACAATGGCGGAAAAACCGTAAATTTCTTCTTCGGGAATGGAGATTACGGTTCCCTTTATATAGTCTGTCTTATCCAAAAGACTTTGAGCCTCATTGGTTTTTGATTTTTCTGTTGAGGATGTATATAATCCGCCGAAAGAAAAAAGAACTGCACATAAAATAAGAACGAGTCCCTTTTTCCCGAGAAAAATCAAAGATAAAAGAGAAAGAGCTAAAAAGAGCAACGAAAGAAAAAGGGAGTATCTATATAAAAATACTCCCAAGATAAAGCTTATTAAAACAAGTGCCGGCCGTTTGGAAAAAATACTCATTGGTTCATATACTCGATTACTGAAAGTGCCAGACCTGTTCCCTTGGCAACGGAAGCCACAGCGTCATCAGCAGGGTGAACAACTAAGCCGGTTTCTCGTTGTATAAGGCCTGCAGCGCCTGAAATAAGGCTTCCTCCGCCCGTTAAAACAATACCCGTGGAGCTTAAATCACTTACAAGCTCGGGAGGGGTAACGGAAAGTGTCTGATGTATGGAATCAATAATATCGTAAAAACATTCGGTAAGAGGGGCTAAAAGCTCCGAGCCCGTAACGGTAATGGTTTTGGGAAGACCTGAAACCAAGCTTCTGCCTAAAACCTCCATGGAAAGCTCGTCATCCCTGGGGAATACACAGCCGATATTTATCTTTATCTCCTCGGCGGTACGTTCTCCTATAGCTACACCATACTTGTCTCTTATGTAACGGACTATAGCTTCATCCAGACGGTTTCCCGCAGTTTTAATTGAATGAGCCTTTACTATGCCGCCGAAAGAAATGACAGCGGTGTCTGTAGTGCCGCCCCCGATATCTACCACCAAAGTGCCAAGAGGCTTTGAAATATCCACTCCTGCGCCGATAGCCGCCGCCAGAGGCTCTTCAATGGCGAGAGCCTGCATTGCACCTGCTGCTTCTGCCGCCTCAACCACGGCACGCTTTTCAACCTCCGTAACTGAGCTGGGAACAGAAATAACAACCTTTGGCTTTATAATTCTGTTTTTACACACTCTCAAAAGGAAGGTGCGGAGCATTTTTTCTGTGGTGAAATAGTCGGATATAACTCCGTCCTTAAGAGGGCGGATAGCTAAAACCTCACCGGGAGATTTTGAAAGAAGAGCTTCCGCTTCGCTTCCTACTGCACGGATTTTTTTAGTGGATGCATCAATTGCAACCAAAGAAGGCTCTCTTAAAACAACGCCTTTATCGGGGACATAAACCAAAACCGAGGTGGTTCCCAGATCAATGCCTATTACCTGTGCCTGAAGGGACATATTAAACTCTCCTTTCTTTAAATCTATAGCTTTATTATTATTTTCTTACCTTTGAAATTGCAGAAGCTATGGCATCATCCTTTGCCATTTCCGAATATTCCTTTTCGCACCTTAACTTATATTCGCAAATGCCCTCTGCTGCCTTTTTGCCTATTGTAATTCTTACGGGTATGCCGATTAAATCCCAGTCCTTGAATTTAACGCCTGGACGTTCGTCTCTGTCGTCTAAAATAACCTCAATTCCCGCATTTTCCAGTTTTTCGGTAATTTCGTCAGCCAAAGCCTTCTGGGTTTCATCAGAATAATTTACGGGAACAACAACCACCTTGTAGGGAGCGACGTCCATAGGCCAGATAATGCCCGCCTCGTCGTGATTCTGTTCAATTATAGCGGCAACACAACGGTTGATGCCTATTCCGTAGCAGCCCATTATTACGGGCTTTGCTTCTCCTGAATCATCGGTAAAGTTAAGACCCAGTGCTTCGGAATATTTTGTGCCCAGCTTAAAGATATGTCCTACCTCAATACCCTGAGCAGTTTTAATTTCTTTGCCGCAAACGGGACAGATATCGCCGTCAGCGATGCAACGGATATCAGCAACTAAAGTTGCCTTGAAGTCTCTTTCGGGATTTACATTTTCTATGTGGCAATCGTCTTCGTTTGCGCCAACTATAAAGTTTCTCATTCCCATAACTTCGTTATCTGCTATAACGTCAATCTTAAGACCTACGGGACCTGCAAAGCCGACCTTAGCACCTGTTACGGAAACAACATCTGATGCATCGGCAAGGGCAACTTCCGCTACACCCAAAGTATTTGCCAGCTTGATTTCGTTGATTTCCCTGTCTCCACGAACTAAAACTGCAACGATTTTTTCGTCAGCTTTATAAATCATGGTCTTAACAAAGTCTTTAGCCTCTTTGCCGAAGAAAGCGGCAACCTCTTCGATGGTTTTTGCATCGGGAGTTTCAACCTTATTCATTTCCTTCATTTCTTCTTTGGAGGACTCGCCCTTGATACAAACAGCCTTTTCGATATTTGCAGAATAACGGCATGCTTCGCAGTAGGCAATAGTATCCTCGCCAACGTCGGATATCACCATGAATTCCTGACTTCCTGAGCCGCCCATAGCACCTGTGTCGGCATCAACTATCATATAGTCAAGGCCCATGCGGTCAAAGGTTTTCTTATAAGCGTCGTACATTGCATCGTAGGAAGCATCAAGTCCCTCTTTGGAAATATCGAAGCTGTAAGCATCCTTCATTAAAAATTCTCTTGTACGCATAACGCCGAATCTGGGACGGCGCTCATCACGGTATTTGGTCTGAATCTGATAAAGGGTATAAGGATAGTCCTTATAGGAGTGAACAGAGTCAATAACCGTCTGTGTGAAAATTTCTTCGTGGGTGGGACCTAAGCAGAAATCCCTTTCATTACGGTCTTTAAGACGAAACATATCGTCTCCGAAGCGGTCCCATCTGCCTGACTTCTGATAGCATTCTGCAGGGAGAAGAGCACTCATCAAAAGCTCCTGAGCACCTGCCTTATTCATTTCCTCACGGATTATACGCTCGGTATTCTGAAGAACACGAAGTCCCAAAGGTAAATATGAATATACGCCTGCGGCAAGCTTTGATATAAGACCTGCACGCATCATGAGAATGTGGCTTGCAATCTCCGCTTCTGCGGGAGCCTCTCTCAAGGTGGGCATAAGTAATTTTGTAGCTTTCATTTTAAAAACCCCTTTTGCATTATTATACAGTGTAATATTATAGCAGAAAAAGAAGGGATTTGCAAGAGGTTTTAGTTAAAGATTGATTTTTTTGGAAATATGGTATATAATCAACCTTGTTGAAATATGTAAAATGTTGTAGATTAAATAAACTTCGGGCGGTGTATTGTTTGAAAAAGACACTTGAATTTATAAAAAGATATTACTTTATTTTATTTTTATCTCTCGCTCTTATTTTCCCTGATATGCTGGTTAAAGGTATTCAGGGGACGGGCTTTTTTACGGAGGGCTATGTAAAAACCGTGTCTTATATATTTGAGCTTTGCTGGGTTTTTATATTTGTTTTCTTCTGTGTTTTTCTTATGCCAAAAAAAGCGGGAAGAATAGTTTTCTTTGCTATTTCTATGGCCTTTATATGCCTTTCCTTAAGTCAGTATATATATCACAGAATATTTGACCAGTTTTTCTGGCTTAAAAGCATCGCTCTTGCAGGTGAGGGAAAGGACTATTGCGGCTATGCCCTTAATATGGTGGATGAAAGGGTCATTATATATGTGTCGGCGGCGCTTATTTCTCTTATAATAGGCCTCTTTTCGTGGACCAAACCGAAAACAGGCAAGAAAACAGGAATTTTAATATTTCTCATACCGCTGCTTACATTGGCTTTTACCCATATCGGCATGAGACCTGAAATTCACAAAGACAACGTAAACGGCTGGGATACATGGAAAAAGCCCAGAGTGGTATATAAAAACTTCAATGACATAAATAAGGCGTTTGAAATAACGGGACTTTATCATTTTACATATCTTGACCTTTGCAAGAATATTTTTTTCGAGGGAAAATATTCCGAGGAGGATTTACACGGAATAAATGAATACTTTGAAGCCAAGGGCGAACCTTCGGTTCATAAGTATACGGGACTTTTTGAGGGTAAAAATGTCATCGCCGTAATGATGGAGAGCATGGATACATGGATGATAGATGAAAAAAACACGCCCACTCTTTATAAAATGATGAATAAGGGCATAAATTTCACCAATTACAATGCGCCCTTTTTCGGGGTGGGCTTTACCTTCAGCTCGGAATTTGCCTTCAACACGGGATTTTTTACACCTGTAAGTGCCGTAAGTGCATCAAACTTCAGCACCAACAGCTTTCCCTATGCGCTGGCACGACTTTTCAAGGAAAAGGGTTATGGGGTAAATTCTTTCCATTTTAACAGTCCTGAGTTTTATAACAGAGGTATTATGCATAAAAGCTTCGGCTATGATAAGTATAATTCCTTTCAGGATTTTAATCTTACGGGGACAGAGGCGGAGCTTGACAGCAGCATACTTAAGAATGATGAAATCTATGAAAAGATGACGGAAGAAACCCCGTTTTTCAACTTTTTCATAACCTACTCGGCGCATCTTCCTTATAAGGGAGACAGTCCCAAGCTTCTTTTGGCAAAGGAAATATGGGAAGACCGCATAAATGAAGAAATTCCCGAAGAAAAAAATAACATAGAAATTTTAGCACACGATACAGATGAATTTTTCAGGCTTCTTTTAGAAAGACTCAAAGAGGATGACCTCCTGAAAGATACCGTAATTATCGGCTATACGGACCACTTTGCTTACGGGGTTTCTGACTCTGAGCTTTTAAATGAATGGAAGGGGGACACTCTTTCTTACACAGTTCCTGCGTTTATATATGCAGAGGGGATAAAGCCCTTAGAGGTGTCAAAGCCCATGATGACCATTGACTGGGCGCCTACCATAGTGAATCTTTTCGGTCTTTCCGATGAGGGAAGATATATAGGAAACGATATTTTAGATCCCGAAAATCCCGGCTTTGCCTATTTTGAAACCTGGGGCTGGATGGACAGCAGTATGTACTATCTGCCGTCAGAGGAAGAGCTGTTTGCAGACCAGCAGGAATATATTGCACTGCAGAATAAAAGGGTAAAGGACAGTATAGAAACCAATGATAAGGTGGTTTTGGGAGACTATTACAAGGAAAGGTAGAGATGCTGTCGATAGCAAAGGACGGAACGGCAAGGATTTTTAACTGATAAAAAAGAAAGGGGAGTAAAAATGTTAGGCAAGGATGTCTTATATGCCATAGAAAGCCTTGAGAAAAATGGCTTTTCTGCCTATCTTGTGGGCGGTTGTGTAAGGGATATTTTAATGGGAAAGACACCTTCTGATTTTGACATTGCCACAAATGCGCTTCCCGAAGAAATAAAAAGGTGTTTCCCCCGCGAAAAAAAGGTGTTGTCGGGAGAAAAACACGGAACAATAGCTCCTGTCATAGACGGAAAAGCCATTGAAATCACCACCTACCGCATTGACGGGAAATATTCAGATTCCCGCCATCCCGAAAAGGTTTTATTTACCAAAGAATTGAAAGAAGATTTAATGAGACGTGATTTTACGGTAAACGCCATGGCGATGGATAAAAATTTAAATCTTTTCGACCCTCTTTCGGGAAAGGAGGACCTTGATAAAAAAATAATAAAATGTGTGGGAGAGCCCGACAGAAGATTTTCCGAGGATGCCTTAAGAATAATGAGGGCATTAAGGTTTTCCGCAACACTTGGATTTGCCATAGATAAAAATACGGAGGAGTCCTTACTTAAAAACAAAGAGCTTTTATTGAATATTTCAAAAGAGAGGATTTATTCTGAGCTTAAAAAGCTTATGGCGGGAAGGGATAAAGGAAGGGTAATATCTTCGTTTAAAAGTGTTTTTTCGGTGATAAATCCCCTGTTTGAAAAGATAAACCCTGAATTTGCCGGGGAAATTTCAGAAAGTCTTTCCGTAAATTTTGCGCTTTTGCTTGATGGCCTGACCTTTGCGGAAATAAAGGAAGTTATGGGAAGTCTCAAGGCGGACAAAAAAACAACTCATGAGGTTTTGTCGTTGGTGAAGCTTTACGGAAAAGCTTTTTCTGATATTAAGGCAATAAAATATCTTTTGAGAGATTTTGATTGTGAGATATTAAAAATGACGGCAGAGCTTAAACGCCTTAAAGAAGAAATTGATGATGCAAGATTAAAGGAAATTTTATCAATGATTGATGAATGCGAAAAATCCTGCACCAAAATAACAGATCTTGTTATAGGAGGAGATGAGCTTAAGGAACTGGGTTTCGGCGGAAGAAAAATAGGAACTATCCTTAATTATCTCCTTGATGAAGTGATAGAGGAAAATATAAAAAATGACAGGGGATCTTTAATAGAATGTGCAAAAAGACAAGGAAAATAAAGGGTTATTTCGGCTTTTTTTGTCAAAATATCCCTTGAACAGACGGGAGTTTTGTGGTATAATATAAGCATACTAATGAAAATGAGTGAGGCAGACATGTATAATTTAGGGGATATGGTGCTTTACGGCGGAGAGGGTCTTTGCAGTATAAGTGCAATAGAAGAGAGAAAAATTGCAGATAAAAAAATAAGCTACTACATACTTACCCCGGTCAGAAAGTCAAGTGCGGTTTTTTTCGTGCCGGTAGAGGGGAAAACAGCCGAAACCAAGCTCAGGAAAATTATAACCGCCGAGGAATTTATACTCATTGTGAAAGAAGCAAAGCCTTCAGAGTGGATTGAAAATGACAGGGCAAGACGGGATAAGTACAAGGCGGCTATAAACGAAGCGGACAGAGCGTCAATAGCTTCTTTTGTAAAAACCATAAAGCTCCATAAGGAAGAACTTTCAGAGCAGGGTAAAAGGCTTCACAAGCTGGACGAATACTTTTATGTGGAAGTGGAAGACCTTTTGGTAGAAGAGCTTAAAACTATTTTTAAAATTGAAAAGTCGGAGGTTATTCCCTTTATGCTTGGGGAATTAACTCCTGAAAGAATATGAAAAGAAGGCTGTCGCCTTCTTTTTTTATTTGCATTGACTTTGCGGGGGTTTTAATGTATTATAAAAGCATAAGGTTTAAAAAGTATAAAGAAAGGACGAAGGCTATGAAAAAAAACATTTTGAAAATTATATCCTTAATATTGATTATGTCGATAATTATGTCGGGTGTTTACACATTTGGAGTGCTCGGGGAGGAAGAAGCAACAGAGGGAAATACTGAAGAAAGCACCGGAGCAACAGAAGGCGATTCTTCAAGCGAAAGCGATTCTTCAAGTGAGAGCGACTCTTCGAGCGAAAGCGATTCTTCAAGCGAAGGCGATTCTTCAAGCGAAAGCGATTCTTCAAGTGAGAGCGATTCTTCGAGCGAAAGCGATTCTTCAAGCGAAGGCGATTCTTCAAGCGAAAGCGATTCTTCAAGCGAAAGCGATTCTTCAAATGAGAGCGACTCTTCAAATGACAGCAGCTCATCAGAGGGAAGCAATGAAACAGAAGAAGACGAGCCTGCCTTAGAAGATATAGAATATACGGGAAAACAGGGAAAAGAAGTATATTTTGATAAGGATGATTTTTCGGGAGCCTACAAAAAAGCCACAGGTGAAAAATTCGGCTATATAAAAATTCCCGCACTTCCTTCAACTACCTACGGAAAGCTCTATTATGACTATGACGGGGATGATCAGGAAGCAATAAAGAAAAATGAAAAGCTTGACTCATCAGAGCTTGATAATATAGCCTTTGTTCCCAAAAAAGAGGGAACGATTGAAATAGCTTATACGGCTTACGGAAGCAAAACATCATACCCGACTCTTTCGGGAACAATAAAGATAACAATAGAAAAAGAAATTGAAGCAGATAAGATATCCTATAGCGTTTACAACAACAAGACATTGGCATTTGACGGAGACGATTTTGCAGATGTTTGTGAGGATGCGGCAGACAAGGAGCTTTTAGGGATTGTATTTACCAAGCTTCCCTCCACAAGTCAGGGCACACTTTATTATGATTACAAAGGCGATGACGAAAAGAAAGTAACCAAGACAGATGAATTTCTGTACTCAAGTGAGGATGAGATTTCAGATGTTTACTTTGTTCCCAAGAAAGGAACCTCGGGAACCGTTACACTTACATATAAGGGCTATTACACCTCAAGTAAGTACTATGAGGCTAAAATAGAAATAAAGGTTAAATCCACCTCGTCAGATGATGAAGAGGATGAAGATGAGGACGAGGATTATGACATTGATACCATTTCCTTATCAGTGTATAACGACGACGAACTGGAGTTTGACGGGGACGATTTTTACGACAACTTTGAAGACAGTGTTGACGAAGAGCTTATAAAGATAGTATTTACAACCATTCCCTCATCAAGCAAGGCAGTTTTATACTATGACTACGACGGGGACGACGAGGATAAAGTGGCAAAAGGGGACGGTTTTTACTATGACGAGGACCCTGATATTTCCGATTTGACTCTGGTTCCGGATTATGACTATTCGGGAACAATTACTTTGGAATATAAGGGCTATTATACAAGCTCCAAATATTACGAGGGTAAAATTTCCGTCAAGATAAAGTCGGCAGACGGTGATGATGACGAGGACGATGAAGACGAAGAAATTCAGACAATCACAGTGGAAGCAGATGTAAACAAAACTGTTACCATGAGCTATACAAAGATAAATACTGCATACAAGAAGGTTACGGGAAAAGCTTTGTACAGCATGAAGTTTTCGCTTCCCTCATCTTCGTACGGAACCCTTTACTATGACTACGACGGGGACGACGAAGCAAAGGTTTCTGCATCCAAGAAGTACTATAATTCGGCCTCTCCCTATATAAAATATGTAAGCTTTGTACCCAAGAAAAACTATAAAGGAACAGTTACCCTTTCATACACGGGTTATTCATCTTCATCCTCAGCCAATGCAGTATCGGGAAAGATAAAAATAACATATAAGGGCGCAGATTCATCGGATGAAGAGACAGCTACAGATAAGGCGGAAATAATCTATAACAATGTAAATAAGTCAGGCAAGCAGCTTACTGTAGGAGAATTCAATACCGCCTGTCTTGAGGCTCTGGACGAATCCATCTATTACATCAAGCTGGGAGTTATGAATTCAGCGGCAGGAAAGCTTTATGTAAACTACGGAACGGCGAGCCAGTATGAGCATACTGCAGGAAAGAGCTATTATATAGACAGAGACCCTTCCATAAATGATGTAACCTTCATTCCCCAAAACGGATTTAAGGGAGTGGCTCAGGTTTCGTTTACGGGCTATACCTACGAGGGCGAAAGCTTTACGGGATATGTGAAATTCAACGTCAAGAGCTTTGGTAAGAGCTTTGCCGACGTTACGGAAGCCAACTGGTATTATGACAATGTAATGACTGTTTGCGAAGCGGGACTGATGCAGGGTAACAGTGATACCACCTTCAATCCTGAAGGAACAATGACTCTGGCAGAAGCTATTACCATGGCAGCCCGTCTTTACAGCAATAATAAAAAGGATAATGAGGCCTTTGATTCAAATGGCGGAGATTGGTTCGGCCCCTATGTAAATTATGCAATAAATAAAGGCATAATAAAGGATGGGGACTTTGCTGACTACAACAAGGTTGCCACAAGGGCGGAAATGGCATATATTTTCTACGGAAGCGTTGAGGCAAGCTGGCTTACCAAAATAAATTCGAGAACAGTTCCCGATGTTTCAAGGGAGCAGAAATACGGAAAAGAAATCTATGCTTTATACGATGCGGGTATTTTAACAGGCAGTGATGAGATGGGAACATTCCGCCCAGATTCGAGCATAATAAGAGCCGAAGCGGCAATTATACTGGGAAGAACCGCATACATAATTTCCAGAGTAAAAAAATAAATAATTTGTCAAAATTTGCTTTACAAATTAAATGGAATGTGATATAATTCTGTTAGCAAAAAAATCTTTAATTCGATGCAGAGACGTCGGCAAGAGCTTTTTTGGATTTTGACATTTTACACCTTGTCCGTTTGCGTCGGACAAGGTGTTTTTTTGAAAAAAATTGGAGGTCGGTAAAAATGAAAATGATTTATGGCGTAAAAGACAAGCCCGCTTTCGGTCAGATTATTATTTTTGCTATCCAGCAGCTTCTGGCAATTATGGCGGCAACATTGGTAGTTCCGATTATCATCGGAAATGGTATGCAGCCCGCTGCAGCACTTTTTGGTGCAGGTCTCGGAACATTGGTATATCTTTTATTCACAAAGTTTAACAGTCCTGTTTTCCTTGGAAGCTCCTTTGCTTTCTTAGGTTCTATGGCTGCTGCGTTTGCAGGTGGCGTATCCATGGCTTTGGGCTATGCAGGTCTTATCATCGGTGCTGTGTTTGCAGGTCTTGTATATGTAATAATCGCACTTATCGTAAAGCTTGCAGGCGTTAAGTGGATTAACGTACTTATGCCCACAGTTGTAATCGGCCCCACAGTTTCCATCATCGGTTTATCCTTGGCAGGAAACGCTGTTGGCGACCTTCAGAACGGCGAAGTAGCAGGCTGCGGTTCTCCCTATGCTTGCATCATCGTTGGTCTTGTAACACTTGCAGTTACAATGGCTGCTTCCGTTTACGGTAAGAAAATGGCAAAGCTCATTCCCTTCATCATCGGTATCCTTGCAGGTTATGTAGTTGCAGCTGTTATGACCGTTATCGGCAATGCGGCAGGAATTGATGCCATAAAGATTATAGACTTCAGCTATTTCACAGCTTTAACAGCTGACGGATTCGGACTTTCCACTTTCTTCACAATTCCAAAGTTCACATTCCTTACAGCTTTCGGGGGCTTTGGTGAAATAACAGGCGCTTATATTGCAACAATCGCAGTTGCTTATGTTCCCATTGCTTTCGTTGTATTTGCTGAACATATTGCAGACCACAAGAACTTAAGCACAATTATCGATCAGGATCTTTTAGAAAATCCCGGTCTCCACAGAACTCTGCTTGGAGATGGTGTTGGCTCCATGGTTGGTGCATTCTTCGGCGGATGCCCCAACACAACCTACGGTGAATCTGTTGGCTGCGTAGCTATCACAAAGAATGCTTCCGTTGTAACAATTGCAACTGCTGCAATTCTTTCTGTCATCGTTGCTTTCTTCAGACCCTTCGTTGCATTCGTTGATTCTATTCCTCCCTGCATCATGGGCGGTGTATGTATCGCACTTTACGGTTTCATAGCTGTATCAGGTCTTAAGATGATTCAGAAGGTTGACCTGGAACAGAACAAGAACCTTTTCGTAGTAAGCGTAATTTTAATCTGCGGTATCGGCGGACTTGCTATCAACTTCGGTGCAGTTACACTTACAAATATTGCAACAGCTTTGATTTTAGGTATATTGGCAAACCTTATGCTCAAAGGAGCTAAAGAGCAGTAAAAAGGAGAAAAGATAAAGGCTCCCTTGTGGGAGCCTTTATTTATTATTGAATATGAAGCTTAAAACTGTATTATACGATGCGGATATATTAAACCGCAGTATAAAAAGAATTGCCCACGAAATCCTTGAAAATACGGAAGATGTCAGAAAGCTTTGCCTTGTTGGCATAAAGACAAGAGGAGTTCCCTTTGCAAAAAGGCTTTCGCAATGTATTTATCAGATAGAAGGAATAGATGTTCCTGTAGGGGAGCTGGATATCACCTTATACAGAGACGACCTTAAGGAAGACAAAACAAAGGAGCCTGTGGTATCGGGAACGAATATAGATTTTGATATAAAGGGCAAGGAGGTCATTCTGACCGACGACGTTATATTTACGGGAAGGACAGTCCGTGCCGCAATGGATGCCCTGATGGAAATGGGAAGACCTTCCAAGATAAAGCTTGCGGCAATAGTTGACAGAGGACACAGAGAGCTTCCCATCCGTCCTGACTTTATAGGGAAAAATATTCCCACCTCCAAATCTGAAATAGTAAAGGTTTTTTTGGAGGAGGCAGACGGCAAGGAATCCATTGAATTATACGAAAAATAACAAAATGCTACTATAGGAGGAAAGGGAATGAAGAAAATTTGCAGTATTTTTTTGTCACTGGTACTATGTTTAAGTATTAGTGCAACAGTCTTTGCAGAAGGCAGCCTGATTGATCCTTATGCTGACGAAGCCCTGCTTAAGACCGAAAGCGTTTGGGATATAACCTTTAAATTGGGGGAGGGAGTCGTAATCAATTACGGCAGTGAAAAAATTGCCGACTCCAAAATTTCCTCGGACGATACAGATTTCAATTCAGAGCATATGTCGATTCATTCGGCGGCAGCTTCCTGGAACAGCTTGGCCGAAAACCCCGTGGAGGTTATAATTGATTTGAAAGAAGCTCGCTTATTTTCGGGCGTAAGGGTATATTCGAGAGTATGGCGCCCCTGGGCGGCATCGGGAAATAACAACCTGCATCCTTCACAAGCAATGGAGGAAGGTTATATATCGGTGTCTGAGGACGGAGTAAACTATTACGACTTTGATATAATGACCTTCGATGCCAAAAACAGATATTCCGATATTTTATGCCGGAAGTACGGCTATGGTGCCAATATCAAGGTGCGTTATGTAAAGGTAGTTCCGAAGAAATTAAAAAGCGATAGTCACTGGACACCTGAAGAAATATGTCTCTTAAAGCCCAATGAAGCATGGGACAATATAGACAAAGCAGGAGAAATAGGCCCTTATATGAATTCTAAGGTGAATTCTTTAACAGAAGAATACCTGGTTGATATATTGGGTGAGCAGGGAGCGAAAGAATATGTTGCCGAAATTAACGCACTGAAAGACCCGGTTGGCAACAAAAATGCAGTTTATGAGATATTGGAGAGAGCGGAAAAAGCTTCAGGTCTTGAAACAGTAAATCTTAAATATACAAAAAGCTACGAGGCAGGTAATGCAAAGATTCTTTCTTTTTATGCCAAAGGAGAAGATGAGGCTATCGTAGAAGCAGAGAACGGAAAAATAAGGGCTGTAGGGCTTGGAAGTGCGGTTATTGAAAATATGGGTAAAAAGACAATAGTAAAGGTCAGCCCCACACCCATCGCTCTTGTAATTGTCTCAGGGCAAAGCAATGCGGCAGGTGATGGCTCTGACCACACCTTGGCACCCCGTGCAACGGGGGACTATAAAGGTCGCTTTTTAATCACCAATACCATGGATACGAATTTATATTCCTTTGGCGGAAAGGTAACACTGAAGGATGCGGTTTTTGCAGCGGAACACGGAGGATTGAGCAGTCAGGTTCCCGCAAACACCACAACCAAATGGGGAAGCCGCTCAAGCGGAAGTGCAAGTGCTCTGGGAAAGAGACTTTCCGATAAGTGGGATATGCCCGTATGGGTTTTAAATACCGGTGTATGCGGCAGAATTATGAACAGCTTTAACCCTTACGATACCACAGGTGAAAAGCCCTGGGTTTACGAAAGGACAATATCCTACGCAAATGACGTGAAAAAGATAATTGCTGAGGACCCTCATTATTATCTGGACGAAACCAAAACGGGTCTTTTCTGGCTTCAGGGCTGCTCCGACGGTTTAGGCATGTCAAGTGAGGATACAATGGAAGAATACCGTGACGCCTTTATGAACATGTATAATGGATGGAAGGAAAACATCGGCATAAACTATGCGGGCATATGGCTTGTAAGGGCCACTGCCTCTAACAACGGAGCTAATGATTTCTATATGTCAGGCCCCCGACTTGCCCAGATTTATTTGGGAAATTCAGCAAAAGAGGAACACAAAAATATTTATCTCATTATGAATACCGATATACTTGGTTATGATAAATCCCTGGCGGAATATCTGGATAATAAATATCCTGACTGGGAAAAGTTTTCAAATGAATACGGCTATGAGCTGCCCGAAACAACCAGGGAG
The DNA here is from genome assembly GCA_045588365.1 of Clostridia bacterium. Lineage (GTDB taxonomy): Bacteria > Bacillota > Clostridia > CAKSNL01 > HGM11501 > HGM11501. Next base: position 113,708 of record JAZNEB010000024.1, on the reverse strand, counting down.
GTTAAGCCCGATATACATTACAGCCAGAAGGGCTATAATGAAATAGGCGATGAAGCGGCAGAAAACATTTACAAAATCCAGGAGGGAAATACAGAAATTACTTCTGCAATTTTCCTTAACTATTACGGCAAGGAAACAGAAAAGATTATATTAAAGGCGGGAGAGGCAGACGTTAAAAACGTTCTTGTCCCCATGCAGACAAATATAACCTATAACCCCTCCGGGGCGCTCACTATAAGAATTTTGAACGACGATATTGCCCGGTATGATAATGAAACCTTTATATTAAAGGGTAAAAAGTGCGGAAGAACCGTTGCGGAGCTTTTGGCGGGAGATAAGGTTTTAGCCTTATGTCTTATAGAGGTAACGGAGGAAGGCAAGACTCCCGAGGGCTTTTACGATATGCCGAAGGAATCTCACCCGTCATATAATGCACTTAAATTCGCCGTGGAAAAAGGAATTCTGACAGGCTTTTCAGACGGATTTTTAAGGGGAGAAGAAAAGCTTACAAGAGGTCAGATGGCGGCGATTTTATCAAGAGCCAATAACCTTACGGAAGTGGCAGATATAAGTAAGTTTACTGATGTAAGGGAAGATAACTGGTACTACAAGGATATGCAGAAAGCCTATAAGGCAGGATATTTCAAGGGCGACGGAAGCTTTTTAAAACCCGATGCTTATATTACGAGAGAAGAGACCTTTGTAGTTCTGGCAAGAGCATATAATTTGGGAGAGGGAAACGAAAACAGTCTTGCTTCTTTATCCGATGCTGAAAAGATATCCTTCTGGGCAAGGGGAGCAGCTTCTGCTATGACTGAAAAAGGACACATAGAAGCAGGGGGAGCATTAAGACCCCTTGAAGATATAACAAGGGCAGAGTTTGCCGAGATTATATATTCCATATTGACAAAATAAAAAAAGGGTGGTCAAGTACCACCCTTTTTTACATTGGTAAATCTTTAATTTTTTCTTCTATGTACTTAGTGGGGCTTATGCCGTGCATTTTACGGAATACATAGGAAAAATAGGAGCAGTCTGAAAAACCGCACTTAATGGAAATTTCCTTTACCGAATAGGCAAGACTTTCCATCATGGAAAGAGCACGTTTCATTCTTACATCTCTTATATATTTCTGGGGGGAGGTATTAAAGTGCTTGGAGAAAAGATGTCTTAAATGCCCTTCGCTCACAAAAATTTCCTTTGCTATATCAGAGATGGAAAGGTCGGGATTTGAAAAGTTGTCATTTATAAAGGCAACCGAATCTGCAAGGGCCTTGGGAAGAGAACGCATTTCTTTTTTATTTACATCGTGCTGAATTAAAGATATTATTTTATAAAGTAAAGAGGTGCATTCAGCTCTGTAGCCTGCATCCTTTCTTATCCACTTTTCTAAAATTTCATTGAATAAATCAAAATATTTTTCTAAATTATTGGGACTGAAGACCGAAACTTCGGAAAATTCACACTCGAAACAATCAAAGGCTATTACTATGACGTTGTCTTTGGTGCATTCTCTTATATATTCTAAATTACTCGGGATAAAGCATATGTCCCCTGTTTTTACGGAAAAGACATTGCCTTTGGTTATAAACTTTGCATCAGAATTAAATCTTAAAGAGATGGAGCAGGTGGAATTTACCGTAAGCTTGCTTTTGAAATAATTCTGGGAAAAAGAATGAATATTCGTGATTTTAAGGGGAGGGCAAAGTTCCCTTTTAAACATTTAATCACCCCGTTTATGAAAAATTATCAGGTAAAAAATCTTTTTATATTTTGTTTTACCCTGTAAATAAAGAAATTAAGCTTCTTTTCTGCTAAAAGTCTTTTTTTATAGGCAAGGTATTTTTTGTTCTGAGAAAGGTCGATTTTTTCGCCATCTCTGACTATCTTAGTTACAATGGCAATTAACTGATTTCTTTTTATGCCCTTCTCGAAAATAACCTGACTATCACCGCAAAATGTATAAAGAGAGTTCTTTATTTTCATAAGCCTGTGAATTACAAAAGAGCCGTCTTCCCTTTTGTAAAGAATTATATCTCCTTCGGAAAGACAAGAGGGAAGCGGGGAAAGATGAACCTCGTCAACTCCCGGTCGCAGAAGAGGGAGCATACTCTGACCGTGAGGGAGGATGGGGAAGGAAAAGCCTTTTTTTAATGTTTCTCTTATTAAAGGCTCCAAATCCTTGAGAGGAATATACTTATTCATCCAAATCCTCCAGGATATCTGCATCTTTAAGAATTTTTATAAATGAATCAACATCGCCTGTTATAGTTTTTTCATCTGTTTCATATTCAGCCAGAAGAGAAGCTATAATGGCATCACGGTCTTTTCCCTCTGCTATAAGATTGAAAATGAAAAGAGCCGTTTCGTTTAAGGTGATAATTTTTCGCTCATGTTCCTTGGACAGAAGCATCAGAATATTTTCGCCCCCGATATTTTTTAAGATATACTCTGTTTTCATTTTCATAAACAAAAATCCTTTCTCATGAATTCATGGTTTTTTCTGAAAGCATGGCAGCCTCATCGGAAATAGTGCATCCCAAAAGATAGGAGGGAACTTTCTCCAAAAAGCAATCTAAAAGAGTAAGTATCTTATCTCCCGCAGCCTTATCCTCCGTGAGATAGACCTGGTGAAAGATTTTTTTAAGTGTTTCTTTTTTTGAAAGGGGTCTGATAAAGTTTTCATCTGCCCTTTCCAAAAAGCAAAGTGCCTTAACGGGAGCTTTTGTATTTTTATTGTATGTTTCTTTTCCTGACCAGGGAGCGCCGTGCACATAAAAGGTGTCTTCTGTAAGGCTGAATAAGGGCTTGTCCCCGTTTATAATGAAGGAGGAGGGGAAAAGCTTAAGCCAAAGCTTGGAATGTGTGGTTTTTCCCGTTCCGCTCTTGGCGGAAAAGATAAAGGCAAAGCCGTCCTTGACCACAGCGGAAGAATGCATCATAAAGCAGTTTTTTTCCGATAAAAGAAGACATATTTTTTTATAAAACAGAAGGCTTTCAAGATAGCCTTTGCCAAAGGACGGGTACTTTTTTTGAGCGGCTGTGATTTCTTCATCACTTACAGAAACGTAAAAATCAGCTTTTTCTGAGGCAACAACATAGTCTTTTACATAGTTTTTTGTATATCCATATCTGGCATCAAGGTCAAACACAAAATCGCAAAGCTTTATTCTTTCCACTCTCACCGCCCCTTTATATACATCTCTTTTCCATTATATCACTCATTTTATAATTCTTCAAGTAAAATTTAAAATGACAAAAAAATATCTTTTTTTGAGAAAAAACTATGGACTTTTTTTTGAAAGAGTGTTATAATTTAATCAAACTTTAAGTTAGGGAGTGACTGATTTGACAAAAGTACTTATTTTTAATGAATTCAAGCATGAAAAAAAATCTGATAAAGTAAAGGAAATATATCCCGAAGGAATACATAAGGCAATTTCCGGTTTTTTAGAGGAAGACGGAAATCAGGTTAAATGTGTAACATTAGATGATGAAAACTGTGGAATTACAGATGAATTGCTTTCTGATACGGACGTTTTAATATGGTGGGGACATATGGCTCACCATCTGGTTCCCGATGAGGTTGCCGTAAAGGTGCAAAGGGCGGTGCTTTCGGGTATGGGGGCAATTTTTTTGCACTCAGCACATCACTCCAAGCCCTTCCGTCTTTTAATGGGTACAACCTGTAACTTAGGCTGGAGGGAAGACGGGGATATGGAAAGACTGTGGGTTATAAAGCAGGCTCATCCCATAGCTCAGGGAATTGACCGTTATTTTGAGCTTCCTCACGAGGAAACCTATGCAGAGCCCTTTGATATACCCGAGCCTGACGAGCTTGTTTTCGGTGGATGGTATGAGGGCGGTGAGATTTTCCGCTCGGGAGTATGCTATAATAGGGGAATGGGAAAGGTCTTCTATTTCCAGCCTGGACATGAAACATTTCCCACATTCTATGATGAAAACGTACAGACTATTATAAAAAATGCCGTAAAATGGGCTTATCCCACAGTAAGAGGGGTTTTATCCTGCCCTAATATAAAGAAAATAGGTAAGTAATTCAAATAAGAACTTTTAACCGGAGGTGAGAAATTTGACAAATTTTATTGACGAGGGAAAAGCCAGAATAGGCGGCTTTGAAATTCCCGTTCAGTGCATTTTAAAAACCCTTGAAGACAAGAAAAAAGAATTTAATTTCAAGCACTACCACGAATATGTTGAATTTCTTTACGGAATTGACTGTGATATAAGTGTGTGGATAGACGGAAAATGCATAGATGTAAAAAGCGGGGATTTTTGCATAATAACATCGAAAACTGCCCATGATGTTATGTCGAAGACAAAAAAGAGCAGATATCTTGTTATAAAATTTGTGCCCCAGATTTTGTACGCCGCTGAACAGTCGGTATTTGAATTCAAATACAATCTGCCCTTTATCTCCAGAGATATGAATAAAAGGGATGTGTTTTATAAGCCTGAGCTTCAAAAAACTCAGATTCCCTTCTTAATGGAAAAGATAATAGGTGAGTGGGAGGAGAAAAATTACGCCTATGAAATAGCCCTGAGAGCTTATATTACCCAGATTGCCCTCTGGCTCTTACGGGAATGGAAAAAGGAAAAGGGTGCGGAAATTCCCGTTGATTTGGTAAATGCGGACAATATGAAATGTATAAAGAAAGCCATGGAATATGCACAGAAGAATTTCGCTTCCGCATCGGTTAAGGAAGCATCTGAGCTTTGTAATTTAAGCTACAGCTATTTTTCAAGGCTGTTCAAAAGGATTATGGGTGAAAATTTCAACGAATACGTCAATACAATAAGGATAAGCGAAGCAAAGCTTATGCTTACATCTACCACAAAAAGCGTTGCTGAAATAGCCAAAGAATGCGGCTTTTCCTCCGTCAGCTATTTTTCAAAGATTTTCAAGGAAAAGACAAAGGTTACTCCCCATAAATTCTCCAAGTAATTAAAGGTTGACAAAAGGTAAAAATTATATTATAATTATTCCGATTAAATATGTAAAAGCGATGACGAAGACAGTAGCTTTCGGCGAAAGTTCAAGCGAGTCGGGGATGGTGGAAGCCCGATAATTATTAACCGAAAGGGAAAATCACTTCTGAGCAGCGCTCCGAATCAAGTAGGCGGCGACGAGAGCCTTTGCGTAAGTAAGGCGGCATATGAACCTTTATGGGAGTATGCGCAGAAGGTGGTTAAAACGGTAACTCCGTCCTTGCTGCAAGGACGGAGTTTTTAATTTCAAGGAGGGAATCTCAAAATGTACGAAAAAGTTTCTCCGGATTTAAATTTCCAGGAAAGAGAAAAAAATGTCCTTAAATTCTGGAAGGACGAAAGAATTTTTGAAAAGAGTATTGAAGAAAGGGCAGACGGCGAAACCTATACCTTCTATGACGGGCCTCCCACAGCCAACGGTAAGCCTCATATAGGACACGTTCTGACCCGTGTAATCAAAGATATGATTCCCAGATACCGCACAATGAAGGGCTATAAGGTTCTTCGTAAGGCAGGCTGGGATACTCACGGACTTCCCGTTGAATTAGAGGTTGAGAAAAAGCTGGGCATTGACGGAAAAGAGCAGATTGAAAGCTATGGCCTTGAAGCTTTTATAGGCGAATGTAAGGAAAGTGTATGGAAATATAAGGGAATGTGGGAAGATTTCTCAGGAACAGTAGGCTTCTGGGCTGACATGGATGACCCTTATGTAACCTATGACAACAACTTTATTGAGTCTGAATGGTGGGCACTTAAGCAAATCTGGGAAAAGAACCTTTTATATAAGGGATTTAAAATTGTTCCCTACTGCCCCCGTTGCGGCACCCCCTTATCAAGCCACGAGGTTGCTCAGGGATATAAAGATGTTAAAGAAAAGAGCGCAATTGCGAAGTTTAAGATTCCCGGGGAGGAAAAGTCATACTTTTTGGCTTGGACAACCACGCCCTGGACACTTCCCTCCAACGTTGCTCTTTGCGTAAATCCCGAAGAAACCTATGTTAAGATAAAAGCAGGGGACGAAAAGTACATTCTCGCAGAAGCTTTAGTACAGAGCGTAATTGACGGAGAGTATGAGGTTCTTGAGAGCTATAAGGGTAAAGAACTTGAATATAAGGAATATGAGCCTTTGTTTGATTTCGTTAAGGACAAGCTTGATAAAAAGGCTTATTATGTTACCTGCGATAACTATGTAACTCTTACCGACGGTACAGGTATCGTTCATATAGCTCCTGCCTTTGGTGAAGATGACGCCAATGTGGGAAGAAATTATGATTTGCCCTTCCTGCAGCTTGTAAATGCCAAGGGTGAAATGACAGAGGAGACTCCCTGGAGCGGAATGTTCTGTAAGGATGCAGACAAGGAAGTGTTTAAGGCACTTTCTGATGCAGGCTTGCTTTTTGCAGCGCTTCCCTTTGAACACTCCTATCCTTTCTGCTGGAGATGCGATACTCCCTTGATTTACTATGCAAGAGAGTCATGGTTCATAAAGATGACAGAGGTAAGGGATGACCTTATAAGAAACAATAACACCGTAAACTGGATTCCCAAAACCATCGGTGAGGGAAGATTCGGAGACTGGCTTAAAAACGTTCAGGACTGGGGCGTAAGCCGAGACAGATACTGGGGAACTCCCTTAAATATATGGGAATGCTCCTGCGGACACCGTCATTCCATCGGTTCTATTGCGGAGCTTCGTGAAATGTCCGATAACTGTCCCGAAAATATAGAGCTTCACCGTCCCTTTGTTGATGCGGTAACAATAAAGTGTCCTGCCTGTGGCGGAACAATGAAGAGAGTTAAAGAGGTTATTGACTGCTGGTTTGACTCTGGTGCAATGCCCTTTGCTCAGTGGCATTATCCCTTTGAAAATGCTGATATTTTTGAAGATAACTTCCCTGCAAACTTTATAAGCGAAGCAGTGGACCAGACAAGAGGCTGGTTCTATTCGCTTCTTGCAATTTCCACGCTTTTATTCAACAAGGCACCTTATAAGAACGTTATCGTTTTAGGACACGTTCAGGACGAAAACGGACAGAAGATGAGTAAGTCCAAGGGAAATGCGGTTGACCCCTTTGAAACCCTTGAAAAGCACGGAGCTGACGCAGTTCGCTGGTACTTCTATTCAAACTCCGCTCCCTGGCTTCCCAACCGCTATCACGATGCTGCGGTAACCGAGGGACAGAGAAAGTTTATGGGTACACTCTGGAACACCTATGCTTTCTATGTGCTTTATGCCGAAATCGACCAGTTTGATCCTACGAAATATACTCTTAATAAGGACAGCTTATCTACCATGGATAAGTGGCTTTTATCAAAGCTCAATACTCTTACAAAGACTGTTGATAACTATCTTGCAGACTACAGAATTACAGAGCCTGCAAAGGCACTTTCTGATTTTGTGGATGAGCTTTCCAACTGGTATGTCCGCCGCAGCCGTGAACGTTTCTGGGGCAAGGAAATGACAGAGGATAAGATAAATGCCTATATGACACTTTACACCGCTTTGGTTACAGTTTCAAAATTGGCAGCTCCCATGATTCCCTTTATGACAGAGGATATATACAGAAATCTGGTATGCTCTGTGGATAAATCTGCTCCCATAAGCATACATCTTTGCGACTATCCGGAATGCGACGAGTCCTTTATAGATGAAAAGCTTGAAAAGGAAATGGAAGAGGTTTTGGACATTGTTGTTTTGGGAAGAAGCGTAAGAAATTCTGCAAACATCAAGACTAAACAGCCTTTATCAAGAATGATTGTAAAGGCAGAGGGTGTTCTTCCTTCTTTCTGCACGGATATAATAAAAGAAGAAATCAATGTTAAGAATGTAGAGTTTACTTCGGATTTAGGAAACCTTGTAAGCTATAATGTAAAGCCTAAGTTTGATTCCTTAAGGGCTAAATATCCGAACGAAATGGGAATGCTTATCGGAATTATCAATAAAGCTGATGGTGGAGAGATCGTTTCTGCAATAGAAGGCGACGGACACTATAAGGTAACACTTCCCTCAGGCGTTGCAGTATTGCTTGAAAAAGAAGATCTTATTATCGAAACCAAGAAGACAGAGGGTTTTGAAGCTGCTTCTGACTATGGCATTACCGTTGCACTTGATACTCATCTTACTCCCGAGCTTATCGAGGAAGGAAGCGTGAGAGAAATTATCTCAAACATCCAGAAGATGAGAAAGAATTCGGGCTTTGAGGTTATGGACAGAATATGCGTATATCAGAGTAGTAACGATGGAATTTCAGCAGTTATGAAGAAAAATGAAGCTGAAATTGCAGATGTTTGTCTTGTAGATAGCTTCTTCTACGGAGAGAATACCGAAATAGAGGCTGAAATCAAGGTAAACGGCGAAAAGACCGTAATCGGTGTTAAGAAAAATTAAATAATAAAAGGTTCGTAAAACTTTTGTTTTGCGAGCCTTTTTATATTGCATTTTTCTGTCGGATATTGTATAATAAAAGTATAGTACGAAAGAGAGGATTGATTATATGCTCTGTGAAAAATGCGGAACTGAAAATAAAGAGGGTGCAACCTACTGCAAGAAGTGCGGAGAGGACATTCTTACAGAAGCGGAGCTTTTAGCCGTTTCAAATGCAGCTTTGGAAGCATCTGATGAGGTAAAAGAGGAAAAAGTTGAAGAAAACTCCCAGGAAGAAAAGAAAGCACCTGTTACCTTAAAGGAAACAGAAGAGGACAGAATGAGAACTTCTCCTCTGGCTGTAAGAATAAAGGAGAAAAGCTTAAAAGAGGACAAGAAAATAAAGAAAAAGCTTAAAAGAGGTAAAGTGTGGGCAAGCATGGCAATTATTCTTTTGGTTTTATTCCTTGCAGAAAACACAGTTTTGGTTTTAAATAAGCTTGGATATATAGGTGCTGGGCAGGAGCAGGTGATAGAAGAAGCTCCTTTGACCAATGTACCCGAAACTCCCGTATTCTTAAATTCCGAAACCATAGAGGGCGAATGGAATTATACATACAGATTAAAGAAAAACTGGGATTCTGATTTATCGGGAGACTATGAAACTGTTACAGAGATAATCGAGTCTTTGGGAACGGTATATTTTGCCGACAAAGGAAACAACCACATGGCGGCAGTCCTGACACCCGATGTTATGACCGTTGACGGTGCGGCGCTTCAGCCGGGAAGCACTCCCGAAGCGTTTTTGGCATGGTACGAAAACGGAAATCTGGCATTGCAGTTTAAGGGTACGGAGCAGAAGTTTATCGCACCCGGAGGAAGTGAACCTTTAACCGTCAGAATTCCTGTTTCCATGGACTCAGAGGGTATAATTTCCGGGGGCACTTACGAATATACCTACGACAAAACCGTAACGGAAATGAATATGAGATATGAAATTACCGTAGGTATGGAAAAAGTATATTGATTAAAAATAAGGAAGCCTTAGCTTCCTTATTTTTTTTGACAAAAAAGGTTACAAAAATTGCAAAAACACCTTGACAAGTGAAAAAACTCTGTTATAATCAAGTAAAAATAAATACTTGGTAACTAACTGAATGCTTGTCATTCACAATTAGAAAACGAGGTGTTTTATATGACGTTTATGGATTCTATGCTCATAAATAAGGCTGCCCCCGAAAATATGGAAGGGCTTTTAAAACCGTTTTACAGAGAGGACGAACCTTTTCTTTTTGCTGTAATAGGCGATCTCACTCCGGAAGCTAAATACGGAAGATGCGCCCTTGTGGTCAGCGAGAAAAGGTTTTTTATTTTGGATTTAGATAAAGAAGATGTTATGGAATATTTCATCTCCGACGTGGAAAAAACCATGGTTAAGCGTCTTTACGGAAACGCATATATGAGGCTTTTTACTAAGGACGGAGATAAAAAAGTCATTATGAGATATACCTTCTCAGTGGCGGCACTTATGGATATGGCTTCTTCCTTTATAAATGCTTTATCCGGTGGCGGAAACTTTTCTGAGGAGATAGAAAGAGTTGAGGGAACCTACGAAAAGCTTATGAGAGTGTGTCCCAAGTGCGGAAGAACTCTTTTGCATCCTGGAGCAACCTGCATAAAATGTTCCTCAAAGAGCAAGGCATTCGGTAAATTTATTCCCTACATAAAGCCTGAAATCGGAAGGCTTATAGCTTGTGTTTTAATTTCAATTTCCCTTATAATAATTGAGCTTCTGCCCCCTATAGCCACAAAGATTATCGTTGACGACATTTTGCCAAAGGGGGATGGAATAGGGCTCATCAAGCTGGTTATTTTCATGCTTCTTTGCTACATATATCATTACGGTGTAATGATATTCAAAAACTTTACTTTAAGAAAAGCAGGGGCAAGAATTGTAACGAGAATAAGAAATGATGTGTATAAAAAGGCACAGTTCCTGCCAATGAAATTTTACGATAAAACTCCCACGGGCCAGGTTATAAACCGAATAAGCAGTGATACGGGAACAATACAGTCATTTATGCTTAATATAAGCCAGTCAGCATTAAATCAGGCACTTTTGCTTATTGGTATTGCGGTTATTATGCTTTTGATGAACTGGCGACTTACCTTGCTTGCCTTAATTCCCGTGCCCTTTGTTGTTTTTATAGGAAGATTGTTCGCCAAAGTTATAGCGCCTTATTACAGAAGAATATGGCGTAAGTGGGCGAGGGTTACATCTATCCTTACAGACAGTATCCCCTGCATAAGAGTGGTAAAGGCATTTTCAGGGGAAAAATCGGCAGTAAACAAATTTGATTTCTACACAAACGAGTGGCTTAAAACCGAGTATAAAACGGCAAAAATTGCATCGGCTTTTCCTGAAATAATGGGATTTTTAATTACAATCGGCGGTCTTTCCATCTGGGCAATCGGCGGCTTCTGGATAATCGGAGCAGACGGAGCAGGAGGGCTTACTGCAGGAACACTGGTATCTTTTATTTCCTATACTTCAATGTTCTATGCTCCCGTGAGGTACTTTTCATCTTTGGGAGATTCCTACCAGTCGGCACTGGCATCCGTTGAAAGATTGCTTGATGTTATAGATGCAGAGCCTGAGGCAAACAGAGAAGACGGAATAAAGCCTGATACAGTAAAAGGAAAAATTGAATTCAAGAATGTAAACTTTGCCTTTGATAAAACAAAAAAAGTTCTCACAGATGTTAACTTCACCATAAATGCGGGAGATATAGTGGGAATAGTGGGTACAACGGGAAGCGGAAAAACCACACTCATAAATCTTCTTTTACGCTATTACGACAATTATGAAGGTCAGATTCTGCTTGACGGCGTTGATATAAGGGAACTGGATTTGCAAAGCTACCGAGACCACCTGGGATATGTTCAGCAGGAGCCAATGATGTTTTCGGATACTATCTATCAGAATATAGCCTATGGCGATCCTGCCGCTTCTCCTGAAGCGGTAATGAATGCTGCGGATGTAGCAAATGCCCACGGCTTTATAATAAAGCAGCCTGACGGCTATGATTCTATGCTGGGAGAAAGAGGCGTTGGTCTTTCTGGCGGCGAAAAGCAGAGAATATCAATAGCCCGTGCAATACTTAAAAATCCCGCTATTTTGATTTTCGACGAAGCTACTGCGGCGGTTGACTCGGAAACTGAATCCATGATTCAGAATGCCATAGACAATCTTATAAGCGGAAGAACCACACTTATGATAGCTCACAGACTTTCTACATTAAGAAAGGCTAACAGAATTTTAGTTGTGGATAACGGAAGAATTATAGAAAACGGAAGCCACGAGGAGCTTATGGCTAAAAAAGGAAAGTATTATAATTTAATCAGGATACAGTCTATCGGCTCAAAGCTTACCGAAGATGAAATCAAGCTTTGATTGGAGGGGTAGCTATGGCAAGAGTTTTTATAAATGCCGACGAGGTTAAGATAAGCCCATCGGAAGCGTTTTTACTTGATATTGAATTTTTTGACGGAACCGGATTTAAAAACGTGGAGGCGAGACGTCTTTTCCCAATAACGGGACCTGACAGATATATATCGCTCCTGGATGAAAAGGGAAGCGAGATTGCAGTGGTAAGGGATATAAATACGTTGATGCCCGAATCGGGAAATGCCTTGCGAAAAGCACTGGAAGAATACTATATGATTCCTAAAATCAGTAAGATTCTGGGAAGAAGCGAAAAATTCGGGGTTCTTAAATGGGAGGTTTTAACCGACCGTGGCATAAGAGAATTTGAAATAAGAAACCGACAAACTGACATAAAGGTCATTCAGGATAACAGAGTTTTAATCAAGGACTCAAATGATAACAGATATGAAATTGTTGATTTTGAAAAGCTTGACAGGGGAAGCTTCAAGCTTATAGCAACTGATTTATAATTAGGAGGTAATTATTAAATGAAATTGGTATTGGCAGTAGTAAACAATGACGATGGAGCCATAATCACATCGGCTCTTACAAATGAAGGTTTTTTTGTAACAACATTATCTACAACAGGGGGATTTCTGAACACGGGAAATAAAACTCTTTTAATAGGAACCGAGGATGACAAGGTTGCCAAAATAAAGGAGCTCCTTGCAAAATTCTGTTCCCAGAGGACACAGAAAAAGCCGGAGATTGGCGGAGGACTTCACAACGGAAGTGTAACAAAGGAAATATTGGTAGGCGGGGCAACCTATTTTGTAATGGATGTTTCAGAATTCGGGAAAGTGTAAAATATTGCGGGGATTTACCCCGCAATATTTTTATTTGATATATAACTTGACAAGTCGGTAAAAATGTGATATAATATACAGGAGCATCAACGGCTGTTGGTGCATTTTTCTGTCCATGTAATGACGTTTTAAGTTAAAAAAGGAGTGGTTTTATTTTAGAATTGGAGCATCCTGAAATAAGTGAAGTGCTGAAGTTTGGGGAAATATCCGGAAAAGCTAACCTGGAAAACAGGGTTCTTTTCGGGGGCTTGATTTATAAGTCTTGCAACAGGGAGGATGATGAATATGAAAGAGAAGAATGAGCTTATAAAAAAGACATTAAAAAAAACAAAGGCCGATGTAAAAGAGATTACTGCTCTGTCCAGAAAGTCATTAAAGGAACTGGAGCGCATAGCCTTTGATGAAGAGGTGCAGCTTAAAATAAGAACGGATATATTAAGATGGATTACAGAGCTTTCCTTTGGTAAAGGAGGCAAGGCATTGGAGGAAGATAAAAAGGATAATAAACTGGACATAAGAATTCACGTTGAAAAGTAGGGGAAAATAAAAGCTTGTTTCGAAAGAAACAAGCTTTTATTTTGTTATTCAGTTAATTCCTCGGAAGGCTCAGTCTCGGGCTCAGTCTCGGGTTCGGGCTCGAGTTCTTCGTCAGGTTCTTGGGAAGGCTCTTCTTCAGGTTCTTGGGAAGGTTCTTCTTCAGGTTCTTGGGAAGGCTCTTCTTCAAGTTCTTCGGAAGGTTCTTCTAAAGCTGCAATTGCCTCATCTATTGAGTTTTTATAGTCAGAGCAGATAGTTTCCGCATCGAAAACTGTTTCTGCATTTTTAATGGCTTCTATACCCTCTGAAACCAAAGTCCTTAAATCTGCGGCAATCTCCTCGTATTCGTCAGGAGCCACATAGGAGTAAAGATTGGTGATAGCGTCCATCTTGCCCTTGGCAAGTATAGTTGCCTCTTCGATAGCCTCTGAAGATTCTGCTTCATCAATTGCGTCTTTACCCTGAGCTATAACTTCGTTTATGGCGGTTGCTATTTCTTCATATAAAGAGAGATTTACATGAGAATCCAGAGAATTCTTTGCTGATTGTCTCACTCCGTTCAATACGTCAACATCGTCGCTGTAGGGAGCGGGATTTCTCTGTGAAGAAGAACGGATTACATAGATTATCTTTGCAGTATTATTAAGTGAGGTGTAAACAAATACATGGTCCGAACCCTCGAAAGAATCGCCGTTGTCAGCCGCTGTTAAAAGACCCTGCTCATCGCCTCCGTCTCCTGACAGGAATTCCTTTAAGGTAGTAGCGGTAGAGGAGGTATAGGCTGTAATTGTTTCTGCATCTTCGTCATAAACAAGGAGTCTTGTGGAGCTTGAAACAAGGAAGCTTTCGTCGAAATTGTGATCGGGGGCAAGATAGTCTGTAGAAAGAGCAGGATTTACTATAAGAGTGGAGTCTGAAGAAACATACTCAACTGCAGTTCCGTAAATTGTTCTGTACCTTGCATCATCGGTATAATCCTGCGTTGTGTCGGTGGGATATGTTGCAAAGCCTTTAATTCTTCTGTCATCTATATTGCTCTTACAGTAGAAAAGATCAGTATCATCTATTCTCTTTACGGGAAGATTATTTACATCAAGTGAGTGGTAGTAATCGTAAATTGATGTCTTATCTCTTGATTTGGAGAAGAGGATTACATCGCCCGCTTTAAGATTATCTCTCTTAGCGTAAGCGGGATAATCGTCTTTTATCAGTATGCTTAAAACAGAAGTGCTTGAATTTGTTCTGTACTTAACAGTAAATTCATCTACTTCATCCATATCGGGGTCTAAAATTTCAGTTATAACACCGAGAGTTGATGTCTGTGAATAAGCTGTTATCTGCTCGTTTCCTGCTGTCATATACTGAAGAACAAATTCCGCATAGTTACTTGCATCAAGGTTATATGCCTCTACATAATATTTCATATAGGCAATAAAATTGGAAGAGGAATATTTAGCTACCGAATATTCTGCTCCGCTCAATCTGTTGCCGGGAACAAAGAGTATATTTGTAGAGGAATTAACTCTGAAACGCTTGGAGGTTCCTTCTGTGTGGAAGCCTGCGGAGGGAGAGGTGCAGAAGATGTGCTGTCCTCCGTAATCATAAAGCTTACCGGGAGCAGAATCTCTCTCGTCGTAAACGTACTTTTCGCTTCTTACCAAAAGATTGTAGCGATCGTCGGTTTCTGTGGAAAGGTGTCCTTCCTTATCCAAGATTGTATCAATTACGGTTATTTCACTGCCCGTAACTTCGTAACGGACAAAGGAAGCAAAGGTCATATTCTGGTTCTTAGCATCAAGCTTACCTCTGTTTGCAACTGTAGCTGCCAGGACAAGTCTTTCGTAAACCGCAACGGGATTGTTACGATATATATTTCCGTCAACTATAACCTTTGATGCAACGGGAACAGGAGTTTTTGTATAGGACTTTGAAGATATCTGATACATTTTAAGAACAGGGATATCTTCTTCAGTTACATCGTCAGGATTTGTGATATATTCATCGTCTCTTTCAGCTACCTTGAATGCCATATCGGTTATATAACCGTATTTGGAATTTGCGGTAGTGAGCGTATATTCCATGTGAGCTATTTTTCCGTCTTTATCAAGGTAGAGCTTTAATGTATCGTCAACCATGGGGATATATTTATCCTCTGCCAGATTTGCATTGAAGCTTTCCTTGAAATAGGGGTTGAATTTGTAAGATTTCTTTGTTGTGGAATTTTTGATTTCAATAAAGCTGTCATCATCAATTATGGGTCTTGTAACATCGGGAGAAACCTCCTCGGATGCAAACTTGATTTTGGAAACCGAACCTGAAGCGGCAGACTTCACGGGAGTTACATAGGCAGATAATAAAAGACCGTCCAGTGATTCCTTATAGTCAACTACGTCATACTTGGTAATGTCTGAAATTGTGATGTTTTTACCTGTGGTAGAGTCGGTAAGAATGACACTTTCTCTGTCGGATTCCGCATCATTTTTTGTGAGATCAAGCTTGCTTCCGTCAAGGAAGGTTATAATGCCCGTATTTTTGTTTTTAGAGCTTACCACTGCGGTCTTATAAGAATCAACCAGTATTACGTCTATTTTCTTATCTCCGTCGTAGGATAAGAACTTAAAGGAGCCTATAGCGGTGTTCCCTACGAAATCGGGATTGAATAAATATTCTTCAGCCTCTTCGGTATTTATAGACTTGCCGTTATAAATAACGTAAAGCTCATCGGGGTTGGTGAATTTAAGAGTATCCTTTTTATCCTTGGAATTGTAGTAGGAAAGGATATAATTCTGTGTTTCGTCATTGGAGGGATCATCATCTTCCGCATTTTCATCATAGAAGCGTATAAAATCCTCCAATTTAATGTCAACAGAATAATTCTTCTTGGGGAAGTTGGAATCTATTTTAGAAACATATTCTTCGCCCTCATCGTCTCTGGATAGGGTTATTTTAACGTATTTACCCAGATACTTGTCGTATTTTCCAATCATGCTTTCGGGGAAGAAATAGGTTTTCTTTTCGTAGGAAACTGCATTGGTGTCCTTGTCCTTGATTTCGCAAAGAAGAGAAATCTGATTTTCGTAAAGGGAGCTTCTTGTGGTGTCGAGCATTGTGGAGAAAGTGCCCCATACAACACCGTACATTGTTTTTACAACGGGGTTTTCGATAAGGTCGTCGGGAAGCTTGATGTTTCCGCCGCCTCCGCCTCCACCTCCACCGCCGCCGGCAGAAGAGTCGCCGAAGGAACCACCGCCGCCACCGCCGGTAGTTCCGGGAGTCTCTGTTGAGATGTTGTTGTTCTGAGGAACGGTAAAGGCGTTATTTACTAAAATAGCGGTTGTTCCTCTGGTGATGGGGTCGCTTGTGGCACCCTTATGGGTAGAATTTACAAAAAGTCTTTTCTGACCTGCTGTCTGAATGTAGCCCTGGGGATAAGCCAGATTTGTATAGCCTAAGGAGCACAAAATCATTTTTGTTGCCTGCTCATATGTAACGGGGGCATCAGGGCTGAAGGAACCGTCCGGGAAGCCTGAAATAATACCCATGTCCTTGGCTATTTTTATGTAGGACTGTGCCCAGTGAGCGCTTCCGCCCACATCATCAACATCAGGAAAGCCTGAAGGCTCCGAGGAAGATAAAGAGGCGTCCTTGAAGCATACGATAATTTTTGCGAACTCGGCACGGGTCAAGGTCTGGTCGGACTTGAAGGTGCCGTCCTGATAGCCTGAGATTATTCCCTTGTTTGTTAACGAATCAACGGCTTTTCCCATAACCGAATCATAGTCTATATCAGAAAATTCCGTGGGGAGAGCCTCCGCTTCGGTAATTTCTGTGGAAGATGTAGCATCATTTACTGCAGTATCTTCTGCGGGAACGGTATCATCTGCCGAAACAAAGCAGAAAGATGTTAAAAGCATGGAAAAAACCAGTCCCAGACAAAGTAGTTTTTTTACTGACTGCATATATTTACCTCCTTAAATGCACATAGTATCCAATGTACTATAATAATACCATAGTTACTATCTAAAGTCAAAGGAATTTTATTCAAAAGAAGTGTTTTTTTGTCTGTTTTTCATATAACCTGTAATCATAAGACATAAGCCCGTTATAAAAATCAAAGCTGAAAGGAGAGAGGAGACTCTTATATCCGTATCAGGAATGTAAAGACTGTCTGTTCTTAAAGCTTCCACAAAGAATCTTAAGGCTCCGTACCATATCATATAAAAATACAGCCTAAACCCTGAAAAACGGGACTTTCTTGTGATTGAATGAAGAATTAAAAAGCCAAGGGCATTACCCATTGATTCGTAGAAAAATGTGGGATGATAGGGACCTTCACCGTTTACCATCATACCCAGAAGGTAATTTTCCGAAGTGAGGGAGCCGAAGGCTTCCCCGTTAACGAAGTTACCCCATCTGCCAAGGGCCTGTCCTATCATAAGGGCAGGGGCAAGCAAATCCAGATAATAAATAACGGACAGCTCATTTTTTCTGCAGTATAAAAATACGGTAAGAAAAGCACCGATAATTCCGCCGTAAATGGCAATTCCGCCATTCCATACCTTAAAAATATCCAAAAGGTTGTCCTTGTATGAATCAAAGGAGAAAATTACATAATAGGCCCTTGCAAAAATAATGGATACGGGAAGTCCTATAAGTACCATATCCAAAATACGGTCGTTTTTTCCCTTAAGCTTTTTGTCTTCATGACTTATGTAAAGCCAGGCTAAAATAAAGCCTGCGCAAATTATGAGTGCATAGTAATATATGCCTCCTCCGAAAGCGTCAAATTCAACGAGTCTTCTGTTTAAGGTCATGTCAAGCCCCAAATTGGGGAAAGCCACATGGGTTTTCATCAGTTTTCCTCCTTTTTGGGATAGATGGCAGAAAGGACAGAAAGGTCGTTGTCCATTGCCTTAAGACAGTTCTCAATATCCGAAAGCTCTGTTTTGTCGATTATCTGGGGATAGGTCATTAAATCTGCACCCTTTACGGCAAACTGACAGAAGTTATTTGCAAAGCTCTCCTGTCTGTCAAACATTGAAACAGCCCTGCCGTAGCAAACCCTTTTTGCTCTTTTGAAAAGCTCGGGGGATATGCCCTCTGCCTTAAGACGTGTAATTTCTTCGTTTATGGCGGAGAAAACCTTGTCAGGGTCACTGCTTTCGCCAGAGAAAAGAGAAAAAGCATAGGTCAGCTCACCCTCATAGGCGAAGCTAAAGCTGTCATTTATAAGGTTTTTGTCATAAAGGTCGTTATAAAGACGGCTTCCTCTGCCTCCGATTATTTCAAGCAAAATACTCATACGGGCGTCTTTTTTTATAAAGTCATCTCCGTTTTTCGGAAGATTTACATCCTTGTAGGCGATTACAAACTGAGGAGTGCCTATATCGAAAAATTCCTTTACTGTCTTTTTTGCCACCTTTTTGGGCTCTTTGGGGAAGTGATTTATTATTTCTCCCGGATTTTCTTCTGCACCTATAAGCTTTTCTGCATAGCTTCCCACCTTGGCGGGAGTTACTGCGCCTATACAGAAGAGTACCATGTTTGATGGGTGGTAAAAGGTGTTATAGCATTTATAAAGCTTTTCTTTGGTAATTTCAGCGATGGACTCAACTGTGCCTGCTATATCAATATTAACTGGATTTTCAAGATACATGGCACGAAGGGCATTGAAATATACGTTCCACTCAGGGTCATCCTCGTACATCCTTATTTCCTGACCGATTATACCCTGCTCCTTTTCTACGGTTTCGTCGGTATAATAGGGATTTAAGGTATAATCAAGGAGTGTCTCAAGATTCTCATAAAAGTAAGAGGATGCGGAGAAAAGATAGGCTGTCATGGTAAAGCCCGTAAAAGCATTGGCATTTGCTCCGTATTTTGAAAATTTGTCAAATACATTTGAGCCGTCCTTCTGGTCAAACATCTTATGCTCTAAAAAGTGTGCAATTCCATCGGGAATTTTTGTACTTTCGGTATCATTGGGAGCTGTAAAGTGATTGTTCACAGAGCCGTAGCGGGTAGCAAGTATTGCGTAGCTTTTGGTAAATCCCGCCTTTGGAAGAACATATATTTTCATACCGCTTTTATGCTCTGCCACATACAAAGTTTCCTTCATATCGGAGTAATGGTGTTCTGTAAAATACATTATCTCTCGGCTCCTTTCAAAAGATATATAAGCTTGGGAGTAACCTTTTTGCCTATGGATAAAAGATCCTCCAAAGTTACATTTTCGATTTTTTCTATTAAATCCTTAGTCTCGGTTGTGTCGTCTCTTAAAATTCTGGAAAGCTTCAAAGAGGCTAAGCCTGTAACGGAATCACCCATGGAAACCAGGGAATTTATGATGCTTTTTTTGGCAACGGCAAGCTCGTTTTGAGAAATTTCTCCCAAGGTCATGGCCTTGTGCTGAAGAAGAATTTCATCCCTTGCCTTTTCAAAGTTTCCTGTTTCAATACCGGAGGAAACAAGAATAATTCCCTTTAAGGGGTCATAGGTGCTGCCTGCATAATAGGCAAGACTCAATTTTTCTCTTACATTGTTAAAAAGCTTGGAATGAGCTCCACCGCCGAAAACAGAGTTATACACGGTCATTTTGGCATATTCCTCTTTGTCGGGAGCACAAAATCCTATACAAAGCTTGCCCTGGGAAATATCCATGGTTTCGGTAACGGTTGAAAGCTCACCTTCCACAGAAAGCTTTGTCAAAGGAAGAGAAGCATCTCTTTCCTTAAGGGAATCCTTTAAGGAATCAAAGAATTTAATGGCATCAGCTTCATTAAAATTGCCTGAAACAATAATGTCCAAAGGACAGCTTGAAATCAAGGAGTCGTAACGGGATTTTAAGCTTTCTTTTGTAATGGATGGAAGCTTTTTAGCATAGCCGTGTTCAGGAACGGCATAGGCAGTACCCTTGTTCATTTCCTGACGGCATCTTAAAGAGGCGTAGGCTCTTTTGTCATTTTTTTCGCTTTCGATAAGCTCAGAAAGGTGAAGCTTTTCGCTTTCTAAAAATTCTTCCGAAAAAGGAATAAGGGGATTGAAAACTATATCCGAAAGAAGGGAAAGTCCGTCCCTGAAGCAATGGTCAAAGGGAGAAAAGGCATCCGAAACGCCGCTTATGCTAAAAGAAAGGGTTTGTATTTCACCGCTTTTTCTGGCATGTGAAGAAAAAGAAGCACCCATGAGCATATCCAGTTTTTCTGAAATTGCCGCCTTTGTAGGATAGGTCTTGCTGCCTCTTTTAAGTAAAAGAGGTAAAAGGGCATTTTCCGTAACGGTATTCTCATTAAGAGGGGCATGAAGGTATATTCCGGCAAAATAGGTTTTGAACTTTTTATCAGGAATGAGATATAAATTTATTCCTTGCTTTAAGGTTATTTTATTCATGGCTGTTTCCTTTCTGCTGTATCGCATTTTTAGCCTGCTCTATGGCAAGGTCTGCCACTTGTTCGGCAGAGTCGGGATGGGCGTAAAAGGAGGTGAGCTTTTCCATAGCTTCCCTTACACCCTTGTTTTTATGAAGCCTGTAAACGGCTTCTCCAATGGGAAGAGTGCGGCTTACTGCGAGAGCAAGACCTGAATTCAATAAAAATTCACGGTTTCTGGTTTCCTGCCCGGGAATGGGATTTACCAGAATCATGGGGAGATTTTTTGCCAGGCTTTCGGAAACCGAAAGTCCGCCGGGTTTTGTAATTATAAAGTCGGAAGCGTCCATCATTATGTCTATGTTGTTCACAAAACCGTAAGTATATACATCATGATAATATAAAGAAGATGAAATCAATTCGTAACTGGATTTGTTGTTTCCGCAGACACAGATAATCTGGAAGTCTCCGCTTATGGAATCAATTTCCGATAAAAGAGAAGGGACATCGCCAAAGCCCATGCTTCCCGTCATAAGTAAAATAGTGTCTTTATCGGGAATTGAAAGGATTTCTCTTGCTTCTTTTTTATCCTTTTTCTCTGAAAATTTCTTTGAAATTGGAATTCCCAGAGGACAGATTTTTTCTTCGGGAATGTTTTTCATTTTGCATTGATAGCCCAAAAATTCACTGGGAACCACATAGGCGGAAAGATTGCTCTTCTGCCAATAGGGATGTACGGTAAAGTCCGTTATTATTCCTATGGACGGAAGGGGCTTTATTTTTTTATGCTTTATGGCTGAGGTAATCATTATGGCAGGGAATACATGGGTGCATATAATACAGTCAGGGTCAAAGGCGTTTATAAATTCCGCAATCTTTTTATAAACCAGCTTCTGTGCTTCTTTTGTAATGGCTGAACCAAGGCCCTTTTCATCCGCAATCTGATAAAATTTTCCGTAAAGGTCAGGGGCGTATTTGGTGGATAAAAGATAGCCCTTGTCAATGGTTTCTCCCAAAGGAGAGGAAACTGCCTTGTAAACATCAAGAATTTCTGCCTTGTGGCCTTTTTCCAAAAGGGCCTCCATAGTGGCTTTGGCACACTGATGATGCCCTTGCCCTGCAGTTACGGATAGGATTAGAAACTTCATGATTAACACCTCGATTTTTTATTACTTGAAAAATGTAACAGAAAATGGAATTTGACATAATATGTTGTGGGAGGCAAAACTCCCTTGAAATAAATAGTAAATAAGCCAAGGAGGATTTTTATGTTTTGCGGAAATAATGGCTCATGGATAATTATAATTTTAATCTTAATTGTGTTATTCGGGAACGGAAATTTCCAGAATAACGGATGCGGATGCGAATGCAATAATTCCTGCGGCTGCTAAAAACTCCATGCCCTCCCTTTTAAGGGAGGGTGGGAAAAATCTTCCTTAAACAATTGTTTTCATTTTGAAAGGAGTAAAATTATGTTCGGTAACTCAAATGGCTGCGGATGTCTCTGGATCATCATTCTTATCATACTTATCCTTTGCTGCTGCAATAACGGCGGCTCCTGCGGAAATACAACTGATAACTGCACATGCGGAGGCGGCTGCCTCTGCTAAAGGATTAAAAAGCCGCTTTAAGCGGCTTTTTCCTTTTTAAATGATGCCCCGCTCCTTTAATTTTTCACAAAGATTAAATAAGGCGTTGGCTCTGTGGCTTATCTTGTTTTTTTCTTCTAAAGAAAGCTCTGAAAAGGTTTTGCCCAAGGACTCCACAAAAAATACAGGGTCATAGCCAAAGCCACCGTTGCCTCTTTTTTCGTCTATTATAATGCCCTTACATTCACCCTCAGCGATAAGGATATCCTCCTGGGAAAAGGCAAGTGCTACCACAGAAACAAATTTTGCGGTTTTTAAATCCTTTCCCGAAAGCTCTGACCAGAGCTTATTTATAAGCATATCCTGAGTTGCACCCTCTCCAGCCCAACGGGCGGAATAGATGCCGGGAGCACCTGATAATGCATCAACACAGAGCCCCGAGTCGTCTCCGATAGAGGGGATTTTTGTTACTTTATAGGTTTCGAGTGCCTTTTTTATTGCATTTTCACGAAAGGTTTTACCGTCTTCCTCAACCTCGATTTCGTAGCCTGCATCCTTCAGAGTCATAACCTCAAAATTATTTCCGAGATAGGAGGAAAGCTCCAAAACCTTGCCCTGGTTGTTGGTCGCCATAATAAGTTTCATAAAATCAAATCCTTTTAAGTAATTTAAGCTCATTTTCTGTGAGTACAGACTCCTGACAGGAGAAAAGATATTTAATGGACTCCACTCCCAGATTGAAAAGAGCATCAAGCTCTGCCTTTGAATAGGTTCCGTGCTCTGCAGCACCCTGGATTTCCACTATATTAAGGTCAGAATCAAGTATAAGATTCATATCAACTCCTGCACGGCAGTCTTCCTCGTAGCAAAGGTCAGTTAAAGCAACCCCGTCAACAATGCCAAGGCTCACTGCGGCAATCTGGCTCTTTACGGGATTTTCCGAAATCAGCCCTTCTTCCATAAGACGGGAAACGGCAATAAGGGTGGCAACAAAAGCTCCCGTTATGGAAGCGGTTCTGGTTCCGCCGTCAGCCTGAATTACATCACAGTCTATCTGTATGGTACGTTCGCCTATTTTATCAAGGTCAAAGCCCGCACGGATACAGCGACCTATAAGACGCTGTATTTCCGCACTTCTTCCGTTTAGTTTGAGCTTTGATATATCACGGCTGTTTCTCTCCTTTGTGGCAGAAGGAAGCATGGAATATTCCGCCGTGATAAAGCCCGAGCCTGTATCCTTCTTGAAAGGTGGAACCTTTTCATCCACCGAGGCTGTAACAATAACCTTGGTTTCGCCTGTTTCAATCAAAACGCTGCCTTTGGCATATTTTGTAAAATCCCTTGTTATTCTGCAGGGTCTTGTCTTGTTAAAATCTCTTCCGTCAATTCTCATTTTTTTGCACATCCTTAAAAATTATATTATCTTTAATTATAACATAAATATAAGAAAAAAGAAAGATTTTTTTTATATCATAGCAAAACAAAAAGGAGAATAACTATAATTTAAGGGAGGATGAGAAGATGTACTTTTATACCATGAAAAAGGACGAGGCGTTAAAGGAGCTTAATTCGTCGGCAAACGGGCTTTCAACGAAAGAGGCGGAAAGAAGACTTCTTATGTACGGGGAAAACAAAATAGAAGGGAAAAAGAAAAAAGGTATCATAAAAAGATTTTTAAGTCAGTTTTCTGACTTTTCCATAATTGCTTTGATTGTTTCATCAGCGGTTTCTTTCGGAATTTCTTATATCTCGGGAGAAAAGGAAATTTTAGAGCCTTTAATAATTCTGGCAATAGTTATATTGAATGCTGTAATAGGCGTGGTTCAGGAAAGCCGTGCAATATCGGCAATTGAAGCCCTTAAAAGTATAAGTGCTCCGAAGAGCAGGGTTATGAGAGACGGCGAAATAAAAATAACTCCTTCTGAAAAAATCGTGCCGGGAGATATTTTATATTTAGAGACGGGAGATATGGTGCCTGCGGACTGTATGATACTTACGGAAAGCTCCCTTATGGTTAATGAATCCTCCCTTACGGGAGAATCTGAAAGTGTGGCAAAGGATGAAGCGGGTGTTTCAGGGGAAAATACGCCCATAACTAAAATGGCGAACATCCTTTTTTCTTCAACACTTATTTCGGAGGGACACGCCGTTGCCCTGGTTATAGCAACGGGTATGGAGACTAAAGTAGGTCTTTTAGCATCCATGATAGAAACGGAAGGCACAGAAAAGACTCCCCTTGCCGAAAAGCTTAATGCCTCAAGCAAGGTGATGGTTCTCTGTGCGGTTTTTTGCTGTGTAATTCTGTTCATTATAGGAGTTTTGAAAAAATATGACCCTCTTTTTATGTTCATGACCTCTGTAACCTTGGCAGTGGCGGCAATTCCTGAGGGTTTATCCGCCATAGTAACGGTAATGCTGGCATTATCCGTTTCCAAAATGGCAAAAAGCGGAGCGGTTGTAAGAAACCTGCCTGCGGTGGAAACCTTGGGAAGTGCCACTTTTATATGTACCGACAAAACAGGGACTCTGACAGAAAATAAAATGACGGTAAAGACAGTTACTGGGGACAGGGAAAAGGTTATAAAGTTTATGGCAGTATGCTCTGGGAATGGAGAAAATCCCACGGAAAAAGCCATATTGAAAGCTTCAGGTCTTGACAAGGAGATGCTTGATAAGGAGTATAAAAGGATAAAAGAGATTCCCTTTTCATCAAAGAGAAAAAGGATGATGACCGTAAACGCCCATAAGGATAAATACATAACTTTGGTTAAAGGGGCTTTTGACATAATTATACCCTTTTGCACCTTTGCTGAAATAAACGGACATAAAAAGCCCATGACAAGTGAGGTATTAAAGAGGCTGAAAAAGGAAAATGACAGTATGGCAGAATCGGGAATGAGGATTATAGCCCTGGCATGTAAGATAACCGACTCTCCCGAATATGACGAAGAGAATTTAACCTTTATTGGGATGGCGGCATTGAGCGACCCTTTAAGAAAAGAGGCTAAAAAGGCGGTTAAAGAAAGCCTGGATGCGGGAATCAAAGTGGTAATGATAACGGGAGACCATAAAAAAACCGCCCTTTCTATAGGACGTGAGCTGGGAATTCATAAAGGAGGGGTAATTGAAGGGTCGGAAATTGAGCATATGAGCCAGGAGGAGCTGAAAGGTGCCCTTAAAGAGGTTTCCATATTTGCAAGGGTTTTGCCCGAGCATAAAATGAAAATTGTAAAGGCGCTGAAAAAAGAGGGCCACATTGTGGCAATGACGGGAGACGGGGTAAATGACGGACCTGCCTTATCCTCGGCAGATATAGGGATTGCCATGGGAAAAAGCGGAACCGATGTGGCAAGATGTGCCTCGGATATGATATTGACAGACGATAATTTTGCAACTATCGTAAAAGCCGTAAAAGAGGGAAGAGGACTTTTTTCCAACATAAGAAAGGCAATTCATTTTCTTTTGTCCTCCAATATGGGAGAAATAATTTTAATGATGGTCGGCTTTCTTTTGGGAAACGGTGCAATACTTTTCCCCGTTCAGCTTTTATGGGTGAATTTAATAACGGACTCGCTTCCTGCAATAGCTTTGGGAATGGATAAGCCGTCTTCAGACATTATGCTTAAAAAGCCGAGAAATCCTGAAAGCAGCTTTTTCGGAGATGGGCTTTTATCTGAAATAATATTTGAAGGAGCGCTTATAGGAGCTTTGGCTTATACGGCATTTACCTTTGGAAATACCCGCCTTGGAGGAGGGGAAGCCCTTGGAAGAACCATGGCATTTTGTACCTTGAGTATATCACAGCTTATCCATGCCTTTTGTGTGAGAACTGAAAACAGTGTGTTTAAAAATGAAAATCATAATTTCTATCTCATAGGGTCATTTTTCATAGGGGGTTTTCTTCAGTATATATCCTCAGGCACTCCGTTTTTATGCAAAATATTCAAAACCGTACCTTTGGATTTAAAAGGCTGGATATATGTGTTTTTATTTTCTCTTGTGCCCCTTTTTGTAAGTGAAATATCAAAGCTTTTAAGAAGGCTTAAAAGTTGACAAAGGAACTTCTTTAATATATAATTAAGAAAAAACTTTTAAAGAGGAACTTTTATGAGCACTGTTATTTTTGACCTGGACGGAACACTTTTGAATACAATAAAAACCATCACTTATTACGGAAATAAAGCTCTTTCGGAGTACGGCTTTAAGACTTTTCCCGAGGACAGATATAAATATTTTGTGGGTAACGGTGCAGTTTTGCTTATAGAAAGGGCGTTAGATGCCCAGGGAGAGCTTACAGAGGAAAATTTTAACAAGGTTTTCACCTTATACAATGAAATATATAATGCGGATACATTATATCTCACGAAGCCCTTTGACGGCATTAAAGATATGCTGAAAGAACTTAAAAAAGATGGAATAAAAACGGCAGTTTTATCGAATAAACCCCACGAAGCCACTATTGATGTGGTGGGAAAGCTTTTAGGAAATGAGCTTATAGATATTTGCCGTGGCGGGAAAAAGGATGTTCCGTTAAAGCCCGACCCTCAGAGTGTAAATGAAATTTTAGATGAGCTTAAAGGAAAAAGGGAAAAATCCTTTTTCGTTGGAGATACCTATGTTGACATAAAAACTGGAATAAATGCGGGGCTTTTTCCCATCGGGGTAAGCTGGGGGTTCAGAAGCAGGGAAGAGCTTTCAGAAGCAGGAGCAAAAATTATCATAGACAGTCCCGATGAACTTATTAAAATAATAAGGAGTAACAAATGAAATTCAGAAACGAAGCTGCATTTTCAGGAAACGAAAAATGGGAAAATGCAATAAAAAGAGAACTTCCCATTTATAACAGGGAAGAAGATGTGAGGACTCCTTTCGGGAGGGATTATACAAGAATAATACACTCTATGGCATACCGTCGCTTAAAGCACAAAACTCAGGTTTTTTTCTCACCGCAGAGCGACCATATATGCACAAGAATAGAGCACGTCTGCCATGTGGAGTCTGTAAGCTTTACGATAGGAAACTATCTGGGGCTTAATACGGAGCTTACCAAGGCTATTTCCGTGGGACACGATTTAGGTCATGCCCCTTTTGGTCATGCAGGAGAATGGGTGCTTAATGAAATTGCATTAAAAAACGGCATTAAAGAGGGCTTCTGGCACGAGCGGAATTCACTTCATCTGGTTGACGATCTGGAGCTTTTGGAGGACGATAAAAGCTTTCGTAAAAACATGAACTTGACCTACGCCGTAAGAGACGGAATTCTGTCTCATTGCGGGGAGGTTGATGAGAATCACCTTTTCCCCAGAAGTGAGGCTGTGAGCCTTGAAAGCTTTAAGAAGGCATCAGACTACGCTCCCTATACCTGGGAGGGTTGTGTGGTTAAGCTGGCGGATAAAATATCTTATCTGGGAAGAGACTTGGAGGATGCTCTGATACTTAAGATTTTAACCAAAGATGAGATAAAGGAGCTTGTGAAAATCTTAAAGGACGACGACAGGCTTTCGGGAGTCAGCTTAGAGCATATAAATAATACCGTCCTTATAAGTGAATTTATTTCTGATGTATGCAAGAATTCTTCTCCCGAAGAAGGTATATGCTTGTCTCCTCAGAGGGTTCATTTAATGAAGCTTATAAAGGAATTTAACTATAAGCATATTTACGGGCATTACAGATTAGAGGGCTACAAGGAATATGCCTTTATGGCACTTAACAAAATTTTTGATACCTTATTAAAGACCTATCAAGGGGAGAAAACTGCAGAGGAAATTATGAAGGCGGCAAAATACTATCCCTTTATGCAAAGCTTTCTTCATTGGATAGCCCAGTACTGGGATCTGGAGGAAGTAAGGGCAGAAAACTTAAAGAATAAAAATGTATATAACGTAAGAGACAGCAAGGAAGATTTTGCAAGAGCGATAGTTGACTACATTTCGGGAATGAGCGACTCCTATGCAGAAAAGGTGTACCGAACGATTATAAATTTTTAGGAGACCATATGCTTAAGATAGAAAGAACAATTATTGTTGAGGGAAACTACGATAAAATAAAATTAAATAAGCTGGTTGACGCCCATATAATTGCTACGGGCGGATTTCGGATTTTCAGGGATAAAGCCATGAAGGATATGATTTCGGCTCTGGCCAAGAAAATAGGAATTATTATTCTTACAGATTCTGACAGGGCAGGCTTTGTTATAAGAAATCATATAAAGGGCTTTGTAAAAGAGGGGGAAATTATAAACCTCTATATCCCTGATGTAAAAGGCGTGGAAAAACGCAAGGATGAGCCTTCGAAAGAGGGCCTTTTGGGTGTCGAGGGCATGGAGGATGAGGTTTTAATCCGTCTTTTGTCCGAGGCCGATTCCAAAAGTGAAAAGAAAAAAGAGGTTTCCTATTATGAATTTTATACCGACGGCTTTGCAGGAGGACTGGGAAGCAGGGAGAAGAGAGAAAAATTCTCAAAGGAAGCAAATCTTCCCAAAAGACTTTCCGCAAAGGAGCTTTTACTGGTTATAAACAGGCTCTATACACCTGAAGAGTATCGGGAAATTAAAGAAAGGATAATGTAAAAAGCCAATGCGAAAGCATTGGCTTTTATTTGTTTTGGTGGGGAGAGGTGGATTCGCTTTTCTGCGGAAAAGCCATCCGGTGGCTCTGACAGTCCACCGGACTGTCATTCACTACCACCGGTTCGAATCCTCCATCAAATAAAAAAACAGACGCCCAAAAGGACATCTGTTTTTTTGGTGGGGAGAGGTGGATTCGAACCACCGAAGCTAGAAGCAGCAGATTTACAGTCTGTCCCCTTTGGCCACTCGGGAACCTCCCCATATTTAATTGGAGCTGGTGATGGGACTCGAACCCGCAACCTGCTGATTACAAATCAGCTGCTCTGCCAATTGAGCTACACCAGCGCAACAACTAAATAATAGCATAAGTGAATGGGTTTGTCAAGCATTTTTTTTGTGTTTTTAAATTTTTCTTAATCCTCCAAAAGGTCAAGGTTACGAAGAAGAACGTTCTTTCCACGCCAGGAAAAGGCACGGTCGCCATATTTTTCAATAAATTCCCTGTTGGAAAGATGAATTAAATCCTCTTTTTTCAAGGTGCTGATTCTGTCCTTTTTAAATTCAGAAAGGCAGGAGCCTTTATCTTTATTCATGGGGCAAACCTTCTGACAGATGTCGCAACCGAAGATGAGTTTGCTTTTTTTAAGGATGCTGATTTCTTCTTCTTTAAGCTCCCCTTTTTTCTGAGAAATATGACTGGCACATTTTTCTATGGAAAAAGAATTTTCCGACAGAGCTCCTCCGGGGCACTCTTTAATGCATAAATTGCAGGAAAGGCACGAAAAAGTCAAGGGAGAATCGGGAGCTATTGAAAGGTCTGTAAGTGCATAGCCGATAAAGAAGTAAGAGCCTAAACGTTCGTTTATCAAAAGGCCGTTTTTACCGATTATGCCGAGACCTGATTTTTGCGCCACATATATATTGTCCAAAGGGCCGATATCAGCAAAAATTTCAAAATTATCCGTATATGGAGAAAGAATTTTTTCTAAAATATTTTTTGCAACCAGATGATAATCCCGACCTCTTGCATACATGGAAATATTACCGTCTTTCTCGTCCTTGAAATAGTAGGGAAAAAGACAGGTGATGCAGGATTTGCCCTTATGGATACAAAAGCCGATTTCCTCTATGCCCAGAGAAGCGGCGGTTTTTATTATTCTTTTTTTAAGTTCATTTGTTCCAGACATTCCGTTAAAATACCCTCCCTTACACCTTTGTTGCAGATTACGATTTTTTCTGCATTATAAAGAGTGAAAAGCGAATGAAAAGGTGCAAGTCCTGCGTTTATTATGTCATATCTGTCGTTAAAGGCAGGAACTTTTTTTAATTCTTCCCTGTCGGTTGAAGTGATTTTTTCATAAATATTCAAAAAAGCTTCTTTTGAAAGGCTATTTCCGTCATTTATTCCCAAGGAAGAGGCGAAAAGTGAACGGATTGAACCTCCGAGACCTACTATGAAATGATTTTTTAAATTATGAATAAGAGGAAGAGTTGAAAAAGTCTCCTTGAAAAAGCTTTCCAGTGCTCTTTTATCATTTGCAAATTTATCACTCATAACCACAGCGCCAAAAGGCAGACAGACGTGGCCTGAAAGCTGCCCTTCATCAATCCGTATAAGCTCGAGACTTCCGCCGCCCACATCCATTAAAAGAGCGGAGTTTTGTCCTACCAGGTCCTTGGCGGCAAAAAAGTCGTATTTAGCTTCATCATC
Organism: Clostridia bacterium; assembly: GCA_045588365.1. Taxonomy (GTDB): domain Bacteria; phylum Bacillota; class Clostridia; order CAKSNL01; family HGM11501; genus HGM11501. Next base: position 83,269 of record JAZNEB010000024.1, on the reverse strand, counting down.
CCCTGAGAGGATGCTAATGGAAAAGCCCAGGCTCTTTGCCATAAGGAGAAAGTCATCTCTGTTTTCAGCTCTCCTTAAAGCTTCCGTTGCCACGGAAATTACATGGTCGCACTTTTCTCTGTGAAGTATTTCCGAAAAGGAAGAAAGAGCTGATAAGGCACGGGCCATTGGCTCTTTTTTTAAGAGGTTGTCTTCTGCGAGTCCTTCTGAAAGCCTTACATAAATACGGCTGTTTGAAATGACTTCCCTCTTGTTTTCGCTGCAGTTCCAGATGGTCATTCTGGCGGAATTTGAGCCTAAGTCGATTATTGCGATTTTCATTTTCTTCCCCCTTTACTTTTGAGTTCTTTTATAGTATTATATTAAAGGTGATTTTATGTTGGATTATTGTCTTTCGTTTCTTAAAGTGAAAAAAGAGGCCTTTTCCTTAAGAGAGGACGAGCTTGATTTCATCTCGGAGCCCTGCACCATAGTAGAAGCCCAGGGAAAATACTACTGCTCTGCCGTGGCAGAATTTATGCCGTTTCTGAAAAAAGAAACCTGTCTTTTTGATAAAAGTGTAATAGAAAGGCTTAAGGTTATAGCTTCCTTATATATGAGAGGTAAAAATTTAGTGCCGGATAAAAATGTAAGTATAATTAACTGCTTTGATTTAACGAGGGCAGGGGATAAGAGTGAGGCTGTCCTTTTAAGAGGCGACGAAGAAGACGCACTTTTATCTGATATACCCTATCTTCTTTCCAAAGGTCCTGTTTACGGAATTTGTGAAAGTGGCAAGGTTGTTTCCCTGGCGGGAGCTGTAATTGACGGTGATGTGGCACAAATTCACATTGAAACGGCACCCTCCTTCAGAAAAAGGGGATATGCCAAAGCCTGCCTTATGGCACTTTGTAACCACCTTAAAGAAGACGGTAAAAGGGTTTTATACGAATGCAGAAGAGAAAATGAAGCTTCCTACCAAACGGTTAAAAGTGCAGGGGGAAGACTTGTCTGCCGATATATAAGAATTATGGGAAGAAAATAAATGAGCGTAACGATACAATCCGTTACGCTTTTTTTTATTTTTCGTCAATTCCAAGTCTTTTTGAAATGGCATCAAGCTTATCTTTATAACCCTGCATTGCCTGGAGGGTGGAAATCCTTAAATCCTTAATCTGCTCCCGCTCGCCCGAAAGCTCTTTTATTGTGGATTCCTTTATTTCCTCGGCCTTGATACGGGCGTCAGCCAAAATCTTTGCTGCTTCTTTTTCAGCGGAAACAATGGCATTTGCCACGTAATCTTTTTCCTTTTCAGAGGCACCCAAAGAAGATTCCAGCTCGGCAATTTTTTCTTCTAAAGCCGCAATTTTATCCATGAGCTGACCTTTTTCTTCAGCTAAAGCAGAAAGCTTTACTGAGTTTTCTAAAGAAAGCTCTTCCAAAAAATCGTGTACGCTTTTTTTGGTATAGCCGCCGAATGCGGTTTTTTTAAGTGAATTTATATCCATGGATTTTCCTCCGTAGTAAAAGTATAATTATATTATAAACCCTAAACTAAAAATTGTCAATAACTCCGAAAAGAAGCCCGTTTTGGGATATTTTTGTGATTTTAACGGGTAAAATTTCCCCTGAAATATCCTCTTTGCTTGTAACTGCAACCTTTAAGTAGTTTTCGGTATAGCCCTCATATACACCGTCTGTTCCTTCCTCGAAAAGAACGTTACATATTTTGCCCATATGATTTTCGCTGAAGCTTTGTGCCAGTTTTTTTCCGTCGTTTATTAAAATTTTAGCACGTTCCGAACGGATATTTACGGGAATTTGCTCCATATCGGCGGCTTTTGTTCCTTGTCTTTCCGAGTAGGGGAAGACGTGTAACCGTGAAAAGGCGGCTTTTTCTATGAAGGAACGGGTGGCGGAAAATTCCTCCTCGGTTTCCCCGGGAAAGCCCGTTATAATATCTGTGGTGATGGCAGCATCGGGCATGAATTTTCTTATTTTTTCAAGAATTTTGAGAAATTCTTCTCCCGTGTAATGGCGGTTCATACGTTTTAAGGTTTCATCCGAGCCTGACTGAGCTGAAATGTGGAAGTGATGACAAAGCCCTCTTATTTTCGAAAGCCTTTTTATAAAATCATCCGAAAAAGCTCTGGGGTCAATGGAGCTTAGACGTATTCTTTCAAAGGAAACCTCGCTTGAAAGGCGCTCAAGTAAGTCAATTAAGCCAATATCCCCCTTGTCCTTACCGTAGCTTGCAACCTCTATGCCCGTTAAAACAATTTCTCTGTAGTGAGCCTCTTTTAATTTTTTAGCTTCATATATAATTGTGTCGGCGTCCTTGCTTCTCACTCTGCCTCTGGTATATGGAATTATACAGTAGGAGCAGAAGTTGTTGCAGCCGTCCTGAATTTTTATATAGGCTCTTGTACGTTCCGATGTATCTGTAGCTGGAAGATATTCAAATTCAGATACCCTGGATATATCTCTTACCAAGGTTTCTGAAGTTCCCGAAAGAGCAAGGGAAACCAGCTTTTCTCTTTGGTCAGTACCTAAAATAAGGTCAGCTCCGCTTTTTTTCACAGCCTCGGGATTCACTTGTGCGAAGCAACCTAAAACCGCAATAAAAGCCTCGGGATTTTGCCTCCTTGCCCTGTGAATTGCCTGGCGGGATTTTTTATCCCCCGTATTGGTAACGGAACAGGTGTTTATTACATATATGTCTGCCTTGTCGCAAAAATCCACCTTAAAAAGCCCTTCTTTTTCAAAAAGGGCTGAAATTAGGTTGGATTCGTAGGTGTTCACCTTGCATCCCAAGGTGTGAACGGCAAAGGTTTTCTTAGTCATTATAATCTTCCTTATAACAGTTCTTTGAAGCTTTCGATAAAATATTCTGACTTTTCTTTAAGCAAAGAAAGGGGCTTGCTTGTTTTTTCATCATATACACAGCAAAAATCGAGACCTGCCGTGTGGGAAGAGACAAGTGCATCATAAATATCGTCAAAAACTAAAATTTTGTCTCTCAAAACACCAGATTCCTTTACACATTCTTCGTATATATCGGGAAATGCTTTTCCCTTTCCGATGTCCTGCGTAAAGAAAATCTTTTCAAAGTAACATTCAATGCCCAGGTTTTCAAGCACCGCAAAGCAACAATCCTTCTGGCAGGAGGTGGCAAGATAGAGCTTTTTGCCTTCCTTTTTATACTTTTCCAAAATTTCCTTTGCAAAGGGCTTAAGCAATATATCGTTTGAGTAGGCGGAAAGGACCATTTCGGTCCATTCGGAAAATAAAACCTCTTTTTCTTCCTTTATGCCAAGGTGTGTCTTTGCATAAATTACCGCATCCGAAAAGTCCATGGTCTTGAAATCCTCTAAAATTTCTTTGGTAGGAGTGATGCCGTGGCGTTTGAGCCAGCGTATGTCAACGTCCTCCCATACGGATATGGAATCGATCAGCGTTCCGTCTAAATCAAAAATCATTAAAGAATAGTCTTTTTCCATATAAATTACCTCGTTTACAATATAATATAACAAAAAATACTGTTTGGCAAGTGAAAATTGAAAATGAGAAAAAAAGAGAAAAACGGAGAAAACGAAAGAAAAACGAAGCTTTGAAAATACAAATTTAAAAAAATGAAAAAAGTTGTTGACAAGCTGGAAAAAATATATTACAATAGCAAATGTTGAAAAAAAGAACGGAGGTATTTTTATGAGCACATATCTTGAAAAGAGCTCTGCCGTTGAGAGAAAATGGTATATCATAGATGCAGCTGGAAAGCCCTTAGGCCGTACAGCAGCAGTTGCAGCAAGCATTCTCAGGGGCAAGCATAAGCCCACTTTCACACCCAATGTTGATTGTGGCGATCACGTTATCATCGTAAACTGTAAGGACGCAGTTCTCACAGGTAAGAAGATGGAACAGAAGTATTACAGAAGACACACAGGTTATGTAGGCGGCCTTAAGGAAACTCAGGCTAAGATAATGATGGAAATCAAGCCCGAACGTGCAATGTATCTTGCAGTTAAGGGTATGCTTCCTCACAACACCTTAGGTGCAAACGAGCTTACAAGACTCAGAGTGTATAAAGACGCAAACCATGTTCACGAGGCTCAGAAGCCCGAGGCATGGGCAGGCGAAATTAAGTAAAGGAGGTAAACGATAATGGCAGAAAAGACAATGTTCTACGGAACAGGCAGAAGAAAAGAATCTGTTGCCAGAGTAAGACTTGTACCCGGCACAGGTAAAATCACAATCAATGGCAGAGATATCGACGATTATTTCGGTCTTGAAACATTAAAGGTTATCGTTCGCCAGCCTTTAAATGCAACAAGCACACTTTCAAAGTTTGACGTTATCTGCACAGTTTCAGGCGGTGGCGTTTCCGGACAGGCAGGCGCAATCCGTCATGGTGTAGCAAGAGCTCTTCTTAAAGTAGAAGAAACTTTCAGACCCGCATTAAAAGCTGCAGGTTTCTTAACAAGAGACCCCAGAATGAAGGAAAGAAAGAAGTACGGCTTAAAGGCAGCTCGTCGTGCACCCCAGTTCTCAAAGAGATAACCTATATTATTTCGCAAATCAAAAAATCCCACAACGGTTGTTGTGGGATTTTTTATAGTTATTCGCTTTGACGGAAATTAAAACGAATAACTTTTTAATTAAAACGAATAACTGTTGACTTTTTGAGAATTATGTTATAGAATAAAGGCATAATATTATAATGAGGTGTTGGTATGAAGTTTAACGAAGAAAAGAAGAGGCGCATAATAATGTATCTTCTTGAAAAAATTGATCAAAAGGTTGAAAATCCCTCTCAGATTGTAGCGGAAACCTTTTTAGTCAACCGCAACACTGTGCATACTTATATCAATGAATTGGTTGAAAATAATGTAATAAAACGTGTGAAGCGTGGAATATATGAATTGTCAGACACTTCATTTGAATATTGTTTCCAAAAAGAAGCACAAGAAATAAACAGTGAAACAGAGATATATAATGAGACCCTGAAAAAACATATAGAAGATTTGCCTTCAAATGTAAAGGAAATTTGGGAATATAGCTTTAGTGAGATGGTGAATAATGTTATCGACCATTCGGGTGCGGAAAGGCTTTTTGTTATAATCAGAAAAAACTACTTAAAAACAGAAGTTATTATAAGTGATAACGGTGTTGGAATTTTCGAGAAAATAAAAAATCACTTTGAATTGCCATCGCTGGATGATGCTATATGCGAATTATTTAAGGGCAAGCTTACAACAGATAAGAAAAATCATTCAGGAGAGGGAATTTTCTTTAGTTCTAAATTGATGGATTACTTCCTCATTGTCTCAAGCGATAAAATTTTTGCGGCAGATAAATTTGACAGAAGTAATGTAGTTAATTTTCCGGAAAATCACCAAAATGGCACAATGGTCATTATGTCGCTGTCAAATTACTCTCATAAAAAAAGCAAAGAAGTGTTTGATATGTATTCAGATGATGATGGCAGCTTTGCAAAAACGAAAGTACCGCTTAAAAATATATTTGATGCTTCTCCGGTATCAAGGTCTCAGGCAAAGAGAGTTCTTATGAGACTTGAAAAGTTTCAGGAGGTTATCCTTGATTTTTACGGGATAGAATGGATGGGACAGGGATTTGCACATCAAATTTTTGTTCTTTACAAAAATCAGCATCCTGAAATTCGGCTTATTCCTGTTAATATGAATGAAGATGTAACTAAAATGTATAACCACGTTATAAAATCTGAGGCAGAATAAAATCAAAAAATCCCACAACAACCGTTGTGGGATTTTTTTAATGGTGATGATGGTGATGATGGTGATGGGGAGACTCGCTTGTATTTATATGGCAGTTATGCTCGTGGCAATCTTCGTTTTCTTCTTCCAGCTCAATGGTTACATGAGAAATGCCGTGTTCAAGGAGCTCTTTTCTTACGGCTTCCTTTATTTTATGGGGGTTTTCGTTTGAAACAATGTGCATGGTGGCGTGATTGATTTCACCGTCTATGCTTCGTATGTGTATATGATGAACATCCTTTACTCCCTCTAATTCCAAAATGTGTTTTTTTATTTCTTCCACGTCAATCCCGTGGGGGACTTTTTCTAAGAAAAGGTCAAGGACACAGATTAAATTCTTTATGGCGTTAACCAAGATGAACAAAGCCACGCCCATTGACATTAAAGGATCGATAAGGGAAATATCGGTAAAATTCATTACCAATGCACCTATAAGGACAACCGCCCAGCCAAGAACATCTTCAAGCATATGGAGATGGACAGCCTTCTGATTAAGTGATTTTCCGCCGTGGGTGAAAAATGCCGCCCCCGAATTTACCAAAAAGCCTATAACGGCAAATACAATCATACCCTTGTAATTTATTTGGGAAGGGTTCATAATTCTGAAGAAAGAGGCGTAGATTACCGTTAAAGAGCCGATAAGAAGAATAAACGTGGTTATAAGGCTTCCCAAAACAGAAAAGCGCATATAGCCGTAGGTATATTTGCCATCAGGCTGTTTTTTGCTTTTTCTCTCAAGAAAATAGGAAATGCCGATACCCAATGCATCACCTAAATCGTGAAGAGAATCGGAAATGATTGCGATGCTTCCCGTAAATATTCCCCCGACAAATTCAAATACGGAGAAAAAGAGATTCAATAAAAATGCAAAAAGAATATTTTTTTCTGTTTTCATGGCTACTCCTTTTAAAAAGTTTTTATATAAGGATATTATAGCATAGGGAAAATATAATATCAACATTGAATTCATGGCTTAATATGCATCTGTTTTTGTTATTATGCAAAAAACAGGCGCAAAAATCATTGACTTAAAGTGATTTATTTAGTATTATAAAGAAAAAACAAATACGGGGGCGCTTATGAGTAATCTTAAAGATATAAAGCTTTTTTTACTTGATATGGACGGTACCATTTATCTTGACAACGACCTTTTTGACGGAACGCTGGATTTTTTGTCCTACGTTAAAAAAATCGGAGGAAGATACATCTTCCTTACAAATAATTCTTCCAAAAGCGTGGAAAAATACATAGAGAAGCTGGCATCTATGGGGATAGAGACTACGGCAGAGGATTTTTTAACCTCCACTGATGCTACAATTCTCCATCTTAAAAAGAAGACTTATAAAAAGATATATGCCTTTGGAACCACCTCCTTTAAGGAGCAGCTTAAAAAAGCAAATCTTCCCATTACCGAGGCTTTAGAGGATGACATAGACTGTCTTTTAATGGGCTTTGATACGGAGCTTTCCTTTAAGAAGCTGGAGGATGCCTGCATACTTTTAGGAAGAGGCGTTGATTACATAGCTACAAATCCCGACTGGGTTTGTCCCACCTGGTACGGTTATGTACCCGATTGCGGCTCAATTGCCCAGATACTTGAAACGGCAACCAAAAGACGTCCGGTTTTCATCGGCAAGCCTGAACCGACTATGGCACTCTTAGCCATGGAAAAGACGGGCTATTCCAAGGAGGAAACCCTTATGATGGGGGACAGACTCTATACGGACATTGCATCGGGAGTTAATGCGGGGATTTCCACGGTCTTCGTTTTAAGCGGCGAAGGAACAATGGAGGATGTGGAAAAAAGTGATGTAAAACCCCAATACATTTATAAAAATATAAGGGCGTTATACGAAGACTTTATAAAATAAAGGAGTTTTATTATGGAAGCTATTGATAAAAGTGCACTTTTTAAGCTTGGTTACGGTCTTTATGTGGTTAGTACCAATGACGGAGAAAAAGACAACGGACTTATCGTAAATACAGTAATTCAGGTTGCTGATAATCCTTTGACTTTAACGGTTTCTGTAAACAAGAAAAATTATTCTCACGATATAATAAAGAATACGAGGAAAATGAATGTTTGCTGTCTTACGGAAGAAGCTCCTTTTTCTCTTTTTCAAAATTTCGGTTTTAAGTCGGGAAAAGATGCAGATAAATTCGAGGACGTTTTTGCATGGAGAACTAAAAACGGACTTATGTGCTTAAGGGATTTTATAAATTCGGTTATTTCTCTTTCGGTAGATGCCTACCACGATATGGGCTCCCACGGTCTTTTCGTCTGCTCTGTTACGGAGGCTCATGTGATTTCCGATGAGCCCTCCATGACCTATGCCTACTATCATAAAAACGTTAAGCCAAAGCCTGATGATACAAAGAAAAAAGGCTTCAGGTGTAAAATTTGCGGATATGTTTACGAGGGCGAAAATTTGCCCGATGACTTTATTTGTCCTATATGCAAGCACGGGAAAGATGATTTTGAACCTATTGAATAAAAAAATAAGTATCGCTTTGCGATACTTATTTTTTTACATTTAATTAACATAAGTAACCTTGACTATTTACTTCATTTATATTATGATATTTATATAAGGGAGGTGTTTTGATGTCTGAAACAATACAGCTTGGAGATAAAAGACAGCAGGATATGATAGTTTCCTTTTTCAGGGAAACCGATGCGGGAGAAAAGCTGAGGGAATACCTGGAAAGCTATAACAGACTTATGGCGTATTATAAGTGCGCTCTTATGGAAATTGAAACGAAGCTTAATGTATTAAATGAACAGTTTTCCTTAAGGTATGACAGAAATCCCATAAACAGTATAAAATCGAGACTTAAAAATCCCGAAAGTATAAGGACAAAGCTTTCCAAAAACGGGTTTGATATATCTCTTCCGTCCATTGAAGAAAACTTAAATGACGTGGCGGGAGTCAGAGTTATATGCACCTTTACTGAGGATGTATATAAGATTGCATCGGCACTTTTAAGCCAGGATGACATTACCCTTATAAAGAAAAAGGACTATATAAAAAAGCCGAAGCCAAACGGCTACAGAAGTCTGCACCTTATTGTTTCCGTGCCCATTTTCTTAATTGATGAAAAAAGATATATGAAGGTTGAAATTCAGCTTCGTACCATTGCCATGGACTCCTGGGCTGCATTAGAGCATCAGCTTAAATATAAAAAAGACGTGGAATTTACAAAGGAAATGTCCGAGGATTTGCTTCTTTGTGCCAAGATGAGCGCAAAGCTTGACAAAACCATGGACCACCTGAGAGAATGTGTATATGATAAAAAAGCTTCCTCATAAGAGGTGTACTGTTAAGGACAGTAATTTTGAAAGGCTGAACGATTGATTTCGTTCAGCCTTTTATCGTAGGGGAGATTCACGAATCGCCCATTTTAAGGTCTTAGGATATTCTAAAATATCTCGGAAAATGATATACATTTTCCCTGCTTGTTACAGTCCCGGACATTATTTTTTACATAATCTTGCATCAGCAATACAGGGAAATGACTTCTTTGTATTTGATACAGCTGTTGTTCCGATGGTGTTCAAAAATTCTACATCAATTTTTAATAATTTAACACTTTCAACCGAAATATCAAAATTTGTTGACTTCATTCCATATGACACTGCGGGAGAAGTGTATAGCAACTTTCCATCGCCATAAATTTTTATTACTGAATTTCCAACTCTTGTATTTCCACTTTCTTTATGAGATATTGTTCCGCGAAAGGACTTATATTGACCATTGAGTAAATATGATATACTTTCATTACATCCAAATGAACCATCTTTATTTTCCGTCGTACCCCCTGTATTTCCTAAGTAATCATAAAGTTCAAACATAATTCCTCTATTAAATTTCGTATCATCCGACATTTTTGTGTTCTCCGGCAAAGCAGAAAATGAATTTCCTATAGCACTATATTCATAATCAACATATCCCATCTGGTCTAACCAATCATAATTTTTACTGCCTAATGTAACGGTGCTTGTCTGCGCTTCCCAATCAACTTCTTTATCAAAGGCAGTTGCTATTGCTCTTACAGGAAGATATGTAGTTCCGTTATAAATGAACGGCTCAACTACATTGCCATTTGCATCTGTCGGTTGATACTCTTTGCCGTCAATCAAAATTTTTATGTTATCATAAATAACATTAATTGTTTCTGATGCTTGCTTTGCAAATACCATCCCACTTGTCATCATTGCACCAATCAACACACCTGAAATTAACCCCTGTAATCCTTTTTTCATTTTGTTCTACCTCCATTTTTAATTTGACAATCAAATTATAACACATAAGTGTTCGATTGTCAACATATGTGTTCAAACGTTCTTTTGAAATGACATATACTATTCTTGAGGTGAGAATATGTATATAGCCACACTAGATTCTATTAAAGTGGGTAAAACTGTTGCTTTTTTCAGACAGCAAAAAGGCATTTCACAAGAAGTGTTAAGTGGATTAGCTGACATAGGCAGAAGTCATCTGAGCGCCATAGAAAGAGGGGAGCGCAAACCTACTTTAGAAACATTATATAGAATTTGTAATGCTCTTGATATTAAAATGAGTATCTTTGTTTTAAAATTAGAGGAAATATTATGACTTTACCAAAACGAAAACCAGCAAGATTGAAAGGGTACGATTATTCAACACCGGGAGCATATTTTATTACAATATGCGTCAAAGACAGAAAGCAATTGTTGTCTAAAATCGTAGGGGACGATGCCCACATCGTCCCGCAAAATAATTTGTCTGAAATCGGTTTAATATGTGACAGATATATCAATAATATAAACATAAAATATGAAAATGTAACAGTTGATAAATATGTAATAATGCCAAATCATATTCATTTGATTATATTTCTTAACGGGACGATGAGGGCATCGTCCCCTACAAAGAACATAGAAACCATAGTTCGTTCATTCAAAACAATGGTCGCAAAAGAAATAGGTAATTCTATATGGCAAAGGTCATATCACGACCACATAATTCGCGGTGAAAAAGACTATCAAAAGATATGGGAATACATAGATACAAATGTGATAAGATGGGAAAAAGATTGTTTTTATAATAGCGAAACGGAGCAGTGAAATTCACTGCTCCGTTTACTGTCCTTAAGAGTACACTCCATAAGAGGAAGCTTTTTTAATAAATTTTACTTTAATGTAGCTGCCATAACTGCCTTAATTGTGTGCATTCTGTTTTCAGCTTCGTCAAATACAATGGATTTTTCGCTTTCAAAAACCTCTTCGGTAACTTCCATTGAATCAATGCCGAATTTATCGTAAATTTCTTTGCTGATTTTGGTATCCAGGTTGTGGAAAGCAGGAAGACAATGCATAAAGCGGCACTTTTCACCGGCGTTATCCATAATTTCTTTTGTAACACGATAGGGAGATAAGTCCTCTATTCTTTCTTTCCACACTTCTTCAGGCTCGCCCATGGAAACCCACACGTCTGTATAAATTACATCAGCATCTTTTGTTGCCTCTATGGGGTCTTCGTTAAAGGATAAGGTTGCGCCTGTTTTTTCGGCAATTTCCCTGCAGGTATTTATTAAAGTCTCGTCAGGGAAATACTTTTTGCTGGTGCACGCCACGAAATTCATACCCATCTTGGCACAGCCAACCATTAAAGAGTTGCCCATATTGTATCTGGCATCGCCCATATAAACCAATTTTTTGCCCGAAAGTGAACCGAAATGCTCCTTTATGGTAAGGAAATCAGCTAAAATCTGAGTGGGGTGGAACTCGTTTGTAAGTCCGTTCCACACGGGAACGCCCGCAAAAGAAGCCAGCTTTTCCACAATCTCCTGACCGAAGCCACGGTATTCTATGCCGTCATACATTCTGCCTATAACTCTTGCGGTATCAGGAATACTTTCCTTTTTGCCAAGCTGAGAGCTTGTGGGGTCAAGGTAAGTGGAACTCATTCCAAGGTCAGATGCGGCAACCTCAAAGGCACATCTGGTTCTTGTGCTGGTTTTTTCAAAAATCAAGGCGATGTTCTTACCCTTTAATATTCTGTGGGGAATTCCCTTTTTCTTTTTAGCCTTAAAATCAGCGGCTAAATCTATAAGGTAATTTATTTCTTCCGGGGAAAAATCCAAAAGCTTTAAAAAGCTTTTTCCCTTTAAGTTTATTTTTTTCATAATATTGCTCCTTTTGTATAAATATACGAAATGATAGTATATTTGTATATTATAAGGAGGAAAAACCCTATTGTCAAGAAAATTTATACCTTTCTTAAAATATTTTAATTTTTATGCAACCTTTTGCTTTTTTTAATTGTATTATATACAGAAACAAAAAAGGAGAATAAATTTATGAAAAAGACAAGTTTATTGCTGGCGGTTTTAATGGTATTTACTGCTTTTGGTATGTATGCCTCCGCCAATGAAGAAATGGACCCCTACGCAACAATGCTCATTGGCATAGAGGATGACCCTTATTCAACAATGCCCATTGAAGAGGCTGTAGACTTTGAAGAAGCCGACGCCAAGGAGTTTGTTATGCCTGAAAAGATGATGCAGCACGGAGTCGTATCGGAAATTACAGAAGATTACATAATGGTAAATGACGGTAACTTAAGATTAAACATTGACCAAAATACATATATTGCGGATTACAACTTAAACCCTGCAGAAATCAAAGTGGGAGATATGATAAGTGCGGTAACTTCAACAATGACCACAATGAGCCTGCCGCCCCAGAACTATGCATTTTATATTTTGGTAAATACTGAAAATTCCATTTCTGCTCCCATCTATATGGTAGTGTCCGAAAATAAGGACGGGGTTATTCTATCCGAAGACGGCTCCTACCGTGTGGTATATGAAGATTTGACACCTGTTACTGCACACAGAATAAGAATTATGTTAAGAGCCATGGACATTACAAAGGGCTCCGAGATTTTGGTATTTGCTTCTGCCGTTGGAATGAGCCTTCCCGCTCATGTCCCTGCAGAAAAAATAGCAGTTCTCACCTTGGCTGAAAGAAAGGCAGGAGAAATTGAAGGTATTTTACTTGACGGCGAAAAAATGGAAGTGTCCTTTTCCTTAAAGGAAGAACTTATTCCTCTCCGTTCTTTGGCAGAAGGTCTCGGCTTTGAAATTTCCTGGAATGGGGAAGAAAGAGAAGTAACACTTAAAAAAGGCGAAGCAGAAAAGTCCTTAATAATCGGAAAGAAGATTTTTAGTGAAAGCGAAAAAGCTCCCGAAATAATTGAGGACAGAACCTTTGTTGGTCTGGATATATTCAAGCTTCTTTTCGGAGAAAATGCAAAGGCGGAAATAAATGACGGCGTAATAGCGGTAACTACAAAATAAAAAAAGCGGCATAGCCGCTTTTTTTATTTTGCTTTCGGATAGGGATTAGGTTCGTCGGGTATCCCTGCTAAATAGTCAATGCTGGTTTTGTAAAATTCCGCTAAGAAGCATAAAACAGGCAGGGGAACATTTACGTCTCCCAGCTCATAGGCGGAATAGGTTGTCTGATGTATATGCAAAAGCTCTGAAAGTTCTTTTTGAGTCAGATCGTGGTCTTCTCTTAAATCTCTTATCCGGAGTTTCATTCTCAACACCTCTGAATTATCTTAACATAAGGAAATATTCCTTATTGCCTTTTAAGGGATATTCCCTTATGATATACTAAATAAAAAGATATAAAAGGAATGATTTTTATGGCAACTATGGGAGAGCGAATACTTCATTTAATGGAAAGCAGAAATATGCCAAAAGAGGAGCTTATAAAGCGCTCGGAAATAGGAGAGGTTTCGCTTAAGCGCTATCTGACCGATTACAGTGCTCCAACAGAGGAGGATGTTATTAAAATAGCAAAGGCTCTGGGTGTTCCTTCCTCTTATATAAAGGGCGAATCTGACGCCCCGTTTATGTCGGAGCCCATATCCAAAATCCCGATATTTGCGGAATTTCCTAAAAAGGTTACCTCCAGGGAGGACATAAGGGATATAAATACCATCGGTCATATTACGGGAAATTATTCCAGAGAGGATATGGACCTTTGCTATTTTGTTATAGCCAAAGATGACAGTATGATTTATGCAAAAATTGGTGCGGGAGATAAGGTCTTGATAAATCCCTCAATACCCTTTGAATCGGGTACAATCGGAGCGGTGAGTGTTGACGGAAAGGAAGCCGTGCTCAGGCGTATATTCATAAAAGGTACGGAAATAACCATAAAAGATGAGTCGCTGGCTCCCGACATAAAAATTTATGATGCCCGTGAGCATGATATAAAAATACTTGGCTCTGTGGTTTTTGTAATCAGCTACCCTTTATAATATCCGAAAGACCTATAGACAAGGCTTCGGCACTCAATAAGGCTTCTTCCAAAGTATTTCCCGTTGTGCCGATTTCTATGATAAGCTGATTTTCTGAAACGTGTCCGTTGAAGCGCTCGCATCTTACATTGATGGGACGCATAAGACCGGGAAATTTTTTATCCAAAGCTCTCTGGAGGCAAACGGCGAAAGAAAAATTGCTCCTCCAGTTACTGTGGGTAAGACCGCTTTGGTCTGTGCCTACCACAATCATTATCTGGGCGGCTTTTTCTCCGTTTATTTCGCAAACGGTGCTTAATTTTGTCCCGTCGGATTTTTCCATGGCATCACGGTGCAGATCCAGAACTATATTTATGGAAGGATTTTTTTCAAGGTGAGCTTCTATTAGGCGGAGAGTTTTGCTGTAAGACCCGTTATATGACGGATAGTCATTTATGGTATCATCGTGGGTAACATCAATTCCTTTGGATTTTAAACTTTCATAAAGATGAGCCCCCACCTTTGCCACATTGAAATTTACATCTTCGCTTCTTTGGTTGTCTTTAGGCTCATAGAAGTTTTTTAAGGTGGGACGGTAGGCTTCTGAGGTGTGGGTGTGGACTATAAGAACGGGAGAAGAAGGGGAGAATTTCTTTTCTGAAAAGGCATTTTCCAGATTATACTCAGTTTCGTTGTTTATCTGGACACCGAAAAGACTTGTCCCTCCCGTTTCAATGGTTATCTCCTTTATCCCGGGAGGGAGACTTTCGTTATTTTCCTTTTGTAATGTGAGGCTTTCTTTTAAGGAAGTCTCTCTTTTTTTGTTTTCTGAGGCAGGGGGCAGCGTCCCGAGCAAGATAAGGGACTCCTTTGAAAAGGATACTAAGGGTGTACTTTTCGGAAAATAATTACAAAGGGAAGAGGAAACGGAAAATGTTATAAGTCTTTCAGAGGGATTAAATGTTATCTTATGCACAAACAAGAGGAAAAAAACAAAAGTAAACACGGATGTAAAAAGCAATCCTCTTTTCAAATAATCCCCTCCTTATATAATGGTATAATATATACTATTGTTTGAGTGGGAATTTATTACAAATTTAAGGGTGAAATTATCTAAAAAACGAATCATCTAAAATAGATTAGAAAGTATTAAAAACCCATGGAAAAAGGGACTGATAAAAATAACATACTCTAAAAAAACTCGCCGAAAATTAAATGAAAATGTTAAGAAATTTAAAAAAATTTAATAAAAAACATACTATATGTAGTGGGCTTGCACCTTAAAAAATAGCAAAAAACACTAAAGTAAAATAAAAGTGGTTGACATTTCGTAATAATTTAGTTATAATTTACGAGGCGATTGAATATAATCCCTCTAAAGAAGGCTGTGTCATCCTTTTCGGGATGACAGAGAAAGGAAAGAAAATTTATGTTAAAAGAGAAAGTTACTGCAGTTATCTTTGCTGTGATACTGGCTGTTTCCTCAATTAACAGTTTTGTTTACGGAAATGACATTCAGGTAAATATCGAAGTTGACGGAATTTTACAGAAAACTTTGGTAACAAAGGCGGACACAGTAGAAGATATATTAAAAGAAGGGGACTTTAGCTTTAATGAAGGCGATGTGGTAAGCCCCGGCAAAGACATTAAGCTTACTGGAAATTCCACAATCAACGTAAAGACATTAAAGAATGTTGTCCTTTTTAACGGCGAAGAAAGATTTGAAGTGGAAACCAATGCAATCACCACAGGTGAGCTTGCAGAGTCTGCAAGAGAAGAAGTTGGAGAGAATAACACGGTTATCGACCCTGCAACAGGCGAAGCGGGAACTGTCGTTGACGGCGGAGAATATGAAGTCAAGGTGGCTTTCCCCGTTTACATTTATGCTGATTACTTTACTTATATAGTGGATGTATCAGAGGGGGACGTTGCTTCTGTATTAGAGGCGGCTAATATTTCCCTTGACGGTAACGATTTGGTATATCCCGAGCTTACAACCGGTGCTTATGCAGGTATGGAAATTTATGTAACCAGAGTTGCGGTTACCTGCGACAGCGAAAATATTTCCATCCCCTATGAGGTTGAATACAGAATAAACAAAAATCTTGCACCCTATACAGAGATTACCGTGCAGGAGGGTGTAAACGGCGAAATGCTGAGAGACAACATTGTTACATTCCACAACGGCAATATTGCAGGCTTTGAGACAAAGGAAACCATAACAAGACCTGTAGTAAATAAAATTGTTGAATGCGGTGTTTATAACGTAAAGAGAAATGACCAGAATGCAGCTCCTGCAGTAGGAACTGTTGACGGTTATCCCTACAGCAAGGTTATTTCCGCAAAGGCTACGGCTTATTGCGACAAGGGAAAGACTGCAACCTCCATAAGCTCCAAGGTGGGCGTAGTTGCGGTTGACCCCAGAGTAATTCCTTTGGGAACCAGGCTTTACATTGAAGCAACAGACGGTTCCTGGAGCTACGGTGTGTGCCTTGCAGGAGACACAGGCGGACTTATAAAGGGTAACAGAGTTGACCTTTTCTATGACTCTTACGACGAGTGTATTCAGTTCGGAAGAAGAAGCTGTAATATATACGTACTTGCTGACTGATAAAAATAAAACCGAGTGCATTTTGCACTCGGTTTTTTGATGCAAAAATTCAAAATATTTACCAAAAAAATATTGAAGTTATTCCCACTCTGTGATATGATATATCTTGAAAGTATGATAATTTTGGAAGGAACGGATGATTTATGAAAATACTTATAGTCGACGATGAAAAATTGTTGGTTAAAGGCATGAAATTTAATTTCGAGCAGGACGGATATGAAGTGGAAACCGCCTATGACGGAGAGGAAGCTGTAAAGCTTGCCAGAGATAAGACAATCGACCTTATCATCCTTGACCTTATGCTGCCAAAGCTTGACGGTCTTGAAGTGTGCCGTATCATAAGGGATTTTTCCTCCGTGCCCATTATTATGCTTACCGCAAAAACTGACGATATGGACAGGATTATGGGTCTTGAATACGGAGCAGATGACTATCTGACCAAGCCTTTCAATATTTTGGAGCTTAAGCTCCGTGTCAAGGCAATTATAAGAAGAAGCGGACAAAATCAGGTTAAAAAGAACAATACAACCCTTACCCGTGGCGGAATAAAGATTGACTATAATTTAAGACGTGTTACCGTAAACGGAAAGAATGTGGAATTAACCTCCAAGGAATTTGAAATTATGGATTTGTTCATAACAAACCCCGGCAAGGTTTATACAAGAGAAAACCTTCTGGATATTATATGGGGCTATGACTATCCTGCTGATATAAGAACTCTGGACGTACATATAAGAAGGCTCAGAGAGAAGATAGAGCCGGATCCCGCAAATCCTATTTACATAAACACAAAGTGGGGAGTAGGTTATTATTTTAAGGAAGAATAAAGAAGGAAAAGAGAAGAGAGAGCTTTTTAAAAAGCTTTGGGAAAAGCTTTCTGAAGTAACCTCAGGTATGAGATTCAGACTTATATTCACTTATATTATTATCATAGTTCTTTCTGTAACGGTTATAAGGTTTTATATGTTCTCGGCTCTTTCCAAAAGCTTATACAATGACAATAAAATAAGTATGCTTACAAAAATAAATATAATTGCCACAGATATTGCCTCGGTTCCCGAGGCGGGACTTTCCAAGGCTCTGTATGAAGATATAATTCTTCTGGCAATAGGAGGAGACAGCCGTATTATAATCACCAATACCGACGGTGTGATTGTCTATGACAATACGGGAAATGTCTATGCAAATTCAAAAGGCAAGGTGAGACTTTCGCCAATGGTACTTTCTGCCCTTTCGGGTGAAAGCTCCTATAATAAGGCGGAAAATGATAGTGAGGTTACAACTGCCGCATCTGTTCCCATTATGAAAAACGGGGAAATAGTCGGAGCAGCATATATGGAAAGCTCGGCAGATGAAATAACCAAGGTTTTATCGGCTACAAAAAGAAGTATGAATTATCTTTTAGTGCTCCTTTGCGTTTTTGCCGTTTTCTTAAGCTTTGCCTTTGCGGGATTTTTCCTATCTCCCATAACGAAGCTTATAAATAAAATAAAGGCGCAAAACGTGGAAAGAAAGATGAAGATAGAATTCAATGCAAAAGGTGAAATAGGTGAGCTTGTAAAAAGCTTCAATAACCTCATTGAAGAACTTGAGTCCCAGGAGGAAAAAAGGACAGCCTTTGTATCAAATGCATCCCATGAGCTTAAAACTCCTTTAAGCTCCATAAAGCTCATCTGTGATTCTATTATAGAGGCGGGAGATAACGCCCCTCCTGAGATGGTGAGAGAGTTTTTGGGAGATATGAACCGGGAAGTTGACAGGCTTACGGTTATAGTAAATGACCTTCTGGATTTAACAAGGATGGATGCATCCAAATACAGCGAAAACAAAAAGTTTGTAACGGGAAGCCTTAAGGATGTTGTAAAAGGTGTTGCGGATGCGTTGACCAAAATTGCCATAAGAAAAGGCGTGGGACTTAAGTTTAACTGTGTGAGCGACGTTTTTATGCTCATGGAGGAAAATAAAATATGGGAAGCGGTATATAACATAACGGATAATGCCATAAAGTATACACCCTATGGAGGAAAGGTGGAAATCTTTTTGGAGAGGGATGTGGACAATGCGATTATTACCGTAAGAGATACGGGAATAGGCATATCCAGGGATGATATAAGCAAAATATTTGACCGATTCTACAGGGTGGATAAAGCCCGTTCCAGAGAGACCGGCGGTACAGGACTGGGTCTGTCCATCGCTCTTTCGGCTGTGGAAATGCACGGCGGTCATATCGATGTGGAAAGTGAGGAAAACATGGGAAGTATATTCAGGATTTATCTTCCCGTGGCATAAGAGATATGAAAAAAAGTGTTTCAATACTTGTTATTTTAAGTCTCCTTCTTGGCCTTGCCGGATGCATCGGAGACAGAGAAAAGCACATTTTATATTTTTCGGATGAAAACGGCAAAGGCTTTTCCTCTGAAAAAGTGGTTATAGAAAAAACCGATTCCTTGGAAAAAACCGCAAGAGCTGTTACAGAAGCCCTCTTAAAAGGCCCTAAAAAAGCGGAGCACAAAAGGGTTATACCCGAAAATACGGCTCTTATAGGCTTAAGGATTGAAGATAATGTGGCACTTGTAAATCTTTCTCAGGATTTTGAAAAAACAAAAAATGATGCTCAGAGACTGCTTTCAATCTATTCGGTGGTCAATACCCTTTGCGTTTTGGAGGGAATAAAATCCGTTAAAATTTCAGTAAACGGAAGAGGTATAAAATATAATTCAAGGGATGAGGAAATAGGAGCACTTTCCATGAATAATGTTATAACCGCCGATGAAATCGGGCGGAATATGACTGTAGCATTGGAGCTCTATTTTGCATCAGAAGATAAAAAAACCTTGAAAATGGAAAAACGCATTGTGGACATAAAGGACAATGAAACATTAGAAAAAACAGCCATAGAACAACTTTTAAAAGGTTCGGAGGTAAAGGGAAGAAAAACTTTATTACCTCCTTTGGTAAAGCTTTTATCAGTTGAAACCAAGGACAGATTGTGCTATGTAAACTTCTCAGAGGAACTTTTGTCCATAACGGAAAACGACAGCGCACTTTCAATCTATTCGGTGGTCAATACTCTTACAAGTCTGCCTGAAATAAGTGCGGTACAGTTTTTTATAAACGGAGAAAAAACCGAAAAAGCAGGGGGAATAAATCTTTCTTCACCCCTTACCTACAATGCTAATTTATTAAATTAGCATAAGGTACAACCCTTCCCTAATATCTTAAAATAAAAGATGTTAGGGAGGAATTTTGATTTGCTTTATATCCTTTATACTCTCATTCAGAAGATTTTCATGCTGGGGCATATCCACAGCGGAAGCTTTCCGAAGCCCCTTACTGAAAAGGAAGAAGAATATCTTTTGGAGAAATATGAAAAGGAAAACGACCAGGAGGCAAAAAACAAGCTGATTGAGCATAACTTAAGACTGGTAGCTCATATAGTGAAAAAATATGCCACAAGCCCCGAAGAAGCAGATGATTTACTGTCTATAGGAACAATCGGACTTATAAAAGGGATAAATACCTTTACGAAAGAGAAAAAGACCAGGCTTTCCACCTATGTTGCAAAATGCATCCACAATGAAATTTTAATGGTTTTAAGGGGGAGAAAGCATTCGGTTTCAGAGGTGTCCTTATCGGAGACAATCGGCAGCGATAAGGAGGGTAACGAGGTTACTTTGATGGATATACTTCCGTCAGAGGAAGAAGAAATAGAGGAACAGTACGAAAAAAAGATTAAAATTAAAAAGCTTTATGACGGCATCAGAGATTCTTTGGAGGAACGGGAAAGAATGATTGTGGAAATGCGATATGGTCTTAAAGACGGAAAGTGCATTCCGCAAAGAAAAATTGCAAAGATGCTGGGAATATCCCGTTCATATGTGTCAAGAATAGAAAAAAAGGCAGTTGAAAAGCTTAAATGCAGCATGGAAAAGTGAAAGAAATTGATAAAAATATGATTTTTGTTGTAAAAAGCTATTGATTTTTTTTTTAGGATAGCATATACTATTGAAAAAAACGAAAGGAAGAAGATTATGGAATTTGAAAAGATAAGAAGTATTATTGCAGAGCAGTTCGGGATTGATGAAGAGTCAATCACAGAGGAAACTCCTTTCAAAGAACTTGGCGATTCTATGGACTTAATTGAGCTTATTATGGCTCTTGAGGAAGAATTTGACATGGAAATTGAAGACGAGGATGCAAATAAGATTAAAACTGTGGGAGATGCCGCAGAATATATAGTACAAAATTCTTAAGTCGAACCCCATTGGCTTAAAGTGAGGGATAAAAATGAACGGTTTTTATAAAGCCGTAGGATATACTTTTAAAAATGAGCTTCTTGCAAAGGAAGCTCTTACTCATAGCTCTTATGCTAATGAGCGTGATGTTAAAAGCTATGAAAGACTGGAATTTTTAGGTGATTCCATTCTTTCATTGGTGGTTTCAGATTATCTTTACAAAAACTATCCCGATATGCCGGAGGGAGAGCTTACCAAGGTGCGAGCCGCATCAGTTTGTGAGCGCTCCCTTTTTGAGGTTGCAAAAAAACTTTCTTTGGGACAGTTTTTAATTCTCAACAAAGGAGAGGAAGCCACTGGCGGAAGGGAAAGAAGCTCAATTCTTTCTGACATTGTGGAGGCAACTATAGCCGCAATATATCTGGATTCAGGACTTTCAGAGGCGAGAGAGTGGATCTTAAGAAACTTAAAGCCCATTATAGATAAGGCTGTTTCGGGAAAAGCATTCAAGGACTATAAAACGGAGCTTCAGGAGCTGGCACAAAGCGGTGCAACGGAAAAAATTTCTTACCGTATGACAGATGAAAGCGGCCCTGCCCATCTTAAAAGCTTTGAATTTGAGGTTTTAAGCGGAGATAAGGTTATAGGCAGGGGAAGGGCAGGCTCCAAGAAAGAAGCAGAACAGCAGGCGGCAAAGGCGGCGCTGGAGGCTCTTACATGAAAAGGGCGAATATTCCTGTTTTCGTGTCTCATTTAGGCTGTCCCAATGACTGTGTTTTCTGCAATCAGAAAAAAATCACGGGACACAGCGGAAATGTTACGGGAAGCGATGTTGAAAAAATCGTTAAAGAGTGGCTTTCTTATATTAAAGGTCAGGCAGAAATCGCTTTTTTCGGTGGAAGCTTTACTGGAATTGACGAAAGGCTTCAGACGGAGCTTTTGGAAGCGGCAGAAAAATTTGTGGACGGAGAAAAGATAACGGGAATCCGTCTTTCCACAAGACCTGATTATATAAACCCCCGTATAGTTGAAAATCTTTTAAGACACAAGGTTACAACCGTTGAACTTGGTGCACAGTCCACTTCTGATGCAGTCTTAAAGGCAGCCAGACGTGGACATACCTCTTTTGATATAGAAAATGCATCAAATCTTATACGGGAAAGCGGTATAAATTTAGGTCTTCAGATGATGACTCATCTGCCATTGGCAAATGATGAACTTGATATAAAGACCTGCCACGATTTTATAAAAATGAAGCCTAAGGAGGTAAGGATTTATCCTACTTTGGTTCTGGAGGACACCTGCCTTTTTGAAATGTATAAAAAAGGAGAATATCATCCTCAGACTTTGGAGGAGGCGGTAGAGCTTACGGCTCTTTTGACGGACAAATTCGAAAATGCGGGAATTTCTGTAATAAGGACGGGTCTCCAGCCTTCAGAAAGCCTTAAAAAGAGCTTTATTGCAGGGCCTTTCCATCCATCCTTCGGAGAAATGGCAAAAAGCAGGCTTATATTAAAAAGAATATTTTCCTATGTGGAAAGTGAAAAGCCTGAGTTTTTGAACATCTTTTCGGAAGACAGGCTTTTGTCAAAGCTTTACGGGCAGAAAAGATGCAACATCAAGGCGATAGATGAGAAAATGAATCACGCCTTTAGTGTTACCGTTACGGAAGACGGAACGGGGATAAGAGTCGGAGATAAAAAAATATACGGCTCCAAGTCTGGAGGTGATTTTTACGGAGAGTCTTAAGCTTTCTTTTAATCTGGTATTTCCTATATTTGTACTTCTTTTTTTGGGATATTCATTAAAAAGAGGTAAAGTAATTGATGCTTCCTCGGTAAAAATGTTAAACAAGCTGGTTTTCACCGTATTTTTACCCTTAAGCATATTTAAAAACGTATATGAATCGGAAATTTCCGAGGTTTTTGATATAAAACTCATTACATATGGGGTTCTGAGCGTGGTTTTGTGCTTTGCACTTATGGTAATTCTGGCTTTGTTTTTTGTTAAAAAGAAGGAAAGCCGTGGGGTTTTGATTCAGGGTGTATTCAGAAGTAATTTTCTTATATTCGGAATACCTGTGGCGGAGAGTCTTTTTAGAGACGGCTCCCTTTCGGGAAAAGCGTCGGTGATTATAGCCATTATAGTTCCCGTTTATAATGTTCTGGCAGTTATAACCCTTGAGTCCTTAAAAGGGAAAAAGACGGACCTTAAAAAGGTCATTTTCAATATAGCAAAAAATCCCCTTATAATAGGCTCCGTTTGTGCCTTTATAGCTGTCTGGCTTAAGGGTGTGAACATTTTTGTTCCGACGCCTCTTTTCAGTGCGGTAAAATCTCTGGCAGGTATAGCGACTCCCCTGGCTCTGGTATCTTTGGGAGCCAGTCTCAATTTTTCATCGGTAAAAGGAAATCTGGCATACCTTGTATGGGGAATAGCAGGAAAACTTATGTTGGCACCACTTTTCTTTATGACGGTGGCAATTTTACTGGGATTTAAGGACAGGGAGCTTGCCATTTTACTGGCGATGCACACATCTCCTGCAGCAGTTTCAAGCTATACAATGGCTCAGCAGATGGGAGCAGATGAGGATTTAGCAGGGCAGCTGGTGGTTTTCGGCACGGCGATTTCCATAATAACCGTATTTTTATGGGTCAGCGTACTTACTTATTTCGGGTTTATCACTCCCGTGTTATAGGAGGGGCTTATGAAAAAGAGAATTTTAGCCATAATAGGACTTATTGCCTATATTGCTTTTATAATATGGTTTACGGTAAAGGATTTACCCAGTAAAGAGGAATTTAAAAATAAAATGGAAGAAAAGAATTCCTTGACTTATGAAGCAGAATGAATAAGACATAATTTATGTAAGAAAAGTTTATGGGAGAGGATTTTTTTGAAAGAAAAGTTAAAATCTTTAATGCTTGTTTTGGTAGGCACTTTTTTAACTTCTGTGGGAATAGCGCTTTTTTATGTCCCCAATAAGGTGGTATCAGGAGGAGCGTCAGGTCTCGCAACGGTTTTTTATCATGTATTTTCTGTTCCTGCCGGAATTTCACTGGCGGTAATCAACGTGGTTTTACTTCTTTTCGGACTTAAGGTTTTGGGAAAGAACTTTATTATAAAAACCATTATCGGCTCTCTTTTGGTATCGGCTATGGTGGGACTGCTTGAAAATCTGCCCCCCGTTACCAATGATATAATTTTAGCATCCGTAGTGGGAGCGGCTCTTTACGGATTTGGAATTTCCCTGACCTTTGTGGGGGGAGCCTCCACCGGCGGAACGGATATTTTGGGAAGAATACTTCAGCATTTTCTTCCGCATATGCCGATAGGAAAGCTCATTTTGATTGTGGATGCCGTAATTATCGGCTTTGCTTTTCTTACTTTCAGAGAGGTTGACCGTACCATTTACGGCATAATTGCTCTTTTCATATCCACCTTTGCCATTGACTGGCTTATGAGAAAGCTCAACGTTTCAAAGCTTGCCTTTGTAGTTACGGAAAAGGGCGAGGAAATGGCAAAATTTTTAACGGAAAATTCACCCAGAGGTGTTACAATCATAGATGTTAAAGGCGGATATACCTTTGAGGACAAATATATGCTTATTTGTGCCCTTAAGGAAAGGGAAATGCCTCTTTTTGAAGAAAGGGTTAAAGCGCTTGACGAAAAGGCATTTACAATTTTTTCGGAGAGCAGCGAAATCATAGGAAACGGCTTTTATCTATACAGATGAATGTCAAAATAATGCAAAAATAAGTCAATATTATTATTGAATTGAGAGGGCATTTTTGATATAATCAACTTGAATTTATTAAAAGGAGTTTTATTATATGAGAAAGTTTAATGTTGGTCTGCAGCTTTATTCTGTAAGAGACGATATGGCAAAGGATTTTGAAGGCACACTTAAAAAGGTCAAGGAAATGGGCTATGATTATGTGGAATTTGCCGGATTTTACGGAAAAAGTGCCGCAGAAATCAAAGAAATTTTAGCAAAGTATGATTTAAAGTGTGTTTCTGTTCATCAGGGAATGGATCCTTTCTTAAATGAAGGAAACGGAATTATCGACTATATGGCTGAGCTTGGAGTTAAATATGTTGCTATTCCCTGGTATGAAAGGGAGAAGCTTGAATACGGAACACCCGTCTGGGACGAAACCATTTCAAACTTCAAAAAGTACGGCGAGGCTATAAAGGAAGCCGGTATGGAAATGATTTATCACAATCACGACTTTGAATTTGATAAAATTGACGGAATGACAATTTTCGACAGACTTTACTCTGTTCTTGAAGGCATCTTAAATCCCCAGATAGATACCTGCTGGGTTTGCTATGCAGGCTATGACCCTGCCGAGTACATAAGAAAATATGCTGACCGCTTAAGCGTTCTTCATCTTAAGGACTTTAACTGTAAAGAGTTGGCAGGCGGCCCTGCTTATGCGCTTATTGATGCAGAAGGAAATGCAAGCGAAAAGCCCTCCAAGGCGGATAATGAATTTAAGTTCAGACCTCTTGGCATGGGAAGACAGGATTTTGATGCTATCTTAAAGGCAGCAGAGGAATCCAAGATTCACACTCTCATTGTGGAGCAGGATGAATCTCCCGATATGCCTCCCCTTGAAGCTGCAAGCTTAAGCAGAAAGTTCTTAAAGGAAAAATACGGAATTTAAATAAATACAAGGCGGTACTTCAATAATGTACCGCCTTGTGTTAATATTAACTTAAGAAAGATGGATAATATGGGATTGAGAGATTTTATTAAAAAAAATTGGGATAACACCGTAAGACTTGAAAGGGAAGATAAGGGTACTCATATGGGACTGCCCTATGAATATTTTGTACCGTCCATTAAAGATGCTTTTCAGGATATGTTTTACTGGGATACCTTTTTTGCTTCTAAAGGTCTTTATCTTTGCGGCAGAGAAGCTTTGGTTAAAAGTACGGTTGAAAATATGTTTTACATGGTTGATAAATTCGGTTATATGCCCAACGGAAGCAATGTGGCGTTGCTTGGAAGAAGCCAGCCTCCCTTTTTAAGTGAAATGGTAAAGGACTTGTACGGGATTTATCGTGATAAGGTGTGGCTTTTTATGGCTTACGGCATTTTATGCAAGGAATATTCCTTCTGGGAAGCTAAGCGTACTACAGAAACAGGACTTGCCCGTTATGGTTATAATATGGACGAGGGTAATATTAAAGCTTATGCCGATATGATAAGAAAAAGACTTCCGGGGCTTGATTTTAGCGGTATGAGTGATTATGACATTGTTGATAACGTTATGAGTGATGCAGAAAGCGGATGGGATTTTAATCCCAGATGTGAAATGAAGCAAGCGTCCTTTAACAAGGTTGACTTAAACAGTATTTTGTATTCTTACGAGCATAACATGGAGTATTTTGCCAGGGAGCTTGGACTTCCCCAGGAAGAAGAATGGAAAAAAAGGGCAGAAAAAAGATATACACTTATGCAGGAATTGATGTTTGACGGCAAGGTTTTCCTGGACTATAACTTTAAGGAAAAAAAGCATTCTGAAATTTTTTCCTGTGCATCCTTCTATCCCTTATGGGCAGGAATTGCCACCAAAGAGCAGGCTGAATCAACCGTAGCAGAGCTTCATAGATTGGAGTGTGAATTTGGTGTTGCGGTTTGTGAAAACGGAAAGCGTAACGCCGTATATCAGTGGGATTATCCCAACGGATGGGCTCCCCTTCATTATATTGTGGTTTTCGCCCTGATGCGTTATGGCTATAAGGAAGATGCATTAAGAATTGCATGCAAATATGTGAAGGCTATTGAGGACATCAATGAAAAGACAGGAGCACTATGGGAGAAATATAATGTTGTGGAAGGAACAACCAACGTTAAGGACGAGTATAAAATGCCTGAAATGTTGGGTTGGACAGCAGGGATTTATCTTGTATTAAAGGATTTGATAGAAAATAGCGGGGAATGATTTGTGCATATTGCACAAAAAATATTTAAACTATTAGTGCATTTCTACTAAATTGAGTATTGCAATCTTTGTTTTTGGGTGCTATAATATGCTTGTAGCAAGTTAATACATATTTTTATTTCCCTCCTTAAGCATCGTATTTGCCAGAATGCGGTGCTTTTCTTTTTTAAATCAAAGGGCGGATTTTTTAAATTCGGAGGGCGTTTTGCCAAACTCTTTACGAAATGCGGTGGAAAAGTTTTTTTCATTGGCAAAGCCTGACATGATTGAAGCTTCACTTACAGAGTAATAATTAGAGGATAAAAGCTCCTTGGCTCTTTTAAATCTTAAGCTGCGGATATAGGCGTTGGGTGAAGTAGAAAGGTGTTTATTAAATAAAAGTCTCAGGTATGCCTGACTTACCCCAAGCTTTTCAGAAAGGGAAAAAACAGAAAAATCGGGATTCATATAGTTTTTATCAATAACCGAAACAGCTTTTAGCAGTGTAGGGGGAAGGTCGGCAGTATTTTTTTCATCAAACAGGCTTAATATTTCATATAGCAGGGAGAGGCAGACAAAATGGTTTGCCTCTTTATTTTCTCCATACATTTTCTCCAGTTTTTTAAAAAGGGGAAGAACCGATTGGAAGTTTTCGGGAGAGATTTTGAAAATATTAGAAGAAAGAGGCTTATCCAATGTAAGATGAATTGCAATAACCTCGTCATCCGTATCACATTCCTGCCAGTAGGCGGTGTTTTCCGGAACAAATAAAACATCACCCTCTGAAACATAGGTAGTGTTGTTCTCTTCATAAAATACGGCGTTTCCCCGTATGCGGAGGCTCACCACCGAGAAAGGCCTGGGATTTGTAGGGAAAGCCCCTTTTTTTCGCATATTTGTAAAAGCACCCAGAAAGGAAGTTACATAAGACCGCACAAAAATCACCTCTTTTAGACATAATAACACGAAATATACATAAAATCAAGTTGCGAAAATCAAACCTTGTTGCGATAATAAGCCTTGAAAAAGTGATTTTTTTGGGTTAATATGAATTCGAGGTGATTTTTGTGGAAAATAGGATACTTTATCAGATATCCCTAAGAGCATTAACTCCTGACGGAACACTTAACGCTGCAAAAAAGATGCTCCATCACATAAAGGAGCTTGGAGTAAACTGGATTTATCTTTGCCCCGTATGGATGGCAGATGCTGACTTAAACAGAGCAACCTGGAGTCCCAGGCAAATTGCATCGGGTGCAGACAACCCCAAAAACCCCTATAAAATGGCGGATTATTTCAATGTGGATGAGGAATACGGTGATAATTCAGACCTTTTGGATTTTGTATGCGAGGCACACAGGGAAGGACTTAAGGTAATGTTCGACCTTGTATATCTTCACTGCGGAGTCAATGCGGTTTTCTTAAAGGAGCATCCCGATTGGGTGAAGCAGGATGAGGACGGAAAGCCATTAGTAGGTGCCAACTGGCCTTTCGCAAGAATAAACTATGAAAATAATGAAGTCAGGGAATATCTTTACTCCAATATGGAGCTTTTCTTAAAAGAATACAAGGTTGACGGCTTCAGGTGCGATGTGGGAGATGCCATACCTCTGGATTTCTGGGAAGAGGGCATTAAAAGATGCAGGAAGATAAATGAAAATCTTGTTATGATTGATGAGGGAATAGCTCCCGAATTTGTAAATAGCGGGGTTTTCGACCTTTCTTACAGATGTACTGCTTTTGGAGGAATGGGCTGGCACGCCTTTATGGACTCGGAGGATAAGGCAGAGGCCTTTAAAAAGACACTGGAATTCACTACCTCAGTTGGTTATAAGCATCTTAACCTTTTTGAAAGCCACGATCTGGCAAGCGACCACAAGGAAAGACGTATGGATTTGATTTATCCTCACGAAATAACAGACTTATGCTATTTTCTTATATACACCGTTGACGGAGTTCCCTTTATATGGAACGGAAATGAAATTTTGGATAGGGGAACACAGAATATGTTCTCTAACAGATTCTCAGGTAAGAACATAGGAATAGACTGGTCCAACGCCATGAGTGTGGAGGGACAGAGCCGTCTTGCCTTAATGAAAGAACTTAATAAAATGAGAATGAACTATCCTCTTTTATATGACGGAGAGCTTATTTTAAGAGAGGAAAATAAAGGGGAATTACTTGCCTTTGAGAGAATTAAAGGAGAGAAAAGGATTTTAGTTTCCATAAACTTCGGGAAAGAAGAAAAAACAATAAAGACAGACGGAATAAAAAAGATGATAATTGAAAGAGGAACAAAAACAGAAAAAGACGAGATAAAAATCTCGCCTCTTGGCTTTGCAGCGGCAGAAATATAAAAAGGTGGCATATGCCACCTTTTATTTTTTATTTCAAAAATCCGTTTACAATCTGTTCTTCGGCTTCGGCTTCGGTGAGACCTAAGGTCATAAGCTTTATAAGCTGTTCTCCTGCAATTTTGCCGATTGCCGCCTCGTGAATCAATGAAGCGTCAATGTTGTTTGCAGTAAGAGACGGAACAGCCACAACCCTGGCGTTATCCATAATAATGGCGTCGCACTCAGTATGACCTGTGCAAGGACCGTTTCCGATAATTTCAGAGTCAAACTTCTGGTAGGAGTTGTCCTTTGCCACGGAACGGGAAACCACATCGGCAGAAGCACCCTCTCCGTTTAATTCAACCACATAGTCGCTTATGGCTGTCTGCTCTCCGTGAGTCATTAAACGCTCTCTTACCAAAAGGCGGGAGCCTGATGCCATTTTAACGGTGGACTTTCTTATTGTGGAGTCAACGCCCTTAATCTGCACCATTTCCATCTCAAGGGAAGAGCCTTCCTCCATGGTAACCTCGGTGGTGGGATTGAATATGCGTTTTCCGTTACCGTCTCCCTCGCCGTAGTGCTTTTCAACGTATTTTACATGGGCGTTTTTAGAGAGGAAAAAGCGGTGAATTCCGTCGTGGGAGGAGTCCTGATTTCCGCAGTTGTGAATTCCGCAGCCTGCGATAATTACAACATCCGCATCTTCGCCTATATGAAAGTCGTTATAGACGGTTTCTTTAATTCCGCTTTCACTTAAAATTACGGGGATATGCACGCTTTCCTTTTTAGTGCCCGGTTTTATATAAATGTCGATACCGCTGACATCGGTTTTATTTACAATATCGATATTTGCGGTGGTGTTTCTTGATTCCGAGGAGCCGTTGGACCTTATATTGTAAGCGCCCTCGGGAATGTCGTGCAAATCTGCCACTTCACGGAGAAGATTTTTCTTTATAGCGTCAAGCATTTTCATTTCCTCCGTTCTCTAATCTTTCGCAGAAGCCCTTATCTGCGGTTTTTAATATATCGGTTAAAACATCACTTGAGTTGCCACGCTTTTCAACCTTTCCGTCGGCAACAATGATGATTTCATCGGCAATATTAAGAATTCTCTCCTGATGGGGAATAACTAAAATTGTACCGTCTTTAATGTTGTTTCTCATTCTTTCAAAAACGCCGATTAAGTTTTTGAAGCTCCAGAGGTCAATACCTGCCTCAGGCTCATCAAAAAGAGAAAGGCGTGTGCCACGGGCTAAGACAGAGGCAATTTCAATTCTTTTAAGCTCGCCGCCCGAAAGACTTGCATTGATTTCACGGTTGATGTAGTCCTTTGCACAAAGACCAACGGCAGAAAGATATTCGCAGGCGTCGGAAACAGAAAGCTGTCTTTTTGCAGAAAGACGCATAAGGTCCAAAACGTCGATGCCCTTGAAACGTACGGGCTGCTGAAAAGCGAAGCTTATGCCTAAATTGGCACGCTCGGTAACAGAAAGGTCGGTTATATCGGTTCCGTCAAAAAATATTTTACCGCCCGTGGGCTTTTCGATACCCATAATGAGCTTGGCAAGGGTGGATTTACCGCCGCCGTTGGGACCTGTTATAACGGCAAATTTCCCGCTGTCCAAGGTGAGATTTATGTTATCTATAATTTTCTTTTTGGAGTTTTCGCCCGAAACCTCGAAAGAAAGATTTTTGAGTTCAAGCATCATATCTATCCTTTCTTTTGTGATTGTCAGAAATAATGGATATTTAAATAATTCCCACTAATCACTTTAGTATACCATAATATGCCACATTTTGCAACATAAGTTTTGGAGAAAAGAAAAAAGGAAGGGAAACTTCTTGACAAAAGCTTTACCGTGGGGTACAATATCTAATGGTTTATGTTTCCGTAGCTCAGCAGGATAGAGCGACCGCCTCCTAAGCGGTAGGTCGGGTGTTCGAATCACCTCGGGAACGCCAAGAAAAAAGCCGCCTTTGGGCGGTTTTTTTCTTGGCAAAATAAAAAGTGATTCGAACTTGTCCGAGGCAATTTTTGCTCCGAAGGAGAAAAATGCCGGGGTGCAGGACGAAAAGTCCTGCATAGAATCACCTCGGGAACGCCAAGAAAAAAGCCGCCTTTGGGCGGTTTTTTTGTTGGCAAAATAAAAAGTGATTCGAACTTGTCCGAGGCAATTTTTATTTATAAAATCACTTTTTCGTTACGGTTTGCAGATTCCTTTTCTGCAAGAGCAATTTCCAATGTTACAAGAGATTCTTCGGGGGGATTTACTTCGCTCTCACGATTTTCCTTGATACAGTTTATGAAATCGATTACCTCTTTTGCATAACCGCTGTGTTTTTCAAGCTCCACTTCCTCAACGCTTTCAGAGGTATAAATTTTGAATTTACCGCCTTCCATTAAGACAGCACCCTTTTCAAATCTTACGATAAAAGAGGGGGAGAAGGGGAATTTTCCGGGAAGACCCCAGTCGCCTGTGGCAACTACCGCCAAATCATCATAGTCATAAATGGTGGTTATAGAGTCGTGCTCACAAATATAATTTGTGCCAACAGAACTTACTGCCTTCGGCTTGCCGAAAAGATAGTTTATAAAGTCAACATCATGAACGTGCAAATCCAATGCAGCGCCTCCGCTTTTGCTTCCGTCCATGTACCAGTTTTCCCAGCTCCACAGAGGGGATGCACTTAATCTTCGAAATTCGGCTTTTACAACCTTTCCGTACTTTTTACTGTCTATAATTTCCTTAAGCTTTTCGTAGGCAGGGAAGAAACGGACACACTGACCTATCATAAGCTTTACGCCGTATTCCTTAGAGGCATAAAGTATATTTTTCGCTCTTTCCACTGAAATAGCCATGGGCTTTTCACAAAGAACATTGACGCCTTTTTTCATAACCCTGATGGAAATTTCATCATGCAGGAAAGTGGGAACTGCCGCAATAACAAAATCAAGCTTTTCCTTTTTAAGCATTTCCTCAACATCGGTGTAGGTGTTATATTCTGCAAAATTAAGTGAAGTTGTATCGTTTCCCAAATTTGTTGAAACGTTGGATTTGAATTTGTCAGGGTTTATGTCGCATATAGCAACAAGATTAACATCGGGATGAGCTTTTTTTATTTCCTCTTTATTTCCGAAATGACATTTTCCGATACCGCCATAGCCAATAATTGCATAATTCATGATAATCCTCCTATTTTATGAGTGCACTCATGGTTTCGTACATATTTTTAAGACTTACTAAAGGATAATTTGGATTAAAAGGAATTTCAGCTGTGAGATAGCCGTCGTAGCCGATTTCCTTTAATGCAGAAATAACTAAAGGATAATTTACATCTCCGGATAAAAGATCAACAAAGCCTGAAAGAGTTCCCACCTTGGTTTTGTAATCCTTAAGATGCACCTTTTTAATACGGCTTCCAAGAATTTTAATCCACTGCTGGGGGTAGCCTGTTTTAAGGACGTTTCCCACATCAAAATAGGAGCCTACAAAGGGGCTATCTGCCTTATCAATAAAATCCCTCATTTCAAGAGGTGATAAAAGGAAATTATTCCATACATTTTCTATGCCGATATTCACCTTATACTCTTCGGCCACGGACTTTACTTCATTTAACCATTCAGTCGCTCTTTCGTATGCCTTGTCATAATCTACAATCGGGCAGTTGGGTATAAAATCAACACTTACATAGCCAGGAACGATAAGTACCGTATCACAGGTTAAAATACTTGCGGCTTTTATGTGGCTTTTTGAAAATTCCAGGGCTCTTTTGCGTACCTCCCCATCATCTGACGTGATGGAGTTGCCCCAGTAAAATCCGCTTGTAAGGCTGTGAAGCTCAAGGTTGTACTTTTCGGCAAGAGCTTTTACGCCTTTTAAATCTTCCTCGGAAGATTCTAAGCTGACCTTTCCCTTTGAATCGAAGGAAAGCTCGATTCCCGAAAAGCCCGCAGAGGACGTTGCAGAAAAGATTTCCTCTAAACTCCAGCCTGCCGGAAAAGATGTGTTTTGTATTGCCAGTTTCATAATAACACTCCCCATTGACAAATATTTTTTATGTGATATACTGTTTGCAAAATCGTCTTTGCGTTTTCAGTATATAACTAAAAACACGGTATGTCTTTGGATTATTGTGGAAAAAATTTAACATATAGTGTATGAGGTGTATTTATGGCTTTTAAATTAGCTCGGATTGAGAAGATTATAGACATAAAGGGATTTTACAGTTTTTTCTATTTTGAGCACGGAAAGAATTTCTGTTTCAGCGGGGAAAGGCACGACTTCTGGGAGATGGTTTATGTTGATAAAGGGGAAATTTCCGTGGTTGCGGAAAATACAGGCTATCTTTTATCCCAGGGCGATGTAATTTTTCATAAGCCCATGGAGTTTCACGCCTTTACTTCCACGGGTGGAAACCCTCACAATGTTATGGTAACTTCCTTTGAATGTAAAAGTCCCGCCATGAGCTATTTTGCTAATAAGATATTTTCTCTTTCGGGGCATCATAAAAAAATACTCTCTCTTTTTTTAGAGGAAATGTTTGGATGGAAAGAGGGGAAAACAGATGCTTTTCAGCTTGGCGGGTTACATCTTGAACAGTTTCTGATAACACTCTTAAGGGAAAAGCCAACCTTGGAAAAAGAGGGAAAAGAGTCAAGTAAAGCAAAAAAGAACATTGAAAATGCCTTTGTGGATTCAATTAAGGACTATCTTTCGGAAAATATATATGAAAATCTTTCTCTTATGGATATTTGCGCTCATTACAATATGAGTAAGTCCTATCTTTCAAGGCTCTTCAAAAGTGAAACGGGCAGAGGAATAATTGACTATTATATAGAGCTGAAAATTAAAGAAGCCAAGCATTTAATAAGAAAGGAAGAACTTAATTTCACCCAGATAGCCGATAAACTGGGCTACGGAAGCATACACCATTTTACAAGGAGCTTTAAGCAAAGAACGGGAATGTCCCCCAGCGTATATGAAAAATCGGTAATAAAATAAAACCCGCCGAACGGCGGGTTTTATTTTTGCACTATTCCTTAATCATACAGTCTATGATATAGCCTGCATTTAAATAAAATGCTTTTTCGGGCTGGATTTTTCTTGTTTCTTCCGTATAGAATTTTTCCTTAAGGATAGAAATAAGCTCGTCCTTGCTTAAGCCTTTTGCAGATGCATTTTTTAAGAGCTTTCTTGTTTCTTCGTGGCTTTTTAAGCTTAAGTCAAAATAGGCCTTACACTTTTCCTTTCCTGAAAGAAGATAGCCGTGGGGAAGAAGCATCGCTTCTACGTCAAGCTCTTTCGCCCTTTTAATGGACTCTATTGTTAAGTCGTAGCTTATAAGGCAGCAAGGATTAACTAAGGTGTCGGAAAGAGGAACGCCTAATGTCTCTGCAGCCAGCAAAAGCTTTGCCTCAGAAGAATAGTAGGAAAGACAGCATTTTGTGTGGCCTGATGAGTCAACAGCCATAAGGGATATGTCCCCTAAATCAATTTTGTCCCCGGGCTTTAAGGGGATATCTGTTTTTAATTCCTCTGTTAAATCCTCATAGTCGCTTACTCCAAAGGCATTTGCAGCAAAGTCAGCCATTTCTCGTATGAGCTTTAAAGCCCCCGGGCGGGTGAAAACGTATGCGGCATATTCTGATGAAACCACTTTTGCTTCAGGGAAAGCCCTCTTAAAATAGGGCGAGCCTCCTGCATGGTCATAGTGGGAGTGGGTTAAAATAATATAGTCAAGATGATTTATGTGCTTTTTTAATTCTTTTGCATTTTCATCGGCATTAAAAGCAAAGCCCGTATCAATAAGGGCGTTGTGAGTTTTGGTGGAAAGAAGAAAAAATTCTCCGCCGCCTTCGCCGAATTTTTTTATTTCGTACATCAGTTTTCTCCTTTGGGCCTTATTTGGGTTCATCACTCATCTGATTTGAGTGCGTTAAGCTTTTTTTCTACGGTCTCCTTTGAAATTGCCGCAAGGGAAGAAAAATTGAAGGTCAGAGCCTTTTCAAGATTTTCTATCGCCTCGTTTTTTTTGCCTGCCCTCTCTAAGCAAAGGGCATAGTTATAGTAAATCACGGGGAAAGAGGTTCCTTTTTCCATAATTTTTTCGTAAAGGGCAAGGGCATCGGAAAATTCACCCTTATAGTAGTGTGAAAGGGCCATATTATCCATTATGGAAGCATCATCTTCGTTATATTCCATTGCCTCTTTATTGAATTCATAAGCTTCGTCGAATTTTCCGTTTTCCATTAAAATGAAACCTACATGGCTGTATGTCTGGGAATCTCTGGAAATTTCGTGAGCCTCCATAAAGGAGCTTTCTGCCTTTGTTCTGTCTCCCGTTTTCCAGTAGTAGAGCCCTTTTGTAGTATAAAAGGCACGCTTCTGGGCGGGAGTGAGACCTTTCTTTTTTTCAATAAGTAAAAAGGCGTCTTTGCATTTATCCATATAGCCGTAGCGAAGATAGGCATAGGGAGCATAAATGAGGGAGTCTATATTTAATCTTTTATGCTTTATTGCCTTATCGTAAAGAGAAAAGCCTTTCTCGATATCTCCTTTTTTTATGGCCTTTGAGCCTTTTATCATAAGAATATCACCTCTCATTACAAAGGAGAGATAAATAACCGCCATAAAAAGACCCACCAGACTGCCTGAAAACTGACTGCCGTAAGAGTCGCCAACTTGTCCGCCGATTAGCACCATTAAGACCGGAATACCGTAATTTGTAAAAACTTTCATATGTATTTTCTCCTTAAATTCACTATGTGATACATTATATCTTAATTGGAATATTATTGCAATAGTTCCTATTGAAAAAAACTTTTTTATATGATAAAATGTAATAAAATTGTGTGATGAAATCAATCATCCTTTTCCCAAAAAGGAATTTTTTCCGAGACAAAAAGGAACCCCAGCATAAGAAGGAGCTCCTTATCTTCACAACCGTCTCCGATTAAAAATAAAATAATGCCTAAGAGTATCAAATCATCCTTTTTTGCATTTTTAAGTAAATCGGACAGGGGTAAATTGTTTTTTTCGCTGAAGTACCTTTTTGTCATATTAAAACAGCTCCTTTAAAAGATCGGAATCTTTAAGGCTTGTTATCATTTTATAAACCTTGAAAAACTTAAGCATAGAGTCCAAGTTTTTGTTTCTTGTTTCAGATAAATAGGGCTTTAAGGCAGAAAGCAAGGTTACCTTAGGGTCGTTTTGGGACAAAGACTCGTCATAAAGGGTCTTTAGCTTCATTATTTTGTTTATATCCATAAAGGAATCGGGAAAATCGGATTTTTCCTCTGATTGGGGAGAGTCTCCCGTTAAATTAAGTGATTTCATAATTTCCGATATTTTGTCTCCCATAGAAGGATCGCTTAATAAATTATCCAAGGCTTCGGAAATGTTTAAATCAGCCATTAAATCATCCCCTTGAGCTTTGATAAAATATCAGGATTCCCCTTTATTTTGTTTATAAGGGCGTCTTTCTCCTTATCGCTCATGGAAGAAACCTTTTTTATAAGCTCTTCTTTATTTCCCCCCGAAAGCTTGGAAATTAACTGTTCACCTTTTTTGGAAGATGCAAAGGAAGTTACTTTTTTAACAACCTCAGGGTCTAAGGATTTTAAGAAATTTTCAAATTCATTCATTTTTAATTTCCTTTCCGGAATGGGATTTTAACGCATTTAAATATGGAAAAGTACCCATTCCAATATATGCACTTTTCCATATTTATATTATGATTTTTAAGCTAAAGTGTTACGAGGTAGAGAAAATGGAAAGAATTTTGGTTTTGTCAGATACCCACGGAAAAACGGATAACGTCATAAGGCTTCTTCAAAATGTTCCCTTTACCAGGGTTTTTCATTTGGGAGATCTTGTGAGGGATGCACTTTTGCTTAAGAAGGCATTCCCCGAAACGGAAATTCACTATGTAAAGGGGAATAATGACCCTTACGGAGCAGAGAGTGAAAAAATTTTAGAGGTTTCGGGAAAAAAGATTTTTCTTTGCCACGGCCACAATTATTCTGTAAGCTCCAATCTTTTGAGTCTTTCCTTAAGGGCAAAGGAAGTGGGAGCGGATGTGGCTCTTTTCGGACATACACACAAAAAATTCAAGGAAGAATATGACGGCTTGATTTTATTTAATCCCGGAAGTCCTGAAAGACCAAGAGGAGGCTTGCCTTCGGCGGGAATTATAGAGATAGACAAGGATTATTTCGGCATTGCCCATTACGATTTTTGAAAGGATGTAATTTATGAAAAAAAGTACAAGCCTGATAATTGCTTTTGCTCTTTTGGTTTTATACCTTGGAATAAGCGCTTCACCCATCCCGTTTAAGGGAATAATTCAGCTTCTGATTATAGTGGGAATAGCCGTTTTTTTATCCAAAATCCTGAGGAAAAAATAAGGAGATGGTTATATGTTTTCTGTTTTATCGAAAATAATTTCAGCCATATTCGTTTTAATCATATACTATTTTATTTTCATCGTTGTTAAAATGATTTACCTTGATATAAACGTAATGAAAAGAAAAAAAGCGGGGCTTCCCGAATATGAAGCCTATATAAAGCCCATAAATCAGCCTCACGGAACGGACTTTGTCTTAAAGGAAAGCTATCCTCTTTACGGTGAGTCGGTTATAGGCAGGGGAAAGGGCTGTGAGATTAAAATAGACGATAATTTCCTGAGCCATAACCATGCCAGAATATTTAAGGAAAAGGACGGCTTTTATTTAGAGGACTTAGACAGCACCAACGGCACTTTCTTAAACGGAAAAGAGCTTACTGATGAAGCGGTGGAGCTTCTTGACGGAGACCGTCTTTGCATAGGACAGGTGGAATTTCTGTTCCTCCGTCCGAAGGAGAAGGAATGAAGCGGGCGGTATTAAAAGGCACAACACCCCTTATCTTACTGTGCCTTTTGAATGTACTGGGATTTATGCTTTTATCCTTTGGGGAAGGCAGCTTGATTGACGGCTTAAAGACATTGACAACGGGAATTTTGTTTGTGGCTTTAATGGTTATATGTCTTTGCTTAATTAAGCTTCTCAATATGGGGGATTACTTTCTTTTTATGCCAGTAACGGCTCTTTTATCTGTAGGTCTTTTAATGCTTACAAGGATAGACCCTGCCCTGGGAGACAGGCAGATGGTATGGTTTTTAATTTCCGTATTTGTATATTTTATATCCTATTTCCTCTACAGCTTAATAAGGGGAAAGGAAAGGCTATTTATAATTTACGCCTTTTTATCAATAGGGCTTTTTTTAGGCACTTTGATATTCGGCACAACCTTAAACGGTGCAAAAAACTGGATTTATATAGGGAATCAGGGCTTTCAGCCCTCGGAATTCATAAGAATTTTGTTCGTCCTCGCCCTATCTGCCCTTTTAGAAAAACGAAGCGGCGGCAGGATAATCAAGACGGAAATGAAAAAAAGTCTTGCCATAATGGTTTATGCCTATATAAATATGGGCTTTTTGGTGCTCCAGAGAGAATGGGGAATTGCAGTCTTGTTTTTCCTTATCTATATATCCTTGTTCTTTGTTTTCGGGAAAAAACCAAGTCTTATTTTACTTAACGGAGTTTTAGCATCGGCGGGACTTTATCTGGGCTATAAGTTTCTTTATCATATAAAGGTCCGTGTAGCCATATGGCTTGACCCATTTTCAGACCCCTCGGGAAAGGGCTATCAGATTGTACAGTCTTTGATAGCAATGGCGTCAGGTGGTTTTACAGGCAAGGGTCTGGGCAACGGAAGTCCGGGTTATGTGCCATTTGTGGAGTCAGACTTTATATTTTCTGCAATTTGTGAGGAATTTGGTCTATTAGGTGGAATTTCTGTTATTCTGCTTTACTTTATACTGGTGTACCGTTCCTTTAAGATTGCCCTTTCGGTTCCAAACTCTTTCGATAAAAAAGTGGCGGTGGGACTGTCATCCATGATAGCTTTTCAGACCTTTATAATACTTGGAGGCGTTATAAAATTTATCCCCCTTACGGGAATAACCCTGCCCTTTATAAGCTATGGCGGGTCATCAATGGTTACGAGCTTCATGGCTCTCGGTATCCTGCAGGCAATATCCAAAAAGGAGTGTGATGTAATTGAATAGAAAAATCATTCTTCTTTTAACTTTAATCGGTATTCTTTTCCTGTCCTTGGCGGTTTACCTTTCGGTTTTTGGTATAACCGATGCAAAGGAATTGAAAAAGAGCGTATATAACCAGAGGCTCTACGATATGGAAAATGGTATGGAGAGAGGAAAAATACTGGATAAAAACGGAGTCATTCTTGCAAAAAGCGTGGAAAAGAACGGAAGCTTTGTAAGAGAATATCCCTACGGAAAGCTATATACCCACGTTCTGGGATACTCATCCAAGGTATATGGAAAAAGCAGGCTGGAGCTTTCCTTTAACGACTACCTCACGGGAGATAACGAAATAGGAGCAGCGCTTAATATTGCCTCGGCAGTAACGGGTCAGGGAAAAAGCGGATTTGATCTGACATTAACACTGGACCACAAGCTTCAGAGCTATGCATCTGACCTTTTGGGTGGAAGAAACGGAAGTATAATTCTTTTAGATGGCCAAAGCGGAGCTGTAAGAGCGATGGTGTCCAATCCTACCTTCGACCCGTCGGAGGAGTATCTTTCTTCCAATTTTAAGGAGCTTTCTGAAAGGGAGGATTCGCCCTTTTTATCAAGAGCGACCTCGGGACTTTATGCTCCCGGATCTACCTGGAAAATAATAACTGCGGCAGCGGCACTGGAAAATGGCTTTGAAGACAGGGTATTTACCGATGAGGGTAAAATTATCCTGGGCGGAAGAGAGTATATAAATTCAAAGGAAAAGGCTTTTGGAGAAATAGATTTATATGAGGCTTTTGCGAAGTCCAGTAATGTGGTTTTTGCCCTTTTGGGGGAAGAAATGGGAAAGGACGGCCTTGCGGTATATTCCGATTTTCTTCTGGGCAAGGAAATAGATTTTGATATCCCTATGGAAAAAAGCTATCTTGCGGATAAGGTTTATAAAATGAGCCAGGCGGATATAGCCTCTACCTCCATAGGTCAGGGAAGGCTTATGGTAACACCCATGTACATGACGCTGGTGGCATCGGCAATTGCAAATGACGGAGAAATTATAAAGCCCTACCTGGTGGAATCTATTGACAAGGGCGAATTTAATGCATTTACAGCAAAAAGAAAGGTGCTCTCAAGGGCTGTTTCAGAAGAAAATGCAGAAAAAATCAAAAAGATGATGGCCCTTTGCGTAAGTGAGGGAACGGGAATGGCAGCAAGAAACGAAGGCATTACGGTTTACGGGAAAACAGGTACAGCCCAGAATGAAAGGGACAAGAGCCACGACTGGTTTATCGGCTTTGGTGAAAACGAAGAAGGGGAAAAAAGTGTGGTTTGCGTAATGCTGGAATACGGAGGAGTCGGAAGCGCCGAGGCATCTTATATTGCAGGTAAATTATTAAAATACAGCTTAAATTAAAAGGTCTTCTTTAAGACCTTTTAATTTTTTGTAGGAAAAACTCGCAATTTAATGTTTGACTTAATAGACAAATATGGTATAATAGTATATGGATTTGGTGTTCGGAAATATAAGAGGGTGCCAACCCTTAAAAAAGAAAGAGGTGAAAAAGTGGCGAAAAAGCAAAAACTGAAGATTATTCCTCTGGGCGGCATGAATGAAATCGGTAAAAATCTCACCTGCTTTGAATACGGTGATGAAATAGTCGTTCTGGATTGCGGAATGACTTTCCCCGATGAGGAAATGTTGGGCGTTGACCTTGTAATTCCCGACATGTCTTATCTTGTCAGTAACAGGGACAAGATAAAGGCTGTTCTTCTTACCCATGGACATGAAGACCATATTGGCAGTCTTCCATATTTCTTAAGGGCTATGAGTAATGTTCCGATTTTTGGAAGCCGTATGACCATAGGTTTGGTCGAACACAAGCTTAAGGAACACGGAATACTCTCAATAGCTAAGTTAAACTCGGTCAAAGCAGGAGATACCATAAGAGTCGGCAATCATTTCAGAGCGGAGTTTATAAGAGTAAACCACTCTATTGCAGACTCCTTTGGTATTGCCTTATACACTCCTGCCGGAACGGTGGTTCACACAGGTGACTTCAAGGTTGATACCACTCCCATCGACGGAGAAATGATTGACCTTGCACGCTTCGGTGCACTGGGGCAGTCAGGCGTTCTTG
This sequence comes from Clostridia bacterium, assembly GCA_045588365.1. GTDB lineage: Bacteria > Bacillota > Clostridia > CAKSNL01 > HGM11501 > HGM11501. The sequence continues at coordinate 41,865 of JAZNEB010000024.1, read as the reverse complement.
CGCTTATGACCGACTCCACAAATGTGGAAAGACAGGGCTTTACCATGTCTGAAAGTACGGTAGGACAGAAGTTCGATGAGATTTTTGCATCTCATCCCAGACAGAGGATAATCGTTGCGACATTTGCTTCAAATGTCCACAGAGTTCAGCAGATAATTAATGCTGCAATCAAAACAAAAAGAAAGGTTGCGATTTCAGGCCGCAGTATGCAAAATGTGGTTGAGGTTGCAATAGAACACGGTTATATGCGTGTGCCTAAGGGCCTTATTATAGGTATCGAAGAGGTGCACAAGTATAAAAATCATCAGCTTGTAATTATAACCACGGGAAGCCAGGGCGAGCCTATGAGTGCTCTTACCAGAATGGCATTTTCCGACCACAAGCAGGTGGAAATCGGAAACGGCGACTTAGTAATTATTTCAGCATCACCAATTCCGGGCAATGAAAAGACGATTTCCAGGGTTATAAACGAGCTATTTAAAAAGGGTGCTGAGGTTATATATAAGGCCTTGGCTGAGGTCCACGTTTCAGGTCACGCCTGCCAGGAGGAGCTTAAAATCATTTTAGGTCTTGTTAAACCTAAGTATTACATTCCTGCTCACGGCGAATACAGACACCTGGCTACCAGTGCAAAGCTGGGTATAGCATCAGGCGTCAAGGAGAAAAATACCTTTATACTTAATTTGGGTGATGTACTTGAATTAAACCGTGAGGGTGCAGCCGTTACAGGCACAGTTCCCGCAGGAGCTATTTTAATTGACGGCTACGGCGTAGGTGATGTAGGAAATGTGGTGCTCCGTGACAGAAAGCATCTGGCGGAGGACGGAATTATTGTTGTGGTTTTATCCTTAAATGCGAAAAGCGGCAGGATTATAGGCGGTCCCGAGGTTGTTTCCCGAGGCTTTGTGTACGTCAGGGAATCGGAAGAATTAATTGACGGAATAAAGAAGGTTGCAACCTTTGCTGTTGAAGACGCCGTAAGGCGGAATAAAAAGCCCGGTGTTGACTGGCCGGCCATAAAAAATGCGGTTAAAAACCAGATTGGCGACTTTTTACACGAAACCACAAAAAGAAGGCCCATGATTCTTCCTATAGTTATGGAAGAGGGCAAAAATAAGTAAAAATGTGACACTTTTGCGACTTGAATTTTTATGTCAAATTCTTTCGTAAAAGTGTTGCTTTTTTTATGCCCATTTGATATAATGACCTTGTATGTAACACTAAGGAAGGGGAATGGTTTATGAAGTACGATGTAGCCATAATCGGCGGCGGAATAGGCGGCCTCATGGCAGCCTATAAAATAAAGGAAAAAAGCCCCGAAAAGTCCGTTATAATTTTGGAACGGGGCTTTGACCAGGAGAAAAGATACTGCCCTGCAGGAAAGAATAAAAAGTGTGTTCACTGTAAAGTCTGCAGTATATCCGGAGGCTATGCGGGAGCAGGTGCTTTTTCTGACGGTAAGTTCAATTTAGGTACTGCCTACGGCGGTTCTATGGGAGAAGAACTGGGCGAAGATACTGCAATGAAATATATAAATATGGTAGACAAGGTTTTAGAAAGCTTTTCTGAAGACTACCCGCCTTTATACTATTCCAATGAGGAGCTTAAATTAAAGTGCCTTCAGAATAATTTAAGGCTTCTTGATATGAACGTAAGACATCTTGGTACAGATAAAAACTATAAAACCATGCTTAATTTAATAAAGCATTTAGAAGAAAAGGGCGTTGTAATGAAATCCCGTACAGAATGCACCGATATAGCGGGAACAAAGGGTGATTACACCGTGAAATGCGATCATAACGGTGAAGAACTGGAAATTTCGGCAGATAACGTAATTATCGCCACCGGCAGAAGCGGAGCGGCTTTTGTTAAAGGTATCTGCAAAAAATTCGGTGTAAAAATCGAGGCTAACTCTGTTGATATAGGTGTTCGTGTTGAAATGAAGGACGCTATATGGAGAGAATTTTCATCAAAAATATATGAACCCAAGATTTTATACAGGACAGAAACTTTTGAGGACAGAACCAGAATGTTCTGCTTCAATCAGGGAGGCTTGGTTTCTGCCGAAAATAACAACGGTATAATTACGGCTAACGGTCACTCCTATGCGGAAAAGGAGAAAAAAACAGACAACTGTAACTTTGCGATTTTGTCTTCAATTCATTTCAAGGGGGACTTTGATAAGCCCACGGAATATGCGGAAAACATTGCGAGAAATATGAACTTTGCAGGGGAGGGAAATATTATAGTGCAAAGGTTCGGCGACCTTAAGAGGGGAAGAAGAACCAACGAGCATCGTCTTAGTGCCAATAGCGTAATTCCCACTCTGGCAGCATTCCCCGGTGATTTATCAATCGTTCTTCCGTACCGTGCACTTACCAACATCATTGAAACGATTTATGCATTAGATAAGGTGGCGCCCGGCTGTGCCAACGACGACACTTTATTGTACGGCTGTGAAAACAAATACTATTCAATACGTCCCGTACATGACGGAAACTTCTCCATTGCAGAGGGGCTTTACTTAATCGGCGACGGCTCGGGAATTACAAGAGGTCTTTCCCAGAGCGGAGCTATGGGTCTTTTTGTGGGAGATGTTTTAGCATAAGGAGATTTTTATGAGAATAGTTGTTGCAATAGATTCTTTTAAGGGAAGTATAACATCTTTAGAGGCGGGAAATTCTGCCAAAGAAGGTATAAAAAGGGTTTTTCCTGATGCGAAAATCGTAGTTAAGCCTATAGCTGACGGTGGTGAAGGAACGGTTGTGTCTCTTACCGAGGGACTGGGCGGAAAAATGCGAAAGGTGAAGGTTAAAAATCCTTTAGGGAAAGAAATTTTTGCAGAGTACGGAATTGTGGATAAAACTGCAATTATCGAAATGGCAGCATCAAGTGGCATTGCTCTTTTGAAAAAGGAAGAATTAGATCCCTATATTGCCACAACCTTTGGTGTCGGAGAGATTATATCTGATGCCATAGATTGCGGAATAAGAGACTTTATAATAGGCATAGGCGGGAGTGCCACAAACGACGGTGGCGTAGGAATGCTTATGGCTCTCGGCTTTGAATTTCTGGATAAAGACGGAAAAAGTGTACCACCGGGGGCAAAGGGCCTTTCTGAAATATTTAAAATCAGTGATGAAAATGTAAGAAGCGAACTTTTTGACTGCACCTTTAATATTGCCTGCGATGTTAAAAATCCTCTTTGCGGAGATAATGGCTGCAGCAGGGTTTTCGGTCCCCAGAAAGGTGCTAAAAAAGAGGATATCAAGGCTTTGGATAAGGCTTTGGAGCATTATGCCCAAAAAACAAAGGAAAAATATCCTGACTCTGACAAGAACTATCCCGGAAGCGGAGCGGCAGGAGGACTTGGATTTGCATTTATGTCCTACTTAGGCGGGAAATTAACTTCGGGAATAAACCTTATTTTAGATAAAATAAATATAGAAGAAGATATAAAGGATGCAGATCTTGTAATTACCGGAGAGGGGAAAATTGACTCCCAGACGGTTATGGGAAAAGCTCCTTCCGGAATTGCAGGCATTGCCAAAAAGTATAATCTTCCGGTAATTGCCTTTTCAGGCTGTGCAACAAAGGACGCTTCCATTTGTAATGAGCATGGAATAGACGGCATTTTCCCCATTGTAAGAGGTGCTTGCTCTTTAGAGGATGCTATGGATATAAATAATGCAAAAGAAAATATGGCAGATACTGTAGAACAAGTTATGAGAATGTGGAAAATAAAGAAATAAGGGGTTAATTATGGACAAGAGAATAAGCGAGAATTTAAAAGGAATTCAGCAAAATTATATAGCACCATTTTTCTGGCTTCACAATGAGTCTGACGAAAAGATATTAAATGTTCTTACAGAAATTTATAATAGCAATATACGTTCTGTATGCGTAGAGTCCAGAACCCACGAGGAGTTCTTAAACGAAGACTGGTTTAGCGACATGGAGCTTATACTGGAATTTTGCAAAGAACGAGATATGAAAGTCTGGATTTTGGACGATAAACATTTTCCTACGGGCTATGCAAATAACATATTCAAGGAAAAATATACGGATATAAAGACTTATAATATAACTGAAAGGCACATGAGTGTACAGGGTCCCGTAAAGGACTTCAAGGCACAGTCAGGGCACTTTGCCTGGGGCGATGATGAAATTGTGGCGGTTGCCGCATTAAAGCACATTCCTAATTCAGATAAATTTTCCGAAGTTATAGATATAACCGACGGATATTCCGACGGATTTGTTTATTTTGATTTACCGGAGGGAACCTGGCAGATAACCTTTATGGTAAAAACAAAAAGAGGAAGAGACACCTTCTATAAAGATTTTATGGATATGTTGAATCCCGAGGCTGTGGAGCTTTACTTAAAAGAGGTTTACGAGCCTCACTACGAAAGACTGGGTAAGTATTTCGGTGATGTATTTCAAGGCTTTTTTTCCGATGAGCCCAGCTTTTTAAACGGAACATCAGGAAAATTTTTCGGGGTTGAAATGGGGGTTCCAAAGACTTTTCATCCATGGAGAGACGGACTTTTAGAGATTACCGATAATAGAGCTAAGATAGCGGGCCTCTGGTTTGATATAGAAAACGTAACAGACAAAATCCGTTTCGATTTCATGAATAAAATCACCGACGAATACAGAAATAATTTCACGAGAAAGCTTGGAGCATGGTGCCGTGACCACGGAGTTATGTATATCGGTCACATAATTGAAGATAACGAAATGCACGCAAAGACCGGGCACAGTGTAGGTCACTTTTTCAGAGCCCTTGACGGACAGGATATGTCGGGCATTGACATTGTGTCAAGCCAGATAGTTCCGGGTGTAAGCGAAAACTGCCATGAAGGGGAAACGGCAAATGTCCCGAACCCCAGATTTTATCACTATTACCTTGCTAAAATGGCATCCTCATATGCACATATTGACCCACTTAAAAAGGGAAGAGCTATGTGCGAAATTTTCGGGGATTTCGGCTGGGTTGAGGGTACCCGTGTAATGAAATATTTAATGGACCACATGCTGGTTCGAGGCATAAACCACTTTGTGCCCCATGCCTTTTCAGAGAAAGAAAATGATTCTGACTGTCCTCCCAACTTTCACGATTCGGGGAATAATCCGGAATTTAAGTTTTTCGGGAACAATATGGCATATCTTAACAGAGTTAGCCATGCTTTAAGCGGAGGAAATCACAAGTCAACCTGTGCTCTTTTATACGACGCGGAAAACCGCTGGTCTCATAAGGACTTCCTTTCCGTTGACTTTATAGCGAAAGAGCTTTATGACAATTTATTGGACTATGACATAATTCCTCTTGACTATGTAGGAGAGATTAAAAACAGCACCTTAAACGGAGAAAAGTATAATGTTTTATTTGTACCCTATTCTTCCGTGGTGTCCGACTATGCAAAAGAGCAGCTTAAAAAAGCTGACATCGAAATCATAATGGTATCAGAAGACGGCAAGAGACCTAAGGGATGTCCCTATAAGTGGATAAAGCTTTCAAATGTTGTTAAGTTTATGGAAAAAAGAGGCTTCCGTGAAATAGGCACAGATTATGAAGGTATCTATTTGAGACACTGTCACTATACCCGTGACGGGGCAGATATCTTTATGTTCTCCAATGAGGATATAAGAAACGAGATTAATACAAAGATAAAAATTCCTGCTTTCCCCGGCGGAAAATACATAGAATATGATGCATTTTCAAATAAGGCGGTTATTAAGGAAGGTAAAAAAGGAGAATTTGAAATTTCCCTTGCACCTTATAACTCAACTATAATTGCCTTTGGTGATGTTTCATTTAAAGGGGCAGAAGAATTTAGAAAAGTAAGTTATGACAAAGAGACAGAACTTTCTTTGGAATATGATATAAGCTTAGCTGAACTTACAAGCGAGGAATATACTTCCTATAAGAAAACGAAAGAACTTTTCAATATAACGGGGAGATATGAAAAGCCTCATTTTTCAGGCAGGATGAAATACGAAACAAAAGTAACGCTGCCCAAAAATGATTTACTTCTTGATTTAGGAAGTGTAGGGGAAATAGCAGAAGTTTACTTAAACGGAAAAGAAATAGGAGTAAAACAGTATCCGCCTTATACATTCAAAATCAGGAAAGAAGATATAAATAACGAAAATGATCTTAAGGTAATTATCACTAACCATAAGGGTTATTTGATGAAGGATTTAAGTTCAAGTTTCATTCCCTTTGAACCGTCAGGTTTATTGGGAACAGTAACAATAAAAGAAACAATAGAGGAGGCATAAACATTGGATAAGAGGATAAGCGAAAATTTAAATGGAATTCAGCAGGACTACATCGCTCCCTTTTTCTGGGTACATAACGAGCCTGACGAGAAAATATTAGAGGTAATGCAGGCAATCTACGATTCGGGCATCCGTTCAGTTTGCATAGAGTCCCGTACTCACGAGGAATTCTGTAACGAAGACTGGTGGACAGATATGGAGCTCATTTTTGAATTCTGCAAAGAGCATAATATGAGAGCCTGGATTTTGGACGACAAGCGTTGCCCTACAGGCCGTGCCAACGATATATTCAAAACGAAGTACACAGGCTATAAGTCCTTTAATATAGTGGAAACACATATGAGTGTGCAGGGACCCATTACTGACGGGGCAGCTCTGGTATCTAATTTTGTTACAGAAGCAGATGAAGAAATCGTTGCAATCGCTGCACTGAAGCACATTCCGAATTCCGATAAATTTTCGGAAGTTTTGGATATAACCGACGGATATTCAGACGGATATGTATATTTTGACCTTCCCGAGGGAACATGGCAGATTACCATTATGAAGAAAACCAGAAAGGGAAGAAACCAGTGGTGTCAGGACTTTATGGATATGCTTCAACCCGAAATGGTTGAGCTTTACTTAAAAGAGGTTTATGATGCCCATTATGAAAGACTCGGAAAATATTTCGGCAATGTCTTTTTAGGATTTTTCTCTGATGAGCCCTGCTTCTATAACGGCTCTTCGCTTCAGTTCGGTATTGAGGTGGGCGTTCCCAAAATGTACCATCCCTGGAAGGATGAGCTTCTTTCCATAACAGATAAAAAAGAAAAATTAGCAGGACTATGGTTTGATATAGAGGGTGTATCCGACAAGGTTCGCTTTGACTTTATGGACAAAATTACCGACGAATACAGGAATAACTTTACAAGAAAGCTCGGCGCATGGTGCCGTGAACACGGGGTTTTATACATCGGTCATATCGTAGAAGACAATGATATGCACTCTAAAACAGGACACAGTGCAGGACACTTTTTCAGAGCTTTGGACGGTCAGGATATGTCTGGTATTGACGTGGTTTTATCCCAGATACTCCCGGGACTTAGTGAAAACTGCCACGCAGGTGCAACCTCAAATACTCCCAATCCCTTGTTCTATCATTACTATCTTGCAAAGCTTGGTGCTTCCTACGCTCATATCGACCCAATTAAGAAGGGCAGAGCAATGTGCGAAATTTTCGGTGCTTTCGGCTGGGTTGAAGGTACACGTGTAATGAAATACTTAATGGACCATATGCTTGTTCGTGGCATAAACTACTATGTTCCTCACGCATTTACTGAAAAGGAAAATGATACAGACTGTCCTCCCAATTTCTACGATTCGGGATTTAACCCTGAATTTAAGTTCTTCAAATATCACATGGAATATATGCAGAGAGTGTGCCACGTGTTAAACGGCGGTATGCATAAGGCAACCTGTGCCCTTTTATACGATGCGGAAAATCACTGGTCTCATAAGGATTATCTTCCTGTGGAAAAAATCGCAAAAGAGCTTTATGACAACTTAATGGACTACGATATCGTTCCCCTTGACTATTTGGATAAAATTGAAAAAGGCACATTGAACGGCGAAAAGTACAACGTTTTGTTTGTGCCGTATTCCCAGGTTGTGTCCGACTATGCAAAGGAGCAGCTTAAAAAAGCTGATATCGAAATTATTGTGGTGTCAGAAGACGGAAAGAGACCTAAGGGTTGCCCCTATAAGTGGATAAAGCTTTCTGATGTGGTTAAATTCATGGAAAAGAGAGGCTTCCGTGAAATAGATACAGACTATAAAGGCATCTATTTAAGACACTATCACTACACCCGAGACGGGGCCGATATCTTTATGTTCTCCAGCGAGGATATAAGAAATACCATAAATGCAAAGGTTAAGATTCCTTCCTTCGGAGGCGGAAAGTACATAGAATATAACGCTTACACAAACGAGGCTGTTGTAAAAGAAGGAAAGAAGGGCGAAATAGAAATTTCCCTTGCACCCTATAACTCCACAATCATTGCTTTCGGTGATGTTTCTTTTGAAGGAGCTGGCGAATATAAGAAAGCTTCCTATAGCGAAGAAAAGGAATTAAAGGCAGAATATGCTATAAGCTTATCTGAGCTTACAAAGGAAGATTATGTTCCTTACAAGAATACTTCTGAGCTTTTCAGCATAACAGGAAAGGGAGAAAAGCCCCACTTCTCAGGCAGAATGAAGTACGAGGCAAAGGTAGAGCTTCCCAAGAGCGATATTCTTTTGGACTTAGGTGAAGTAGGCGAGGTTGCTGAAGTTTACTTAAATGGAAAGCTCATTGGAACAAAGCTCTTCCCGCCCTATAGCTTCAATATTTCAAAGGACGACATTAAGGACGAAAACGACCTTACCGTAATAGTGACAAATCACAAGGGTTACTTAATGAAGGACGGTTGGTCTGCTTATATTCCCTTTGAAGCATCCGGTCTTATAGGTCCCGTAATGTATAAGGAGATAAAATAAAGTATTATGGATAGAAGAATTTGCGATAACTTAAAGGGAAAAGAGCATGATTATATTGCGCCCTTTTTATGGCTCCATAACGAAGATGATGAACTTATCTTAAACGAGCTTCAAAGAATTTACGAATCGGGCATCCGTTCTGTGTGCCTTGAGTCCCGTACCCATGATGAGTTTTGCAAAGATGACTGGTTTAGCGATGTTAAGCTTATCTTTGAGTTTTGCAAAGAGCATAATATGAAAGCCTGGATTTTGGACGATAAGCATTTTCCCACGGGTTATGCAAATGATATTTTCCGTGATAAATATACCGATTTCAAAGTTTTTAACATAACAGAAAGACACATGGATGTGGTGGGACCGAAAAAGGAATGTGCCACAAATTTATCCTGTTATCTTTCGGGAGACGACGAGATAATCGCTGTTGCTGCTCTACGCCACATTCCGGATACAGACAAATATTCAGAAGTAATTGATATTACAGAGGGCATTGATGGGAAGTTCGTTTATTACGACCTCCCTGAGGGAATGTGGAGAATTACCGTTATTATAAAGACCCAAAAGGGAAGAGATGCCCACTATCAGCCTTTCTTGGATATGTTAAAGCCTGAAATGGTTGACCTTTACTTAAAAGAGGTGCACGAGGCTCATTTTGAAAGACTGGGTAAATATTTCGGCAATGTCTTTTTAGGCTTTTTCTCCGATGAACCCAGCTTTTTAAACAACACCCCATCAGGAAAAATGTTTGTTGATATTGCTGTTCCTAAAGCATGCTATCCCTGGTGTGATGGGCTTTTGGATGGTATCACTGACAATGTATCCGAATTTGCGGGACTTTGGTTTGATATAGAAAATGTTTCGGAAAGAATCAGAATTGACTATATGGATAGAATTTCCATGGAATATTCAGAAAACTTCACGCAGAAAGTAGGTACATGGTGCCGTGACCATGGCATTATGTATATAGGGCATATAGTTGAGGATAATCATATTCATGCCAAGACAGGTCACGGACCCGGACACTTTTTCAGGTCATTAAAAGGTCAGGATATGTCAGGACTTGACGTGGTTATAACTCAGATAAATCCGGGATTTACAAATGTGGCTCACGAAAGGGCAAGCAGTATAGTGGTAAATCCCGAATACTATCACTACTATCACGCAAAATTAGCTTCATCGGATGCTCATACCGATGTACGGAAAAAGGGCAGAGCTATGTGCGAAATTTTCGGTGCATACGGCTGGAGCGAAGGAACAAAGATAATGAAATATTTATCTGACCATATGTTGGTACGAGGTATGAACTATTTTGTTCCGCACGCCTTTTCTCCAAAACCCAATGATACGGACTGTCCCCCTAATTTTTACGATTCGGGAAATAACCCCCAGTTTAAGTATTTTAAGAATATCATGGAGTATATGCAGAGAATGTGCTATCTTTTCAATGACGGACTTCACATTCCCTCCTGCGCTGTTTTGTATAACGGAGAAAATATCTGGATGGGCGGAAAGCATCTGCCGGCAGAAAAAATATGCAAGGAGCTTTATGATAACCTCTTTGACTACGATATAATATCCCTGGATGATGTAACACGTATTAAAGACGGTGCTTTAAACGGCGAAAAGTATAATGTTTTGCTTGTCCCTGATGCGGAATTTATATCTGATTACCAGAAAGAGCAGCTTGAAAAAGCGGACATTGAAATTGTCATTGTATCAGAAGACGGCAAAAAGGTAAAGGGCTGTCCTTATAAGCGCATTGCCCTTTCTTCACTGGTTTCCTTTATGGAGAAAAAGGGTCTTTCTGATGTGGTAAGTGATTATACGGATATCTACTTAAGACGCTATCACTATGTAAGAGACGGGGCACACTTTTTCATGTTCTCCAATGAGGATGTGAATAACGAAATCAATGCAAAGCTTAAGTTTAAGGATTTTGCCGGCGGCAAATACATAGAGTATGATGCTTTCAGTAACAAGGCCATAGTAAAGGAAAGCAAAAAAGGAGAAATTGAAATTTCTCTGGCACCTTATAACTCCACCGTTATTGCCTTTGGTGATGTTTCCTTTGATGGAATAGAAAATTACGAGGAGAAAAATTACGGAGAAAAAGTTGAAATTGCCCCTGAATTTACAATAAGCACTGCCGAACTTAACAGTCCCGATTTTGAAGTTTATAAAAAGACAACTACTCTAATGAGCATTACGGGAAGGGGAGAGATGCCTGAATTTTCAGGACAGATGAAGTATGAAGCCAAGGTAAAACTTCCCTTGAAAGATTTGATTTTAGACTTTGGCTATGTAGGCGAAGCAATGGAATTTTTCCTTAACGGAAAAAGCATGGGCAGAAGACTTTTCCCGCCATACAGCTTTGAAATTTCAAAAGATGACATAAAAGATGAAAATGAAATGGAAATTGTAATTTCAAACCACAAGGGCTATCTTATGAAGGATTCCGATTCAAATTCACTGCCCTACGAGGCATCGGGATTACTTGGTCCTATCACAATAAAGGAAAAGAAATAAAACAAAAAACCGCCAACGGCGGTTTTTTGTTTATGTATAAATTACTCTTCTATGGCATTTTCGGTAATTTCGAAAGTAAGCTCTTTCTTTTTATAAACGTATCTTCCCAAAAGGACGCCGGCGGTTATGAATAAAGTTTCCAAAAGGTATGCGCCAATATAGGTAACCCACTTATATTTTCCGTCAGTAAGGGAAATCAGTCCCAAAGAAAAAGCTCTGTATATTCCGCCTAATTTGAGGAAATCCCACAATCCGAAAGCACCGTTTAAGAATAATGTAAATGCATTCCATAAAAAGAAAATTGGTAAAGTGATTTTCAAGTTAGTGCGAAAGCTTTTAAATCCTGCATATATACTCCACAGCGCCACGGGAAGCATAGCTATAACGCCCCCAAAACGTACCCCTTTTGTGATAAGCTCTTGTGATAAAGCTTCCGGGGACGCCAATACGAATGTTGCATTTACCAGTTCTGATATAATATAAAATATTATAATTCCGAAAAACTTGGAAAGGTATATGACATGATTGCCATCTGTTTTGCCTGCCTTAATTCTTCCCATATATATACCCATTATTATAACGGACATCTCAACCAAAAAGCTTATTATCCCCGAAAAGTAAGGGGCTTTTGCTATTCCGAGCATATCGATATAAACCGACAACCAACTGAACCCTCCGTTTAAAGCAACGAGATACGGGCTTGTAAAAGCACTTATCGTAAAAATAGCCGCAGTCCAGATGAAAAATACTGGTATCAACTTTTTTATGCTTACATCGTGAAATCTTTTTCCAGCAAAAAAGTATAAAAGACATATACCGATAACACCTATACAAAAACAGATATCAAGAGCCCAATTTTCAATTGTGCTTTCATAGACTTTAATTCCGCATTCCGTTAGCACAATAACTGCTACTATTGCAGCAATCATAAATGCGAAAAATGCGAAAATCCTTGTGATAATAAGCTTTTTCATTTTTATTTCCTCTCCTTATTCGCCATATAATTGTTCCCGATTCCAGTCATCCAGGGCACGGTAGATGTCATCTGAGCCCATAGTGTAGTGAAACTCCGGAAGCTCATCCTCTTCCTCTTGACTAAGAAGATTTTGTTCTGCCAAATCTATTCCAGATGGTGCCGCTCCTTTTAGTAATCCAAAACCGGTACATAGCCAACCTATGGCCTTAAAAATGTCCTCCGGTTTAATAGAAAACTTGTATTTTCCTTCTTCAGTCTTTCCCAAAGTAGCTTCGTTGCTATAATTTGTTAGATACATTTTATCATATTTTTCTTTGGGTTGCAATAGATAGTTCTCTCCCTTTGGGGTGTAATTTTCATCTTCCCCAAAATCCAATTTTAATTCCTTAGGAGGGATGCTTGAATCTTCGCTGTTACCAAAAGAGGAGCTTTCTGACAAATCATTACCCCACATATCCCTGACAGGCTCTGCCGTTATACCATTCCCATCGGTTTTTGGGTTTGTGGATGCCAGAAGATTATCCCTTTCTGTCTTTTCGATATCATCAAGAAAAACCTTTGATGTTCCGTTTTTTCGCATATTCATTCCCATGTCCCATGCATCAAGCATTTTATCGGGAGAAGTGATTTTTTCAGGATTGTCCCTTATGACATCGCTTAAATGCCTTCCTTCTGCTCCATAGCGCATAGCAAATTTTTCGTTTTCGTCCATTGAATAGTAGTCTTCATTTAATTTTTCTTTTCCCATTTTTATATCCTCCTTAATATTTTATTAAACGCATTTCAGATACATTATACAATCATAGACATCACTCCTTTAATAAAATAACCTTACAAGCTAATAGCAGACGACAAAAAATCCGCAGAGCGACCTTTTCGCCTGCGCAAAGCTTTTTCAGCACACTATTTAGCTATATTTATATTATACCACATCCGTTGACACTTGTCAAGTTAATTATTGTGATTAGCATAGTAAAATAAAAAAATGCAGACATACGCCGGTATGCCTGCATTTTTTTATTCGTCAAAAAGACTCATCTGTGTGCCCTTGTCCGTTGCTTTTAAGAAAAAGCCTGCGGCGGGAATTGATTTTGAGAAATACTTTTTAGGGTCTGCCACCTTGGATTCGGAAGCTAAGCTTATTGATTTCATAGTGGCATTTTTCTTTAATGTAAATGCCTTGACACCCTGGGTATCTCTTGTGGTTTTTAAGTTGACGGATTCCGTATTAAAGCACAAAAGCTTTGCATTTGTGGTTTCTGCTAAAACGTCCGAATCTTCGGTCATATATATAATACCGACGATGGGGGATGAGTCCGAGTAGGCGTTTATAAGCTTCTTTCTGTTTGTCTTGGTCTCATAAGCCTTTAAGGGAACCTTGGCAACCTTTCCATTTTCAAAGGCAAAGAGCATAAGACCTTCGTAGTTATCGGTAACAACGATTTTTATAATGTTTTCGCTCTCGGAAAGCTCGGCTATATTGGGGATATATTCACCGAAGGAGCTTGCCTTACAGTCAGGGATTTCACTTATCTTCATTTTATATACAGTTGCTTTATCGGAGAAGAGAAGTATATCGCTTCTGTTGGTGCCCTCCTGCTGGGAAATTATCTCATCGCCGTCCTTAAGCTTGTGCTCTGATGCACTTCGTAAGGAAACTAAAGAAACCTTCTTTAAGTAGTTATCTCTTGTTAAGAACATCTTTAAGTTATAGTCCTCAACTTCCGAATCGGGAGAAACGGTGGTAACTTCATCTGCCGCAACAATTTCGCTCTTGCGGTCGCCGCCGTATTTTTTAGCGATATCAGAAAGCTCTGATGCAATGATTTTCTTGATTTTCGCATCGCTTTTTACAACTTCCGAAAGGTCTTTTATTTCTTTTTCCAAATTCTCAACATCGGCGATTTTCTTTAAGATATATTCTTTGTTAAGGTTACGGAGTTTTATTTCAGCCACAAAGTCTGCCTGGACTTCATCAATGCCGAAGCCACTCATTAAATTGGGAACAACATCAGCGTCATTCTGAGTTTCACGGATAATCTTAATTGCCTTATCTATGTCAAGCAGGATTTTGCGAAGACCGTACAAAAGATGTAAAAGAGAATTCTTTTTATCAATATCAAATAGAATCCTGCGTCTTACACAATCTAATCTGAAGTCAATCCAGTGCAGGAGTATTCCTCTTACCCCTAAAACCTGAGGTCGGTTTTTGATAAGAACATTAAAGTTACAGCCGAAGCTGTCCTCTAATGGAGTTTTGGCGAATAAAAAAGCCATAAGCTTATCGGGATCGGTACCCCTCTTAACGTCAATGGTAATTTTAAGACCGTTTAAGTCGGTTTCGTCACGAAGGTCAGCTATTTCCTTGGCTTTGCCCTCTTTGACAAGCTTTGTAATCGCCTCTATGATAAGCTCCGCCTGGGTGGTATAGGGGATTTCGTATATTTCGATGCACTGATTTTTCTTGTCATAACGCCACTTGGAACGGATTTTAAAAGAGCCTCGTCCTGTTTCGTAGATGGAGCCAAAAAGCTCTCTGTCATATAAAATCTGTCCTCCGCCGGGAAAGTCGGGAGCAAGGAGGGTTTCTAAAATATCCGCATCCTTGTCCTTCATAAGGGCAATGGTGGTATCGCAAAGCTCCTTTAGGTTAAAGGAACAGATGTTACTTGCCATACCGACCGCAATACCTAAATTGGGGTTTGCCAGAATATTGGGGAAGGTGACGGGAAGGAGCGAAGGTTCTTTCATTGTTCCGTCAAAGTTATCCACAAAGTCAACGTTGTTTTTATCAATATCGGAAAACAGCTCTGCCGATATGGGGGCAAGCTTTACCTCCGTATATCTTGCGGCGGCAGAAGCCATATCACGGCTGTACTTTTTACCGAAAGAACCCTTTGAATCCACAAAAGGATAGAGTAGAGATGCATTTCCTCTTGTAAGACGAACTAACGTGTCGTAAATTGCCATATCACCATGGGGATTTAATTTCATTGTCTGACCCACAACATTGGAGCTTTTGGTACGGGCTCCTGATAAAAGCCCCATTTT
This sequence comes from Clostridia bacterium, assembly GCA_045588365.1. Classification (GTDB taxonomy): domain Bacteria; phylum Bacillota; class Clostridia; order CAKSNL01; family HGM11501; genus HGM11501. The sequence goes on along the minus strand of JAZNEB010000024.1, from coordinate 26,513 downwards.
ATACATGGTGTAGAGTAGCTTTCTGTGAGAGGGCTTAAGTCCGTCGATTTCGGGAATTGCACGGGACACAATAACGCTCATGGCGTAGGGCATATAGTTTGTCCTAAGTGTGTCGGTAATAAGCTGGTCGACTTCTTTGGCGTGTAAATTTTCACTCATAAATGAAAAATTCTCCTTTCGGAAAAACAGTTTCTTCTATTGTATCATATTTTTGGTAAAAAAGCAAAGAGAATTTTATTTTCGGGGTATTTTGATGACAAAAAAACTAAGATTTGATATCAACAAGACAAAAAAACTAAGGAATTTGCCAAAAAAACATGATAAAATAAAAATATACTTGCTAAAAAAAGAAAAAGGATGGGATGCTATGAAAAAGATAATTTCTCTGACTCTTGCATTATTGATGCTTTTTTCACTTGTGAGCATCAGCGCAAAGGCCCGGGAGGAATCGCTTGCTCCTGAAAGTGCACTTCTTTTAGGGGGCGGGTCGGTAAAAGATGGATATATTACCTATACAAAAATGAATGACTATTTCGGATTTAAGGATTTAGACTTAACCGGGAAAAAGTCAGTTACCCTTCTTGCCGACAACTACTTTAACGACATCGGAAACGGAGACACTCTCGTTGTCAAGATTGACGATCCTTTAAAGGGTAAGGCAATAGGTCATGTGGTCATGAGCAAGAACGGTACAAAAGCAGAGTATAAAACTCCTCTTTTGGAAACCGAGGGAATTCATGATTTGTATTTTGTTTCTCTTTACGGTGAGGGAAGAAACGGAAATGTAAGAATTTATGAGGTTTCTTTATCCTCCGAGGCCTACGAGAGGGACAATCAGTCTATGAAGGTATCTGACGACGTTACTTATGACCTTTATTCCGACACCTGGGCAGCTACGGATTCCTTCGGCAGAAAGGTTGCTTCCTATGAAGAGGCGGGAGATGTCAAAAAAGGAAATCGTCAGGTGGGAATGATGTACTGGAACTGGTTTGTTTCCGACACTGCCAAGAGAAAGGCAACCATTATAACTGACGTTATATCAAAATATCCTGAGGCAAGAAGCGATTATTATCATACTGCCTGGGATTTAAATAGCTCCTATTACTGGTCTGAGCCTGCTCTGGGCTTTTACTCCTCCTTTGACTACTGGGTAGCAAGAAAGCATGCAGAAATGCTTGCTCTTGCAGGGGTGGATGTAATCTTTTTCGATTATACCAACTCGGGAAACAATATGATTCCCACACTGGAGGTTATTGCAGAGGCATTCAGGGATGCAAAAGCCGACGGACTTAAGGTCCCCAAAATTTCGGCTCTTGCAACAATCATTATGCCTAATACATATTCTTTCAAGCAACCTGCATCTTTATATATGAGCTGCTTTGTGGATAATGATTTTTCCGATATATGGTACTACATGGACGGAAAGCCCCTGCTTTTTGCCAACACCAGAAAAGAATATGCCTTGGAACAGATGAATAAAAACGACACCTATCACAGGGAACTGGTAGAGGAAATTCACGACTTTTTCACCATCCGCTACGGTGCGGTAAAGAGAGATGCGGAGCCTAAGGAAAACGAATGGTTCTGGCTTGAGCATTTCCCCCAGCAGCTTCGAAATCCCGATAAAACGGGAGCTCCCGAATTTATGTCCGTGGGCTGCTCACTTAACACTCCCTCTCATGGAGGAACTCTTTCTCATGGTGCTGCATCCTATGAATATAACAAAGGAAGAAGCTTTTCCGAGGTTTTCGGAAGCGACTACACTCCTGAAGCCGCAAGAAAGGCATACTTCTTCCGTGAACAGGCAGCTTTGGCACTTACTGCAGAGCCTGAATTTATATTCATAAACGGCTGGAACGAGCAGACTGCCGCAAGAAACAAGGACTGGTACGGACTTCCCAATACTTTTGTTGATACCTTTGACGATGACAACAGCCGTGATTTCGAGCCTTCAAGAGGGGCACTTAAGGACGACTATTACAATCTTCTCTGCGACTTTATAAGAAAATATAAGGGCGTACGTCCCACCCCCGTAGCTTCGGGAATGAAAACCATTGATATAAAGGGCGACGTATCCCAGTGGGACAATGTAGGACCTCTTTTCTTAAACGCATACCAGAATTATGAAAGGGACACCTACGGATATTCTCTTCCCGGCGAGGGCTTTACACAGAGGGTATATAAAACCACTGTCAATAATGCAATAAAATCGGCAAAGGTTTCATTTGATAAGGATAAATTCTATTTCCTTGTAATTTGTGAAGAGGATATCAAGGAACACGACAATAATTTCCTGAATCTTCTGATAAATGCCGACAGAGAGTATTCCACAGGCTGGGAAGGCTATGATTATGCGGTAAATCTTATGGGAAAGGGAATTTTATCCGCTTATAAAAACGGAGCCTTTGAAAAGACTGGTGAAATTTCCTATAACATAAAGGGAAATACCATGATGGTTGAAATTTCCAAAGCATTACTTGATTTGGAAACTCCCGTGAATTTTGAATTCAAGTGGACAGACTCCGTGTCAGGATTAAATGATTTTATGAATTTCTATTCTGACGGAAGCGTTGCTCCCTACGGAAGATTCAACTATGTCTATACAGAAGTTGCCGAAACAACATTGGGAGAAAGAGAAAGAGGAATTTTATTTGATACAAGCATTTTCAAGGCGGGCTCTGAAAAGATGATAGTAAACGGAGCAAAGATGGATGTTTACGAAAAGGCAAAGGGAATAACTCCCATAGAAATGAACGGAACACTTTATATTCCGGAGGATACTTTCAACGAAGCTATGGGCTACGGAAGGACAAAAACCGACTACAATGCGTTTTATAATGTACTTCGTACCTATCATTTTGAAATGAACGACGAATTAACCGAAGTTACAAATTATATGTGGACATATTCTACCTTAGATACACTTGTTGCCAAGGCGGACGGAGAACTTAAAACACTTTCCAACCCCATAAAGGCGATAGACGGAATAATCTATATTCCTCTTTCCTTTATAGAGGAGTGTTATGGTTATGAGGTTATGTCCTTGGGAGACGGGGTTTACACATTAAGTCCCGAATATACACCGGTTGATACAGTAAAAAGCGTGCTTTCACACTTTAATTAAGGAGGGGATAAAATGAGAAAATTATTAACTTTTGCATTGACTCTTTTAATGATAATTTCTTTGGTTATTCCCGTAAGTGCAGACGGCAGTAAAATTCCCTATGATTCTTCCTGGAAGGTTGAGCTTTCCAGCGATATCGGAGGAACCAAAGGAAAGCTTTTCGATAACGACCCTAAAACCTTCTGGCATTCACATTATACCGTGGAGGGCGGAAAAATCACCAAATTTGAAGATTGCCCCCACGTTATAAAGATAGAGTTCGGGAAAGATATGACCGTATCAGGGCTTATATACACTCCCAGAGCGGACTCCAATTCGGGAACTATGAGGGAGGGGAACGTCTACGGCACAACTGACGGAAAGACCTATGTAAAGATTGCAGAATTTCCCCTTATTCCCGATGCAAAGCGCTTTGAAGAGCAGTTTTGCTCCTGGGGAAACAAAAGCTTAAAGGGAATTGCTCTTGAAATCACCAAAAGCTACGGGGGATATGCCTCCTGCGGAGAGCTTACCCTTATAAAGGACAGCACCAAAAAAGCTGAAAATAATGTGGTGAAAGAAGGAGTCCTTGGCGTAGGAGAATACGGAAAGGGCGCAAAAGAGGTAACGTTCTTAAACGAATGGAAAGTGGAAGTTTCCAGTGATATAGGTGGAACCAAAGGCAAGATTTTTGACGGTAACGACAAAACCTACTGGCATTCCCACTATACCACAGTAGACGGAAAGCTGGACAAATATGAAAAGTGCCCCCACACTATAACCATAACATTCCCCGACAAGGAGAAGGTTTCAGGGCTTTGCTACATTCCCCGTCAGGATGCGGAGTCGGGAACCATGAGGACAGGTAATGTCTATGGCTCCGTTGACGGAACGAACTTTGAAAGACTTGGTGGCTATGCACTTAAATCTGATGCGAAGCGTTTTGATAATCAGATTTGCTCCTGGGGAGATAAGGAGCTTAAGGCTATAAGGCTTGAAATAACAAGCAGCTACGGAGGCTTCGGAACCTGCGCTGAGCTTGTGGTTCTAACAGGCGGTGAGGCAGGAGAAGTGGTTACTGAAGCACCAAAGGTTGAAGAAGAAAAATACACTGTTGACAATGCCGTGGACAGACAAGGATGGAAGGTTACATCAAGCTCTGAAATTTCTCCTGCGGGACATATTATAGACGGGAAAAAGAAAACCTACTGGCATTCAAAGTATTATGTGGAGAACGGAAAGCTTACGGGACACGATAAGGCTCCTTTCTATCTTGATATAACCCTGCCCGAACTCACAGAAATTTCAGAATTCGTATTCTTGCCCAGAGTTGACAATCATTCGGGCGATATATTAAGAATGAGCTTTTATGCATCTGATTCAGACGAGGGCGAATACGTAAAGCTTATCGAAAATGCGGAATTTAAAATTTCCGACTCGGGAGCTTTAGGTCTTTTGCAGAATGTAAGACTTTCTGCAAATGTAAAGGTAAAGCGTATAAGGCTGGAGGTTTTGGAGGGCAGAGGCGGATACGGCTCAATGGCAGAATTTTTCGTACTCAAGCCTTTATCAACTCTTGAATCAGTAAAGCTTTCGGATTATGAAAAATATGCTATGGAAAATGCTCTGTATGAAATAAACAGAGACGGTTTTTCTGTTTATTACGGAGGCAAAAACTGGAATGGAAACGAGCTTCCCAGAGCTTTTGACGGCTACAGAAATACCATCTGGCAGACGGAGACTGTAAAAGACGGAGAAAGCGTTGTGGTAGAGGTTGATATGGGAAAAACCTATACCTTAAAGGAGATTCACTATCTTCCCAGACAGTCAGAGGATATGCACGGCTTATGGCTGGAGGCTAAAATCCATACATCCATGGACGGAATGGACTATAAGGAAGTAAAGCACATTACATTTGAAAAAACTCTGGCTGAAAAAATCATAGTATTTGAAGAGGAAATCACCGCACGTTATATTGATATAGAAATTATAAAGAATAACGCCCAGAGAGTTTCGGCAACTGAAATCAGATTTTTCGAAAGCTCCAAGGCGAGGGAAGCAAGATTAAATAAAGACAAGGCAACCTACGTTCTTAAAATAGGCTCTCCTGTTATAGAGGTCATTAAGGGAACGGGAGAAGTTTCGAATAAGGCGTTGGATGTTGCTCCTTACATTGTAAACGGCTCCACGCTCATACCTTTAAGAGGTCTTGTGGAGGAAATGGGAGCCGAAATCGGCTGGAACGGGGCGAAGGAAAAAATCACTATATCAAAGGACGAGGTTGTAATAAACCTCCAGATATGGAATGATCTTGTTTATGTTGACGATTCGAGATACGGACTTCTTAAATACACCTTGTTAAATCCCCCCGTTATAACGAATAACCGTACCTTTATACCCGTCAGATTTGTATCTGAAATTTTAGGCTATAACGTATCCTGGGACGGCGCTACACAGACGGTTATAATAACGAAATAATAAAATAACAAGCGTGCAGAACGCACGCTTGTTATTTTGCACAAATATGTCTGGCGTAAATATAGATTATTCACAAAAAAACGGCAGAGCAAAGGCTTTTATTGACTTTGGTAAAAAATTAGAGTATAATCAAAGGAGAAGTAAAAAGTTTTTTGGGAGGATTTTTTATGAAGAAGATTTTAACATTGTTACTTGCACTTTCAATGGTTTTATCCGTTGGTGCAGCAGGCGTTTTTGCAGATGATGATTTTTATAATCCTGCAGAAATTATTGATATGACAAAGTCGGGTGCAGGCTCGGAAATCAACGTTGCATGCACCTTTGACAAGCTTTTTAACGGTAAGTACTACGGTAATATGTCAGATTGCTGGCATTCTGCTACAGGACTTACAAATAATGAAGCAGGAAGAACTCTCACAATCATGTTCAAGAGTGAAACAGAGGTTTCGGGCTTAAGAATTTATCCCAGAACCTTAAATGGTTTTGCAACTCCTGCTATTGTAAGGGTTATCGGTATATATAAGTCAGGCGAAAAGGAAATTGCAAAAGCAGGCTTTAATTTTGAAATCATTAAGGTTGCTGATGTAAATAAGGAAGAAAACGTTGTAAGAAAGCCCTCGACCTATCTCTTCGGCTCAGGTGTTGACAAAAAGCTCATGGGCTTAAAGCTTGTTATGGAAAAGGGAATAACAGGCGATGCAGGTCATTTCAATTTCTCAGAGCTTCAGATATTAAAGCCCGGCGCAAAGGCTGATACAATTCCTGCAGAAAAGCCTGCTACCACAACTAAAACCACCACCACAACAACTGCACCTGCTGCTGTTACAGGTCTTGGTGGACAGTATAAAGCTTCCAATATCATTGATATGACAAAGTCGGGTGCAGGCTCGGAGATAAATGTGGCTTGTACTTTCGATAAGCTCTTTGACGGTAAGTACTACGGAAATATGACAGATTCCTGGCATTCGGCTACAGGTCTTACAAATGATGAAGCAGGAAGAACTCTCACCATCATGTTCAAGGGAGAAACAGAAATAGGCGGCTTAAGGGTTTATCCCAGAACCATCAACGGAACTGCAACACCCACAGAAATGAAGGTTATAGGTATTTATGCAGGCGGCGAAAAGGAAATTGCAACTGCTAAATTCTCCTTTGATTTGATAAAGGAGGTTACTGATGTAAATAAGGACCCCAATGTAGTATCAAAGCCTTCAGAATATCTTTTCGGTTCAGATGTAAATAAGAAAATGCTTGGTATGAAGCTTATTATGACCAAGGGAATAAACGGCGGTGCAGGACATTTCAACTTTACAGAGCTTGAATTTTTAACTCCCGACGGAAAAACTGATACAACAGCTCCTGCAACAACCACAACTACACCTTCATCTACACCCGAAGCAACAACTGTTGCTACCGGAAATGAAGAAGCTTACGAAGCAAAAGAAATTCTTGATATGACAAAATCAGGAGCAGGCTCGGAAATAAACACAACATTCACATTTGATAAGCTCTTTGACGGAGTTTGCTACGGCGGTATGGGTGAGACATGGCATTCAATGACTGGTGTTACCAACGACGAAGAAGGAAGAACTCTTACCTTTATGTTCAAGGGAGATATTGACGTAGACGGATTCAGAATTTATCCCAGAACATTAGGCGGTGCAGCTAATCCCGCTCTCATTAAGGTTATCGGTATATACAAAGACGGAGAAAAGGAAATTGCAACAGCTAAGCTTGAATATGAGGTTAAGAAGGTTGCTGATCCCAGCAAGGAAGAAGATGTGGCAAGAAAGCCCGCAAGCTACCTGTTCGCTGACGGTGTGAACAAGAAGATGCGCGGAATTAAGCTTGTGCTCTTACAAGGAATCACCAATGATGCAGGACATTTCAACTTTACAGAAATTGAATTTTTGAAGGGTTCTAAGAAGGTTGAGCCTGAAAAGTACACTCTTGTAATCGGAAGCAAGGATATTACTTCTTTAAAGGGAAATAAGACTATGGACGTTGCTCCTTATATTGACAACGGTTCAACACTCATTCCCTTAAGAGGTCTTGTGGAAGAAATGGGTGCTGAAATCGGCTGGGACGGAGACACCCAGACAATCACAATCAGCAAGGGTGTAACAAAAATTACACTTCAGATCGGCTCCAAGGCTGTAAGAGTTGACGGAAAGACTCAGCAGCTTCCCGTTGCTCCCGTAATCACAGAAAGCCGTACATTCATTCCCGTAAGATTCGTATCCGAGGTTTTAGGCTATGAAGTAGGATGGGACGGCGCTACTCAGACTGTAACAATTACAAAATAAATAAAAAATAGAAGATTCCTTTTGGAATCTTCTATTTTTTTGTGTGTACAAGTATGAAGGAACGTGCTATAATTAAAAAAAGGGGGATTTTTATGAAAAAGATACTTTTTATAATCCTTGCTATTTCATTTATTTTTACAGGTTGCAAAAACGAAGAAAAAAAAGAACTTGAGGTCATACAAAAATCAAGGGCTGAAGAAGTTTTGGAAGCTATGACCTTAAGCGAAAAAATATATCAGATGATGTTTGTAACTCCTGAATCCATAACGGGTGTGGGACAGGTTATATCCGCAGGAGAAACCACCAAGGAGGCTCTCTCAAAATACCCCGTTGGAGGAATTATTTATTTTGCTCCTAATTTTGAGACAAGAGAGCAAACTAAAGAGATGATTGAAAACACAAAAAGCTACTCTAAAATTCCTCTTTTTATAGGAGTTGACGAGGAGGGCGGAATTGTATCAAGGCTCGGAAGTAACCCTGCAATGGGGGTTACACACTTTCCCTCTATGGCCGAAATCGGCAAAACGGGAGATGAAGCAAAAGCCTACCAGGTTGGAAAAACCTTAGGGGAAGAATTGTCTTCTCTTGGCTTCAACTTGGACTTTGCTCCCGTTACGGACGTGCTTATAAATAAGAATAATACTGAAATCGGAAGCCGCTCCTTCGGAAGTGATGCCGCTTTGGTTTCTACTATGGTAAAAAACGTGGTACTGGGTTTGGAGGAAAAGGGCGTTTATTCTGTCCTTAAGCATTTTCCCGGCCACGGAAGTACAAGTGTAAATTCCCATAACGGCAGAGCAGAAAGCTTGAGAACAAAAGAAGAGCTTTCGGAAAGTGAATTTCTTCCCTTTATAGAAGGAATAAAAGCAGGCTGCAGCTTTGTAATGGTATCTCATATGACCTTGGTAAATGCAACTGAGGAAAAGGTCCCGTCTTCCATGTCAAAAGAGGTTATAACCGATATGTTAAAGGGGCATCTTGGCTTTAAGGGAATTGTCATTACCGATTCTTTCAGTATGGGAGCAATTACAAAGGAGTATAAGGAGGAAGATGCGGTTATAAAAGCTATAGGTGCGGGAACGGATATGATTTTGATGCCGAAAGATGTAAAAGGCACCCACGATGCCATAAAAAATGCTGTCATTTCGGGAGAAATTACAGAAGAAAGAATAGACGAATCCGTAAAGAAAATTTTAGAATTGAAATATAGATAAAAAACAGAATAAAATTAACGTTTTTTATCATTGACAATGCTTTTTATTTGTACTATTATGTAACCGTAAATATTGGGGAAACTCAAATTAAATTAACTAAAAAGGGAGATTTAATTATGTTAAAAGCAGGATTTTACGAAAAAGAAATTACACCTCCTTTAGGCTACAATATGCCTGGCTATTTCGGTCACAGATACGCAGAGGGTGTAAGGGACAGACTTTTTGCAAAAGCAGCAGTTTTTGAACTTGGCGGAAAGGTTGTTATTACCATAGTGATGGACGCTGTCCTCACAGAAGATTTGATTTGTAACGCGGTTTATGAAAGAATTGAAAAGTACATAAACGTTCCCAAGGAAAATGTACTTATTTCCGCAACCCATACACATATGGGTCTGCCTAATTCTCAGATAGAAAACCAGGCGGAGGATTATAAGGAATATTATCACATATTAAGCTGCCTTGTGGCAGATACTGCCATCTTGGCATATCAGAGAATGGTTCCTGTTACTGCAAAGTGGGGAAAGAGCATAGAAAAAGGCCTCACCTTTAACAGAAACTATATAATGAAGGACGGAAGCATCAGAACAAATCCCGGTGTAGGAAATCCTGACATAGTAAAGCATTTTGGAGAAATTGACGAGGAATTTTCAACAATTTTCTTCTTTGATGAAAATGAAAAGCCCATAGGAGTGCTTTCAAACTTCGCATTGCATCACGATTCCATCGGCGGAGGCTGGCCCGGAGGATGGCGTTACAGTGCCGACTATTCTGGACTTATGGCAAAAAATATGAAAGAAAAGTTCGGTGATGAATTTATCTCCGTATTTATTTCGGGAGCATGCGGTAACTTAAATCACATTGATGTAAATAGAAAAGATGTGATACTTCCTCATCCCAGATATTTGGATATTGCGAAACAGCTTACAGAAGCTATGCTTAATCATTTTGAAAATGCAGAGCCTCTCCAAATTTCTGCTATTGATTCCATAAAGGAATATGTCCCCGTAAAGGTTCAGAAGCCTACAGAAGAAGAGGCAAAAGAGGCAGAATATTTAATAAAGAATGTACCTAAGGGAGAACTTGTGGTAGATATCGGAAAACCGGATTCCATAGAATATAAAAGAGCAAATGCAGAGGGGGTTTTGGAAAAATACAATATGTCAGATTATATGGATGTGCCGGTTCAGACCATCCGCCTCGGGGATGCGATTATTTTCGCACTTATAGGAGAAGTTTATACAGAATTCGGACTTAAGCTTAAAGAGAATTCCCCCGCAAAGCTTACAATGGTATCTACTCTTTCAAACGGCACATTTTCTGAGTATATCCCTGTTGCCGAAGCTTTCGGCACCACAATTTACGAAGCTCAGCCCGCAGCATCCATGTTCGTTGCCGAGGGTGGAGATACAATGGTGGATGCGGCACTTAAGCAGGCAGAAAAAATCATGAAATAATTTACATAAAGGAGAATGGCTATGTTAAAAGCAGGATTTTATGAGAAAGAAATTACACCTCCCCTGGGCTATCCTATGCCGGGATATTTTGGTGTAAGGCTGGCAACCGGTGTTCGCGACCGCTTATATGCAAAGGCAATGGCGCTCCAGTTAGACGGAAATACAGTAATTACTATTGCTCTTGACGGTATCAGTACCTCAGATGCATTGTGTGATCCCGTACTTGAGAGAATCGAAAAAATCATAGGAGTAAAAAGAGAAAATGTCTTAATTGCGGCAACTCACACTCATACCGGTCATCCCAGAGTTGTAAACAGTGAAATGAAAACAAATGCAAACGACTCAACCGGGGAAGATTATGAGGCATATTTCCATATTTTAAGATGTCTTATGGCTGATGCGGCTATTTTAGCTTATCAGAGAATGGAAAACGCTACCGTAAAATATGCATCTTCAATAGAGAAAGGACTTACCTTTAACAGAAACTACAAGATGAAGGACGGCAGCATAAGAACAAATCCCGGAATAGGCAATCCCGATATAGTTGAGCCTTTCGGAAAAGTGGATGAAGAGTTTTCTATGCTTTACTTTATAAACGAAGAAGGCAAGGTGTTCGGTTCGCTTTCAAGCTTTGCCTGCCATCACGATTCCATCGGCGGTCAACCCGACGGCTGGCGTTACAGCTCCGACTTTTCGGGAATTCTCGCTAAGAATATGAAAAAGGAATTTGGCGATGATTTTGTATCCGTGTTCTTTCAAGGCGCTTGCGGAAACTTAAATCACATTGATGTAAACAGAAAAGAAAAGGTTCTTCCTCATCCCAGATATTTGGATATCGGAAATCAGCTTTCAGAAGCTGCAATAAACAATTTCAAGAGGGCAGAAGACCTTAAGGTTGAAAAGGTTGAGAGTGCTAAAAAATATGTTGATATAAACAGAATGACAATTACAGATGAGGAGATAGAAGAAGCAAAGCATCTTATTGCAACTGTTCCCAAGGGAGGAGTGGTAGATATAGGAAAACCTGATTCCATTGAATATAAGAGAGCTAATGCAGAAACACTTCTTAAGAAAGCAGAGCTTCCTCTGGTTATGCCCGTTTGTGTGCAGGCAATAAGAATAGGCGAATGCATGCTCTTTGCTTTCCTGGGCGAGCCTTATACAGAATACGGCATTTCCGTTAAAGAAAAGTCTCCTGCCAAGGTTAATATGGTGGCAACACTGGCAAACGGTGGAAGAAGTTGCTATCTTGCTACAAAGGATGCTTTCGGCTCGCAGATTTATGAAGCTCAGTTAGGTTCCCGTGTATATGAAGAAGCTGCAGGCGAAAAGATAGTTGATTTTGCAATTACCCTTGCAAACGAACTTATGGAAAAATAAAACCAAAAATATTGCTATTTCGGAAGAAATAGCAATATTTTTATATAAAAAAGCAATATATTACATTTGATTTTAATTTTTTTTGTTATATAATTAAGTTATCATTATACAGAGAGGGTGTATATACAATGTTAAAAGCAGGATTTTACGAGAAGGAAATAACTCCTCCGCTTGGCTATGCAATTCCCGGATATTTTGAGAAAAGATTTGGGGACGGAGTGCATGACAGGCTTTATGCCAAGGCCCTTTCCATGGATGTGGACGGAAAGACGGTTATAACAGTTGTTATGGATGGTCTTTATACATATGATGAAATTATTGACCCCGCATTTGAAAGAATTGAAAAAATTATAAATGTACCCAGGGAAAATGTAATGATTTCGGCAACACATTCTCATACAGGTATGCCTTCTCCTTCAATGGAAGATAATGAATTAGATAATGGGTATGCACCTTATTTTCATATATTAAGTTGCTTTATTGCCGATGCGGCAATTTTGGCATATCAAAGAATGGTTCCTGCAAAAGTAAGATATGCATCTTCAATAGAAAAGGGGCTTACCTTTAACAGAAATTACTATATGAAAGACGGCACTGCAAGAACAAATCCCGGTATCGGCAATCCTGAAATTGATAGGGTTTTCGGAAAGGTTGACGAAGAATTTATAACAATGTATTTCTTAAACGAAGAAGATAAGCCTATGGGAGCTATTCTTAACTTCGCTTGCCATACGGATTCAACCTTATGTAAATGGGGATGGAATTTAAGTGCCGACTATCCCGGTGTTTTATCAGGACTTCTTAAAGAACATTTCGGAAGCGATTTTGTGCCTTTATTTATGCTGGGAGCATGCGGAAACTTAAATGTCCTTGATATAAACAGAGGAAGCAATGTGTTCGAACGTCCTGCCTGTGAGGATGTGGGCGAAGCTTTGGCAAAAGCGGCGATATGCCATTATGAAGAGGGAAAAGAACTTGAGGTTGATGTTATAGATAGCCTTAAAGAAAACGTTCTTGCTCCTAAAAAATACATTCCGAAAGAAGAAATAGAAGAGGCTTATTATCTTATCAAAACCTATTCAAAGGATGACTTTGGGGTTGATATTTCAAAGCCTGACTCTGTTGAATATAAAAGACATAATGCAGAAAAGATTGTGGCTATAGATCAGATGCCTGACGAAGTGCCTGTTTGTGTGCAGACTTTAAGAATAGGTGAGTGCCTGATTTTTGCGTTACTGGGAGAACAGTTTACCGAATACGGCCTTGCCTTAAAGGAAAAATCCCCCGCAAAGTATAATATTGTTGCAAGTATTGCAAACGGCGGAAAAACAGGATACATTCCTACAAAAGAGGCGTTCGGAACACAGATTTACGAAGCACAGCTTCCGGCAGGATGGTTTGGAGCTGAAACAGGAGAAATAATAGTAGAAAAGGCTCTTTCTCAGGCAGAGAGAATAATGAAATAATTGCAAAAGGAGATAAGTATGCTTAAAGCAGGATTTTATGAAAAAGAAATAACTCCTCCGCTTGGCTATGCAATTCCCGGATATTATTCAAAGCGATTGGGGGACGGAGTGCATGACAGGCTTTATGCAAAAGCTGTAGCTATAGAAAAAGACGGAAATACGGTTATTTCCATTTCTCTTGACGGAATTGCAACCTCAACAAGAATGTGCGAGCCAATTTTGGAGAGAATAACTGACTTTACAAAAATTCCGAAAGAGAATGTAATGATTTCTGCAACCCACACCCATACAGGTATGCCGAGAATGGTTGACGGCGGAGATGAAACGGAATATGAGGCATATTTTCACATTTTAAGATGTCTTATGGCTGATGCCGCAATTTTAGCCTATCAGCGAATGGAACCCTGTAAGATTAAATATGCGTCTTCTATAGAAAAGGGTCTTACCTTTAACAGAAACTATTTAATGAAAGATGGTACTGCAAGAACAAATCCCGGTATCGGAAATCCTGAAATTGAAAGGGTTTTCGGAGAGGTTGACGAGGAGTTTTCCACCCTTTTCTTCTTTGACAGCGAGGATAAGCCCATGGGTGCTATTATGAATTTTGCCTGCCATCACGATTCCACTTTAACCAAGTGGGGATGTAATTTAAGTGCGGATTATTCAGGGGTTTTATCAGGAATCATGAAAGAAGAATTTGGGGATGGATTTGTAACTGCTTTTCTTTCGGGGGCAAACGGAAATTTGAATGCACTTGATGTAAACAGGGGAAGCAAGGTTTTCGACCGTCCCTTGTGCCTTGACATCGGCGAAGCTTTGGCAAAAGCGGCTCTTTTACACATAAAGGAAGCAAAGGAATTAAAGGTTGACAAAGTAGAAAGCATAAAGGAATATATTGATATAAAAAGGCAGGAATTTTCAAAGGAAGAGCTGGAAGAAGCCGAATATCTTATTAAAACCTATCCTTCAGCAAACATGGGCGTTGATATTTCAAAGCCCGACTCCATCGAATTTAAGAGAATGAATGCTGAAATTATACTTAAAAAGGCAAGTATGCCGCCTCTCATCCCTGTGTGCATTCAGACAATCCGTATCGGCGACGCCATGATTTTCGGTCTTTTGGGTGAGCCTTATACAGAATATGGTCTTATGTTAAAGGAAAAGTCCCCCGCAAAGATAACAATGGTTGCAACCATGGCAAACGGCGGAAGAAACTGCTATCTTCCCACAAAGGAAGCTTTTGGAACAATGATTTATGAGGTTCAGCCCAATTCAAGAGTTTTGTGCGAAGAAGCGGGAGAGGAAATCGTAGAACATGCTTTATCTCAGGCGGAGCGTCTTTCAAAATAGCCTATTGACAAAGAAAAACTTTTGTGATATTATTTATGAAAACATAATACATCCTAAACCGATGAGCGAGAATAGTAGCTTACGACCCCTTGTTTCAAGAGATCCGCAGATGGTGGAATTGCGGTAATAAGGACTTAGGTGAATGGACTCGTGAGGGCAAACCGAGCAATTTTGTTAGGGGCGACGGAGGTCAACCGTAAAAGCGACAGGCGTATGATAGTACGCCGTGAGTGCACTTTAATTTAAGTGAATTTGGGTGGCAACGCAGGAGATTTTACACTCTTGTCCCAAGGCTTTGGGATGAGAGTGTTTTTTTACCAAAAAATCGTAAAGGAGTAATTTTTATGAAAACCTACAAGGATTTTGACCATTATCTTAAGGATTTCCCCAACGAAGAGGGATATTTCGGAGAATTCGGCGGAGCATATCTTCCTGACGAGCTTGTTCCTGCTTTCAAGGAAGCAAGCGACGCTTATGAGGCTATCTGCCATTCAGCACAGTTTATAAACGAGCTTCGCAGAATAAGAAAGGAGTTTCAGGGCCGTCCCACTCCCGTTCATCACTGCGAAAGACTTTCCAAGCTTTTCGGTAACTGCCAGATTTACTTAAAGAGAGAAGACTTAAATCATACAGGAGCGCACAAGCTCAATCACTGTATGGGTGAGGGCCTTCTTGCAAAGTATATGGGCAAGAAAAAGCTCATTGCTGAAACAGGCGCAGGTCAGCACGGTGTTGCAATTGCTACCGCCGCTGCATATTTCGGTATGGAATGTGACGTTTATATGGGCGAGGTTGACATTGAAAAGCAGCATCCTAATGTAATAAGAATGAAGATGTTAGGTGCCAACGTTGTTCCTGTAACTCACGGCCTTAAAACCTTAAAGGAAGCGGTTGACGCCGCATTTGAGGCATATCTTAAGGAATATGACAATGCAATTTACTGCATCGGTTCTGCACTGGGTCCTCATCCTTTCCCCAAAATGGTAAGGGACTTCCAGTCTGTTATAGGTATAGAAGCAAGAGAACAGTTTTTGGAAATGACAGGCATTATGCCTGATGCCATTACTGCGGCAGTTGGCGGTGGCTCCAATTCACTTGGTATGTTCACTCCCTTCTTGGGTGATCCCGTTGAAATATACGGTGTAGAGCCTTTAGGAAAGGGCGAAGCGGTGGGCGACCATGCGGCAACTATGAAATTTGGCACAAAGGGAAGACTTCATGGCTTTGACAGCTATCTTTTGCAAGACGAGAATGGCGAGCCTTTACCCGTTTACTCTATCGCTTCGGGTCTTGACTATCCCGGCGTAGGACCTGAGCACGCATATTTAAGAGATTCGGGCAGAGTAAAATATGAAACTGTTTCCGATGAAGAAGCAATGGAAGCATTTTTCCTTCTTTCAAGATATGAGGGAATTATTCCCGCTATTGAAAGTGCCCATGCAGTTGCATTTGCAATCCGCTATGCAAAAGAGCATAAGTCAGGTTCTATCTTGGCTTGTCTTTCTGGCAGAGGCGATAAGGATATTGACTATGTTTACGAAAAATACGGCTGTGGAGAAAAGTTCAATCTGAAATAAAATATATGAATCCCTTTATCAGAAGATAAAGGGATTTTTTGTTGCAAATATAAGACGGATGTGTTATTATAGCTATGTGAAACGGAGGGCGTTTTATGAAGATTGAGCTTAAAAATATAGTTAAGAAATTTCCCGAAAGGGATAAAAAGTCAAAGGGAGAAATTACGGCGGTAAATGATTTTTCCTTTGAATTTAAGGACGGTGCCCTGACGGGGCTTTTAGGACCTTCAGGCTGCGGAAAGAGTACCGTTCTTAATATGATTTCAGGGCTTACCACCCCCACGGAGGGAAGAATTTTCTTCGACGGAGAGGATGTAACAGACCTTCCTCCCGAAAAAAGGGGAGTGGGTATGGTTTTTCAAAGCTATGCCTTATATCCTCATATGACTGTGGCGGAAAATATCATGTTTCCTCTGGGCAATCTTAAGGGCAAGGAAAAAATGACAAAAAAAGAAATGCTGGCTGAGGCAGAAAAAATCGCAAAGGTTGTGGAAATAGAAGACCTGCTTAAAAGAAAACCTAAGGAGCTTTCGGGCGGACAGCAGCAAAGGGTTGCCATTGCAAGAGCTCTTATTAAAAATCCCAAAGTGCTTCTTTTGGATGAGCCTTTGTCAAATTTAGACGCCCGTTTAAGACTTCAGACCCGTGAGGAAATCAAAAGAATACAGAAAGAAACCAATATAACAACCATATTCGTAACCCACGACCAGGAGGAGGCCATGAGCATTTCCGATGAAGTGGTGCTTATGGAAAAGGGTTTCATAAATCAGTGGGGCAGACCTCAGGAAATTTATGACGATCCCAAAAGCTTATTTGCCGCAAAGTTTCTGGGAATACCGCCCATAAATATATTTGAAGCAGAAATAAAAAATAAAGTTCTCTATGTGGGAAATGAAGCTGTAATGGAAAAGGATGCACCCGATTCTTTGGCGTTTCTGGGAATCCGCCCCGAAGGCTTTTTATTGGAGGGTGGTGGCGTCATTACATTAAATGTAAAAGGGATAGAGGTTATGGGAAAAGACGTATCATTGGTGGCAGGCCATGAGTCAAGCCAAAATCAGTCAGTCAGAGCCATAATTCCTGCAGAAAAAATAAAAGAATTCCATAAAGATACCGTAAAATTTTCCTTGAACAAAGACAAGGTCTTTGTTTTCTCAAAGGAAACAGGGGAAAGAATGTAGGTGGAATATGAAAAATAAAGGATTTATTTATCTTCTGCCTGCCCTTTTGTTTCTGGGCGTTTTTATGGTCTATCCCTTAATTGACGTATTCGTATATTCCTTTGAAGAAGGGTATAACTTTGCATCGGGAACATTTTCAGGCACGGGAATACATAACTATTCATATGTTTTAAGAGACCCCTATTTTATAAGAGCAGTGAAAAACACATTTCTGCTTGTTATAATAACCGTGCCCCTTTCAACCATAATTGCAATTTTCATTTCCTACGGACTTACGAAAATAGGGCCTTTGAGAAATTTCTTAAAGACCGTATATTTTCTGCCCTACGTTACAAACACTCTGGCGGTGGGGCTTGTGTTTATGATTCTCTTTAAGAGAACACCTTATTCTGACGGACTTGTGAATTTATGCCTGGCGGTTTTCGGGGCAGGGCCTATTGACTTTATTGACGGCCCCTACTTTGCCAAAATGTTCGTTATGTGTTTTTATACCATCTGGGTTGTTATGCCCTTTAAGGTTTTGATTTTGACAACGGCACTGTCCAATGTTCCGGAAAACTGCTATAATGCCGCAAGAATTGACGGAACGGGAGAATTCCGGATTTTCAGGAAAATAACCCTGCCTATGATTTCGCCCATGATTTTCTATCTGGTGATAACGGGCTTTATCGGGGCTTTCAAGTGCTATTCTGATGCAGTTGCTCTTTTCGGGACAGACCTTAATGCAAAGGGCATGAACACCATAGTAGGCTATATCTACGATATGCTCTACAGCGACGGGGGAGGCTATCCCTCTTACGCATCAAGCGCCGCCATTATTCTTTTTTCTATTGTTCTTACTATAACAGTGATAAATCTGACCGTGTCCAAAAAACACGTGCACTATTAAAAGAGGGAATTTATGAACGTATTAAACAAAGATAAAATAAAAATATCCAAGGTTTTTATTTATGCCCTGCTCATTTTATGGGGTCTTTTTGTGCTTTTTCCCTTTTACTGGATGGTTCTGACCTCACTTAAAGGATATAGCACCTATAATTCGGAATATATCCCTAAGTTTTTTACCCTGACACCCACAATGGAAAATTACAGGGAAGCCTTTTATTCGGTTCCTTTGGGAGATTATTTTATAAACACCATTATTTTTACCGTCTTTACCGTATTGATAATGCTTCTGGTAATTGTGCCTGCCGCATTTGCTTTCGCCCGATTAGAATTTAAGGGGAAAAATCTTCTGTTCACTCTTTTTCTTTCTCTTATGATGATTCCAAACGAACTGGTAATAATCACAAACTATGTAACGGTTACAAATCTCGATTTACGAAATACATTTGCGGGACTCATATTGCCATCTGTTATGTCGGTTTTCTATGTGTACCTCTTAAAGGAAAGCTTTATGTCCATTCCCGATGAGCTTTATTATGCAGCAAAGGTTTCGGGCACAAGTGATTTTAAGTATATGATGAAGGTGGCAATTCCAATTTGTAAGCCTACAATAATCACGGTAACTATATTAAAGGTTATAGAATGCTGGAATTCCTTTGTATGGCCGAGACTTATTACCGACGAAAGGGAATACTTCCTTTTGTCAGGTGGTATTCAGGAAATAAGGGAAAACGGCTTTGGCAGAGAAAATATTCCTGCCATGATGGCGGC
Organism: Clostridia bacterium; assembly: GCA_045588365.1. Classification (GTDB taxonomy): domain Bacteria; phylum Bacillota; class Clostridia; order CAKSNL01; family HGM11501; genus HGM11501. Next base: position 7,348 of record JAZNEB010000024.1, on the reverse strand, counting down.
TGTAACTTTGGTATCTCTCCCTCTGATTGTTCTTTTCGTTATGTTCAGGAAAAAGATAATGGAGGGCGTGGCGAGGGGAGGCATAAAAGGATGAGGAAATTAGTTTCGCTTTTTCTGGTTTCGCTTTTTGCCCTGAGCATATTTTCAGGATGCCACGGAACAAAGGAAACCCGTGTGTTTTTAGTTCCTGACAGCTTTGACGAAAACGAGAGCTTTGAAATTACCTTCTGGGCAAAAAATGATACCAACAAGGTGCAGACGGCAATTTACGAAAAAGCCATGGAGGATTTTTCAAAGATATACCCCAATATAAAGGTTAAAATGAAGCTTTATAACGACTACGGGAAAATATATAATGACGTCATTACCAATATTTCCACAGATACAACTCCCAATGTATGTATAACCTACCCTGACCACATAGCTACATATTTAAGCGGAGGGGAGACAGTTGTTCCGTTGGATGAACTGATGGTGCATGAAAAGTACGGTCTTTCAGGAAGTGAAGTGAAATTCGACGCCCCGAAAAAGGAGGAAATCTCGGAAAAATTTCTTTCGGAATGTTTTCTTGACGGAAAACTTTATGCCCTTCCTTTTATGCGCTCATCGGAGGTTTGCTATATCAATAAAGACTTGGTAAACGCCTTAGGCTATGAAATTCCCGAAAATCTCACCTGGGATTTTTTGTGGGAGGTTTCGGATAAGGCAACAGAGAAAAATCCCGACGGGACATATAAGGTGAACGGACAGAAGGTAATGATTCCTTTTATCTATAAGTCCACGGATAATATGATGATTCAGTACCTTGCTCAGGCAGATGCACCTTATTCTAAAGATGACGGGGAAATTTTATTGTTCAATGATGAAACAAAGGCATTCCTTAAAAAAATTGCAGAGCATACAAAAAAGGGAAGCTTTTCCACATTTAAGGTGTCAAGCTATCCCGGTAATTTCTTAAATGCAGGTCAGTGTATCTTTGCCATAGATTCCACGGCAGGGTCCACCTGGATTGGGTCGGATGCACCCCTTGTTGACATTTCGAAAAAAGACCTTAAAAGGTTTGAAACCGTAGTAAAAAGAATTCCGCAACTTGACAATGCAAATCCAAAAATGATTTCCCAGGGGCCTTCAGTTTGCATTTTCAATAAGGAAAATCCAAAAGAGGTTTTGGCTTCCTGGCTGTTTTTACAGTATCTTCTGACAAATGAGGTGCAGATAGCCTATTCTAAAACCGAGGGCTATGTTCCTGTAACAAAAAAAGCCCGGGAGGATAGGGAATATAAGGACTATATAAGCCGCAGCGGGGAAGATAACGATACTCACTATAAGGTGAAAATAGATGCATCGGAAATAGTTCTTGAAAATCTTGAAAATACCTTTGTAACTCCTGTGTTTAACGGCTCTGCATCCTTGAGAAATGCGGCGGGAACTTTAATAGAGGAAACCGTAAAGTCCGTAAGAAGAAAAGAAGTAATTGACGATAACTATTTTACGGAGCTTTATAAAGAGATGGAGGGCTTATACAGGCTGGATTCCTTAAAAAGAAACTTAAAGGAAAAAGAACCCTTGCCGAAGGAATCGAAGATTTTGCTCCTTTGCCTTGTACTGGCTTGGGTTTATATAGCAGGGGCATACTTAAAGAACAGAAATAAAAAGTAAAAAAATGTTGACTTATGTAAAAATGAGAGTATAATTATTAAAGAAATTTATATAAAGGAGAATAATTATGAAAAAGATTTTAGCACTCATTATGGTTCTTTTAATGGTACTTGCTTTCGCAGGCTGCCAGAAGGACGAAGTTAAAGAAGAAGCGGCAGCTATGACCTATGAAGAATTTGCTGCAGCAGAGCTTGACACTCTTGTAACAGTTGATACATATGTTCAGGCAAAGCAGTCCTGGTGGGATAACAAGGGTACATTCTACACTCAGGCAGAGGACGGAGCTTATTTCTTATATGAAATGCCCTGTACAGAGGAAGAATATAACCTTTTAACCCCCGGTACAAAAATCAGAGTTACAGGCTATAAGTCTGAATGGTCAGGTGAGGTTGAAATTACAGAAGCTACATACGAAATTTTGGAAGGAAGCTTCATTGCGGAAGCTTTTGATGCAACAACTCTTCTTGGAACTGAAGAACTTATCAACTATCAGAACCAGAAGGTGGCATTCAAGGGCCTTACAGTTTCAAAGGTTGAATATAAAAACGAAGAACCCGGCGACGACATTTATGTAACTTTATCAAACGGAGAAGAAGATTTTGATTTCTGCGTTGAGGTTTACTTAACAGGCGTTGACACAGAAGTTTATGAAACTGTTGGCACTCTTAACGAGGGCGACAAGGTGGATGTAGAAGCGTTCCTTTACTGGTATAACGGAGCAAATCCCCACATCACAAATATCGCATTGGCTGAATAAAATCAAAAGCACTTTGGATTATCCAAAGTGCTTTTTTATTAATTCCCGGCGCTCGAGTTCAAATCCACTTGTAGTAAACAAAAAAGACACCAAAAGGTGTCTTTTTTCTTGGCAAATGACCGCAATTTTCATAAAAGGTACATAGGCGGTATTTTTGCACCCCCCATTGCAAATTGGAATTTGTTGAATTATTTTCTGCTTACAATAATGTGTGCGTTATCGATTTCAATTGTTTTTACAATCGACATTGAGGTTGCACCTATGAGCGATGTTATATTATCGAGAGTGTCAGGATACACCTTGATTTTGCGAGTTCCCATATCAATATATTCGCTTTGGTTCTTATCAATAGATAAGCAAAAGATGCCGTTATCCTTTAACAAATTAACAATCTTTGTAATAACAGCTGCTTTGTTTTCAAAGTGCATCATTGTGAGGGAAGAATATATAACATCGAATGTTTCGTCAAATTCGTGACTATTAAAATCGCTGCATACGAAAGAAATATTGCCGTATTCTTTTAGGTTGTCTTTTGCTCTCTCAATGGTTTTGGGCGAAATATCAATCCCTGTCATTTTTAAGCAGCACGGAGCAACCTTAACAGCAATTCTTCCTGTACCTATACCGATTTCCAAAACTGATTTATCTTTGGAAAGCTCCAACGCTTCTAAAAACGGCACTCCATCCCATTTGCTCATATATTCTTGTAAAACGGGGAGATCACGTAAGGAATCGTTTTGTTCTTCTATCAACAAATCATAATGATCGATTACATCCATAGCAACTACCTCTGTCAAATTCTTATTTATTATATCGACGATTATTATACAACAAAAATTTATATTTTTCAAGAAAATAACCCCAACTTTTTATCAAAGTTAGGGTTATTTGATGGCGGAGTAGGAGAGATTTGAAGCGTAAACGCCCACTCGAAAACATAGTCGTGCCGATGCCCTGCCGTTTCGGCACTTCTTGTTTTCTCCCTTGTCGCACTTCCTTCATCTGCCACCGGCAGCGGTCGTGCTCCAACCCCCGCCGGTACCCGGCGCTCGAGTTCAAATCCACTTGTAGTAAGCAAAAAACACCCCCGAAGGTGTCTTTTTTCTTGGCGGAGTAGGAGAGATTTGAACTCTCGCGCCGGTTTCCCGACCTACGCCCTTAGCAGGGGCGCCTCTTCGGCCAACTTGAGTACTACTCCAAGATATAGCCGCAGCTTTCTGCGCACTTATTAAATTGTCGCCTGAATAAAAAAATGGCGGAGAGGGTGGGATTCGAACCCACGCGCCCTTTCGGCCAAACGGTTTTCAAGACCGCCTCGTTATGACCACTTCGATACCTCTCCACAGCCACGAATGGTATTATAACATATTTAAAAAGCTTTGTCAACCATTTTTGAAATAAAAATCAAAGGGGATTCACGGCCACAATAGATGCACCTTTTTGCTAAAAACGATAATCAATCGTTTTTTTGACGCAAAAACCCGGAAAGGGTTCTTCGTCCCTTCGGCGACACAAACTAAAAAAAGTAAGCACCCTAAAGGGTGCTTACTTTCTTCTGGTGCGCCATCAGTTGAGGCGAAAAAAGTTATTGAGTATAACTTTTTGCCGAAAGTCCCTGACCAAGAAGCCGAGAGAAGCGAAGGCTGATTGGAGTAATAAATTTCACACGAGGTAAAGCAAAAAGCATACCCTTAGGGGTGTTTCTCAAAAGGATGTTTCCGAAAAAAGCCGATTGAGAGAGAACTAAGTACAGTTATTGAAAAATAGCTGTACTTTTTCTTTTGCTCAAAAGGTTTTAAGTTAATAAGTTATAGAGTCGTATCAAAATGATGCGGCTTTTTTTAATGCAAAAAGGAGGCATACTTTTATGAAAATATATACTGGAAACTTTACGATTGTACTAAACAAACACATTACAAATACAGAGATTGATCCCTATGAATTTAAAGTTCTTTGCTATCTTCTTATGCTGGCAGATGACGATGGTATTTGCTTTCCGTCATACAATAAGATTGCAGAGAAAATCGGCATAGGCGAAACAAAAGTAAAGAATGCAATTAAGCATTTGATTGAACTTGAAATTACCAATAAGACTAACCGAACAAAAGAAGACGGCAGCGCCGGTTCCAATTTATATGTGGTGTGTGAAAAGACCTCTATGCAGGTCGCAGAAAAACCTGATGAGGTTGTTTCAAGTACGACCTCTTGTGTGCCTGATGACCTACCCTGTGATTGTGAAATGACTGAGGGTTGTGTGTCAGACGGCTACAATAAATACTCAAATATAAATAATAATTATTTTATTAATAACCATCTATCATCAATAGAAGATTTGATGGATCGAGCAGAAACATATGAACTCGAAGGTCTGACAAAAAAGAATTATGAATCGGCTATTGAGATTATGTTTAATTCGGAATCAATTTCGGTTGGCGGCGAAATTATTCCCCGTGAAATTGTTCACAGGCGATTAGAAAATATCAGCTACGAGCATATCGTCTATGTCGATAATAATATGCCGAGGAAAATTGTTGACGGCAAAGTTGAAATTCAAGTCAGAAGCCCTGTTCCATATACCGTAACTGCTCTATAGTTGAATTAGAGGACGGAAGCGTTATTGATTGCCCGAAAGCAATACTTCCTCCCAATGCAAAAGAAGGCAGCATTATAAATATTACAGTCGATGAAAATGCAACTAATGCAAAGCTCAAAGAAGTAACAGAGCGAATGAATAAGTTATTTAAGGATTAAGGAGAATGAACATGAGAAAGAGAATATTTTCAGTATTAACAATTTGCATGGTTATAATGTCAATGTCGTTATCGGCATTTGCACATGGCGGAAGAACCGACAGTATTGCACAGATTTATCGAATCGAATAAGTAAGCAATACAAACAGAACTTCTGGGGAGAAATCTTCGGAGGTTTTATTTTGCCGTATTCTCTTTACAATTCAACTTCAATAATTAGCTCAATTGTAAACTGAAATGCAATATTTGCTTATGCGATTTATAATTTTAAGATTATAAATCATAGATGCAGACAGGTATTGCATTTTGTTTTGCAAAAAATATTCCCTCAATTGTAAAGTGAAATGCAATATAACGAAAATCAAGCGAAGTCTTGATTTTTTTGTCGAATAGGTGTATAATTAATACATAAATTTTCGGAGGCTTATGCTATGGTAACATATCAAAGACTATGGGAAACATTGAAGAAAAGTAATATTCGCAAGCATGACCTAATGGAACTTGCAGATATATCCTCAACAACTTTAACAAAGCTTAATAAAAATGAGATAGTAGCATTGACAATTCTTATAAAGATTTGTAAAGCTCTTAACTGTCAGATTGAAGATATTGTTGAGGTTAAAGATGATACACTTGTATGATATACATATGCAAAAATGCGGAATGGTATGACGGACTATGAGTGTACTTTACTTGTTGGAAGACCAAACGCACCGTCAGTATATTCGTTAAACAACAGACCTGACCTTGCGAAACAAAGACAGAAAAAAGTCATAGAATGTATGGTAGAGGTCGAATACATAACCGAAGATGAAGGAAAAGAAATATTAGGAGAGGAGTAAGTGAATATGAAATTAACATTTATAGGAGCAGCTCATGAGGTTACAGGCTCTTGTACCTTGCTTGAAGCTTGTGGAAAGCATATCCTTATTGACTGCGGTATGGAACAAGGCGGCGATACATATGAAAACTGCGAATTGCCTGTTGCACCAATAGAGATTGATGCGATTTGCCTTACTCATGCACACATAGACCATTCAGGAATGATTCCGGCAATGGTTGCAAAAGGATACACAGGTCCCGTGTACTGCACAGAAGCAACACATAGGCTTTGTAATATAATGCTTCAGGATTCTGCTCACATTCAAGAACAGGAAGCAGAGTGGCAGAACAGAAAAGCAGAGCGTTCCGGCTATCAGCAGTATATCCCCGTATATACTGTTGCAGATGCATTGGAGTCGCTGAAATTATTCGAAGGACACGGATACAACAAACCGGTAGAAATATTTGAAGGTGTAACGATAAATTTCTGCGATGCAGGACACTTGCTTGGTTCATCAAGCATCCACATTACAGTAAATGAAAACGGTGAAGAAAGAACAGTTTTGTTCTCTGGAGATTTAGGAAACATAGACAGACCGCTTATCAGAAACCCTCAAAATCCACCTTATGCTGATTATGTGGTAATTGAATCAACCTATGGTGACAGAGTTCACGGTGAGAGACCTGACTATATTGCACAGCTTACAAAAATAATGCAGGAAACCTTTTCAAAGGGCGGTAATCTTGTAATTCCATCCTTTGCAATCGGAAGAACACAGGAGCTTTTATATCTGTTCAGGACAATTAAGGAACAAGGTCTTGTAAAAGGTCACGAAAACTTTATTGTGTATGTGGATTCGCCTCTTGCAGTCGAGGCAACAAAGATATATCAGGATAATCTGATGGGATATTATGATGAAGAAACACTTGCACTTGTAAAGCAAGGTATCAATCCCATATCTTTTCCCGGATTAAGATTAAGTGTTACAACTGATGAGTCAAGAGCAATAAACTTTGATATGATTCCAAAGGTAATTATATCTGCATCCGGTATGTGTGAAGCAGGCCGTATCAGACATCATTTAAAGCATAACCTGTGGAGAGAAAACAGTACAATACTTTTTGTTGGATATCAGGCAGAAGGAACCTTCGGCAGAAAGCTTATAAACGGAGCTAAGAATGTTTCGCTGTTTGGGGAGAGCATTCAGGTAAATGCAAGGATAGAATCAATTGTAGGTATCAGCGGTCATGCAGATAAGGATATGCTTCTCGGATGGCTTGGCAGTATGGAAAAACCGCCAAAGAAGGTTTTTGTAAATCACGGAGATGATTTGGTGTGTGATGCTTTTTCGCAGACAAT
>JAZNEB010000023.1:0-9554 GCA_045588365.1 Clostridia bacterium | reverse complement strand
AACAAAACGAACAAGTCCTGAAAGAGAATTCAGATTAAATGCATCTTGCAAAAGCAATCGGTCACCAATACCAATTTTCTTATGCAGAAGTATCATAAGTCCCGACATAATGGTTATAACGCCAAGACCACCTATCTGAATCAGTATCAAAATAACAGCCTGTCCAAAAATACTCCAGGAAGAAACAGTTGGCGTCACTACCAATCCGGTCACACACGTGGAAGTTGTTGCAGTGAAAAGTGCATCCAGGAAAGGCTTTGCCTTTCCATCAGCTGAACTTATGGGAAGCGACAGCAATAATGCACCTATTAATATTGCTATTAAAAAGCTTAATAATATAATATGTGTTGTAGATGCCCTAATCCGTTGTTTTCTCATATTATCCTAATGCTACCATACTGAAAACGAGTGCAAATAACGCAACTGTTTCGCAAAGACCTACAACAGTTATATATTGAGAAAAGCCTTTTCCTGTTTCAGCCAAAGCATCCGCACCTGCAGCACCGGCTTTTCCCTGAAAAACAGCTGAAAAAGCCATCGCAACACCAGAAGCAATTCCAAGTCCAAGCAAAAATGCTGGATCAGCAGAGGATGCTTTCATCTGCTGCATTAAAAGGAAACCGTAAATAGTCTGAGTAAGAGGTGCTCCGGCAAAAACCGTAAGAATAAACGGCGCTGCCTTATTGCTCATATAGCACTTTTTCCACGCTCCGATAGAAGCCTGACCTGCAATACCAATACCGATAGCCGAGCCGATAGCGGCAATACCCATTGCCAGGGCTGTTCCAAGAATTCCTAAATTCATAATAATTCTCCTTTTAATCAATTTGTTCTTTAAATGGTTGAAATTTATGGCCACTCCACGACATATCCAAATGTGAGGAAAACTCCAGAGTATTTAGTCTGATTCCGTGAACTATAACAGACAGAATGTTTAATATCATATTAAGTCCGTGACCAAACACCAAGAGAATAATGGCAATTATCATAAACATAAAATTGCCGATCAGTGGACCTGCCAGCTCATTTACAGTAGCAGAAATTGCCGCTCCCGCAAGACCGACAGCCCAGAGTCTGATATACGAAACTATATCAGAAAACACATTCACCACACCAAGTAAAACCGATACGATATTTGTAAGGCTTGAAAGTATGGATTTTATAATGCTTCCTTCGTAGTTGGAAAATACGAAGCTCACTAAAAAACCTATGCCAATCAATAAAAGGGATACTGTTCCTATGGGTACGTGACCGATTACGAGTCCAAAGCTGAACACCTGCGCATTTACAACTAAACTGAGCACCAGATAATAAATACCCAAAAGCTGTAATATAGCGCCTATATCCCCCAGCATTTTTAAGGTTCCTTTATTTCTTACGGCACCTTTTATATGAGCCACCGAAAGCTGTATCAGTGCCAGTGTAAAGCATAATATCTGAAGATTCTGAGCAGTTGTGAGTCCAACTTTTCCTTCTGTCCAGAAGGGATACCATATTTTTTCGGCATACACATTGGAAATTACCGGTACCGATAAACTCCTAAGCCAACCGGGTAACTGCTCCGGGGAAAGACCGAACCAGGTACAGGTAAGTGTGCCCCACACAACTGTTGAAATTCCAAAAAGTCCTATAAGCAAAAACATAGGAGAAACCTGCTTTTTGGATATGACTGATTTTATAATGGGTATCGCAGCAGCGATTGTTATCAGAAGCCCGTATCCCCCGTCACCGAAAATAATTCCAAAGAATATCAGTATAAACGCCAAAAACCAAGCGGAAATGTCATACTCAAAATATCCCGGAACCGTGCCCAGAAAGTCAGTCAAAGGATAAATAAGACTCACAAACCTATTGTTTTTAAGCTTAGTCGGAACGTTATCCTCTTCACAGGGTTCTTCAACTAAAAGCCCCCATGAATTGTTTGCTGCCGTCTCTTTAAGCTTATCTGAATTTTCTTCCTCGATATATCCTTTGAAGTAAGCTAAAGAAAATTCCCTGCTATTATCTGAAGACAAGTCTTCATCTGTCATACCGGTTGAGTAGGTTTCAAATTCTATTTCCTTTGCCACGCTTTTAACTGCCTTTTTTAAGCTGTCAATATAACAAGCCTTTGAAGCTATCATTTCTTCTGTTTCGTCAATATGTCTGCCAAGTTCTGCGATTTTTTCCTTCATTCTGTCCGTAGACATACAGGGTAAATCCAGCCTGTAAATGTCAAGGGCAGAAACTTCATCTTCAGCTTCTGAAACATCAGCTTTAAGCATCATAAATTTAACATTGGATTTTGTGCTGTCAAGACGAATAGTTTTTACGTTATCAGAAAGCTTTTCATATTCTGCCTTGGGCATATCATAAAAGCATAACTCAATTCCCTTTGATTCCAAAAGGCTTATGCTGTCAGGATCAATATTTCCCCAGCTTTTCAAACGGTCAAGCTCCGCATTAAGAGCAATTCTTTCTGCCTGACACTTTTTCTTTTCTTCATCAAGAGATGAAATTTCTTTTGCAACAGATAGTGCCTCTTGGGTGTTTATATCCTTTTTTATAACATCTTTCCTTTTTCCTATGGTAAAAATTGCAGTTTCAATTAAAGAAATCTGCTCCATAAGATAAGAAAGTTTTTCGCCAGAGCCTTCAGTTATCTCTATATGAATAATGCCCAAGCCACGCAGTTTTTTTAAGGCTTCCTCTTTTTCATTACCTCTTATAATAAGAGATACCTTTTTCATAGGTACTATCATAATGAATACACCTCCTTGTCAGAAGAGGCAACATTACGAAGTGCTATCTTTTTTTTCGATATTTTAGAACGCACCACAGCATTAACCTGCTGGTCTGCCATATAAATAGATATTTTTTTAATGTTCTCCTCTGTTTCGGGAATTTTAACCTTTTCAAACAGATTAACCCTCTGAGAAGTTGAAAGAAGTTCCTTCTCCAAAAGTCTAACCTGCTCGTCCAACACTTCTGCCTCCAGATCCAGAGACATTGCCCTTTTCATATGATTTGAGGCTATGTCTACCCAGAGCGGTGTTTGATAAAGATCATAATCTCCCCTTTGAAAATCCGCTCCCTCATATATGGGAATATCAACACCGGCAATATTGCCTGTCCCCTTACGGATGTTGCTTACCCTTATTATTCCGTCAGGGAACGCTCCTTCTTCACTAAAAACAGCTATCCATTCTCTGAATCCATGTTCAAGAATTTCTCTTTCCTTTCTCACTGCTTTAGCTCTTGCCTCAATAGTGCGTATTTCTGATTGGAGCTGTTGTTTTTTCAGTGTCAGAGTAGGCAAATATCTGCGGTACATTTTAAGCGCGTCCTTTTGTACCTTTAACTCATTTTTGGTTAGTTTGATTTTTGCCAAAACTCATCCCTCCTTACTTCTTAGGCCAAAACTCATCAGTAAGGTCTGATTTTATGCCGGTTTCGTCTTTTTCAAAGCAATCGGATAAAATTTCCCATCCCAGATCAAGTGCCCCTTCAAGAGAAAGATTTACAGACAGCGACATCATCCTGCTTTCAAAAAGTTCACCGTATTTCAGCAATTTTTCATCCCAACGGCTCATTGCGAAGCCCATATTTTTCTTTTCCAGGGTTTCTTTATAGGAAGAATACATACGAATCATTGCATCCATAAGTGCACGATGGTCTTTACGTGTTTTTCCGTTTACATTCTGCTTTAATCTGGAAAGTGAACCGAAAGGCTCTATACGGCCACCTTTGAGATAATACTGTCCCTCAGTAATATATCCGGTATTGTCGGGAACGGGATGAGTTACGTCATCGCCGGGCATTGTGGTAACTGCCAAAACGGTAACCGAACCTGAATCAGCAAAGTCAACCGCCTTTTCGTAGCGGGCTGCAAGCTGAGAATAAAGATCGCCGGGATATCCACGGTTGGATGGCACCTGTTCCTGAGTAATTGCTATTTCTTTCATAGCATCGGCAAAGTTTGTCATATCTGTAAGAAGCACCAATACGTCCTTATTCTGCAATGCAAACTGTTCTGCCACCGCCAACACCATATCCGGAATCATCATACATTCTAACGTAGGATCGGAGGCTGTATGGATGAACATAACGGTTTTGCTTAAAGCCCCTCCTTTTGAGAGAGCTTCCTTAAAATACAGAAAGTCGTCATATTTAAGTCCCATACCGCCAAGAACAATAACATCGGCTTCTGCCTGCATAGCTATTCGGGCAAGAAGCTGGTTGTACGGCTCGCCTGAAATAGAGAAAATGGGTAATTTCTGCGAAATAACCAATGTATTGAACATATCAATCATAGGAATATTGGTTCTCATCATACGGTTAGCTAAAATACGTTTAGTAGGATTAACAGAAGGGCCACCGATGCTCTTCATATTGTCCGTAAGAGCCGGTCCCTTGTCTCTCGGCTCACCGGAACCATTAAAGATTCGACCTAACAAATCTTCGCTGAATGATACTCTCATTTCTCTGCCTAAAAAACGCACTTCATCTCCTGTGGAAACACCCTGGCCTCCGGCAAAGACCTGCAAAGATACAATATCTCCGTCAATCTTATTAACCTGAGCCAGAGACTTTCCAAAGCGGGTATTAATCTGTGCCAGTTCCTTATACTGAACGTCCTTTGCCCGGACGGTAATGACGTTGCCTGTAATGGATTCAATTCTGTTATATACTTTGTTCATTATCATTCACCGTCCTTTAACAGATTTTCAGCCAATGGAGATAATTTTCCTTTGCCGCTATTATATAAAGCATCTATTTCAGTTTCTGCCTTCTTGAATTCTTCGCTTTCAAACTCGGTATAATTCCAGTCAATAAATCTCTGGCGCATACGGTTAAAGAAGCTGCGTGCATCGTCTTTGCTCTCTAAGGCATAATCACTTCCCAGAACATATACAAGCTTGTCCGTTACATACCTCTGACGCAATGTTCCGCAGTTTGCCTCAATCAGATCAAAAGAATTCTGCTGCAGGTAAACTGCATCAAGCATTTCAGCTTTCAGGTAGGTAATGTAGTCCGAAAGGGCTGTTCCTTCTTCACCAACAACCTTCATCATAGAACCGATCTCATCTCCGTGGTGAAGAATTCCTTTGCAGAAATCCAGCTTATCTTTATCAATAACACTTTTATATTTGGACCAGGATATAAGCGGATCAATAGCAGGATACTTTCTTGCATCTGAACGCTCACGGGAAAGACCGTGGAAAGCTCCCACAACCTTCAGTGTTGCCTGTGTTACAGGCTCTTCAAAGTTACCTCCTGCAGGAGAAACCGTTCCTCCAATAGTTACAGAGCCGGTACTTCCGTCAGGCAGGCGTACATAACCCGCTCTTTCATAAAATGCTGCAATATATGATTCAAGATATGCAGGGAACGCCTCTTCTCCGGGAATTTCCTCAAGTCTGCCGGACATCTCACGAAGAGCCTGAGCCCAACGGGAGGTGGAGTCAGCCAAAAGAAGAACGTTAAGCCCCATCTGTCTGTAATACTCCGCAAGTGTCACAGATGTATAAACCGAAGCTTCACGGGAAGCAACAGGCATAGAAGAAGTGTTGCATATAATAATTGTCCTCTCCATAAGCGAACGTCCTGTTTTAGGATCTGTAAGCTCAGGAAATTCTGTCAGAGTCTCAACAACCTCTCCGGCACGTTCTCCGCAGGCTGCAATAATTACAATATCCACGTCGGCATATTTTGAAGTGGTGTGTTGCAGCACTGTTTTTCCTGCCCCGAAGGGGCCGGGAGTACAATAGGTTCCGCCTTTTGCCACCGGGAAGAATGAATCTATAAGACGCACCTTAGTTTCCATTGTTTCAACGGGTGCCAATCTTTCAGAGTAACATTTAACAGCACGTTTTACCGGCCATTTGAAAGACATAGCTATGGGAATTTCACGGCCACGCTCGTCAGTTACTACTGCAACAGTTTCCCTTACGGTATATTCGCTCTTACGGACGATACTTTTCACCTTATAGTTTCCCAAAAGATAAAACGGTATAAATATTTTGTGTGTAAAGGGACCTTCTAAAACTGTGCCGATGTATTCACCTGCACGAACTATATCACCCTCATTGGCAGTTGGTGTAAACTCCCATTTCTTTTGACTATCAAGTCCTTCTGCGTAAATTCCTCTTTCCAAAAACCAGCCTGCCTGCTTTGCTAAAACCGGGAGGGGGTTTTGCAGTCCGTCATATATCTGGCCAAGCAAACCGGGGCCAAGTTCTGCAGAAAGCATATCTCCTGTGAATTCCACACTGTCTCCGCATTTGATTCCATCGGTCATTTCATAAACCTGCACCTGTGCAATATTTCCTCTTATACGAATAACTTCGCTCTTTAAGGCGGTTTCGCCAACTTTAACATAGCATATTTCATTCATGGAAACATTGCCGTCAAACTCAACTGACACCAAGTTTCCGTTTATGCTTAATACCTTTCCTCTATTTTCGGTCATCACATTGCCTCCAGCCTATCTTTACTTAATATGGAATTATAAATATTTCTGTATGCTTTTTCCCCTGCCTCAGTATCAAACTGCCTTATACGGAGAATAAGCTTCAATTTAAGTCCATAATAGAAAATATAATCCTCTGAAAAGCTGTCCACAGGTCTTAATGCTTCCAGTAATTCCAAACGAAAACCGTCAAGATATTTTTCAGCTTCCATCGGATTTTCTATTTCTGTTGCCGTACTTGCTACTTTTAAATATTCTATGGATAAAATCCTGTTTCCCGTATCAAAGGGCTTCTTCATTTTTTCTGCCCTGACCTTGCCCAGTGCAAAACGTAAATTTCTTTCGTTTTCGTTCCATGCATCAATTAAAGATGAACCCAATCTTTCTGCATTTTTTGGGGGAGATAAGCTAATCTTCTTTATAGCTTCTTGAGATTTTTTTCCTAAGAAGCGTTCGCAAAGTTCATTGAAGCGTTCTTCGGTAATGGGAAGTGGTGTATTTTCACTTATCCCGTCTAAAGAGGGCAACTGCGAAATTAAATAATATTCAGACATAATTATTCTTTCGCCTCTTTCAGAAGTTCACTAACCTTAGGGCTGAGATAATTTGAAAGCATATCCACAACCGCATCCGCAGAATAATCATAATAAGCACTGCCGTTATTTACTGCAATACGAAATCCGCCGTCAAAATTATCATTAGCCTTTAATGTGATACCCTCTGACATCTTTCCTTTAAGAGAGCCAAGTAAAGCTTCTTCCAATCTTTTTAAATCTTTGGAATTCAAAATCACCGAAATATCTTCCGCATCCGGCTTGTTCGCCCAACACTCAATAATATTGATAATTAGTTCTGCAAGTTCATCTGATGAATATATGGTGTTAACATTTTCACTAATAATTGTTTTAAGCTCTCTTGCTACGCTTTCCCTGAAAGAAATAAGCAGATTACGTCCTGCCTGACGAATAGCGTCCTCACTTGATTTTGTCATTCTTTCAGTTTCAGCTTTTGCTTCAGCCATAATTTTATCTGCCTGTGCCTGTGCTTCGGCAATAATCTTTTCGGCGTCTGCCTTTGCTGCATCGACTATGCCCTTGGCTTCTGTCTCAGCAACCGCAACACCATCCTTTTTGATCTGTTCAATTAACTCTTGGAGTTGTACTTCCATAATGTAATCTCCTTTTCACATTTAATCATGATTTTTTAGAAAAAACAAAAGGGAACCAACGTCCTCTGCAGTCAGCTGGTTCCCATAATTATCATTATATTTATTTTAGATAATTATATCATGATTTTAATTTTTTGTCAAGATATTTTGGACTATTATACAATAGTGCCTTTTTCCTCGTTAAGTTCAAAGATACTGCCGTAGCACGAGGACTTAACAAAATATTTCTTTCCCCATTTGAATGTTGGCATAAAGAACATTTTATTTAACCTCTATCTGTACTGCCTTCATTGCGTCAAGAGCAGTATTATGGCTTTCAACACTTACACCTGCACAGCATTTGCTGTCAAGACTTCCCGTTATAAAATCCACTTGCATATCTACAACAATTAAGTATTTCATTAAGCTATCTCCTCGTTACTTGATTATATCTTTAAGTATCGGAACTATTGTATCCTCATTCACATCTGTTATTACATCATAGAGTTTATGTATTTCTTCTGTAACTGCACCTTGTTTTACCAAGTCTTTAATTAAAGCAATTAAGGTGTCATAAAATCCATCAAGGTTTATAACAACAATCGGTACATCAATTCTCTTTAAGTATTTTAAGGTCAGCACCTGAAAGAATTCATCCATAGTTCCTATTCCGCCGGGAGCGATAAAGAACACGTCGGCATGCTTTTCCATAAGCGTCTTTCGCTCTGCCATTGTATCTACCATAACTTTATTATCGCAATCGAATATATCTTCAAACTCGCTGATAAAGTCAGGAGATATACCCATAACAAAACCGCCGTTTTCCTTAACTCCTCTTGCAACTGCACCCATACATCCTGTTGCTCCTGCTCCATATACAAGAGAAAAACCGTTTGTTGCAATTAATTTTCCCAATTCCTCTATTTTTTCTTTATGCCTTATTGCAATTCTTTCATTTGCTCCGCCATATACACATGCAAAATATTTTTTTGACATATATTTTTCCTCCTTGCCTATGTCCTTATTTTGATTTCCTTGCGTATTTATCACACAAGTCATTTATCTGGTCTGTGAATTTAGCAAGCTCCTTGTTTGTCAGGTTACGGCTTAACTCTGCGACAGTTTTAAGTCTTTGACAAGCTGCCATAAGTCTGTCAAATACAAGATTTGCTCTTCGTCTGCCTTCTGATACCTTAGTAAGTTTAACTATTCTTCCTCTTGCTGTGCATTCGCCTGTTGCAAGATCGTACTCATCTCCGCTATACGGTGCTGTTGCTGTAAATTTAAGTTTGTTATATATGGTCTGCGAAAAGGCATCACACACCAAATCATCACCATGATTTACAAACACTTTCTTTGGTGGCTTTTCCATACTACCAAGCCATCCGAGAAGCATATCTTTATCAGCATGACCGCTGATACCTACAATTGATTCTATCCTTGCATTTACCTGAATGCTCTCACCAAACAACGAAACATTCTTCGCTCCGTTTATAAGCTTTCTGCCGAAGGTTCCTTCTGCCTGATATCCAACAAAAAGTATTGTACTGTTTTCTCTCCACAGGTTATGCTTTAAATGATGTCTGATACGGCCCGCTTCGCACATACCCGATGCAGATATAATTACCTTTGGAATCATATCAAAGTTTATTGCTCTTGACTCATCAGTTGTAACACTTAATCTTAATCCGGGGAATGATATGGGATTGATGCCCTGCTTTACAAGTGCAAGTGTTTCGTCGTCATAATATCCCATCAGATTATCCTGATATATCTTTGTTGCCTCAACCGCAAGAGGCGAATCCACATACACAATAAAGTTTTCGTGACCTTTTACAAGCCCTTGTTCCTTAATTGTCCTGAACAGATATAAAAGCTCCTGTGTTCTTCCAATTGCAAAGGATGGGATAACAAGATTTCCGCCCTTTGAAAAGGTTTCCTGCATTATTTTTGTGA
>JAZNEB010000022.1:0-67672 GCA_045588365.1 Clostridia bacterium | reverse complement strand
AGTTTAATAAAAAAACAAGGAGGAATTAAAATGAAAAAATATACAGATGAAAACTATGATTTAATGGACGAAAACGAAAAATTTGCTATGCGCTACGGAGCAGAAGGAAGGCATTTAGGAGATGTTATAAGAGACAATCCCGGAAAAATCACAAATCCCGATAAAATGCTTGAAGCATGGGACAAGGGAATGAATATGCGAAAAGACGGAACATCAAAGGTTTTTTTAGATGACATAGAGAAGAAAGAAAGGGACAATCTTCTGTCATCCAAAAGTCCGAAAACCGATGAAAACGGCATAGAGTCAGAGCCGGTCAGGGATATGTGGGGTAATGATTTGTCAAAAGACTCCCCTTTCGGTAATAGTGAAGAATCAGGCATCCCTCCAGAGGAATTAAAATTTGATTTTGGGGAAAATGAAAATCACACACCTAAGGGAGCGAACTACCTATTGCAACATGATGAAAATTATGGTAAAATGTATGAGGAGAATTTTGGCAACAATACTTCTTTCGGTATGACAAACTCGCTTCCCGGAGAATCTCTCTTACTTTTTTGGGACAATCCGCTTACAAGGGCGGTGAAAAGGATTCTTGGCTTCGGAGTAAGACTTTCTAAAGATTATGGAAGCAGTGTTGCTCAAGCTATTGACGAAGATAGATTGAAACCCCAGGAGGAAGAAGGTGTGATTCCGGAACATTTCAACTCTATGGGCTTAGATGAAGGCAGTCGTGCTTTGGAAGATTGGAATCGGGAACAATTATACGGTAAGTAAGGAGAGGTTTTAAGATGAAAAAGCTTATTATAACAAGGATTATCGCATTTTTTGTGTTTTTGATTGTATCTTCGGCAGTTTATCTGACGCTGTATGCATGCGGAATAGATATTTTCGAAGCTTTCACAGAAAACCGTGTTTATGATATCAGCATTTCTGCAGGAATTATCGGAGTATGCCTTTTATACTTTTTTGCCGGAAGAAAGTTCCACGATGTGAACGTAAAAAAGCTCATACTTGTGTTTTTTATATGGAGCTTTATTGTTTTTGCAGCAACTGCTTTTATAAGTGAGAATATGTTTTTTTTAGGAGCAGGTTATGGATGGTTTCCGGTATATATTCAAACGCGGGGAATAGCAGACTCCCCTATACTTGCCGGGATAATAGGCTTTTTAGTTGAAATGTCCGTTATAATAATGGGTATATACATAGGAAGAATTAAAGCAGGCAAAACAGACGGAAAGCATATTATATACCTTTCTAAATTTGTTGGAATTATAATATTTTATGCTATAGCTGAGCTTATAAAGGCAATATTCATATTGGCGTCCCTTAACGCTAAACCCCAGGAAATTATTATCACACAAGGAGTGCGTTTTGGAGGAGCTGTAGCCATTCTTCCTGTGGCACTCTGGAGTATATATGCTGGTTTTAAGAGCTTTCGCGCCAACTTAAAAATCGTATTGCCTGTTTTCTTTTTATGGAATGCCTTTACATTGTTCTTATACGGTGCTTTTGGAATTTGGGACTTCCTTAAGCTTGGCGGAATATACGAAGCGTTTTCAATGTCGTTGATTTCCTTAGCGAACGGAAAATATAAGGTGCTTACTTACATCGCAGCCTACCTTTTGGAAGCCTTATTCATAACAGCAGGTGTTCTTTTAGGAAGGCACTTTGATAAAAAGAAAGCCTTGGTGTAACCTGGCATAGCGTAACTATAACCGCATGGATATAAAGTCAACCAATTGATTGGCTGACACAGCAGAAAGGGATTGACTATGATATATATAACGGGCGATACTCACATTCCGGTTGATATTCAAAAACTCTCATCAAAGTATTTCCCTTTGCAAAAAGAAATGACCAAAAACGATTATGTAATTATTTGCGGTGATTTCGGCGGAGTATGGGACAAAAGCAACGAAGAAAAATACTGGATAAAGTGGCTTAAAAATAAAAATTTCACAACGCTGTTTATTGATGGTAATCATGAAAATTTTGAAATGATTTCCAATCTTCCTAGGGTGGAGTTTTGCGGAGGTGTTGCACACAAGGTAGATGATGGAATCTACCATCTGATGCGTGGAGAAGTATATACCATTGAAAAAAAGAATTTCTTTGTTTTTGGCGGTGCCGCTTCCCATGATAAAGACCAAAGGACAGAGGGAAAAAACTGGTGGAAGGCAGAAATGCCCTGTTCTGAGGAATACGAAAAGGCCAAAAACAATATGAAAAAAAACGCTTTCAAATTTGATTATATCATAACTCACTGTGCCCCGACATCAATACAAAATGCTATTGCTCCGAATTATGAATCCAATGAATTAACCGTATTTTTGGATAAAGTAAAAAGCGAAGTGGCCTACATCAAGTGGTTTTTCGGACACTATCATAAAGATAAGATGCTTGACGAAAAACATATCGCAGTATTTGATTCATTTTACAAAATCTGAGAAATAAGGAGAGGTTTTAAAATGAAAAAGCTCATTATCACAAGGATTATAGCTCTTTTTGCATTTGTTTTCACGGCAGTAGCAGTAGCCGCTGTATTATATGCAAGCGGATTTTATTCACTGGAAGACTCCATTTGGAATAAAGTTATTGATATTTATTATTCAAGCGGAATTATTGCCGTATGTATTTTTTACTTTTTTGCAGGAAAAAGATTTCATGGTGTAAGCATAAAAAAACTGACACTTGTTTTTTTTATCTGGTCTTTGATTTGTTGGATACTAAGCTTTTTTGTAAATCAGTACCTTATTTTTTTAAGCGGAGGGCACAACTTTTTTGGGGGATATGCATATAGGCTCCGTATATCTGCAAACCCACACATCACACCAGTAATAGGCTTTTTAGTGGAGATGGTCGTTATAATAATGGGTATTTTTATAGGAAGAATTAAAGCGGGCAAAACAGATGGCAAGTATGTCATATTTCTTTCCAAATTTTGTGGCATTATAATAGCTTTTATTACAGCATGTATGGTAAGAGGAATTTTTGTGGTAGCTTCCCCAAGGGCTCCATTGGGATATCTTTCCAAAGAAGGGGTGCGTTTAGGCTGGATTATATCCATGCTTCCTGTTGCTCTGTGGTACATATATGCAGGATTTAAGAGTTTTCGCCTGAATTTAAAAATCATATTACCCATTTTTCTTTTATGGGACATTTTAGGAATAGTTTTATGGCGTGTGTTTAAGGCTTGGAAGCTTCTTGAAATAAATGGAGGATATTTTGCCTTTCATGAAGGACTAAGTTATATTACAAAAGATAGATATTTATTTCTTGTGTGCATCTCAGCCTATCTTTTGGAAGCTTTATTCATAACCGCAGGGGTATTTTTAGGAAGATACTTTAATAAAAAGAAAGTAATTACCAAAGAAACGTCCTGCGAGATAGTTACCGAATAATTACACAAAATAAAAACCGCCGATGGCGGTTTTTTATTTTATCATTTCGTTAAATGCTTCTTCGTCAATTAAGGTTATTCCCAGCTCCTTCGCCTTGGTAAGCTTGCTTCCCGCTTCCTCTCCGTATAAGACATAGCTTGTTTTTTTGGACACGGAGCCTGAAACCTTGCCACCCATTTTTTCTATTATGGATGATGCCTCATCCCTTGTATAAGTGGGAAGTGTGCCCGTTAAAACAAAGGTTTTGCCCGAAAAACGGTCATCAGAAGACTCTTCTTCAAGGCTTTCCGTATTTACACCCGCTGCTTTAAGCCTTTCTATATTTTCGATATTCTGGCTTTCATCCATGTAGGTAATGATATTTTTTGCGGTGATGGGGCCGATGTCGTTGATGGCGGAAAGCTCCTCTTCCCCTGCAGCCATAAAAGCATCCAGTGTCTTAAAGTGCTTTGCCAGGCTCTTTCCTGCAGCTGCGCCCACCTGACGTATGCCAAGGGCATAGATTAAATTGGAAAGGTCCCTTTCCTTGGATTTTTCTATGGCCTCTTTTAAGTTTTCGGCAGATTTTTCGCCCATTTTATCAAGCTCTTTTACATCTTCTTTTTTAAGATAGTAAATGTCAGCTGCACTCTTTATAAGTCCTTTTTCAATCATCTGGCTCACTATTGCAGGGCCGAGTCCCTCGATATTCATGGCATCTCTCGATACAAAATGCTCAATATTTCTCTCAATCTGCGCCCCGCACTCGAAGCCTGAGCAGCGATAAGCCGCTTCGCCCTCTTCCCTTACAACCTTTGCTCCGCAAACAGGACATATATCGGGCATTAAAAATTTCTTCTCCGTACCGTCTCTTTTTTCCTTTACTGCAGATACCACCTCGGGAATAATTTCTCCTGCCTTCTGTATGATTACACTGTCCCCGATTTTCAAATCCTTTTGCCTTATAAAGTCAAGATTGTGAAGTGTCGCACGGCCCACTGTAGTTCCGCCTATAAAAACAGGCTCCAACACTGCATTGGGAGTTAAAACGCCGGTGCGTCCCACTTTTATTTCAATATCTAAAAGCTTAGTCTCTTTCTGCTCGGGAGGATATTTATATGCAACCGCCCATCTGGGAGCTTTTGCCGTTGAGCCTAAAATTTCTCTCTGGGAAAGGTCGTCAACCTTTATAACCGCTCCGTCAATTTCAAACTTTAAGTTATATCCGCCTTTGCCGATTTTTTCTATTACATTTATAGCTTCATCCATGGAATGACACTTTTCCCTTACCGGAACCATCTTAAAGCCAAGACTCTCTAAATAGGAAAGGGACTGGGTATGTGTCTTAAAGCTTTTAGATTCGCACTTTTGGACGTTGAAAATCAAAATATCAAGGCCTCGTTTTGCCGCAATTTTAGGATCAAGCTGACGTAGTGAGCCTGCTGCCGCATTTCTGGGATTTTTAAATAGAGGCTCTCCCTCTTCCTCTCTCTTTTCATTTAACGAAAGAAAGTTTTGTGTAGGCATATAAACCTCGCCTCTCACAATTATATCTACGTTCTCATTTAACTTAAGAGGAACAGAGCCGATTGTTTTTAAGTTTTCAGTTACGTCTTCACCCTCTTCTCCGTCACCACGGGTTGCTCCCTTTACAAAATAGCCGTCCTTATAGGTAAGTGCCACAGAAAGTCCGTCAATTTTTGTTTCCACGTCGTAAGTGGCATCGGGGCACTCTGCTTTTACTCTTTCATCAAAGGCATAAAGCTCATCATAGGAAAAGGCATCGGTAAGACTCTGAAGGGGCACCTCGTGCACAACCTTCTGAAAACTGTCTATTGCCTCTCCCCCCACTCTCTGAGATGGGGAGTCGGGAGGGACAGCCTCTCCCGATTCTTCTTCCATTTTTATAAGCTCCCGCATGAGCATATCGTATTCGTAATCCGTAACCTCGGGGTTATCCATTACATAATACATATAGCTTAAGTGTTTAAGTCTTTCTCTAAGCTCGTTTATTTCCATATTTCAGCCTCCTACATATTTACGTTTACAAATGTGTAAATATGTATATATTTATATATATCTTAAGTTGCTGTCAAGAATTCCAATTCTTACACATTCGTAATCTTCTGCGTGAAATCCATCTATATACTTCTCCATGGCAGCTAATGCTACCTCAGGCTTTAAGTATCCGTTATTCCCTGCCGCAAGGGTCAGTATAATGTTGCTTCCCTCTTTTTTTATTTCTTTTATATCTTCCCTGACATTTACCTCTCCCTCGGAGCTTTTGGTCTTTTTCACCACGATAATTTCGTCAAGGGACAAAAAATCCTCCAAATCCTTATCTGAAAGAGAGTTTTCAACCACTATTTTATACTTAGAGGCATAAATCTCCTTGAATTTGTTTTTATCGGGAGAAATACCGCACTCTATAGACCTTATGCCGTAAGGTACAGCACCATTTAACCTTTCTATAAGCTCATCGGGAGCAATATCTATGTCGGTTTCCATCTCCATAAGCTCCGTTATACTGGTTGTGCCAAGGGGCAGAGGAAGTGCAAAGGAAAGACGTGGATGGGGATTAAAGCCCTCGGAAAACTTCACGGGAATTTCCGCTCTCCTTAAAGTTCTCGTTATAGCCCTTAAAAAATCAAGGTGCGATATAAACTTGGCTTCTTCACCCTTTTCGTATCTTAACCACATTCTACTCATGGCATACACCGCCCTTTACCAGGCATGACGCTCCGCAGCCCGAACATTTTTCTCTGCAGTTGGGAGTTACAATGCCTTTTTTCGCATTTTCATTTTCTCTCATCAAAAATTCTTTGGTTACGCCGATATCAATCTTATCCCAGGGAAGAATTTCATCATAGGTTCTTTCTCTTCTGTAAAATTCGGGAGAAAGTCCGGCCTCACGGAATGCCTCCTCCCACTTGTCTGCCAGGAAAAATTCGTCCCAGCCGTCAAACTTACAGCCCTTTTTAACCGCCAGTTCAATTACCTTGGAAAGACGTCTGTCGCCACGGGCGAAAACCCCCTCCAGGACGCTTAAGGTAGATTCGTGCCAGTTATATTTGATAAACTTGGAATTTATCTCGCCCTTTAAGGCTTCCTGCTTTTCTATAAGCTCGCCTCTTTCGTTCTGCCTTGCCCACTGGAAAGGCGTAAAAGGCTTGGGAACAAAGGAAGATACGCTTATTGTAACCGTGGGGCGCTTTCCCTTTTCTTTATTCACCTCAAAGAATTTGCCCACAACCTTTTTGGCAAGCTCCGCAATTCCGAGGCAGTCGCTCACTTCCTCAAAGGGAAGACCTATCATGAAATAGAGCTTTATACTCGTCCAGCCGCCTGTAAATGCAAGAGAAGCACTTTGCAGCAAATCTTCTTCCGTTACACCTTTATTTATAACGTCTCTCATTCTCTGGGTTCCTGCTTCAGGAGCAAAGGTGAGTCCTGTTCTCCTGACCTTTTGCACCTTGTTCATTAAATCCAGAGAAAAATTGTCAACCCTCAAAGAGGGCAGAGAAAGGCTTACCTTTTCTTTTTCCGTCATGGCGAGGAGCTTTTCCGTAAAGCACCCTAAATTGCGGTAGTCACTGGTAGATAAGCTCATTAAGCTCATTTCCTCGTAGCCTGTGGAACGGATGAGCTTTCCTGCCTGCTCTAAAAGCTTTTCAGTGCTCTTTTCTCGGACCGGGCGGTAAATCATTCCCGCCTGACAGAAACGACATCCTCTTATGCAGCCACGGAACATTTCAAGCATAATTCTGTCGTGAACCACATCTATATAAGGAACGATTATCCTATCGGGGTAATAGCTTTCGTCCAAGTCTTCTATAACACATTTCCTAACCTTGTCTTTTGCTTCGGGAGTGTTCTTTTCAAAGGATTTTATTCTTCCTTCCTCATCATATTGAACATCGTAAAATGACGGCACGTAAAAGCCCTCAAGCTTTGCCACTCGCTTTAAAAATCCCTTCCTGTCTTCTCCCGAATCTTTCCACTTAAGATATTCATCCATAAGTATATTGGTAGACTCTTCTCCCTCTCCGATAGAAAAGAAATCAAAAAAGTCCGCCACAGGCTCTCCGTTATAGGTACAGGAGCCTCCCGCATATATAAAGGGGCAACCTTCCCCTCTGTCCTTTGAATAAAGAGGTATATCAGACAAAAGGAGCATATTTACAACGTTTGTATAGCACATTTCGTACTGAAGTGTAAAGCCCACAAGATCAAAATCCTTAACAGGAGTCTTGGTCTCCAAAGAGAAAAGGGGAATGCCCTCTTTTTTCATCTCTTCTTCCATATCGGGCCAGGGCGCAAACACCCTTTCACAGAAAGTATCTTCTCTTTCATTTAAAAGATGATAAAGGATTTTCATTCCCAGATGGCTCATTCCGATTTCGTAAGAATCGGGAAAGCAAAAGGCGTAGCGAATTTTTACATCCTCGGGATTTTTCTTTACACTGTTAAATTCGCCCCCGGTATATCGCCCGGGCTTTTGCACTCTTTTTAATATTTTATCTATGTTCATATTCTGTCTCCGTTTCTGAAACCTTTTATTTATTGTAAATTTTGAGCAAAAGCGCCGCTATGTATGCGGTAAATCCATGATTTAAGCTGTTTGTCATGTATTTGTGCTCCCAAAGCGTCCCGGTTATATCGGACATATGTCCGAAAAACTCCTTGATTTCCAAAATCAACTGCTCGTCAAATCCCCATTTTTGCAAAAGTTCCATCCTCATATACATACCCATAAAAGCGTTGACCTTTTCAATATTGCTGAAATTATCACTGCCGGGAGTAAACTTAGTTACCAAAGATTCTTTAAGCTCACCGAAGTTTTCTTCGTCCGCCACATCAAACATAAAAGCGTAGTACTGGCAAACCTCAGATATATGTTCACTTAAAATAATTTCATTTTTCTCATTTCTCTTGGCCTGATCACGGAAGAACTTTCCGTCAAAAGACATATCTTTTAAAGCCTTTTTGATATTATCGGATTTTCTTATAAGTTCCTCATCCGAAAACCACGATCCTACAACCTTTAAGACCTTACTGTAAAGCATATTGGTAGGGAAGTTGATTCCGCTTGTCCACTCGTTTGCCTTTGACCATTCAACAAAATTCCATCCGCTTAAATTTTCAAGTAGCCCATATTCATTTTCATGCCTCTTGAAAAAGTCCAGAAGCTTATACGCCATTTTCTTATAGCCATCAATAAAGGCATCTTTATTTCTCCCCGTGTACTGGTCAAGCTGAAGCATGAACCACAATGACCACTGAGGAATATAGCTTCCTCTGGGATGGTCAGCAGGATAGCACTGAGGCAGCATCCCGGAGGGGATGTCCCCACACTTTGCATTTACAAAGTTTTCCACAAAATCATCTTCAACATTGGTGTTTCCGCATAAAGCGTACAAGGCCTGTGCCGCAAAATAGCTGTCGCACAGCCATCCTGCCCTCTCCCTCGAGGGACAGTCCATGAAAATCCCCAATGTATTGCATCGTGCCGTTTCAGTGGCGGCATCGTAAATTTTAAGAATTTTTACATCATCGCAATTAAGCTTGGGGGGATTTTTTATGGGATTACGCACCTTAATTACATTAGCCTCATCTATTTCGAGGTCTCCTTCAATAACAAACACCGCAAAATACTTAAAGCCGTAAACCTCAAAATTTGTAAATTCCTTTTCTTTCCCGAAATTTACCTCAATCACATTGAAACTTTCCCAGCTTTTATAGTCCAGCTTCCCGTCCTTAAGCTTTTCATCAAAAGCAATAATAGCTCTGCAGTTATCACTTGCCTCATATTTTAAATTTATAAGACCTG
This sequence comes from Clostridia bacterium, assembly GCA_045588365.1. Taxonomy (GTDB): domain Bacteria; phylum Bacillota; class Clostridia; order CAKSNL01; family HGM11501; genus HGM11501. Next base: position 58,462 of record JAZNEB010000022.1, on the reverse strand, counting down.
CGGTATTGTTTTTACATTCAAAAAAAGCATATTCGCCTGAGGATAATCCCAAGGGCAACTTCACTTCATTTTTCAATGCTTTATATTCAAAGTCGGAAAATTCTTTAATAGGTCTTTTTACTATTTCGTCTAAAATAAAACCGTCTATCTTTTCTCCGATTTTATCTACCGCTCCGTTAAGACCGGGAATAGGCCAGGAATTATCAACTTTAAGAAATCTGTCTTTTGCGTAAGCAGAGCCTATTTTCTCAACTTCCATATCGGGAAGATCTGCTCTTCTTTCTATAAATTTAAGGTCTAAGTCCTGCACACATACGGTTTCTTTCTCGTCTTTAAGAGATAAATCCCAGACTTCTGAGAAATGTCTCTGAATAGAGTATCTTAGTGCCTTTTGTATTCTTGATGGAACTAAATATCCTTCAAAATCAAAACCGGTGGCAGCCACGCACTCATCATCACATATCACTTCAGCCCTTATAAAGCTTGTCTGCTTCACACATGCATAGGAAAAACAGTTATATCCGGCTCCTTCGATAACAAGTTCATTGTTTCCGTTTTTACAATCAAGCTTTATGGCATCAACACGGGCATATCCTAAGGCTGTTGGGGAAGGCCCGTAATGAATCAGCTTTCCGTTTAAAAAAACTTTATAAAATGTGGCACCCGCAATCTTTAATACGGCATTTCCGTTTCCCCGGAAATTCGCTATAAATTTCGCCTGTATATTCTTTTCTTTTTCTTTATCTTTAAGCCAGACGGGCAACGCTTTTTCAAACATATTCCCACACCTCGTATATAGCTGAATGAATTTAACTATAGTTAAATCTATTTTACCACAAAAATAAAAAAATGACAATCCTCAATTATGAGAATTGTCATTTTTAATTGATCAGTCGTCGATGCTGTTATCTGTCGCTTTTTCAAAAATCGCTTTAACTTCTTCAGAAGGTGCTTTATCAATAAGCGTAACAATTATTGCTGCTATACCGCCCAGTATAAATCCGGGAACAAGCTCGTAAACTCCTGTGCTTGCGGTAAGTGTTGCGCCGGAAATGGGAATCCATAACCAAGCCATGTCAACTACTGCACCCACAATTATACCTGCAACTGCACCCTTATATGTAAATCTCTTCCAGAAAAGGGATAAAAGCACTACAGGCCCGAATGCTGCACCGAAAATGCCCCACGCTTTTGATACAAGATCCATGATAGCCTGAGCTGCCTTTCCTTTACTGCTTGCAATAAAGAATGCGATAACCGCAATTATCATAACGATTAAACGGCTTACCCATATCATTTCTTTATTTGAAGCTTTCTTTCTTATAATAGGCTTATAAAGGTCGCTTGAGAAAGATGATGCCGCCACAAGAAGCTGAGAATCTGCTGTTGACATTGAAGCCGCAATAATTGCTGCAAGTAAAAGACCTGCAATAAATGCGGGGAATACATCTCGTGCCAGTTCTACAAAAATCAAGGACTGATCACCTTCTCCTAAAAGTTTTTCAGAAAGGTCAACCCCATTTGAGTAAACAAACATTCTGCCTAAATATGCGATTACAATGGCCGCACCCAGTGAAAGAACAACCCAGATGATTGCAACTGTTGCACTCTTTTTAACCATCGAGGGTTTTTCGATTGCCATAAATCTTACAATGATGTGAGGCATACCAAAGTAACCAAGCCCCCAGCCAAGTCCGGAAATAATATCTTTCCAGCTTGCATTTGCAAAGCTTGCAACAAACTTGAATTCTTCTCCATTGGGACCTGCATAAACCGTAGCAAGAGCGGAAGGGTCAAGATCTCTTGTAAATCCTACAACAATAGGAACAATCAAAAGAGCACCAAGCATAAGAAGACCCTGGAAGAAGTCTGTCCAGCAAACAGCATTAAATCCACCCAAAAATGTGTAAATAACTACAATTGCCGCAAAAATAATCCTGGCAGTTGATGTTGAAAGAGAAGGAACTAAAGTAGTGAACACGTCTGCCCCTGCAACGAAAGCAGAAGCTACATAAATTGTAAAGCAAACTAAAAATACCACTGCACAAATGATACTTACAGTATGGTCTTTTGTTGCAAATCTGTTTGAAAGATACTGGGGAAGTGTAATAGCATCCCCTGATGCTTTCGAAAACTTACGAAGTCTTTTAGCAACCAAAATCCAGTTGGCTGCCGTACCGATTGCAAGACCGATACCAATCCACGCCTGACCGAAACCGAAAGCAAGAATGCTTCCGGGAAGTCCCATTAAAAGCCACGCACTCATGTCTGAAGCCTGGGCACTCATGGCTGTAACCCAAGGACCCATTGCACGGCCGCCTAAGAAATAATCTTTTTCAGTAACATTCTTTGATCTGAAGAAAAAGAAAATTCCAATGCCGAGCATTGCTACAAAATAAAGTATAAATGCAAAAATATCCATTATTTTTTATCTCCTTTTTGAAATATTTTTTATATAAACGGCATTTTATCACATAATTAAACAAAAATCAATAGAGAAGTAAGTACAGACTATAGTCTGTACTTAGTTCTCTACTAAATCCTAAAAACGCCTTATATTAAAAGAAATTTGAAAAAGACTGTTTTATATACGAATTCCAGACAAAAATGTGGGCATTACTCTGTCTGAATAGGATGAGAGAGAATATTCCCCGTTACAAAGACACCAGTCGTAAATTAAGGCACGCTCACTCATTGCATAAAGCTTGACAATTTCATTGACTGTCATTTTATCCGTCAGCTCGCCGTTTTTCTGTCCCTCTGTAACAATTTTTCGCAAAAGCTTATAATAAAGTCTTTTATTATCAAGAAGATGCTTCTCCCCTTTTGTTGTAAGCTGGGTAGAATACAGCCTTGTGAGAAGCTCAATATCTATTCTGTCTTCTATAACAGCAAAAAGCTCACGGTTAAGATAAAGAAGCTTCTCAAAGCTTCCTTCGGGCAAAGTGTCCTTAAGCTTTTCATACTCCTCGTCAAAAATGTAGGAAAGTGAGCCTAAAAGCGCATCCTTGCCCTCAAAGTAATGATAAAACGAGCCCTTTGAAGTTCCTGATTTTTCAATTATTTCTTCTACGGTAGTGTAATCATACCCCTGTTCATAAAACAAATCCCATGCGGCATTGATTATTTTTCCTTTTGTATTTCTATCATTTTTCTTTGACATAACCTTTTTCCTTTACGTTAATTCTTCATTATTCATCAAGTTCATTTTTATAAACTCATTTTAGAATTAGTGAACGATTTAGATGACACTAAACAATAACATCTATATTAAAAAACTTTTCTTGAAATTCAGTTGCTTCTATAATTTCTTCTTTAGTAAATCTATTACCTTTAGGTGCTACAACCCATTTGTCCTCTATATCGTTTATGCGATGTATAATTGCAATAATCTCGCCTTCAAATTTTTTCAAAGGATAATCTATACCCATAATATATACGTCTTGTTCTTCTCCATCTCCTGCAAGGACTCCATCAACATACCCATAATTAAGCGGATAAACTATATCTTTATATTGGGGATGAAAACTTCCTTTAGGTCTATCAACAATGACTTTTACTATTTTTCCTATCATTACAGACCACCTTTTTGAAAGTTCTCTTTAACTGTATTTATTGATGAAATCAACATTCTGCGAATTTGTCCACAATCATTTAATATCTTTTTATATTTTTCATCATCAATATATCCTGTTCTATTAAGAAGCTCCAGCCAATACTCTGACTCATAACATTCTTTCAAAGATATTTGCATTTTTGAAATAAAATCAGCAGTTCCGTGAGCATATTTTGATTCGTGAATATTTGCACCAATTGATGTACCTGAATGCATAAGCTGATTTGTTAAAACACTTTCTCTTTTTGCTTCTTTGAGGTTTTTACACATATTTATAATTTCAACTGCAAAATCTTTTGCTTTATCAAGCATTATGCTTTCTGCCATATCTACACATCCAATCATTTTTAGCTAAATTTTGCAACAAGTTGCAAAGCTAAATTATCTCACTCCGTTCGATAGCTAAATTGTTTTTTCAAAACAGCTAAATTAAATTCTCTTTTAGCGTGCGAAGCACATTTAGCTGCCGCAGGCAATTTATCTGAACTTGTTCAATTTAGCTCGCATTAGCGAATTTAGCTGAATTCAACTTTGTTGAATTCATTTTATCATATATATTAAAAAAAGACAAGTCCGTGTTTGGCTTTTATCCTTTCACTCAGGCTTTTTTAAGTATATCGCCTATTTTAACCAATGCTCCTTCTTCGTTTATACGGCGGAAAATTTCCTCCTCGCCGATTAAACCCGAAAACCTCCCCTTTTTATCCAAAACTGCCAGAAAGGTGTACTTTTCCGCAGGAAGATGCTCCAAAATCTTTCGGGCAAAAATGCTTTCCTCCGCCGCAAGAAAGAACGCCTTTTTCGGAGTGTCCTTAACCTTTACTCTCTCCCCCGTAAGGGAATTTTTGAAAATTTTTATCTTCGAATCATCTGTTATGGCGTTAAACAGAAGAAAGGCTCCCGAGGTTAAAACCGACAGATTAAAGCCCGTAAAAATAGCCTGATAAATCCCAAGTAATATAAGGAAAATCCCTCCAAAAAAAGAAATCCTTTTAATCAGCCCTATAGCCATGAAAGGTCCCTTTGCCAGGGATAAAAGAGCATAGCACATTCTCCCTCCGTCCAAGGGCATTATGGGGAAAAGATTTATTATGAGCATAGCAAGATTAACGTCATATAAAATCCCTTCCGAAAACAGAAAAAGCATAAGAAAATTAAAAAGCGGCCCTGAAAGCGCAATAAAAAATTCGTGGGATAAACTATTGGTTTTACTTAAAAAAAGTCTGCAGCCGTAGGGCATAAGGGCAATTCCATGACAACGCTCTTTAAGATAAAGAGCACACAAAAGATGGGCAAGCTCATGGCAGAGAGCCATTAAAAACGCCCCGGAGGTTTCATAAAACGTACCCGTAAAAAAGGATATTATAAAAATCAGAAAAAAGCTTATGTGAACATAAAAGCCATTTAATATTTTAATCATTTATTCCCTGAAAAAAATTGTTTTCTGCCTTTTTTGAAAATCCCTCCATTACGCTTACTGCCTCTTTTCCCACCGCTTTAATCTTTTTTTCTATGTCTTCATTAAACAGAGACGAAGCCAGTAATACCATTACAAAAATTACGGCTATACATATAGTGCTTCCCAGAAAGGCAAATATTTTCTTCAAAAAAATCACTCCTTCCAGGTAATTATATTTTGCCTTGAGGTAAAAAATAACGCATAAATATTGACTAAAGGGAAAATTTGTGATATTATTTAAAGGAAAAGAAAGGAGTGTTTTTATGAAAACATTTAACATTGCACTTAATTCTATCGTTGATGTAAAGGAATTCGTTAACATCGTAAACAAATGTTCCTTTGATATCGACCTTACTTCTTCAAGATATGTAGTTGACGCCAAGTCAATTATGGGTATATTCAGCCTCGATTTGAGCAAGCCCATAAAGGTTGATGTTCATTCTGATGACTGCGACGATTTAATTTCTGAGCTTGGAAAGTTTGTGGTAGAATAATAAAAAACGTCGGGCGATGCCCGGCGTTTACTTTTGCTTTTTATATTTATACATTTCGATATATTAATTTATTTTTTGAACAACGATGTTTTTACATTTCCTCCCTCAAGGGTTCTTGCAGCAAAAACTGTTATTTCCGTTTCGGGAGAAAGTTCGGAAAGCTCGTTGCACAAACCATCGATTTCGCTTACCCATATGTCCTCTCCCACCTCCAGAAGCAAAAGAGCTTCTTTTGTGTCCGAAAGATTTTCTGATACCCTTTGAGAAATGAGCCCGAAAACCTCATTGTCCGCAGGCGGAACGAAGCCAAAGCTTCCCGAATCTGCCAGTTCATACCCAACGTCAACCGAATTTATATGGGTATAGTAATCAAGCATGGTGAAAACGGAGGACAGAGCCTTTCCAAGATAAGGTTCTTTCGTCATGATATTCATATCGATAACATTCGATATGTCCTTTTTGTCCCCTGCCGTTATCAGTATCACAAGACCCGCATTGACGCCCTCTTCATCCATTTTCTCTATTGCCTTTTGTACCGCCTTATCCTCTTTTACTGAAAAGAGAATAATGGCATCAGCTTCATCATAGCTTTCGGCTTTCTTTCCCTCATAGGGCAGATTTTTTATTAAATTGTCAAGGCCGTTACAAAGGAGTGCTACCTCCATGTCGGCAACGTTGAAAGAATATAAATTCATATCGCAACTCCCAAAAGGATTTTTTAATTAAACAGGGAATTTCTTTTGAAATTCCCTGCATTTTTCATTATTCGGGTTTTGTTTCAAGCTTTAAGGGGAAGTCGCCAAGCTTATCTACCTTGAAGCCTCTTGCCTTGTATGCTTCGTAATCGAAAGCTTCAAGCTCGTCAATTGCCAGCTTGTGGAACTCGTAGAAGTTCTTCCACCATTCGTAGCCTGAGCCAAGGTCTGCATTAAGATATGCATCAGCAATATCGCAGCCCATAGCAGGAGCTACATAGAAAGCACCCATAGCAAGAACGTTTACGCCGTTACCTGTGATAGCACGAAGTGCAGCGGGAACGCTTTCAACAACGCCTGCATGAACGTGAGGGCACTTGGATGCTGCAATGTGAATACCCATACCTGTTCCGCAGAAAAGAAGTGCTCTTTCGTATTCACCTTCGGAAATCATAGCACCAACTCGGAGACCTACTCTGTGGAACATAAGGTCTGTATCATTGGGGTCAGAATCAGCCTTAACACCCATATCCTTGATTTTCCAGCCCTTTGCTTTAAGGTGAGCAACAACCGCCTCTTTAAGGGGATAGCCCGCAAAGTCTGCGCCTACAACCAACTCTTTGTCTTTTACCATTTTCATAATTTTTACTCCCTTTCTTATAAAAAATTATATGTTTTCTTTTATGATTCTTGTTACCTCTTTGGCGCAAGCGTCAATACCTTTTTCGGAAAGATGAATATAATCCCCTTCCTTTATATACTCATCTACATGAGGAGATACAAAGGAATGAAGGTCGTTTATGATAACTCCCATTGCCCTAAGAGAGGGAACAACCGCTGCATTAAACTTTTCGATGTCCTCATTTTTGGCATAGGGATATCTTTCATCAACGGGTGTTGTGGTGGCAAAGATTACTTTCTTGCCGTAATACTCTGTCATTACTTTAGCCATTCTTAAAACGGTCTTTTTATAATCCTCCAAAGTAGTGAAGGTGCCGTCTCCGTAAAGACGCATAGTGTCCCAGACGCCGTTATTCCAGTGGATTATATCTGCTTCCTTGATGTGCTTTTCGTAGTTTGAGAGTAATCTGAAGGTGTATGCTGCAAATCTTCCGTTGTCATCAGTCTGCCACACCTCGTATTCGTCTCCCATTACCTCCTGAAGCTTAGTGCCATAGCCCATAAGTCTTAAAGAATCACCCAGCAAAACAATCTTCTTCATAATAATCCTTCTCCACTATGTAATGCAATATTCAATGATACCTCATTTATTATATCACAGCCCTTTTTCAAAATCAAGAGTTTTTAAATCCTAAAGTTACTTTCTGACATTGACTTTTCATCTATGACATGTTATAATTCAGGTAAATTTTAAAAGGGGTGTTTTTATGTTTAAGTACGCGTCTCCGGAATCTTTAGGCATAAGCTCTCTTGATATAAAAAGCTATATCGAATGCTTAGAAGAACGGGGTCTTTCCACTCACGACGTTATTATAATGAAAAACGGGACCATAGTTTACGAAAACTACTGGGCTCCCTTTAATAAAGACTTTCACCACAGAATGTATTCTGTTACCAAAAGCTTTGTTTCACTTGCAATAGGTTGTCTTATAGAAGAAGGAAAGCTTTCATTGGATGACAAAATTGTGGATGTTTTACCCGAAGAAATTACCTGCCATGCCGGGAAAAACGTGAAAAAACAGACCATAAGAGATATGCTTATGATGGCAACGGGCTTTCCCGCCGTATACGGAAACTTTTTTATAAGACATCCCGAGGACCGTCTTTTGGATTATTTCAAATCAAGCTCTGATGACTCCGCCTATTCAAGAGAGCCCGGAACTTATTTTGAATATGACAGTTTTGGTTCATTTGTGCTGGGAGCTTTGGCAGAAAAGCTTTCCGGCAAGAAATTAAAGGACTATTTAATGGATAAATTTATGAGGGAGATCGGCTTTTCGGAAGAAAGCTATATCCTTACCTGTCCCGGTGGCCATTCCTGGGGCGACTCCGCACTTATATGCAAGCCCACGGACTTACTTAAAGCAGCAAATTTCGTAATGCACTACGGAAATCATGAGGGAAAGCAGCTTATGGATGCTGCCTATCTCAAAGAAGCAACAAGCAATTTAATTGACGTTCATAAGGGCGAAGGCTATGGCTACGGCTATCAGTTCTGGACTTTACCTCACGGCTGCTTCTACTTTAACGGTATGGGCTGTCAGTTCGCAATTTGTTGTCCCGAAAAGGACATGATTTTGATTTATAACGGCGACAATCAGGGTGTTGCCTGGGCAAGCCAGTATATTATAGACAACTATTTCGAAAAGGTTTTAACAAAGGCAGGTTCTTCTCCTCTTCCCGAAAATGAAAAAGCCCAAAAAGACCTTCTGGACTATTCAGAAAAGCTTATTTTGTATCACTGTAAAGGAAAGAACAACTCCTTTTCAAAGGAAATTAACGGGAAGACCTTTGTTTTTGACGAAAATACCATGGGTCTTAAAAAGCTCTCCTTTGCTTTCTCGGGAGACGAAGGGAAGCTTACCTATACCAATGAACGAGGGGAGAAAACCCTCTCCTTCGGCTTTGATAAAAACATTTTTGCTCCATTCCCCGAAAGTGGCTATGCAAATATGACGGCATGTAAATACGAAGACGATTATTATATGGCTTCTGCCTCCTCGGGAACTTGGACAGATGATAAAAAGCTTTACATATCAACTCAGATAATTGATAAATATTTCGGTCGTCTTCATATGAACTTTGATTTTTCCGAGGAAGGAAAGGTCCTGGTGTCTATGCAAAAGACCGCCGAGGACTTCCTCTGGCAGTATCAGGGGGAAGCTGAAGGCGTTTTGGAAAAGTAAGAAAAGGCTTGCTCCGGCAAGCCTTTTTTGCGCAGATTGTTAGCGTGTATTTCCTTATACAAAACAAAAAGCCGTCGGTTAATCCGACGGCTGGTCTGAGTGGGGAGACTCGAACTCCCGGCCTCTTGAACCCCATTCAAGCACGCTACCAATCTGCGCTACACCCAGATATTCTTTTTCAAACGCAAAAGTGATTATACCATATAAAAAATCATTTGTCAAGTGTAAATTTAACATAATTCGAAGAAAAATTACAGTCCGCATTTTGCGGACTGTAATTTTATTCTGTAATAAATAAAATCCTTTGTTGGATTTTAAGGCAAAACACCCTTCGTGTTTTGCTTTTTGTGTTTCACTCGCTAAAATGCTGTTCGCATTTTTTCACGCTCGCAAAACTCCCGTAAATAAAATCCTTTGTTGGATTTTATTTACTCGAAATCAAAATCGGGTTTTACGGGAACGCCTGTCTTTGCAGATTCAACGATAGCAAAGCAGGTAGCTGCAGAACGGCCGCCTTCTTCAACAGACATCATAAAGTCTTCGCCCTTCTTTAATGCATCCAAGAATACACAAATTTCTTCACCTGTGTTGTGGTTATTTACTTCTACGGGAATAACCTGAGCAGGCTCAATTGTAATTTCTTTTTCGTTTACTGTGAACAGTTCCATCGTCTCAGACTTGTTATCACAGATAATTGTACCCTTTGTTCCGTAAATTACAGTTCTCATGGTGTAATTTCTCTTACAGCCTGTGGAAACGAATACCTTGCCGATTGCGCCACTGGGGAACTTCATAACAGCAACAGTTGCATCGTCATAAGGAACTGTGGGAAGAAGCTTATGAGAACCGTAAGCGAATACTTCGCAAGGGTCGCCTGCAATCCAGCGGATTAAGTCAACAGCGTGGCAACCGCCGCCTACAACACCGTGTCTTAAGGGGTCGGATCTCCAAGCCTGTCTGTTGGAAACGATTGTCATATAGTCGTGAGCATATTCAGACTCTATGTAGTAAACTTCACCGATCTGTCCGCTTTCAACAATTTCCTTTGCCTTTACGAAAGCAGGAGTAAATCTGCAGATCTGACCAACCATGCAACGAGCCTTTCCTGCATGAGAAGCCTTAACCATAGCCTTAACGTCTTCCTTTGTCAAAGCAACGGGCTTTTCACATAAAACGTGCTTGCCTGCAGCCAAAAATTCTTCAGTTAAAGGTCTGTGAAGCTGGTCGGGAAGAGCCAAAACAACAGCGTCGATTTCAGGATTGTTAAGGACATCCTTATAATCCAAAAATCTCTTTTCTTCGGGAATATTGAATTCCTCACCCTTTGACTTTAATCTTTCGGCCCATGTATCGCAGATAGCACCGATTTCAACGTCTCTTGAAAGAGCACCTCTTAAATGGAATGTACCGAAGGATAAGCCGATAATACCGATTACCAATTTTCCGTCTTTCATAACATAACCTCCAAATATTTTATTTGTTATTCAAGAAAATTATATCAAATTAAATTAAACATTTCAATGATTTATAGATAAAAAAATTTGTAAAATCAATAAAAAATTACGCCTTTTTAATGAAAAATAGCAAATTTAAGTTGATTTCACAAGAAATAGATGGTATTATAAAATTGTAAAATAAAAAAGGGGGTATAAATATGTCCAGACTTGAAGACATAATCGACAGCATTTATGAGCTTACCGGAATGGATATTGCCATCCTTGATTCCCGGAAAAGAATTGTAATAAGAAGATATACAGAAAGCCGAATCTGTGCATATATACATAAATCCCATAAATGCTTTGAAAGATGTCTTTTTTCAGACAGGGACAGGCTTTATGAGGCCAGGGATAAAATGATATGCTATAAGTGTCCCTTCGGAGTTTATGAAATTATTTCCCCATTAAGAATTGAGGGCAGGTTTTCGGGTTATCTCTTTTTAAGCTTTGGCATAGAAAAAGGCGAGGAAGCAAAAAAACAGGTTATTTCCAAGGTGAAGGAGCTTTATCCCGCCTTAAATGAAGAAGCGTTTAAAAAGGTTATTGATGAAAGCAAACGGTATTCGAAAGAGGAGATTGATTCCTACGCAACATTGGTGCCTATTGTTGCGGATTTTATAGAAGCCAACAATCTTTTCTCCGAGGGACGTTCCATAGGAGAGCTTACCAAGCACTATATAAGGGAAAATTTATCAAAGAAAATCACCCTTAAGGAGATAAGCTTAAACCTTCACTACAGTACTGTAACTTTAACGGAGCATTTCAAAGAGGAATTCGGCATAACCATTATGGACTATGTTATGCAAAAAAGAATGAAAAAGGCAAGGCAGATGCTTGAAAATGGAGAATATTCCGTGGGAGATGTGGGTAAGGCCTGCGGCTTTCCCGAGGCGGGATATTTCACCAGATGCTATAAAAATTATTACGGAGAAAAACCGAAATTGCACAGAAAGAAAAAATAAAAAATACGGTGCCGCCGTTGGCGGCACCGTATTTTATTATCTGAATTCATCTAATGATTTAAATGTATAGCCCTGACTTCTTGCCTCATCTATAATTCTTCCCAAAGCCTCGGTGTTGTCAGAGGATACTGCGTGAAGCAAAAGGACACAGCCCGGATGAAGATAGGGAATTACACTGTCGAAAGCATAGTCGGCGCCCTTTTGATTGTCCGTTTCCCAGTCCTTATAGGCAAAGCTCCAGAGAACTGTTCTGTAGCCCAGTGCATTTGTTGCAGACAGACTCCTTTCGCTGTACGCTCCCTCGGGAGGTCTGAAATAGGTCATATGGCTTCCAAAGGTTTCATAAAACTGTCTGTCTAAGCTTAAGATTTCCTCCTGCATGGCTGACGCCGTTCCCTTTGACGGCATATTAGGGTGATTTACCGTGTGGTTTCCAACGGTGTGTCCCTCGTCTATCATTCTTTTTATAAGGTCATAATTTTTTGTAAGATAGGGGCCCGTTATGAAAAATGCCGCAGGCACACCCTTTTCCTTAAGCGTGTCAAGTATAGCCCCTGTATATCCGTTTTCATAGCCTTCGTCAAAGGTAAGGTAGAGAACTTTTTCCTCACTGTCCCCTAAATATATACAGTTATATTTTGCCATCATCTCCATCTGGCCCTTTGTAAATTCGGGAAATGCTCCCTTTTTCTTTACAAAGCCCCAGCCGTAGTTATCGTTGGGAAGAGAGTCGGTATCGGAAGCTGTTACCTCTGCTTTTATTTCTTCCTCTATTTCCTCTTTGGGTTCTTCTTTAACTTCTTCCTGAGGCGGAAGTTCGACAGCTTCTTCTTTAACGTCTATAACTTCCTCTTCATTTACGACCGCTACTGTACAGCCGCTTAAAAGAAGCATTAAAGCCAAAAGTAAAGCAAATATTTTTTTCATAAAAAAATCCCCTTTCCTACATATATTATATATGCAGAAAAAGGAGATTTCAATATTTTTTTATTAAAGGACACACTTTAAGAAGTTTTGTGTTCTTTCATTCTGAGGATTTGTGAAAAGCTCCTGGGGAGGTGCTTCCTCTAAGATAAGACCCTCATCCATGAATATAACTCTGTCCGCAACGTCTTTTGCAAAGCCCATTTCATGGGTTACAACCACCATGGTCATTCCCGCCTTTGCAAGCTCTTTCATAACAAGTAAAACTTCGCCTACCATTTCGGGGTCAAGTGCACTTGTAGGCTCGTCAAAAAGCATAATATCGGGATTCATGGCAAGCGCTCTGGCGATGGCAACTCTCTGCTGCTGACCGCCGGATAACTGTCTGGGATAGCTTTCTGCCTTTTCAGACAGGCCAACTCTATCCAAAAGTTCAAGCGCTCTATTTTTCGCTTCCTCCTTGGTCATTTTCTTTCTGTCCGTGGGCGCCAGCATTATGTTCTGAAGAACTGTAAGATGAGGGAACAGATTGAACTGCTGGAATACCATTCCGATATTCTCCCTTATCTTATTTATCTCAACCTTTCTGCCGGTTATCTCCGTACCGTCAACAATGACAGTTCCGCCTGTGGGTTTTTCAAGGAGATTTAAGCATCTCAAAAAGGTTGACTTACCGCTTCCGGAAGGGCCGATTATACAAACAACCTCTCCCTCGGTAACCTCTAGATCGATTCCGTTCAAAACTTCCAGATGGCCGAATTTCTTTTTAAGGCCTTTCACCTTGATTTTCAATTCATTACTGTTTTTCACGGTTAATCCTCCTTTCCAGGGCTTTAGCAACCTGTTGAAGTGTGAGAATTACAACCAGATACATTACCGCAACGATAGCCCAGGTTTCAAAGGACTTAAAGGTTATGGCTATTACGTTCTGTGCCTTGTTAACAAGCTCCGGAAAACCGATTACAGACAAAATGGATGTATCCTTAAGTGTAATGATAAACTGGTTTACAATGCTGGGAAGCATGTTTTTAACTGCCTGAGGAAGAACAATTTTGAACATTGACCTCCAGTAAGGAAGTCCTAAGCTTCTTGCAGCCTCCATCTGTCCCTTGTCGATGGCCTGAATTCCCGCTCTTATAATCTCCGACATATAAGCACCGCAGTTAAGAGCCAGACAGATTGTACCTGCCTGAAGTGCAGAAAACACGGTTTTTATACCGAAAATAGAGTTTAGCCCCATGGGTACCCCGTAAAATACAAAGAAAGCAAGAACTATTAAAGGTACACCTCTTATTAAATTTACATATACTAAAGAAATTGCTCGTGAAACTTTACTGTCCACCACACTCATGAGACCGAAGATGATTCCCAAGATACATCCAAAGAAAAGTCCCCACAGTGCAAGGAGCAATGTCTGTCCCATGGCTTTGAGCAGTAACTCGCCATAAATTTCTATAATCTGGCTCATAAAAGCCTCCCCTTTACACTCTGTAAGGGCATCGGCTAACCGATGCCCTTAATCATACTAAATTTAATTTACGACTTTGATTAACCTAAGTATTTTGCGATAATTTCGTCGTACTTTCCGTTAGCCTTGATGTTAGCAAGACCCTTATTGAAGAGGTCAACCAACTCCTGCTTTTCAGCATTGAAAATTGCAAAACCGTACTGAGCGGGTTCGTTCTCTGTTCCGTCAACATACTTCATGGAAAGTTCACCAATCATGATGTTGTACTTTAAGATGGGTGTATCGTCGAAGCAAGCATCAACCTGTCCGCCCATAACTGCCTGGTACATATCGGGAGATGTGGGGAAGGTTACAACTTCAAAGCCATACTCATCCTTAATGCTTTCAGCGTACTGATTGCTCATTGTTCCGTTCTTAACAGCAACCTTCTTGCCTGCAAGGTCGGTAAGTGCAGCAATTTCTGAATCAGCTGCAACTGCCATACCCTGAGTTGCGTCATAGTAACCGTCGGAGAAAATCCAGCCGGAAGCTTTTCTTTCTTCTGTGATGGATGCACCTGCAATCATACCATCAGCCTGACCTGCCTGGCAAGCTGCAATAGCTGCGTCCCAACCAACATACTGAAGGTCATAGGTGAAGCCCTGATCTTCTGCGATTGCCTTTAAGATATCCATGTCGATACCAACAATGTTACCTTCTGCATCCTGGAACTCAAAGGGAGAAAATCCCTTATCTGTTGCGATAACAAAATCTGCTTTTTCTGTGTTTTTCTCTCCACATGCTGCAAAGAGGCATACTACCATAGCAAGGGCCATGATAAGTGCTAATGTCTTTTTCATTTAAATCATTCCTTTCAAAAACTTGCTCCTATTATATCACTTCGGCAAGCTAAAGTCAATTTATCCGACCATCTTTAAATATTATCAACATTATAAACAAAACTTATGTGGCGTAATTATGGCATTAAATTAGTTAATAAAATCACAAACTTTAAAAAAGAATCCCCCCTGCGGACTTTCGTCAGCAAGGGGGTTATTATTCAATCAGACTCCGTCAATCTCTTGTCTTTTCTTATCAATCTGAGAAGAACTGTTGCTCCCTCTGCCCTTGTCAAAGTATTTTGGGGAGCAAAGGTTCCTTTTTCGTCAACTCCACCTAAAAGACCCGTTCCATAGGCGACAAAAACAAAACCTTTATAGACATTGTCTATTTCATCATAATCGGGAATTGTATTTCTTAAATCAAATCCATATTCCTGGCTATTATGTGCTGATAATGCCACTTGTGTTGCTATAAGAACTGTATCTTTATATTCTTTATCATCCGGATGGCCATCTTTTTGTGCAAAAAAAGCCATTGAAGAAATGTATGCCATTTCCTGTCTGGTTATACAATTTTCCATACTGTCAACAGTAAATATAGTCTCATCTATTATTTCTGTTTGTTTAGCAAGATTATAATAAGGTTGCCACCACGCCTGCCCATCTTCTGCTTTTAAGCTTGCATCAGGGCATATTATTCTTACAGTAACAGCCAGAAACTCTGCCTTAGTCATTGTGTCATTTGGGCAAAAAAGGTTGTTTCCTTTACCATTAAAAAATCCCTCTTCTGTCATTTCCGTTACAGTTTCATAATACCAGTCTCCCTCTTTAACATCTGTAAAGCCCGTTGCTGACACCGAAAGATAAGTTGTAAGCATTATAATTACTAACAAACTACATAAAATCTTTTTCATTTTCAAATTCTCCTTTTGCCTTTCATATTCCTATTATTAATTATACCACAACCTTTTTGAATTTCAATCTCTTTATTATCTTTTGGAAATTTAAAGTTTACTTCTCAAATGTTAAAAACCCCGTCACGAAAGTGACGGGATTTTATTTTGCTTTTAAGAATCAGATTACTTTCTGGGATTCTTGATGTTAGCCTGAGCTGCAGCTAAGCGAGCGATCGGTACTCTGAAGGGAGAGCATGATACATAGTCAAGACCGATGTTGTGGCAGAACTCAACGGAAACGGGGTCGCCGCCGTGCTCACCGCAGATACCGCAGTGAAGAGTAGGTCTAACGGGCTTACCAAGCTTAATGGACATTTCCATAAGCTTACCAACGCCTACCTGGTCAAGCTTAGCGAAGGGATCGTTTTCGAAAATCTTTGTATCATAGTAAGCGCCTAAGAACTTACCTGCATCGTCTCTGGAGAAGCCGTAGGTCATCTGTGTAAGGTCGTTTGTACCGAAGCAGAAGAATTCAGCTTCCTTAGCGATTTCGTCAGCTGTAAGAGCTGCTCTGGGGATTTCGATCATTGTACCAACTTCGTACTTAAGGTCGATACCTGCAGCTGCGATTTCAGCGTCAGCAGCTTCAACAACGATGTTCTTAACGAACTTCATTTCCTTAACTTCACCTGTAAGAGGAATCATGATTTCGGGCTTAACTGTCCAATCTGCATGCTTCTTCTGTACGTTGATTGCAGCACGGATAACTGCCTTTGTCTGCATTCTTGCGATTTCAGGATAGGTAACTGCAAGACGGCATCCTCTGTGTCCCATCATGGGGTTGAACTCATGAAGAGATGCGATGATTGCCTTAATGTCTTCAACAGTTTTGCCCTGTGCATCTGCAAGTGCCTTTATGTCAGCTTCCTCTGTGGGAACGAATTCGTGCAGAGGAGGATCTAAGAATCTGATTGTTACGGGGTTGCCCTGAAGTGCTTCGTAGAGAGCTTCGAAGTCGCCCTGCTGATAGGGAAGAATCTTTTCAAGAGCAGCTTCTCTTTCTTCAACTGTATCGGAGCAAATCATTTCTCTGAATGCAGCGATTCTGTCAGCTTCAAAGAACATATGCTCTGTACGGCAAAGACCGATACCTTCAGCACCTAATTCAACTGCCTTCTTAGCGTCAGCAGGAGTATCAGCATTTGTACGAACCTTAAGTGTTCTGTACTTATCAGCCCAAGCCATGATTCTGCCGAATTCGCCTGCAATTTCAGCATCAACTGTGGGAATGATACCATCATAGATGTTACCGGTAGAACCGTCGATGGAGATTTCATCTCCCTCTGAGAAGGTCTTACCAGCCAGTGTGAACTTCTTGTTTTGTTCGTCCATGTTGATGTCGCCGCAACCGGATACGCAGCAGGTACCCATACCACGGGCAACAACGGCAGCGTGGCTTGTCATACCTCCACGAACTGTAAGAATACCCTGAGCAGCCTTCATACCTGTAATATCTTCGGGAGAGGTTTCAAGTCTTACAAGAACAACCTTTTCTCCTCTTTCGTTCCAAGCAACAGCGTCTTCAGCTGTGAATACAACCTTACCGCAAGCAGCACCGGGAGAAGCACCTAAGCCCTTACCCATGGGAGTTGCAGCCTTCAATGCCTTAGCATCGAACTGAGGATGCAAAAGTGTATCCAAGTTTCTGGGGTCGATCATTGCAACAGCCTTTTCTTCTGTAATCATGCCCTCGTCAACCAGGTCGCAGGCAATCTTAAGAGCAGCCTTTGCAGTTCTCTTACCGTTTCTTGTCTGAAGCATGTAAAGCTTACCGTGTTCAACGGTGAATTCCATATCCTGCATGTCTCTGTAGTGATCTTCAAGAGTCTTGCAAACCTTATTGAATTCTTCAAATGCTTCGGGGAACTTGTTAGCCATTTCAGCGATAGGCATGGGAGTACGAACACCTGCAACAACGTCTTCACCCTGTGCATTTGTTAAGAACTCACCCATAAGTCCCTTATCACCTGTTGCGGGATCACGTGTGAATGCAACACCTGTACCGCAGTCATCACCCATGTTACCGAACGCCATCATCTGTACGTTAACGGCAGTACCCCAGGAATAGGGAATGTCGTTATCACGACGATATACGTTAGCTCTGGGGTTATCCCAGGAACGGAATACGGCTTCAACAGCACCCATTAACTGTTCAATGGGGTCAGAGGGGAAGTCGTTTCCGATTTTTGCCTTGTATTCAGCCTTGAACTGAGAAGCAAGGGTCTTAAGATCGTCAGCTGTAAGCTCAACGTCCTGAGTTACACCCTTTTCTTCCTTCATCTTGTCGATAAGCTCTTCAAAATATTTCTTACCAACTTCCATAACTACGTCAGAATACATCTGAATGAATCTTCTGTAGCAGTCCCAAGCCCATCTGGGGTTGTTGGAAGCTTCTGCCATGTACTCAACAACTTCTTCGTTGAGACCAAGGTTCAAGATAGTGTCCATCATACCGGGCATGGATGCTCTCGCACCGGAACGAACGGAAACCAATAAGGGATTGGTCTTATCTCCGAACTTCTTTCCGCAGATTGCTTCCATCTTTGTGATGTTAGCTAATATTTCAGCTTTGATTTCGTCGCTGATTTTTCTTCCGTCCTCATAGTACTGAGTACAAGCTTCTGTAGATACAGTGAAGCCCTGGGGAACGGGGAGACCGATTTTGGTCATTTCAGCAAGGTTTGCTCCCTTACCACCGAGAAGCTCTCTCATGGAAGCGTCGCCTTCTGAAAACAAGTAAACAAACTTTGTCATTATAGTACCTCCTATTATTTTTCTAACATATAATAATACACTAAAATTTAAAAAATTTCCACCCTTTTTTCAAATTTTAGGTAAAATATTTTTTTCTATACATCTTTTTTGTCATCTTTTGCTAAAATATTTTGATTTTTTATTGCATTTTTACCAATTTGTTGAAATAATCCAGAGTTTTTATTTCCTCCGCCACGTGCATTTTTACAAAACTCTCTGCCAGAGCTGCTACTTTTTTTATTTCTTCAGGCGTTGCCTTAAGCTCAAAAAGAGTTTTTGAAAGGGGACATTTTAAAATATATGTAAGGAGGGAAAGATACTCCTCCCTAAGGGGTGAAATCCCCGTTTTTGCTGCACAGCGTCGGCACAAAACCCCGCCGTTTACCGCTGAAAAGGAAAATGGTAAATCCTTTCCCCCGCAGCTTACGCAACAGTCAACCGAAGGCTCAAAGCCCGACTCTTTCAAAATTTTAAGGTCATATATGGCTTTTATAAGAAAAATGTCCGAATCGCTTTTAGCCAGCATATAAAGGCTGTTCAAGAGTATCTTTATGGTAATTTCCATATCCCCGGCGGCAAGTCTGCCCGCAACCTCCGCCATATAAACGGCTAAAGAAAGCCTAAGGCAGTCTTCCCTTAAATGGAAAAAGCTTTCGATACACTCACCGCTTTTCAGTGAGTAAACCTCGCCCTTCGGGGCTGAAAGCACAAACTCGCCGTAGCAGAGAATTTCCGACACCTGTCTGTTTTTACTTTTCATACTCCTGACGCCCTTGGCACTTACGGATATTTTACCAAGCTCTTTCGTGAGAATTGTGAGCATTTTATCATAATCCCCGTAGGACACCTGTCTTATTATTATCCCTTTTACCTTTATGGGTTCTGCCATTTTTACTCTTCTCCTTATAAGAAGGGTCTTCCTTCATTGAAAGATAATCTTCTATTTTTCCTGTTTTATAAAAATCAAAGCTTCGCAAAAACGCCACCTCCGTTTTTATTTTGTGTGAAATGGCGTTTTCTATTTAAGGAATTTACTTCCTTTCAAAGCCCAGGGTTTTAAGATCTGAGTCTCTGTTTCTCCAGTCGGAACGTACCTTAACCCACAATTTAAGGAAAACTTTTTTCATGAAAAACTTCTCCATGTCGCCTCTGGCATAGCTTCCGACTCTTTTCAATGCCTCGCCGCCCTTGCCGATAATTATGGATTTATGGGAATTTTTTTCACAGTAAATTGCTGCCTCAATTTTTATAATGTCTTCCTCTTCGGTAAATTTTTCTATTTCAACGGCTGTTCCGTGAGGAACCTCCTTGTCGAAAAGACGAAGAATTTTCTCTCTTATGATTTCTGATGCAATATCCCTTTCGGGAACGTCGGTCATCTGGTCCTCAGGATAATACATAGGTCCTTCGGGAATGAGCTTCAGCACCTCTTCTATAACCTTGTCCGCACTTTCCTTCTGGGCGGACATGGGAAGAATGGTTTCAAAGTCATATTCCCCGCTGTATTCTGAAATCTGAGGTAAAAGAGCTTCCTTTTCCACAATATCCACTTTATTAAGTATTAAAATTGCGGGAATTTTTCGCTCCTTTAACTGAGAGATAATGTTTCTTTCCTGCTCCCCTAAACCCTTGGTGCTGTCTGCAACCAAAATAGCTGCATCTACATCGGCGATAGTCTCATTTACCACTCTGTTCATAAACTGTCCAAGCTTTGTTTTGGGCTTGTGAACTCCCGGAGTATCCACAAAAATAAGCTGATAATCCTCGGTGGTTTTTATGGTAAGTATTGAATTTCTTGTGGTCTGGGGCTTATTTGACACTATTGCAAGATGCTCCCCCGTTATTTTGTTAAGCAGGGTGCTTTTTCCCGTGTTGGGTCTGCCCACAATGGCAACAAAGCCCGATTTGAATATTTTTTCTTCCATAGCTACCTCTTATTCTCTCGGCAGATTCATTGCCGTTAAAATCTTTTTTTCCTTTGCCTGCATTTCTTCCCTTTCGGAATCAATCATATGGTCATAGCCTAAAAGATGAAGCATGGAATGAACCGTTAAAAATCCAACTTCCCTTTTCAATGAATGACCGTATTCCTCTGCCTGAAATGCCGCTCTTTCAAGGGATATCACGATGTCTCCCAGCACCAGATTTTCTTCGTCAAATTCTATAGAGTCTTCGTATATATTCTTGTCCTCATCAAAGGAAAGCATGGGAAAGGACAAAACATCAGTGGGACCCTGTCTTTTCATATATTCTTCATTTAAGGTGGCTATATACTTATCATCGCACAAGGTTACGCTGATTTCGCAGTTATCGTCCATATCCTCTTCAATAAGTGCTTCTCTTACGGCAAGTTCAATTACTTCGTCGAAAGAATCTTCGGCATTAAGTTTTTCTATTTCAAGCTTCATTCTTT
Source organism: Clostridia bacterium (assembly GCA_045588365.1). GTDB lineage: Bacteria > Bacillota > Clostridia > CAKSNL01 > HGM11501 > HGM11501. The sequence goes on along the minus strand of JAZNEB010000022.1, from coordinate 37,537 downwards.
TTCTCCTTGCTGTCATATTTTATTCTTTTGTGAAAATAGCTTCCAAGCATTGCCACAAAGGCATCTATAATATAACCCAGCTCTCTGAAGGACAAATCGCACTTGTCAAGCTGTCCTTCTGCCATGCGGTGCTTGATTATTTTAGTTACCATAGCACGGATTGATTCTTCGGTTTTTTCATCCAAGCTTCTTACTGCCGCTTCGCAGGAGTCTGCAAGCATTACGATTCCCGCTTCCTTAGATTCGGGTACGGGACCTGGATATTTGAATTCCTCTTCATTTGCATTGGGATTTGTTTCCAGAGCCTTTTTGAAAAATACTCCCGTGGGGGTTGTTCCGTGATGCTGCATTATTACATCCTGAATTTCCTTGGGTAGACGGTACTGTCTTGCAATTTCAATACCGTCATTTACATGACTTTTTAAAATTTCTGCCGAATCAAAGGCATCTATTTTATCATGGGGATTTTCACCAATCTGATTTTCAAAGAAATAGTCGGGACGGCGGAGCTTTCCAATATCGTGATAGTACGCCGCCACCCTGGCAAGCTGATTGTTTGCGCCGATTTTCATGCATGCCGCCTCAGCTAAATTTCCCACCATAAGACAGTGGTGATAGGTTCCCGGCGCCTCGAACATAAGGCGCTTTAACAAGGGCTTTTCCGGGTTTCCCAGGTCATTAAGCTTAAAGGGAGTTATTATATTGAATATGTTCTCGAAAACAGGCGTCGTTCCTATTGTAAGAACGGAAGATATCAGTCCGTTTATAGCTCCCAAAAGGGCGCATTTCCATATTTCTTCAGGAGCCTTTCCCATAAGGAGCATTGCCATTGCCATACAAAGAGCTCCCGAGCCCATGGTCAAAAGCATTGCCATTGCATAGCCTGACATACTTTTAACCTTTTTAAATATAACCGCTGAAAATGCGGAAAATACTACCATTGCGATAATAAATTCTTCAGACTGACGGAGCATTATTGCCACGCCAAAGGCAAGATATATGTTTATAAGCGCCGAAAGTCTTGCACTTACGAAGGTTGCCATCAGGATTGCCACATAGGGCAAAGGCAGAAGATATACATAATTTCCTGTTATGTTTCTTGCAAGGAAAATTATAAAGAGCATAATCAGGGGAAGCAGGCACGCCAATATAAGCTTTTCTGAGGTGAATTTTCTTCTGTCAGATTTCATGCTTATATAGTATGCGGCAACGGAATAGAAGGCTGTCATGAAAACGAAAATTCCGATGGCATATTTTATATTGATTTTGGCAGAGCCTTTAAGAACACCCATATCAGAAAGAAGGCTTATATGCGCATCGGTTAAAACCTCGCCCCGCCTTACTATAGCCTGATTTTTCTTGTAAACGGTGGGTTCTATAAGCTTGGCTGCTTTTTCCTTTTCCAGCTCTGTAAGCTTAACATCCACTTCCTCATTTACCTTCACGAAGAAGGAGAAAAGTCTTCCCGCTATATTAACCCTTTCATTAACGGGAACTTTTTCCAAAAAGAGAGCTTTCATCTCTTCCGTTGCATCTTCCTTGTCAACAACGCCGCTGTCCATTACCTTTGTGAAAACTTCTCTCACTTCTTTGGAAAATACACCGTAGTCTTCGGCACTTAAGCTCAAAAGATATGTAAGCTCACTGTCAGAGAGGGAAATATCCATATCCTCCTTAAGAAAGCTGATTTTCCCCGCCAGAGCAAGCTCCATGCCTCTTGCCTGAAGCACGGAATCCAACGCCTTCTGGAGGTTTTCAAACATTTTTTCGTTTAATTCATAATTTATCTTATACTGAATTCCCACCTGGGAGGCTGCTGCCTCCTTTCTTCTTGTGGTGGTAACCTTGTCCTCAATTTCTCTTGTGGCATAGATGTCTTCCGTTGCTATATCTCCCACTGCATAGTCATAGCTTTCGGGGATTGAAACACCCAAAATTATTCCAAATGATATGGCAAAAGAAAGAATTAACGCAATATAAACCTTTAATCCTATTTTTCCGTTGTTCATTTAGACTTCCTTTCTGCAGCTTTAACTGCCTTTTCTCTTTCGAATTTCTCATAGCTCAAAATTATCTTCTGCACCAGAGGATGACGTACAACGTCCTTTTCAGAAAGGGCACAAAATGCAATACCCTCTATATTACGAAGCACCTTCATTGCTTCCTTAAGTCCTGAGGTTTTTCCGTCAGGCAGGTCAATCTGCGTTATGTCGCCGGTAATTATTACTCTTGAGCCGAAGCCTATTCTGGTTAAAAACATCTTCATCTGCTCAGGTGTAGTGTTCTGGGCTTCGTCCAAAATTATAAATGCGTCATCCAGCGTTCTTCCTCGCATATAAGCCAAGGGAGCAACCTCAATCTGCCCTCTTTCCTGATACTTCTGATAGGCTTCAACCCCCAGCATTTCGTACATAGCATCATAAAGAGGCCTTAAGTACGGGTCTACCTTCATCTGCAAATCGCCCGGCAGAAAGCCCAGCTTTTCTCCTGCTTCAACGGCAGGACGGGTTAAAATTATACGGTTTACTTCCTTTTTCCTGAATGCCTCAACTGCCATAGCCACTGCCAGAAAGGTTTTTCCCGTTCCGGCAGGCCCTATACCAAAGCAGATGGGATTTTTGTTTATTGCCTTTATATATTCTTTTTGTCCTACGGTTTTCGCCTTTATGGGCTTCCCTGTAGATGTTATACATATAAAGTCCCCGGAAAGAGATGAAATTGATTTGGCGCTTCCTTCTTTTGCCATGGCGATACAGTATCTTATGCCCTGCTCCGTTAAAGGTTCGCCGTTTTTTAAAATGCTCATCATAGCGCCTATTGTTTCATAAGCCGCCAGAACGTTTTCCTCCGCCCCCATAATTTTAAGGGCACTTCCTCTGTTTATAATCTGAACTGACAGCTCATTTTCTACCAGCTTTATATTAAAATCAAAGCTCCCGAAAAGCTCCGACACCTTTTCCATGTGTTCAATTTCGTAGGTTTTTTCCACCAAAAATATCATTCCTTTCGACCGAGAGCAATATCCTCCTCACATTCGAAAACCAAGGCTATTCTTGTTTCATCCTCTGAAAGGGTCTCAGTCTTTAGTATTTTATCCTTTATTTCAACGTTTTTTTCAAGGTTTTTCAAAAATTCCTCTTCCATCAGAAGAGCTTTCTCGCTGACTGCTTCCTCCATGGGTATTTTTATTAAATCCACCTTTGTTTCCTTATATGTGGTTTTACCGTAAAAGACGGGTAGCGGAATTTCAGAAAAAAGCTTGAGTCCTTTTTCTTTTGTTTCTTTTTCAAAGGTTTCAAAGGGAGCTTTCCCCGAAAACCGAAAGCTCATTCCGAAGGAGCCGATTTTTAAGGAGTAATAGCTTTTTTCTCTTCCTGTATATGTAACAACCTTTTTAAGGGTGGTTGCCTTATCTTCAATCTCACTCCAATAGGATGCATAGATTTCACCCATGGCATGAACGGGAGTAAAGCCTTCTTTATGAGAGGAAATTAAAACCTGCCCTTTTGTTACAAGTTCCCCCTCGCTTACCAAAGGGAAGCCTCGTTTTACCGTAATTGAATTTATTCTGCCGCTTCTTTTCGCAATTACATCCATGGGCTCTTTAAGGTCTATAGGCTTTTCTTCCGTTGCCTTTTCCCTCACATGAATATACAAAACGGAGCCTTTTATCTCGGGCCATATCCAGGAGAGCCGACCCTCACATTTCAAGGCATTTTCGCTGAATTTCTTCTCATCCACCTTATATTTTAGCACACCTTGACGCAATCCGCAATAGTTTGCTATAATTTTTATTTCCTCATCTGTGATTTTTTCATTTCCGTCTATTCTGATTGTCCATATAAAGGAATTCAAAGCTCCTGTAATTACCATAAAAACAAAAGCCCCTATAAGTAAAATTTTTCTTTTATTCCACCTTTTAATAAGAAAGGGAAGCCCTCTTTTTTCGATAATTTTAACCCTGCAGCCTGACCTTTTTTTAGGCTTCAGCATCTTTATAAAAGCCTTTCTGCTCACTCTTATCTCTAAAGCATCTTCCTTTTTTACCGCATTTTTTATAAGTATCCCGAAATGTGCACAAAGATTTACAAACCTTTCGGTGTTTTTTCCCGTTACCTCCAGTATAAGATAGCCGAAAAGCCAGTTAATAAGTCCCATTTATATAAATTCCACCTTTTTTATAATTCCCGAAACGGATAAAATTTCTTCGGTAATAAGAGAAAGTATCAGTTCTTCTCCCTCTATCTTCAATATGGAATCTTTAGTGTTTATTTTAAGAGAATTATCATCATAGGAAATTATTCCTCTGTAATTTTCTATGGTAATCCCCAAATTTCCCGTCATGGTTATATAGGCAATGTCCAAGGACACTTCTTTTGGCAAATCCAAAAGCTCCATACCCTTTTCCAAAATCTTCTTTTTCAAAAAAAGGCCTCCTTTCAACTTTATTTTATGCCAAAGCTTAATTCTTATTACCCATAGAAGCTCATATATTTTTATATAAGAGGTGGTTTTTTTGAAAAAGTTTTCATTTTATTTTATCTTTACCCTTTTATTTTTATTATTACTCCTTTTGCCAATTAAATCGGACATAATAAGCGAAGCTGTAAGAAGCGGAATTACCGTTTCTTTTGACACCCTTATTCCTACACTTTTTCCTTTTTTGTTTTTATCAAATTTTCTTTGCTCCTTTGGGGGCAATGTCTTATCTTCTTTAGCCTCTCCTATTCTTTGCCCTCTTTTAGGCATAAGTAAAAATGCTTCAAAGGCCGTTATTTTAGGGCTTTTAGGCGGATTTCCCACGGGCTCCAATATAGCGGCAACCTTATATAAAAACGGCGAAATTTCAAAAGAAGAGGCGGAAAGACTTCCTATTTTTTCAAACAATGCAGGGATTATGTTTGTTTTAGGGACCTTAGGAATTGCCCACTTTTCTTCTTTTAAAATTGGTGTTTTGCTTTATTTCGTGCATATCGCCGCATCCTTAATTTCGGGAGTTTTAACCCGGGAGAAAAAAGCTTTTCCCTTAAAAAATAAAAAAACAGAGGAAGCAAAAGAGCTGTCATTAAAAAGCTTAGCTCCTTCTTTTTCCTCTTCCGTTATAAAAAGCAGTAAATCCATGGCTGTAATATCAATAAATTTTATTATTTTCAGAGTGTTCACTTCTCTTTTGGCGCCTCTTTTACCAAAGGGAAATTTATGTGCCTTCATAGGCGGACTTTTCGAGCTTACAGGCGGAGTTTTGTCTTTGGAGCAAGGCTTTTGGGGGCTTATTCTCTCTGCTTTTTTACTTGGCTTTAACGGCCTTTCCGTTCATATGCAGGGATATTTTGAATTTGAAAAAGTCAATCTTTCCATAAAAAGATGCTTAAAGTGGAAGCTTTTTCAGGGGCTTTTTTCTTCGTTTCTTATGTTTATAATAAACCCTTCTGTCTTTCCCGTAAAGCTTTCCTACCCGCCCTTTATTTTTTATCTTCTGATTTTCCTTTTACCTCTTTTTCTTCTTATTCCAAAAAAAGTGTGCAGAAAAACTGCACACTAATAAATCATCTTCAGCGGTACACCTTAGGGAGTGCCGCCACTCCATAACGCATCTTATAAAAAATGTACTGCTGGGCAATTCCAGAATCTTCTCCGAATAGGGCAAAACCGTCCCTTCCACCGAAAAGCTCCTCCATGGCACGCTTTACCCATACGTCTACAGGGAATGAGTCAAAGCGGGAAAGACCGAATAATAAAACACAGTCAGCAACCTTGTTTCCTACGCCGAAAAGAGACAAAAGAGCTTCTCTGGCATCAGCTGTCGGAAGGGCTCTTATAGCCTTTTCGTCAATTTTTCCCGAAAGCACTCCCTCCACCGCTTTTTTTAAGTACTTAGCTCTGTAGCCCACGCCGAAGGATGCAAAGTCTTCTTCTCCTACATCCCTTAATTCTTCGGGAGTGGGAAAAGAATAATAGCTTTTTTTATCCAGCATAATTTCCTTTCCGTAAGCGCGGCTTATTTTTTCCACACAGCCCTTGATTTTGGGAATGGAGCTTCGCTGGGAAATTATAAAAGAAAGTAAGGTTTCAAAAAAATCCTGCTTTAATATTCTGATTCCGCCACCGAATAAGATGGCCTCCTCCATAACCTTATCTATTGAAATCCTTTTCTTTATAGCCGAATAGTCCCTTTTTATATCAAGGTAATCCTCCCAGAATTCACGGTCCTCCTCTTTGGCTCCGTGGATTTTTATGGCTTTTCCGTCGTATGAAATATTAACTGCTCTGCCCGATGCAACACCGGTAAAGCTTTTATCTTCCTCACAGTTCCACCTGAAGCACTGTCCGCAGTCAAAGGTGTGGTGAGGCAAGAAATCCTTTTCCAAATTTATTAAAAGGTCCATTTATTCCGCCGCCTTTTTTCTTAAATCTTTCATAATGTTACGTCTTACCTCAGAAAGGAAATCCGCATTTGGCTCAACCAAAGAAAAGGAAGAAAGAAGCCTTGCTGCAGCCTTTTCTTTTCCGCTGTCCCAAAGGTCTAAATATATGGCACACAAAGCTTCTCTTATGCTTTTTGCATCATTTTTAAAAACCAGAGAATCTACGGAGGAATGGGGAGAATAAATATCTGCCCTGTCTGAAATTATATGCACCGCCAAGGGCCCCATACCAATGGCGTTTTCCAGGGAAGATAAAACACTTCCCCTTGTAAATGCATCGGTAATATAAACATCGGCATCCACTTTTCCCGGGACTATTTCCTCTTTTTTACACTCACAGTAGGTTCCGGATGTTATGGCTTCTTTTATAAGGCTTTTTCTTTCTCTGTAAAGCCTTGTACGGTAAAACGTGTCCTCCTCCACTACGGAAAAGTCAAGACCGCCGCCCAAAAAATCCAGGCTCTTACATCTTTTAACCAGTAACTTTATGGAGTTTTCCCTGATTTTAAGAACCTCTTCGCCATTTTCGTGCTCCTTTGATAAAAGCTCGGATATAAGAAAAATCCTTCTTCCGCTTTCAAAATCAAAAAATACATATTCAATTAAAGGTGCCTTCAGGCTTGACGCCATAAGAGGCAGATTTCCCATGGAGCCCGAATCCAGATAAAGAATTTTTCCTTCCGAAATACCTTCCTTTAACTCCTCGCCCCAGATGCTTTCCTGGACTTTTCTTCCTAAATTTCTTAAGTCCCCGCAAAAGCTTCGGACCAACTCTTTATTAAAAGAAGATATGTATAAAGTATGCTTATTCAAAATTATACTCCTTTTGGCAGAGCTGTCACTAAATCTCCCTGAAAGTCTGCACTTCCTTCTACTACGATTTCAGGTGCCTTATCCATATAGTAATCAATTATTGTAACAGAGGCGTTTGCCGTCCAGGGAATTTTTTGCATATCCTCTGCACGAAGTCCCCTCGCCTTACAGATAATTGACCTTATGGGCGTTGCGTGAGTGGCGCAGAGTATGGTTTTTCCCCTGTGCTTTTCTTTAATGCTTTCAATGAAGGAATTCACTCTTTCATAAAGCTCTTTAACCGATTCTCCGTCCGTAGCCTTAGACTTTCCTATATCGGAAAGCCACAGCTTAAAATCATCGTTCCCCAGGGCTAAATCCTTAAAGCTTTTTCCTTCCCAGGAACCTGCATTAATTTCCCTCAGCTCTTTTGCGGGATAAATTTCCTTGCCGTGGCTTTCTGCCACGTAAAAGCCTGTATCAAAAGCCCTTTTTAAGTCGCTTGCATAAAAGAAATCGATTTTTTCATTCTTAAGATATTCTGCCGCCGCCTTCGCCTGGGCGTGACCTTTTTCTGTAAGCGGTGCGTTTCCCTGACCGATAAATTCATCTCTTAAATTCCCTTCGGACTGTCCATGACGAAGAAAAATTATTCTTGTCTTTTCCATTTATATCACCTTACCTTGATTTCTGCATATACGTCGCTTTTTTTAATACCTCTGTCCTTTGCCACGGCTTTCATGGCGTCCTTTTCTGACAATCCCTCTTTTATATAATTTTGAAAATGTTCTTCTATGGATATATCTGAATAGTCCGTTTCTTCCTTTTTGCCGCCCTCCAATACCAGGACAAACTCACCTCTCGGGGGATTTTCCTCGTATTTTAATATAGCTTCCCCTAAAGTGGTACGGACAAATTCCTCGTGAATTTTTGTTATTTCACGGCAAAGAGTGATTTTTCTCTCCTCACCGAAATAAAGGGCAAAATCCTTTAATGTGGCTAAAAGCTTATGAGGTGCTTCGTAGAAAATCATGGTGCGCTCTTCATTCTTTAATGATTCAAGATGCTCTTTTCTGCTTTGCTTGTTAACGGACAAAAAGCCCTCAAAGCAAAATCTGCCCGTAGGCATACCGCTGCCGATAAGTCCGTTTATTGCCGCCACCGCACCCGGAACAGGAACAACCTCGATGCCCTCTTTAATACAGATTTTGACCAGGTCCTCGCCGGGGTCAGATATGGCGGGAGTTCCTGCATCGGAAACAAGTGCGATATTTTTTCCCTCTTTCATTTCCTTTGCCAGATATTCTCCCTTTTCCTTTCTGTTATGTTCAAAATAGCTGGTTAAGGGCTTTGATATTTCAAAATGATTAAGAAGAGTCTGGGTTCTTCTTGTGTCCTCTGCCGCAATCAAGTCAACTTCCTCCAAAACCTCTAAACAACGTAAGGTTATGTCGGACAGATTTCCTATAGGAGTTGCGCATAAATAAAGCTTTCCTGCCATTTTTAACGCTCCTTTATAAATTTCATGTAGGTCTTTAAGTATTTTCCTCCGCACTTCTGACCCTCAATTAAAACCATATCAGGCTCACTTTCGGGAGTGTCTGCAACCAGTGTGAGTCTTTTAGGCTCTAATTTATATTTTCTCATAAGACTTAAAATGTCTGTAAGACGTCTGGGACGGTGCACCATGGCGAAAAACCCTGAGGGGCGAATGAGTGATGCTGCCCCTGAAATTATATCCTCCAACGTGCAGAAAATTTCGTGGCGTGCCGCCGCCTTATCCATGTCGGGATTAACCAGGCCCCCTCCCGCATCCATATAAGGAGGATTGCAGGTTATAAGGTCAAACTGCCTGCCTTTATAAATTTCCCGTGCATTTTTTACATCACCTAAGGTAACCTTTATTTTTTCTGAAAGTCCGTTAAGTTCCATGGTTCTTTTCGCCATAGAAGCCGCTTTTTCAGAAATTTCCAGTGCTTCAAAGCTGCATTCGGGAAATCGTAAATACATTAAAAGGGGGATTATTCCGCTTCCTGTACAAAAATCAAGAACCTCCCCGCCCTTTTTCACCTTGGCAAATTCCGATAAAAGCACCGCATCGGTGCCATATTTAAAAAGCTTATCCGACTGTATAAGCTTTAAGTTTCCGACACCTAAATCTTCAATTTTCTCGTGTTCTGAAATCAAATTACCACCTGCTTTAAGGTCTTTTGCTTCATTTTATCACAAATGAGTTTTTTATGCAAGGAAAATGCCGAAATTGGTTGCTTTTTCAAGCGGGGTATGTTAAAATGAAGGAAATCTTAAAAGGGTTTTATGAAAAGAGGGATTTATATGACAAATATAAAAATGCTTAAAGATGAATTTATTCGTCTCTACGGCGATGGCGGGGATATAAGGGTTTTCGCTTCTCCCGGAAGAGTCAACTTAATCGGCGAGCATACGGACTATAACGGCGGCTATGTTTTTCCTGCGGCAATTTCTGCTGAAAGCACCGTTATCGTCAGAAAAAGAGAGGATAATCTGGTTTACATAAAGGCAACCGACCTTCCCGATACCGTAAAAATCGACCTTGATGACCTTGATTCGGCAAGAGAGCTTGACTACGGAAACTATCAGGCGGGAATTTTGGACGAAATGAAAAAGGACGGCTTCACCTTATGCGGTGCGGATATGCTTTTTGAAGACGGAGTTCCCCACGGAGGCGGACTTTCCTCCTCTGCAGCAATTGAAGTTGTAACCGCCTTTATTTTTGCAACCTTTTCAAAGGAAGCAGGGGGGATTACCGCCGACAGAACTCTCCTTGCCAGAATCGGTCAGAGGGCGGAAAATAATTTCGTAGGTGTAAACTGCGGAATTATGGACCAGTTCGCTTCTGCCAACGGAAAAAAGGACATGGCAATGTTCTTAAAGTGCGATTCTTTGGAGTTTTCCCATGTTCCCGTGGTTTTGGGTAATGCCAAGCTTGTTTTATCCAATACCAATAAGAAGCATAAATTAAGTGCTTCGGCATATAACGAAAGACGAAGCCAGTGTGAAGAAGGTTTCAGGATTCTTAAAGAGGTTATGCCCGAAAAGACCTGCCTTGGCGAAATCACTCCCGAAGAATTTGAGCTTCATAAGGACGTAATTAAAGACCCCATTATAAAAAACAGAGTAACCCATGTTATTTATGAGGATGCGAGAGTATTAAAATCCATCGAGGCTCTGAAAAAAGGGGATATCGAAACCTTCGGTCAGCTTATGAACCAGTCTCATGCTTCCCTTAAAGACCTTTACGAGGTTACGGGAACAGAGCTTGACACTCTTGCCGAAACGGCGCAGAAGACAGACGGCGTTATCGGAAGCAGAATGACAGGCGGCGGCTTTGGTGGCTGTACCGTAAGCATTGTAAAAACTGATAAAATTGATAATTTCATAAAAACCGTAGGTGAAATTTATAAAGAAAAAATCGGATATGAAGCAACATTTTATTCCTTTGATATCGGCGACGGAGCAAGAGAAATTAAATAGAAAATACCCGTGTGGTTGGCCACCACCAGATAAGGAAGTATTGGTTTTGAATGGCTATTTTCCGCTTATACTGCACAAAAAATATCTCAATTCAAAACTGCTTTGCATCCTAAAAGACTTAATTTTGGATGAAGTTCAAGACAAAAAAGCGAACAAACCTTGCGGTTTATTCGCTTTTTTAACGCAGAAATTCGCCAAAAGTGAGGTTTTTAGGACAAAACTGCCTTACCTGGTGGTGGCCTTGCACACGGGTTATTTTTTTGCTTTATATAATCCGCAAGTCCACCCATGGCGAAGAAAATTTGCAAATGGCAAATTTCCGCAGGGCTAGGCGAAAAATTTCCAAGGAAGGAAATTTTTACGCTGATGCCTCATCCGTCAAAACCTTTGTAAAGACCCCTCATCCGTCAGCTTCGCTGACACCTTCCCCCCAGGGGGGCCAGCCAGCGAGGCACCGCAGGGGCGAAAGCTCCGAGGAGCACAGTCGGCGAGAGCCCGTAAGGGAAGGCTTAGGGCAGGAATGCTTTAAGGGCTGCGAACAACGTGAGCCTGATGAGGTGTTTTCTGCACAAAAAAATTCCTCCCCCGAGGGGAGGAATTTTTTGTGATTTATTCTGTTATCTTTAAAACTACCTGTTCTGCAGAATATACTGTATGACGGGTTGTAGTTTCGCCTTCAGTAACCTCATAGGTGATGAATGCCACTGCCTTGATACCTGTAGTAACTTCGTAACGAGCATTGAACTTGTACTGACCTGAGGTCTTGCTGTTGGAAAGTGATACATTAACGGTCTTGTCGTTTGCTGCTGTCTTTCCAACGGATTCTACTGTAAGGTCTCCGTATGCCGAATCTCTTACATAGATGATACCTGTATCAACAACCTCTACCCCTTCGGGTACAGTTCTTGTAATCATGAAGCCTGCCATCTTTGTGCCGTCGTCGTTTAATGCTTCTTCGCCGTTTACTATCAACGTAATCTTAGCCTCTTTTACAACTTCATCATTTCCGTAAACGGGAGTCAAGGTAATATCGTTAGCGGGCATTCTGAATGTGTATGACAAGTCATAGCTTACGATTTCTTCATTCTGCTTCCAGTACATGAAGGGCTCTTCATCCGTATTTTTAGCTGCTGCTTTTACAGTTACTGTTTCACCGTAGGGGATTGCATTTAAGTCATAGGACTGTACTATGCTTCCGCCTTCTCCTAAAGTAAGGGCGTAGCTTCCGATAGAATATTCTTCATAAACTGCAAAATAGTTTTCACCATCTGTACCAAGTGAGCCTGCTACTAAAATTTCACCCTCATCATTAAGCTTCCAGCCTAAGAGTCTATGTCCTGATAAGTAAGCCTTAAGAGCAGAGGGAACAACGGCTGCACCGGGCTCGTTTCCAAAGCCTGTGGATGTATCGTGTCCGATGAGAGTTTTCTTATCATGTCCGATAAAGGAAATAAATCTTTCGCCAGCACCCTTGAATACTGCCTGAACGTTTCTTCCTACGCTGCCGCTCATTGTAAGAACTTCCTCTTCGGTAATAACTCTTCCTGTGTTAGCTTCAATCCAGTACTTGAAGGAGCCGCCTTCGTTGGGTGTAGCTGTAAGGGTAATTTCTTCTCCCTTGTTAAAGGTCTGATCACCTGCAACTGTACCGCTTGAAGATGTAACGTTTCCGCCGAAGTTAGTTTCAACCTTTACGATAACTTCGTCTTTAACTTTTTCGGCAATAAATCTCATTTCACCGTGCTTGATGAAAATATATGTGCTGTTTATGAAAATTCTGTAATATCTATATTCTACATTTCTGCCGAAGGAAAGCTCCTGCTCGAAAGTTGCTGCCTGTGCAGTTTCTTCCTTGCTTGCAAGCTCTTCCCAGGTCTGGCAGTCGTCAGATCCATATACTTTAACCAGCTTATTGATGTGAGGTAATGAATATAACTCATATCTGAAGCCTGAGGTCTTAACCTTTTCTCCAAAGTCAACTTCAACGTAGTGAGTGTTATCCAATACGTTTGAAACGTAAAGGTGATTTTCACCACCGTAAGCTTTGAGACTCTTTATGAAAGATCTTATAGGATGCTTTCCATTGATACCGTCTGCTCTTACAGCAAAGTTTGCATAGTTTCTTACGTCAATTTCATCTTCTTCGTAGATGGGGTCTTTTTCAAGAGAGGTATCGGCTGCAGCATTGTCAGTTGCCTTTACCCAGTCTGCAACAACGTCAATTCTGTAGATTTCTGTTGTTTCATCAGCATATGTAACCAGAAGATCAACAGTTTTTGCCACGGGACCCAGATTTTCAAAGATGGGGTCAAAGCTTGCAGCTGCGATTTTTATCTGTGATGTTGTGGTGTTTTCTGCATCAAAGGTAATGGGTGTTGTACCAATCTTAACACTTGAAACCGCTTTTCCTGCTTTGTTTGTAAGTGTCAAGGTTTCGGGAGCACCCGAGCTCATTGTTGAGAAGGTGATACCTGACTGAGCCTTTATAAATCTCATATCATTCAAATAGTTTACATGGCTTGCGCCGTCCATGTAAATTCTGTAATAACGATAGGCTTCATTTCCTTCAAAGTAAATAGCGTGATTTGTGCTTCCCGTATGTTCTGTTCTTGTCTTTGACGCTAAAAGTTTCCATTCTTCAAAGTCGTTGGAGCCATATACTCTAAGATCCTTCATGTAGTTACCAACATTATAGGAAATGAATCTGAATCCTGAGGTTGTAACAGCTGTGCCGAAGTCAACGTCAATATAGTGCTTGTTTACAAGCTGAGGCCAGTAAAGAGAATTTGCATAAGCTGTGGGAGCCGAACTCTTTCTTATAAATGCATGGATGGGATGTCTGTCAAATGCGGCATTAGCATCTACCTTTCTGAAGTCGGATGTTCTTACCGCAAAGTCAGAATATTTAGTAACATCAATTTCATCTGTTGCAAAAGAAGGTGCATTTTCTATTTCTGTTACGTCAGCGGGTGTAACCCAAGCCGCTGCAACGGGAACATAGTAAACTTCACTTGTTTCATCAGTATATGTAACTGTAAGCTCAACATCATTTGCATCATATTCGATTGCTGCATATACATCATGTAAGTTTTTATTCGCAATAGTAATCTGAGATGTTGTGGTATTTTCAGTATCAAAGGTAATTTCTGTACCGCCCGCCTTAACACTTAAAACTTCCTTTCCTGCCCTGTTTGCAAATTTAAGGGAAGCATCAGAAGATGAACCTGATTCACTTGTGAAATTGTAAGGTTCAGCACCTTTTATGAATCTCATTTCATTGACCTTAATGAAATGTATAGCACTGTTTATATAAATTCTGTAATAACGGTAATTTCCTGCTCTGGTAAAGAGAATAGTCTGCTCATTTGCAGAGTATGTAGCACTTGCTGTATGAGTTCCGAGCTTTTTCCATTCTTTACAGTCATCAGATCCGTATACTTCAACTAACTTGTAGTAATGCGATGTAGTATATGTCTCAAATCTGAAGCCCGAGGTCTTAACTTTTTCACCGAAGTCAACGTCTATAGTATGATAATTTGTTGAGGTCTGGGACTGAGAAAGTCCTGTTGAAACAGTATTGCTTCTTGTAAATGACTGGATGGGGTGAAGTACCATCTGTCCGTTTGTCATATAGCTTGATGCTCTTACTGCAAAATCTGTGTAGTCTGTTACTACAACTTCGTCGGAAGCATAGGTGGGAGCATTTCCGTTTGCAGTAACCTCTGATGTCTTAACCCATGCTGCAGTAGTTGAAATGATATATGTTTCTGTGCTGTCGTCCGAATAGGTCACAACAATTTCAATATCACCGTCGGTAGCTCCGAGAGCAAGCATAAGATTACCTCTTAAGATAACGGTCTGTTCTGTTGTGCTTGTTGAATCAACGGTAAGTGCCACTCCGTTTCCTGTAACACTCTTAACTTCAAGTCCCTTTACGTTGGGAAGTGTTAAGTTGTTGTTGGGCTGTGCGCCTGACTTGCTTGAGAAAACAAAGGAAGGCTTTACAAATCTGATTTCGTTGATATTGGCAAAAACGCTTCCTGCTCTTGAGGTGGTAACCATTCTGTAGTATCTGTAGGTAACCATATTGTCAAAAGCAACAGAATATAAGTAGTCGCTTGTACGCTGTGTGGTTTCATCTGCAGATTTTATAAGTGTCCAGTTTTCACCGTCAGAAGATCCGTATATGGATACATTAGAGAAATAGTGATAGAAATTGTTTATTTCATATCTCAAACCTGATGTGGTAACCTCTTTTCCAAAGTCAACATCAATATAGTGAGTCTGTCCGTCACCAACAATTGAACGGTAAAGAGCATTGGTTGCAGGGAGAGTTGCATGAGTCTTTATGAAAGACTGGATTGCATGGAATGCAAAGGTTCCTGCAACAATATATGAGTCTGTTCTTACCTTAAAGTCAGGATAGTTGGTAGCATTTATAACCACTTCATCTGCTGCGAAGGTTCCTGTAACTGCCTGACCCGTAAGGTCAACCCACTCTGCAACAACGTTAACGGGATATTCTTCAGTTTCTCCGTCTTCGTATGTAACAGTAAGTATAATTTGCTCTGTATCGGGAGCGAGGAGAGGATAGATAGTCTTTATATTGGCTCTGGTTATAACTATCTGCTCTTCGTTTGAGTTTGCTTCATCAAATGCGATTGTCAAATCGCCGTAAGCAACGTCTGTCACAACCTTACCTGCCTTGTTTGCAAGTGTAAGAGTTGTTGTCTCTCCTACCGCACCTGAAATTACCAAAGTGGGAATCTGGATTACCTCAACGGGATATTCTGCCAAAACAGTTTCTCCTGCCATTAAGGTTGCGGTTGTCTCACCGTTTCCAACAGCTTCAATTGCTAATGTTTCTGCATTGTAGGTTGCAACATCTTCATCTTCAATTACAACCGTAAGGTTTGCAGAAGCGTTAAAGTTAATGCTCTTCGGCATGGGAACTGCAACTGCACCTGTTTCGCCGTTTTCCATGTTGATGGAAAACTTTTCGGGTTCAATTCCGTCGTAGCCTAATAAAACTGCTTCTGTAACTTCGGTGTCGCCTGATGCAATCTTTCTGAAGTTGATACCGGATTCGTCACCGATTTCATTATAACCTTCCTGGTTATAGTGGATGGTGGGCTTAATTCCGTTGTGAGTTTCCGGTCTAGCATAGCCCCATCTAGCTTCGAATGCATCAGCATCGGGATATTTAGCTGCGAAGTATGCGCTTACTGCCGCGTCGCTTTTTAAAACGTCAGTATTCATTATAAGATTTACATCTGCATAGTCTTCATTGTTGTTACCCATGTAAATCTGAGCCATACGGGGACCGGACATATAGAAGTCCTGAGGTCCGTTGTTCGCAAGCTGACCTCTTACAAGGATGATGTTGGCAGAATTTACGCCGATATCAGTCTTGAAGCCTTCATACATATTTGTGAACTTTTCGCGGTATTCATCCATAGTAAGCACGTTGGGAGCGCCAATACCGTTGGAGCAACCCTGAAGCCAGAACATTGCGGTCTTAGAGTCGTCAAGATAATAATGCTCGTTTGATGCAATGAGCTCTTTTACCTTGTCTGAATAGCCAACAACTTTGTTATATGCATCGTGAGTTGCGAAATCATCATTACCCTCGAAAGCGGGATCAAATCGTTCGATAATGCAACCTGAAACGCCTGCATTTAAAACCCAGACGGGAGTCTGCCATTCATCATAAAGCTGCATAGCAAGTGCGCTTGCAAGACCTGCAGAACGAATGGAGGAGGGATGAGGTCCGCCCTGGTAGGGAGAGCAGGGGAAGTAGGATGTTCTTCCGCCGTGTTCTGCCGCATAAACAGCGTCGGTAAAGGTTACCTCACCACCAAAGGTTGTATCCATATTTCCGTCAAGAGTGTTTGTGATGAAGATTTTATCTTCATAAATTCCTGTTGCAGTGGGTGATTTTGTCCAGTCAGACTCTGCACCTGCGGAGTTTGACTGACCTGTAAGAACAACCAGAGCAATGGGAGAAGGTACAACCTTCAAAACCTCTAAGTTTTCACCGTCGGATAACAGAGCATAGCCAAGGCCGGTTGCCTTAAGCTCGTCATCCGCCGCTTCAACAACGGAAGTATCGGTAAGGCCTGTTATAACCTGTGCCAGAATTTCTCTGCCTTCATAGAGTTCTCCGTAAGGAGCATCTATCTTGTTAATCTGGTTTTCAGCTATAACCTGCTCTATGTAATCAACGATTAAATTCTTATCAGCAATGTCACTCTGGAGAGCGTCAGCCCATGCTATATGAGCAGCAGCTGCTTCTTCGCCCAGCATTGCAGTAAAGAAAGCCTTTAATTCGTCCTTTACTATTCCGTAGAAAGCTGCTTCAAAGTCTTCTGAAACTGTGGGAAGATTTTCGTCGGGAGCAAGGAGAGCAAGCTCTTCTGTCCACCAGGAGCTTGTTGTTGCAGTTGCAGCAACCTTAACGTATCTTACGTTGGCATTTACTTCTCTGCCGCACTTTTCTATCTTGAAGTCTAAATATCTTTCAAGACGGTTAAATTCCTGACGGTCCAAGTCGTACCAGATTTCACCATCTTCAGAGATGGAGATAAAGCCCTTTGTAAGAGCACGGTAGCCGTAGATATCATCTGTCTGACCTACCCAGGGTCTCCAGATGGAGGCATAAAGTCTTATACCTGAAAATACCTGACCGCCTTCGCCTAAATCAACAACGATATGGGCGGGAACGTCAGCCCAGGTAAGCTCCGATTCAGAATCAATACCTAAACCAAGAGAACCTGCCTGATCGGCGGTGTCTTCTGCACCAACGATTCCGTCAGTAAGGTTTGCCACGGAGCCGTTAGTGATACTTACACCGTCAGCAAGATCAAGTGTGATCTGGGGAGTCTGGGCAAACTCTACTAAAGCTTCGTCCAGATAGGGATCTACAGTGGAAGCTGCAGCCTGCACAACCATCATAGGCGTGCATACTGAAAGCACCATAACCATAGTAAGTAAATAAGCCAATATTTTCTTCATAGTATACATTCCTTTCCTTATTATATACTTTAGGATAGTATCATTCTATCACCACGGGCTTTTTTAATCTACTTTTATTTTGACTTTAATTTGTACTATATTGACTTATTTTTTGCAGTTTTCTGGGCATTTGTGCACTTTTACCTACATTTCTGTAATCAAACTGTAACATTTAAACAAAGGCTTTAAAGGCTTCCCCCTGTGGGGGAAGCTGTCAGCGTCAGCTGACTGATGAGGGGTTTTTGCACAAAAAAATTCCTCCCCGGGGGGAGGAATTTTTTATTTAATCAGTTGTTGTCTACTGCTATCTGAGCAACGCTTGAGTATATTGTATCGATTTCGCCATCTACCTCATAGGTGATGAATGCTACTGCGGTAAGACCTGTTGCATACTCATAACGAGCATTGAACTTATACTGACCTGATGTAGCTGAGCTTGAAAGTGAAACGCTTACAGTCTTCTTAGCTCCGTTGGGTGCTACAGAAGTAGTTCCAACCTTGGCAAGCTTAAGCTCTGACTTGATGTATGCACCGTCTCTTACATAGATGATACCGGATTCAACAACTTCTACACCCGTGGGAACGTAACGTGTAATTACGAGACCTGCCATTGCAGTGCCGTCTTCCAAATCTTCTTCTACTTCATTATATGTCAGAGATACGTTAAGTTCCTTTACAACCTCTGTTTCGCCTTCAACATAAACGGGTACAACTGCAATGTCGTTCATGGGCATTGAGAATGAGAAGCTCTTTTCATAGCCTATCACTTCACCGCCGTAGGTCCAGTGGCTAAAGGTGTAACCTTCTCTGTCAGTTGCCTTAAGAGCAACTCTTGTTCCGTAAAGAACAGTATAGGTTGTTTCGCTGCCTTCTATGCTTCCACCTACGTCGCTTACAGTCTTTGTAACTGTAACGTCAGAATATGTTGTAAGAGTGAAGGTTTTCTCTGTTCTTACATAGTGGCCGAAGAATTCAGTTGAAGTTGTATTTTCGCTTACTGCATTTGCTACAGCTTCAAGGTCTTCTAATGCATATTTCCAGCCTTCTAAGCTATAACCTGATACATAAGCCTTGAGTTCAGAGGGAACGATGCGTGCAGCTTCGGGAGTTACGTCCTTTCCAACGTAGCCTGAGCCGATAACGCTCTTTCCGTCCTTGCCGTAGAAGCTTACAAATCTTTCACCTGTAGCTGCTGCAAATACCGCTCTTACATTTCTGCCTACGCTACCGCTTAAGGTAAGGCTGTTATCGTAGGTTATAATCTTACCGGTATTTACTTCAATCCAGTACTTGAAGGTAGCACCGCTGGAAGCAGTTGCTGAAAGTGTAACTTCTGCATCCTTTGTTACTACGTTGTCGCCTGAAGATGTATTTCCGTTAACCTTTACTGTTCCGCCTACGGTGGAATCAGCCTTGATTACAACCTGTTCTTCTCCTGCTTCGGGAGTGTTGGAGGTGATTGCATCTGCAGTAAGGAATGAAATCTGTCTTGCAGCTGCATCGGCGTATGTGTTTTCAACAACTATTCTTGCATACTGATAGGTAGCTGCTTCATCAAATACAACGTCTGCCTGTCTGTACTGAAGTGTATCAACGTTTGCAAGTCTTGCATCGCCTGAGCGCATTCCTTCTTCGTCGATATCCTGGCTCTTGAGTAAGTACCATGTTACACCGTCGTTAGAACCGTAGATACGAACTGCGTTCCATTCTGCATTTTCCCAAATTGTCTCTTGTGTCTTGGAATCTACTCTTGTGGAGCTTCTTGCATAGTAACGGATACCTGCGAAGGTGGTTGCTTCGCCGAAGTTTACATCGAAGTAGTATCTTATGATAGTTCCTTCGCCTGTATGGTTGAAGTGCCATGCGGTAAGACCCATACCGTTGGAAGTTACACTATTTTTGTTAAATGCATTAACGGCAGTCCAGCCTGTGGAGGAGTTTGCATTGTTTCTTACTTCCCAAGTGGGTTTAGCAACAATTTCGTCGTCCTTCCACTTTTCTGTCTCGGCTGTGATGCTGTCATTCTGTTTTACAGTACCAAGTGCATTCCATGTAGCTGTTGTGTTAACGGTATATTTCTTAACGCCATCTTCAAATGTTACCTCTAATACTGCGCCGTCTCTGTAAAGGTCGCCTGATTTTCTGAAGTCTTTTCTTGCGATTGTAAGAGTTTTTGCCTCTTCATCAAGTGTTGCAGTGAGTGTTTTCTTGTCGTCTCTTTCGGATTTGGTGTTTACAACAGTAACTGTCTTAACGCCTGTTTCTGCATTTGTTTCAACATTTGCAAGGCTTCCGAAGAGATCGGGGTTGATTGAAAGAACAACATCATTATCACCACGTGTTGTATCATTGGAATCAGGTGTTCCTGCCATAAGGTAGGTTAAGCTGTATCTGTCCTTAACAATCAAGGTTGCTTCGCTTACTGCGCCTGCAACTGTGAAGGTTACAGTGTTTTCACCTGCAATTGTTTTAAGGTACGCTTCCTTAAATGTGATTGTTCCTGTAGCTGCATCTATTTCGTAGTTTGCAACGTCAACCGGTGCGCCGTTTACTTCAACCGCTACGTCTCCAGCAAGGTTTTCTGCCATTGTAAAGTAGAATGCCTTATCTTCTGATGCCGCAGGGTCTGCATAAATTGTCAAGGAGTTATTCTTAACTTTGCTCTGTGCCTTTAAGATACGGATTTCGTCAGCTGTTAAATAGTCTCCCCAACCAATTATTCTCAAGTAACGGTAAGCTACCTCGCCGTCATTGAACATGAAGTTGTAGGTGTCGGGAATTTCTGTAGCTGTTCCGTTTACAACGGGAACAGGAACAGATCCTGCTACCTCTCCGTTCATCTGATAATAGAGAGGAGTCCATGTTTCGTAGTCGTCAGAACCTAAAATCATGACACTATTCCAGTTGTCGCTGTTCTTTCTTTCTAAGTATCTTACGCCCATATACTTTTCAATTGTTCCTGTACCGAAGTCAATATCCAGATATTTTTTAGCACTGGCGGATACTTCAGGAGTTCCTCCTATATGAGCTGTATGCCAGTTCTGACCATGTAAAACTCCAACTGCATCCTTCGCTATAGCCTGCCAGGGATGATTGTTTTGATTTAATGCGGAGCTTGTGGTAATCTTCCAGCCTGCCTGTGCGGGAATTTCGTCATCTGCCCAAGCGGTTTCTGTAATATCGGCAGCCAGGCTCTTCCACTCGGAAGAAACTATAAGTGTATAAACCACTTCTGTTCCGTCTGTGTAAACAACCTTTACATAAGCTTCGCCTGTCATATCGCCGCCGATTGCAGAGTAAAGGTCAATTGCACGTCTCAAGGGTGATCTTCCGATTTTGATTTCTTCTCCCACTGATACAAGTGCAGGATTGCTTGCATTAAAGTCAACAACCTCTGCTGCATCAGTGAAATCACTCTTATCAAATGAAGCGTAAATCTTTGAAACTTCCTTGTCTGTGTGGAAGTTCTTAACAATGAGATGACCTGTACCTAAGTTAGTAGCTGTGTTTCCTTCCGCACTGGAATTTTCAACGGTTGTAACCAGATACTTTTCAACTTTTGAATTTACATAGTTAAGTGTAACATCAAAGGTTTTGTCGCCAATTGTTACTGTGTAGGTATATGTCTTACCCTGTCTTAAATCTGCCAGGAAAGAGTTACCTGCATCAAGTGTTTCAATGTAGCTTTCAGAAAGTGTGATGGTTGTAACACCATCTTTTGCTATCTCGTAATCGTCAGCTGCAAGAGCCGCTCCGTCCTTTACTGCGATAGCAGTGATTTCTTCTTCACCTGTAAGTTCAAATGCGAATGAGGGAAGTGTAGTATCTCCAACTTCAAAGTCAGCTTCGGTGTTGATTGCCTTTGTAACAGGCTTTAACAAACGAAGAGCGTTTGCATTCGCATGCGGCCATGTGCCTACAACATAAATTCTTATATACTGTACGTTTGCACTCTTAGTAAAGTACAAATCATTTACTCTTACTTTTGTTGCCGAGCCTGTATAGAGCTCTTCCCAATGTTCAAAGTCGTTGGAACCGTAAATCTTTATGGTCTCCCACATAGCCTGAAGAGTCGAGGGGTCTCCGTCGTATCTTGCGATATAACGGATACCGCCGAGGGTTACGCTCTCCCCAAGGTCAACATCAATATAGTGATTCATGCCTTCAGTTGTGTCCGCATGATAACGGGAACCATTTACACCTTCTGCAACTTCTTCATAGTAGAAAGCGTTAATGGGATGAGCCCATTTTCTGCTTGTCTCCCAGATAGAGTCTGTTCTTACACGGAAGTTTTGTGTAATTGCAATTTCGTCGTCAGCAACAGTATCCTTTGTGTTGGGAGAGACGCTTGTAACTACGTCAGAAGTTGTAAACCATTCACCTGTCATATTAACAGTGTAGGTAAGAACTGTACCGCCTTCAAAGGTAACGGAAAGCTCATTTACGCCTCCGTTAAGACCCATTGACGCATAAGCGTCAAACGCCTTACGGTAGTTAGTTCTTGTAATTGTGATATTGCTTTCATCCGCTGTGAAAGTAATAGCTTTTCCTGTTGCCTTGTCTTTTACGGATGTAACTGTTTTTTCTAATACATTTGTAAGTACGAGGTTTTCTGTTCTTGCAAGGCTTGATCCGTTCTTATGAATGAACTTAAATTCTGCAGAAGATGAATCAGTTACAGTAAGCTTTGCAGAATAGTCAACATCTCCTATGGTGAGCTTTATTGTATGCTCGCCAACAGAAAGAGCTGAAAGAGCATCCTTTTCTATTGTAACAGTATCGTCAGTTACTTCGTAATCGTTTTCTCCTAAAACTGTATCGCCGATAGCAACCTTTGTAACAAGCTGACCTTCGGGGAATGCCTGATAAGAAACCTGAAGGTTCGCTCTCATATCAAGGAAGCCTTTATCAAATTCATAACTGCCCACAACCTTTGTGGTAGGTGCAAGAAGTCTTATTTTAAGGGCATTACAGTGGTTTGCCACAATCTTTATCCTGTAATAACGATAGGAAGCAGCATGGGCAAATTCCATCTTTCTCTTATAGCCTGTATCATCTTCCTTTACGGTATTTCCGTTATAAAGCTCTTCCCAGTCTTCCTCATCGGAATTTTTAGCCAGGATTACAATTTTACCCCATGCATTATCTATAGCTGTACCTGCGTCGTTCTGTCTGGGATAGTAACGGATACCGCCAATTACGGGAGCATTTTCGCCCAAGTCAAGATCGATGAAACGAATGTTGTTGGGTGAAGCGGGAGCGTCGAAATTGTCATCGCCGTGCCATGTGTGCCAACCAACTCGTCCCTTATTGGCAGCATCTCCCACCAGGTCTTTTCCGTACATAGCAAAGGCAACTAAAGGATGCGTCTCAGCACTTCTTGCAGAGTCTGTACGGATTCTCCAACCCGAGTTCTCGGGAACAGCAACTTCATCGTCAGCAAAGTTCAAAGCTGAAAAATCGGAAGTAGATGTGCTGGTTGCACTTCCCGAAGCACTGTAGGTTTTAGGAAGTGTTGTCCAGGGAGCTTTGATAACCACCTTGTAGTCAACGGTTGTAGTGCCATCGAAGGTAACTTCTACGGGTACAGCATATACACCTTCGTCTGCCATAGCAAGCTCATTATAATACAAGCCTGTTTTTCTGAAAACGCTTCGTCCTATTGTAATTGTTGTGTTATTGGCATCATTTGTTACTGCCAGGTCTGTGCCGTTGGCAACAGCACCTGTAGCAGCCGTTCCTGCCACATTGGTCAACACAACCGTTGTAGTTCCCGCACCCTGAACACCAACATAATTATATAAAATCTGTGTGGAGTCAGCTACAGTAACGTCAACATAATCTGCAAGACCGTTTGTAAAGCTTACTTTGTAGGTGTGTGTACCTAAAAGAAGCTCCTTTAAGTGAGATGTAGCGAGGATTATTGTATTTTCTGAAAGAGTATAATCTGTTCCGTTTACTAATGTCTTCTCGTTTACTGTATCTGCATCAATCACCAGGGACTCTACATTAGCTGAGTCGTCAGATAAAGTAATTGCCTTAGCTTCTAAAGTATCTTTATCTGTTATATCAAATGGGAGTGCATCTTCTGTAGCGTATACAACGTCAGAAGGAGCAAAGGTTTCATTTCCGCTGTCGGGCTTTAAGAGTCTGAGTTCGGAAATTGCCCAGTGGCTTCCGCCCTTAGCATAGTCAGCATATACCTTTATATAACGGGCTGTGATATTTGTTTCAACACCGCCAAAGGTGGTGGGTACATCAATGTAAAGCTCGGCTTCGTCAGTTTCAGAGCCTATTGTATCGGCAGGAACCCAGTTTTTACCGTCATCAGAAACATAAACCTTACCCATAATGAAGGTCTGGCTCTTTCCTGACTCCCAGAATGTGGAGGTATTGGTTGAGCTTCTTCTTGCATAAAGTCTTACGCCGGCGAAGGTGGTGTCTGCACTTAAATCAGCAATAATCCACGCCTTGTTGCCTTCAGAGAATTTTGCATTTTCAATTCCAGAGCGAGTTGCAAGGTTTTTATCGGTCAAGTTGGCGATATCGCCTGTCCAGCTTACACCGAGTGTACTTGTAGCTGTACTTGTAAAGCTTGTTCCCGAGGGAACAGCAAAGTCGCCTGCTTCATAAATAAAGTAGGATTTCTTTGCTTCCATAGCTTCAAGCTCAGCAAGATAATTCTTGCCAAAGAGATGGCTTAATGCAAGCTTCTGTATATCGGAAAGACCATCATAAGCCTCTCTTGCATCTTCAATAACAGCTATGTTTTCGGGGGTTTCGTCAAGGTCAGCAAGTGCCTCAATGTCAGCCTTTACTGCCAAAACATCCTCGTCTGTCTTAAGGGCAGCCAATTCTGCCACGTCAAGAACAGTGTTTTCTCTGGGTGCCAGGAAACGGATTTCGGAAGCAGACAAGGTGGTCTGCGCACCCTTGATTGCAGAAATTTTTATGTATTTACCGGAAATGTCATAGGGCACACCGTTAAAGCTTACATAAAAATCCTGTGCCAGGCTAGTTTTTCTGTCTGCCTGAGAAACACTTACCAGGTCAGCCTTTATCCAGTTTTTACCGTCATCAGAAACGTATACGTTTGCCTTTAAGATAGACTGGTCAGCATTACCGTTGGACCAGGGAATGTATGTATCTCCGCTGGTAGTTGCTCTCTGGTAAATTCTTACACCGGAGAAGGTTGCAGGAGCCAGTAATACAAAGGTCATATCCGCAGTAGAGTCGGGATAGTTAGTTTCATCATTTACAAGCGCATTTGCCCATTCCATACGGGTATCAAATCTTCCGTCAAACACTTTTCTTATGGTACCCTGACTGAAGTTAGGTGCGGTTGCTCTGTCTCCCTTAATTTCGGTTTCAGCCGCTATAATAACAGGACATTCATCAGCAGCATATGCAATTTCGGATGCCTTATATGTTCCGTCGGGCTTTAAGAAATCAAGCTCGGCAATACAGGTTACTCCAACTCCGGGACTAAAGCCGGTACCGTTATCGTCAGCCACACCGAGAACTGTAACTCTAAGGCCGTTCATGGAAGTATCGGTTCCTTCGGGGAAATGGATGTCAAGCTGTTCGCCCAGTGTCCACGCATAATCTGCTGTTTCCACAACAAAGCCCTGATAGATAAGCTCCTCGCCCTCATCATATATAGCAGTAATGGCAACTCTTTCAGGTGCACCGCCAAAGTTACCATTTCTTATGGTTATAGCAATACCGCCCACAGAAGTTTTTTCCTTGAACATAACATTGATGGTTTTCGCTTTAATGCCTTCTTCAGTGAAATTTTCACCTGTGAACTTATTTTCTGTTTCCCACCATGTGGAAGGATTATCATCGATAAGCTTTTCTACAGAGTAGGTCGAAGACATTTCGTTTCCTGCAGTTATGCTCTTAATGATAGCTTCCCTGTCATAGTAGGGACTTTCAGGTTCGGTTGCTTCGCCCTCACCTTCTTCTCCTTCCATGAGGACAACGTCCTCATCCTCAATCGCTTCGCCTTCATCGAGGATTTCTTCCTCGAGTGCGGGTTCGTCGATCGCTTCTTCTGCAAAGCTTGGCACAACGCAAAGTGAAAGTAACATGCTGAGCGCCAAGAGTACAGACAATGCTTTTCTCATAAATAAACCACTCCTTAAAAAACATTTTGTTTTCTTTTATTTATATAAAAGGCAAGACTTTACGCCTTGAAACCCTTTTTATATGACGCCAAATACCGAAACGAAGCGTTTCGGTTGAAATAAAAGATAACGATTATAATGTGGGTAAAATTATGCAAACTATCTCTTAGTATCGTTATTTTAACACAAAACTAATTTTTTTCCAATAGTTTTTTGGAAGCATTAGGTTTTTCTCCATTTTTACCAAAGAAACCGGATTTTTTTTGTGTGTTTTGCCTATATATTTACAGTAATAAAGTAGAAAGGCGGTGAATAGGGGGGATTACAATCCCTCCGTCTCGGCTTTGCCGAGCCACCTCCCTTTGCACAAGGGAGGCTTGAGGGGGAAGCGGCTTTGGTGGTATAAAGACAGCCTCCCTCAAAGTAAAGGGAGGCTTGAGGGCAATCAACAAAAAAACCTTTCCGCAAACGGCGGAAAGGTTTTTTACTTATTTTCTCTTGTTTTTGCCTGACTTTTTCATCTTTCTCTTTTTATTTGCTTCCTTCATATATACCCAGAGGGGAGCGCAGAGGAAGATTGATGCAAAGGTTCCTGCAAGAATTCCCACAACGATGGGAAGTGCAAATTCACGGATTGAAGATACGCCCAGGATATAGAGCATACCGATTGTCAGAAGTGTTGTAATTGAAGAATTTATTGTTCTTGCAAGGGACTGGCTTATGCTCTTATCTGCAATTTCTTCGTAGGATGAGTTCTTTTCCTTTTTAACGTTTTCACGGACACGGTCGAATATAACGATGGTGTTATTGATTGAATAACCAACGATTGTCAAAACCGCTGCAACAAAGGAATTGTTTATGGGAAGTCCCATTATTGCATAGAAGCCAATCATAATAATGATATTATGAGCAAGACCAGCTACCGCCGCAACACCCGATAAGAATTCAAATCTCACGGTGATGTATAAAAGCATGAGAGCAACGGCAATTAAAACCGCATACATAGAGTCGGTCAAAATTTTCTTACTGGTGGATTCGCCGATAGTGGTTACGTTTCTTTCACTTTCGGGAATTTCAATTTCGTATTTTTCTTCGATGGCAGAGAAAACCTTGTCAACTTCTCTTTCTTCGCCCTCTATGAGATAATCAGAAAGAGCCTCGGTCTTTATAACCGCATACTTGCCGTCAGCCATTGACTGAACCTGAACTTCCTTACCGCCTAAAACCTCGGACACCAAAGCTGCCATTTCATCGGCATTATATTCTGTGCCCTGCATATCAATCTGGATATTTGTACCGCCTGTGAAGTCGATGCCGTACTTAAGGCCGCCGTTTATGATAAGTCCGATAACGCCTATAAGGATTGCCACCAACGAAACGATTGCAAAAAACTTGCTTTTCTTTGTGTAATTAAACTGTTTCATCAGAAGCACCTCCTTTAACGCCAAACCAGATAGGGCTCTTTATGGAAAAGCCCTTTACTAAAAGCTTCAAGATTATCTTTGTGAGAACGATAGCCGTAAAGAAGCTTACCAGTGTACCTATACCGAGAGTTACCGCAAAGCCCTTAATAGAGCCTGTTCCAAAGAAGTACAGTACAACTGCGGAAATGAGTGTGGTAATGTTGGCATCTATAATGGTAACCATCGCACGGTTGAACGCAGCATCCATTGCGGCTCCGATGGTTTTACCGGTTCTTAATTCTTCTTTAAGTCTTTCAAATATGATACAGTCGGCATCTACCGCCATACCGATTGAAAGAACGATACCTGCGATTCCCGACAAGGTCAAGGTCGCTCCGAATCTTATGAGCAGAATTACAACCAAAGCGGTGTATGCCATAAGACTCAAGGAAGCAACAGCACCGGAGAGGCGATACATTGCTATCATGAAAATGATAACTAAAAGTATACCTATTCCGCCTGCAACAAGGCTCTTGGAAAGAGCTTCTTCACCCAATGTAGGACCAACGCTCTGTACCTGAGCAACGGTAAGCTTAAAGGGAAGCTGTCCGCTTCTTATCTGTGCTGCCAGTGTTGTTGCACTGTCTCTGTCAAACTGTCCTGTGATAACGCAGGATTCAGAGTCGATAACGGTTTCAACCATGGGATTTGAAAAAGCTTCTTCGTCTAAATAGATAGCGATAAAGTTATTTCCCTCGTCCTTATAGTTCAAAACCATTTCGGTTGCATTTTTAAATGCTTCTCTTCCCGCACTTGTAAGCTCCAGCGCTACATAGTACTGAGCTGCACCTGCTTCGGTAATCTGTCCGTACTGCATCTGGGCATCCTTAACATATTCGTCAGAGCCTTCCATAAGCACGTTACCATCATAGTCTCTGAAGGTAAGCTTTGCTGTTGAGCCTAATATGGAAACTGCCTCAGAGGGGTCGTCAACGTTGGGAATTTCAATTCTCACCACGTTGTCCGCCTGAACGGCAACTGTCGCATCAAAATAGCTCTGGCTGTCAAGACGGCTTCTTATGATAGAGTTTACTGTTGCCATCTGGTCAGCTGTAGGGTCAATACCCTCTTCGGGCTCAAACTCGATAAGCGAACCGCCTACCAGGTCAAGGCCCTGTTTAATTCCGTACTCTTCGTCAAGTGCATCCGGAAATCTGTAATCGCCGATGGTTACATCAAAAAGACACACAAAGCATGTGGCAAATATGATGGCGGCAATTACTAAGAGTGCAATTATACTTTTTGCTCTCATGTAAATCCTCCTTTAATAATGTATAGCTGATTTATTATATCTCTTTTAAGCGATTTAGTCAACTAAAATTTTATGCATCAAAGCTTCTTTAAGCATAATCCCGCACAGCAGAAGATTCCTGCAATGGCGGATATTATTCCGCAAATGGCTGTGCTTTCTATAAATCTGCCCAGTATTCCGTTTATAACAAAGCCTAAGATGGCGGAAACAATGATGAAAACCAATATAACCTTAAAATTATCTTTAATGTCTCTCGGTAAATTTCTCCACGCCCGACGTCTCCTCCATGAAGCCTCCGCTTTCCACTTCAGCTCATTATAGAGTCTTTGTATCTGACTGTCAATTATTTCCTTTTTGGCTCTGTCAAGGGCTTTTTCCACGGGGCGGAAGTATTCAACACGGGTATAAAAATGATACGAATATCTGTTGTTACGTCCCTCTGTAAGTTCATATACATAGTTGAACAAAAAGTCCCAGGTTAATTTTTCTTTATAATTTTTCTCCTTAAGAAGAGCTTTCAGCTTTTTGGCGCAGGAATAGTATGAATTAAAATTTCCTTCAAGAGTCCAGAATTTCGCATCAGGCTCGCCCAGTTTTGATAAATATTTCTGCTGACGGTAGTATTTTCTGACCTCTTCATTAACCAGCTTTTCGTTCATCCAGAAAGACATTTCGTGCTCTCCCAGAACTTTTTCGTAACGGTTTTTACGTTTTATTCCGTCTATGGCGGAAAGAACAGTTTTTTCATCTTTCCAGTATATCTCATCCTCTAAGGGAAGCTTATCACCATACTTTTCCTTTAAGCGGGAAATGTCTATCTTTCGCATCACTTCTCTTTCGTCATACCAGATTTCGGGATTTTCATCAGGCAATTCGCCTATGTATTTTTCCTTAAGTTCTACGGCTCGAAGCTCTTTTTTAACAAGAAATTCATCGTACCATATATCGGAGGGCGCGTCCTTAAGCTTGTCTCCATACTGCTCTTTAAGCTTTGCGGCTTCCAATTCCCGCAAAACGGCAGCTTTATCAAGCCACAGTCCGTCAGGAGCATTTTTCAGAATATTTTCATATTTTTCTTTAAGCTCGGTTGCCTCCAGAAGCTTTTTTACCTCTTTTTCATCGTACCATATATCGTCTTTGATATAGCCTTCATAAATGGATTCTTCGTATCTCGCCTTAAGGTTCAATGCTTCCAATTCTCTCCGAACCCCTTGTGTGTCATGCCAGAATTTCTCGTCGGCGTCGGGAAACCTGTCGGAATATATTTTTTTAAGCCATGCCACATCTACTTCTTTTTTTACACTTTCTCCGTTTTTCCAGAATTCTATGTCATGACTTCCCAGTAGTTTTTCGTGCTCCTTTTTGCGCCTGTGAGCCATAACAAGAGCATTAACCTTATCTTCGTCTTCCCAAAACATAAGGTCGTGTTTTCCTATAAGGCTCTGATAACTGTTTCTTCTCTCGCAGGCGGAAACCATCTTGGCAACCCTGTACTCATCCTCCCAGAAGCTTTCACTCTGGGGTCCTATGAGGCTTTCATATTTTCCTTTTCTTGCTTCTTTTAATGCCCTTTTTTTGTTTGCCCAGAAATCATAATCGTAATTTTTGACATAATCCTCGTATTCAAGCTTTCTTTTATAAACAACATATGTTTCTCCAAGAGCCTCAAGAGTGTTTCTGTAAGATGTGTATGCATCCCCGAAGGAATCAAACAACTCATTTTCATCCGAAAAGAAATCTTCTAATTCTAAAAATTCTTTATATTGCTTTTCCGTTTCTTTGCGCCTTAGTTCATCTTCCTTTTCCCTTTTGGAATCCGTCGAAAAAATTTCCATAAAGGAGTCGTTCACTCCTGTCAGGAATTCCTCTGCTTTTTTAAAGAGTCCCGCCTGAAACTCTTTTCTTTCCTCATTTGGAAGCAAGCCCATCGGAATTTCAAATTTATAAGGCTCGTCCCATAAGCTCAAAGCCGTATATTCGGCTTTTTTAAGGTTGTAGCGCAATTTACTTTCTTCATAATTGCACTTTTCTATTGCCCTTTTGTCGTAGCCGAAGGCTTTAAGAATAGTCTTTGCATCATCGGTATCATAGTTTGCAAGCTTATAGCACGCCTTTGCATAACAGCGGGGGAAAGAGTTTGCTTCTTCACACAGAGAAACTGCTTTCTCATAATATTCACGGGCAAGAGCGGGATTTTTTTCGCAGCCCTTTCCCTCCTCAAGATAAAGACCTTGCATATAAATGAAATAAGCGTTCTCTTTATTGTCCTGACTATCAAGAAAGGCAAAGGCTTTTTTATCTCCCAGTGAGTCAAGATATTCTTCTATAACATCATAAAGCCCTTCTTTACAAAGGGTATCTGTAACCAAGGGGAATTCCCCGTCAAACAAATCTTCTTTAAGCTGCTCTCTTTTGCCCTGCCAGCCGCATTTTTCGGCAGCATCATAGCACTTTTCGATATAGTGCCACTTTTTGGGCAGATATGTTCCTGCTTTATGCAGGGCCGCACGCTCCAAATAAGCCTCTTTCGTGTCCGCTTTATGGAGAGAAATAATATTTCTGATTTTTTCTGTCGTATATTCGGCTCCGTTAGCACTTGCTATAATAGCCCGCTCCGCCAGAGAAAAAGCCAGATTAAGATTATATTTCTCCACGGGCATACCCTCGGTTAAGTAAAGCTCGGCGGCACGCATCAAGGCAGGTCCGTAAGGAAGTTCCGCAAGGAACATTATTTTCGAAAAACCTTCTTCGTATTCTTTCGCATACAACAATCTGTTGGCTTCTTCAAGCATTTCTTCGTTGCTTTTCGGAGCTTCTTCAAGACTCCACTTACCCTTTGAATAAGCGGCAATTCTGTCCTTTAATTCTTGGGGAAGATCAAAAACGTCCATAGCATTATGCAAAATAGCGGTTGCTTTCCTGTGGAATACCTTATCTTCTTCAGATGTGTCCTCCAGCGGGTCAACCTCGTGGCCGTCATCATTTCTGAGTTCACGCAAGTCATCTATGCAATCCTTTTCATTTTTATCATTCACAAGCTCTGCATCCGTTATGTAGGCACAGCATATGCTGACATCCATTTTCTCCGTGGGAAATTCATCCCCGTACTTTTTATAGAATCTGGAATATTTCTGAAAAATAACATCAGTTTCATGCTTTGCCTTATTCACAATATCACGGCGCAAAATATCAATAAAATTTTCTCCGTGAAGAGCAGTCATTTTCTGCTTGATAACGTTTTGCAAAATCAAAGCTGCAAGGTTTCTGTACCTTCTCTGACAAGCTGCCAGAAATTCTTTACTTATTGCCACTTTTATACCCTCCGCCATAACTTATAAATTTCCTCCAGTATATCACAAAAGCTTTGATAAAGCAACAATAAAAACACCGCCTTACGGCGGTGTTTTTTAATCTGTTATTCTACTTTTTTCTTTTTATATTAACACCCACAATTCCACCAAGACTTCCCGTAAGAACCGAAAGTGCCAGCGTTCCTAAAAGTCCCTTGGAAAAACCGGGAAAGCCAAAGGACAAAAATCCCGTTATATAAAGGGTTATGGCATAGAAAAGTCCTGTGAAAAAGCCCAGCAAAAGTCCCTGACGTCTTATGGAAAAGCCCCCTGCCAGGGAGGATATGAATACCGATAAAAGGGCACTTACGGTAACCAGAGTCCTTAGTAAATCCTCTGAAAAATCACCTGTCAAATATATTACCGAAATTATAAGAAGGGATAATCCCGTTATAACCAGGGAAGATAAAAGACCTCTCAGTATACCGTAGGCTAAAAAACCTTTTTCAGATTGCTTGTTTTCCATAAAAAAGTCCCCCTTTGAACATAACCTATTCAAAGGAGGGCATTTTTATTCCTTATTTCTTTGTTTCTTCTGCATTTACACATCTGCTGATTGAAGATTTTGCCATTTTTATCTTTGTCTTATCTGCAGAAGTTTCAATTACAACAGCGTCTTCCTTTACGCTTACAACGTTTCCGTAAATTCCGCCGATGGTAACAACCTCGTCGCCGGGCTTTAATGCATCAATCATCGCTCTCTGCTTCTTTTCCTGTTTTTTCTGAGGAAGGATTAAAACCACATAGAAAACAGCGAAAATGAGAAGCATCATGATAAGACCGCCCCACTGACCCATGAAACCGCCTGCCTGCGCTGCCGCTTCACCTGCTGCGGGAGCTGTCTGTGCGGTTGTTTCAGCCACCTGTCCTACTGCTCCGGGCATTGTCATAAAAAACACCTCCAAAAATATTTTTTCTAATTATATACTATTTTTTCCATTTTTGCAAGTCTTTTATGCACGGGAGCCGTAAAGGGGGATTTTTTCACTATAGAACTTTTCAAATCTTCCCTCATCCAAAGCATCCCTTATATCCTGCATCATCTGATTGTAAAAATGAATATTGTGAATTACGCAAAGTCTCATGCCAAGCATTTCCTTTGCCTTTAATAAATGTCTTATATAAGCTCTTGAATAGCTCCTGCAGGCGGGGCAGTCGCAGTTTCTGTCAATGGGGGCTCCATCTCTCATATATTTATTGTTGTTTAAGTTCACTATGCCCTCACTGGTAAATAAAAGTCCGTGTCTTGCATTTCTTGACGGCATTACGCAGTCGAAAAAGTCAACACCTCTTGCCACGCCCTCTATTATATTGACGGGAGTTCCCACACCCATTAAATATCTGGGCTTGTCCTTGGGCATAAAGGGCTCTACCGCCTCTATTATCTGATACATTTCCTCGGCGGTTTCGCCTACCGCAAGGCCACCTATGGCGTAGCCGGGAAGGTCAAGCTCCGATATTTCCTTCATGTGCTCTATCCTAAGGTCAGGATATGTTCCGCCCTGGTTTATACCAAAGAGCATCTGCTCCTTATTTATGGTGTCGGGCAGGGAATTCAATCTGTCCATTTCCGCCTTGCAACGCTTGAGCCAGCGAGTGGTACGGGCAATGGAATCCTTTACATAATCCTTGGGAGCGGGGTTTTCGATGCATTCGTCAAACGCCATGGCTATTGTAGATGCTAAATTTGACTGAATCTGCATACTCTCCTCAGGTCCCATAAAAATGGGCTTTCCGTCAAGATGGGACTTAAAGGAAACGCCCTCTTCCTTGATTTTACGAAGGTCTGCCAGGGAGAAAACCTGAAAGCCGCCACTGTCTGTAAGCACAGGGCCCTGCCAGTTCATAAATTTTCTTATGCCGCCCATATCACGAACCACGTCATCACCGGGTCTTACATGCAAATGATAGGTGTTGGAAAGCTCCACCTGACAGTGAAGCTCCTCTAAATCCTGTGCGGACAAGCCGCCCTTTATGGCTGCAGAGGTTCCCACATTCATAAAGACGGGGGTCTCTATAACTCCGTGGGGAGTGGTGAAACGGCCACGTCTTGCATTTTTCTCTTGTTTCAGTAACTCAAACATTTTTGTCCTCTTTTTCGTTTGTTTTATTTTCACATTTTTTAATTATTATCAAAATCAGGGTTATTATAGTTGCCAAAGCCGGAAGGGGCAGGGCAAAAATCAAAAGAATAAGCCCAAAAAGACCAGGGAAAAAACTTTCGCTGCTATAGAATAAATCCCAAAGACCTACGGCCGATATTACTGCGGACGCAAGTAAGGAGCAGAAGAAAATCATTTCAACCAATGGTGCTTTTTTAGCTTTCTTGAAAAATCCAAAAATCCAAGCTCCTAAAAAACTCACTCCCATTATAAGAGAAATGGGCATAAGACCAAACCCCATAAAAAGAGTAAAGTCGGAGGAAAAGGTTTCCGTAAAAAACATGGCGGAAATAATGCA
Organism: Clostridia bacterium; assembly: GCA_045588365.1. GTDB lineage: Bacteria > Bacillota > Clostridia > CAKSNL01 > HGM11501 > HGM11501. The sequence goes on along the minus strand of JAZNEB010000022.1, from coordinate 3,139 downwards.
CAGTATAAAAAACGGTATACTTATGAGTAAATTTACGTTCTTTTTCATTTTTTCCTCCCTGATAATTCCTTTATTGAATGAACATCGCATCTCCGAAGCTGAAGAAACGATATTTCTCATCTATGGCTTCCTTATAGGCATTAAGTACATTTTCCCTGCCCGCCAGAGCCGATACCAGCATAACCAAAGTGGATTTTGGCAGGTGGAAATTTGTTATCAGGGCATCTATCACCTTGAATTTATAGCCGGGATAGATGAAAATGCTCGTATCTCTTTTTGTGGGGATGAGCGTTCCGTCAGCTTCCGCCGCAGACTCTAAAGTCCTTACAGAGGTAGTGCCCACGGCAATAACTCTGCCGCCATTTGCCTTTGTGGAATTTATAATTTCTGCCGCCTCTTTATCTATCTCGAAAAACTCAGAATGCATGGTGTGTTCTTCAATTTTTTCCACTTTAACGGGGCGGAAGGTTCCAAGTCCCACATGGAGGGTTACAAAGGCGATTTTTACGCCCTTTTCCCTGATTTTCGAAAGCAGCTCTTCTGTAAAGTGAAGTCCTGCAGTGGGTGCCGCCGCACTGCCGTCAAATTTTGCATAAACCGTCTGGTAACGCTCTTTATCCTCTAATTTCTTTGTTATGTACCCGGGCAGAGGTATCTGTCCCAGCTTATCCAATACATTTTCGAAAAGCCCTTCATAGTAAAAGCGGACAATTCTGTTTCCGCCCTCTATAATTTCTAAAATTTCAGCTTTCAGCTCATTTTCGGGACCAAAACAGAAGCGTGCTCCTACTTTTGCTCGTTTGCCGGGCTTTAAGGCAACCTCCCAGTCCGTTTCATTTTGTCTTTTAAGAAGGAGCATTTCAATAGCTCCGCCAGTTCCTTCCTTTGTTCCCAGAAGTCTTGCGGGAATTACCCTTGTGTTATTGAGAACAAGACAGTCGCCCTCTTTAAGCATATCCAAAATATCCGAAAAAATCTTATGCTCTGTCTTTCCGCTTTCTCTGGAAAGCACTAAAAGACGGGAGCTTGCTCTGTTTTTAAGAGGCTCCTGAGCTATAAGCTCTTTAGGTAAGTCGTAATCGAAATCCAATACATTCATCAGTCTAAAATCTCCGTATCTGTAAAGTAAAACTCAAGTATTTCCCTGAAGGTGTAGCCCTCTTCTGCCATAAACTTGGCTCCGTACTGGCTCATGCCCACACCGTGGCCGTTGCCTCTGCCCGTAAAGGTGAATTCACCGCTTTTTCCCACGGTTTTTATTTCATGAAGTCCATCTCTTGACATTACAACCACGGGCTTTGTTTCATATACGGACATTCCGTTTCCTGTCAGAACCTTTACGCTCACCGTGTCTGCACCCTTGGATACAGTGAAAAGTGTACTTTTCAGTCTTTCGGGAAATGCCGCACGGATATTGTCCTTATAATAGACCTTTTTTCCCTTTGTGCCCTTTATGACAATTTCAAGGGCGTGCTGATTTTCGGAATATTCCGTTACGGTTATATCCTTAATCTCGCCTATATCAATGCCTCTTTCCAAAAGACAGTCTTCCACTTCCTCCTTGGTAAAGGTATGACTCCAGTTATAGCCGGGAATTTCATCACCCTTTTCAAAGGGGTCGCTTTTTCCCCTTAAATATCCCAATGACGCATACCATACATTTTCGCTGTCCTCCGTATAGCCGCCGTTACTGGAATAGTAATAGCACTGAACAACTTCACCCTCATAATAAAGGAGCATTCCCGTTGTTTCGTCAACGGCTTTTCTTACATTTTCACCCTCGTAGGCAACGCCTCCGTAAGCCTGACAGTGCTCTCCGTTACAAAGGTCAAAACCCTGGTCGCTGTGGCGACCAAGGGAAATAACCGCATAGTTTCTTGCCGCAACGCTCTGGGCTTTCAATGCTTCTAAGGGGAAGGATTCTGACATTTCCCGTCCTACAACCCCGTAAAGATACTCATCCATGGCAAGAACATTTACTATTAAGATTTTTTTGTGATTTACCAGAAGCTTTATGGCTCCTCTGTATGTACGGCCCTGACATGACAAAAATTCGGAGGTTTTATAAATCTCCATCTCTGAAGTTTCCATGTCCTCTCCGTTACAAATCAAAGTTCCTTCTTCACTTACGGTAACTTCAATTTTATCACCTATGTAATAAGAAAGGTCTTCAGATTCGTCTTCCGAAATGCCTTTCTTGTAAAGTCCGCCGGAGGATTCCACACGCACCGTTTCAGCCAGGCTGGATGCATTTATCCCGATTTCTATATAATCGGGAATTTCCGATGCAAAGACGCCCGTTACTGAAAGCAGGGCAAGAATAAACCCTGCTATAATAAGCTTTTTCATAAGCATATCCCTCTTTTAGTCTATTTCGTAGGCACCTCTTATCATAAAAAATGCACCGCTTTTAGCTTCTATCTTTCTTCCGTCGCTTCTGGGGCATATCAGAAGGTGGTTTGCTTCTATCTTATCCCCGTTCCCGATGTCTCCTCCCTTGGTTACATCAGTAAAGCCTCCCGCCGCTGAAGACGGAATGGAAACGAATGCATCACCGCTTCTTAAAATAATCTCGCTTCCTGCTTTTGCCACCAAGCTTTCGCCTTTTTTAAGCTCCACCACCATAAATTCAGATGCTGATGCGTCCTCTACCGCCTGGTCTATATAAGGCATAACCACGCTTTCTATATAACTTAAGGATATGAGCGGGTCATCTTCCGAGCCGATATTTCCGAAAGTGCTCACACCAAAAAGCAAGGTGAGTATCAAAGCACCTATAATCACGTTTTTTTTCTTTAGTTTCATAAAAAATCCCCCTTCTTTGAAAGACGGGGAATTTTTATGCAGGCGGAAGTCCGAAGCTTACGAAAAGAGCGTTATTTACGTCTTTCATCTGCTCTTCATCCAGATGCCCGATTTTTTCCCTCAGTCTTTTTTTATCAATGGTTCTTATCTGCTCTGCTAATACAACGCTGTCCTTTGAAAGTCCGTATTCATTTGCATCAAGCTCAATATGAGTTGGCATTTTCGCTTTATTTATCTGCGATGTAATAGCAGTTGCAATTACTGTTGGACTGTACTTATTCCCAACATCGTTTTGTATAATAAGTACAGGTCTTACTCCGCCCTGTTCAGAACC
>JAZNEB010000021.1:0-47314 GCA_045588365.1 Clostridia bacterium | reverse complement strand
CGACCAAGATGATGATCCGGAAGAGAAGAAAAAGAAACTCGATGCCAAGGATGCAGGTTCAAACTTTGGGTTTGCATTAGGTGGCGCTTTAGGACTAGCAACTGCTCTTTTAGCGAAGAGTAAGCAACAAGACGAAGATATAAGGGAAACCCCGAAGGAAGAAGCTGACGAAGCAGAAGAAATCGACATTGATACATATGAAGAAGACGATGATTTAGATGAAGATGAAGGTTTCAAGTTGGAGATGTAGTGATTTTCTTCCTTACGGAATAACATGTGGTAATTTCTTATCTATATTTTACCACATATTACGACAAAATTCAATTGTTTGCATAAAATATGTGCAACTCGTTACATACATTTTTACCTCAAAGATATTTACTTTGAGGTAAAAATGTATGTAATCGGCAAGCGGAACAAGTCCGCTTGCCTCACATCTGCATTGTAAAACCTTCATCTTCATCTAAATCTTCGCTTTCTTCATATGTACCGATGTCGATTTCTTCTGCCTCGTCAGGTTTTTCTGTCGAGGTTGCGGTTATGTCCTCATCTTGTTTTTTGCTCTTTGCTATAAGAGCAGCCGCAAGACCTATGGCGCCACCTAATGCAAACCCAAAGTTTGAACCTGCATCCTTGGCATCGAGTTTCTTTTTCTTCTCTTCCGGATCATCGTCTTGGTTGTTATCCATCAGTGAAGCCACAGCTGTAAGAGTACCGACACCAACGTCGAGAAGAATGTTGCTGCTCCTATCGTAATTGCTAGGAACTTCAAAAGATGTTTCTTCAGCATATCTGTCGCTTCCTCCAAGGCTTCCAAGTTGGTCCTCATCTCCGAGGAGAACTCTGAAATAAAATTCTCTCTCATCTTCCCATCCTGTTTCAAAGCATTCTCCATATCTTGCACCGTCTCCGTATGTTTTTTCTGAATATAGTTTGTCATATTGGCTAGCTCCTGTATTAGTTGATTCATCAAGTCGGCTTGACTCTCGGCTATCATATCGCTCGTTGCCAACTCCGAAATCAGTTTGTGCAGCTTCGGCTGAAATTCCACCATATCCTTCATCAGTTGTATCTCGATTGACCTCTGTTTCTTCGGTATGGAGCATATCTCCACTTGATAAGTCTGTTGTGCGAGTTCTTCCAAATTCGAAGAGTTTCTCTTGATTAATTCTTCCATCGAAAAGTTCTTTTGTGAGTTGTTCTCGTATCTTGAATTCATTCTCAATCATCTCCTTTAAAAATTTATCATCGTGCAGTTTAATATCTCTGCACAATTTTCCATTTGGACAAGTGAAAGTGATATATTTTCTCTCATCCGTCCACCTCATTTGGTATCCTCGTTTTGCCATTTCTTTTGTAAATTGATTTTGATTACCGCTACGTTTCATAGCATCTTGAATATCACTCATAAGTCTGAACTTCCAGCTTTGACCTTTTTCTGCGGCACGATATTCTCTTGTCGAAATACTTCTGCCACCTTTTTGATAAGGTGGTAGTACAGAGAAGCCATGACTGATACAAATTTCATCACTTATATCTCTTAAAACTTTTAGGGAATTGGGAGTAAAATGTATCTTAGAACCATTTTCAAAATTTACGGAATTAACAACAAAATTTGAGTGTAAATGAGGCTCGTCCATATGTGTACAAACTAAAACCTCATGTCCCGGCCAAGCTCGTTTAGCAAACTCAATTCCAACCTCGTGTACTTGCTCAGGTGTAATTTTTTCTTCAGGTGAAAACGATTGAGAAAAATGATAGAAATTCATACCGGTTTCTTTATGATAAACTGCTTTTGTGGTCATAAATTCTGCATAGGCATTTTCACCAATACAATTAATTCCGGTGATTAATTTTCTGCCCGAATTCACATCAAATGTTTTCTCTTTCCGCAGACAATAATTGATGAGTCCACGCATTGCACTTGGACTTTGTTTTGCTTCAGGAATTACATTTACTGTTGCCATTAATCTCGCCTCGCAATCTCTCCAATGCGATCATTTAATTTGTTAATCGCACTGATGAATTCTTCGAAATTATATGAGTGAAACACCTTTGTATTAACCTTTTGTGTGAGCTGATTAATGTTGTTACCGATGCGCTTAAATTCTAATAAAAACGGTTGCATATCGACAGGAATATAGATGGGTGTTTCGTTGGAAAGTCTGACCATATAATCTGTAACACTTAGTTCTGCTTTGTCTGCACGCTTTTGAATATATTGTTTTTCTTTCTCAGTAACTCGTATTGTTAATGTCTTATCTCTTTTTCTTTTTGACATTCATATTACCTCCTTCTTTAAAGTGGGTCCGGGCTTCTGCCCGAATAGTGTGTCGTCAGGGCGGCACAACGCGACAGGCGGACAGCCGGACGCTATGCTTGCCCCAGACCAAGTCTGGGAAATTCTCAAATTCTTTGCCTGAGAATTTTCAGGGATATTGGAATAAAAAAATAATTGATTTGCAAATCTCTATAAGAGGTGCCAATCAATTAAATCATCACGCTATTTTATTGCCTATAATATTCTTATCCAATAACCCTATGTTATTATTAACTTAGTATTATTTGTAGCCGTTTTTCACACCACCTAAGTCAAAAAACAACCACCATTTATTCAAGCACTTTGTTGGTCAACCGATATAGATTAGATGTGGAACATCCATTACTCTTTTTGCGATTAACTTTGATTATGTAACCTGACTCAATCAACTTGGGTATCGTATTTTTAACAGTTGATAACCCAATACCTGTATCCTGATGTATAGTATCAAGAGAAGGGAAGCAGGAGTTGTCATTACCTGACCTCATACAGAGATAACATAATATCTTAAATTCGTTTCCGCTGATACTTTTATCAGTGATAATCTTATTGAGTATAGTTGTAAAATTTCCTTTTAATTTCATCATTTGAAAGTCCTCCATTTCTCAAAATAAAAAAGCCGCATCTTTTCGATACGACTTAATCCTGTATTAACTTACTACTGCCTTTTGTGGCAAAAGAAAAAGTACAGCTATTTGTTCAATAACTGTACTTAATTCTCTCTCAATCGGCTTTTTTCGTAAACATCCTTTTGAGAAGCACGCCTTGGACTGTTTTTTCTTTTTCTGGTTGCGGAGATGGGATTTGAACCACATGACCTTCGGGTTATGAGCCCGACGAGCTACCGGACTGCTCCACTCCGCGATATCTTTCGTCTTGCGACTTTGATATTATATCACACTTTTTACACTTTGTAAAGACCTTTTTTCAAAAATTTCATTTTATTTTCCGACAAAAAAATCCCGCCAAAGGCGGGATTTTTTAACATAATTACATATTCTTAAGATTTTCTTCCAATTTTTCAAGTTCTTTCTTGATTTCTGAAGGAAGCTTATCGCCGAACTGTGCGAAGTATGCCTTGATACCTGTCTGGGGATCTTCAACATCCTCTACCCAGTTTGCCTTATCTACAGCAAGAAGTGCCTTAAGCTGTTCTTCTGTAAGGTCAAGACCTTCTACGTCAAGGTCTTCTGCCTTAGGAACGTAACCTATTGCTGTTTCTTCTGCTCCAACCTTGCCTTCGCAACGGTCAAGTATCCAGAGAAGAACTCTCATATTGTCGCCGAAGCCGGGCCACATGAAGTTGTCGTTCTCATCCTTACGGAACCAGTTAACGTGGAAGATTTCGGGAGCTTTATCCCCAAGCTTTTCACCCATAGCAAGCCAATGATTCCAGTAATCAGCCATGTTATAACCAACGAAGGGCTTCATAGCCATAGGATCACGACGAACTACACCTACCGCACCTGCAGCAGCTGCAGTTGTTTCAGATGCCATTGTAGCACCAACAAAGGTACCGTGATTCCAGTCTCTTGACTGATATACCAAGGGAGCGCACTTAGCACGACGACCGCCGAATACGATAGCGGAAATCGGAACGCCCTCGGGATTTTCAAATTCAGAAGAAATGCAGGGGCAGTTTACTGCAGGAGCAGTGAAACGTGAGTTGGGATGAGCAAGCTTGCCGCCTTCAGCGGTATATTCCTTGCCGTTAACCTTTGCGCCCTTCCACTCTGTTGCATTCTCGGGAGGATTCTTATCTAAGCCTTCCCACCAAACTGTCATATCGTCATTATTTATAGCAACATTTGTGAAAATTGTATTCTTCTTTGTAGCTGCAAGTGCGTTGAAGTTTGTCTTTTCACTGGTACCGGGAGCAACACCGAAGAAGCCTGCTTCGGGGTTGATTGCATAGAGTCTTCCGTCCTTACCGATTCTGAGCCATGCAATATCATCACCAACTGTCCAAACCTTGTAGCCCTTTTCCTTAAGGTACTCGGGAGGAATCAACATAGCAAGGTTGGTTTTACCGCAGGCAGAGGGGAATGCAGCACAGATGTACTTAACCTCACCCTTGGGATTTTCAAGACCTAAGATAAGCATATGCTCAGCCATCCAGCCTTCCTGCATACCAAGATAGGATGCAATACGGAGAGCGAAGCACTTTTTACCTAAAAGTACGTTTCCGCCGTAAGCTGAGTTGATGGACCAGATTGTCTTATCCTGAGGGAACTGAACGATATATCTGTCATCGGGATTTACGTCCTTTTTAGCGTGTAAGCACTTAACGAAGTCATCGCTGTCTCCAAGAGCTTCCATTACAGCCTTACCGATTCTGGTCATAATAGCCATGTTTAATACAACATAGATGCTGTCGGTAAGCTCTACACCGATTTTAGAGAAGGGAGAGCCTACAGGGCCCATGGAATAAGGAATAACATACATTGTTCTGCCCTTCATGGAACCTTCGTAAAGCTTCTTAAGCTTTGCATACATTTCATCAGGAGCCATCCAGTTGTTGATGGGACCTGCTTCTTCCTTTGTAGGTGTGCAGATAAAGGTTCTGTCCTCTACTCTTGCAACGTCGTTTTCTGCTGTTCTGTGATAGTAGCATCCGGGAAGAAGCTCTTCATTAAGCTTAATCATTTCGCCGGTTGCCACAGCTTCCTTTCTTAAAGCTTCAAGCTGAGCTTCGGAGCCGTCAATCCAAACGATTGTTTCGGGCTTAGTCATAGCAGCCATTTCATCAAGCCAGGATAAAACAGCCTTGTTTTTTGTTAATACGTTCATAATTAATCTCCTTTCAAATTCACACTTAATAAACTTTTTCCCATTATAATTATCTCCTTAATTATAACAATATTTCCTTTAAAAAGCAATGTTTTTTTAAGAAAAATTTCCCATTTTGTGAAAAAAATGACAATCTGCAAGAAAGAAGCCTCAAATTAGCATAACTTTTGTATATTATTCCAAATAAAAAGTCAGGAAAACTTAGGCTTTCCTGACTTTTATCTTTACGCCATATCAACGGACAATTTCTGTCCTCCCAAAATGTGGAAGTGTATGTGCTTGACTGTCTGTCCCCCATCTTCTCCGCAGTTATTTATAACCCTGTAGCCCGTCTTATCCAAGCCAAGCTCTTTGGTTACCTTTGCTACTGCTTCAAAGGCTTTAGCCGCATAGACGGAATTTTTCTCGTCAAACATATTCGCACAGCAGATATGTTCTTTGGTTAAAACCAGAAGGTGTACCTTAGCCATAGGATTAATATCCTTAATTACAACCACATAATCATCCTCGTATAAAAATTCCGAGGGGATTTCGCCATTTGCGATTTTACAAAAAATACAGTCTGCCATTTTTATCTTCCTTTCATTAAATAAAATAAGCTTGGGTGTGTGCGCTCTTACCATTTTCGTCAATTACGTCAAAGCGTATATATTTATCATCCTTTGTTATGTCAAAAGCTATATCCTCTAAATTTTCCTCTTTTGACAAATCCTTTACTTCTCTTCTTCTGATGCCCGTTGTCATGACAATCTTATTACCTGAAGGCACAGAAATATGAGCCTTCATCCCGTCAACATATAGCCCGTTTATCCTTGCTCCCGTGGATACATAGAAGTTATGATTTTTAAGAGCCTCCATAATTTTACCGTATTCCAGCGCCTCTGCATTTATCATGACATATCCGCCGAATGAGTGGGATAAATTGTGATTGTCGTCTCCTGCTACACAGGCAATATTCTGTCCGTCCATTAAAAATTCGTCATATACGGGCATATTATAATCAAAAAATCCTCCACGCCAGGAAGCTGTATTAAACACCTCCAAAGCCCATAGCCCCTTGTAGGAAAGATAGTCCCTCGCATCCTCCAATGACCATTTAGGGTGGTTATAAGCAACCAGAAAGCCTTGTTTTTCTGCCTCTTTTATGATTTTATTTATTCCCCTTTTTCCGTATTTTCGTCTATAGTTTTTTTGAGGTATGTTAATCATTTCTTTCGGGCAGTCGTGATTAAAATGGTCGTACACCCTGTTGTAGCAAGGAGTTTTTGTATTATGTGGATTTAAGGAGTACAAATTCAAATGACATACCTTCATATCCCTTTTTACAAGGGTTGACATTTTTTCATACTCCTTTATGGCGATTTCGCAAGAGGTTATGGTAAGGAAATCCTCATCATTAAGATAAGAATTATCTATCAATAGCTCATGGTCAGTAAAAGCCACCACCGAATAGCCTTCGTTTTTATAGTCTTCCTTTATTTGCAAAGGGGTTCTCGTTCCGTCAGAATTGGTGGAGTGGCAATGCATATTCGCTTTGTAATAATTCTTGTTTGCATCAAGCAATACCTTCAAAAAAAGCATCTCCTTTAACAAAAAAGCCGTAAAATACGGCTTTTTTGTTTTTATTTTATCTGATTTTCCAATACACTCTTAACTATTGCCAAAGCTTCATTAACTTTAGTTACATCCTTACCGCCTGCCTGTGCACTGTCGGGCTTTCCGCCACCGCCGCCGCCGGCAATTTTAGCAACCTCTTTAATAACATTTCCGATGTGAACGCCCTTTGCAACCGCATCCTTGCTTGCACCGCCTACAAAGGTAACCTTTCCGTCAGATACTGAAGACAACACTGCTGCGCAGGGAGCATTTTTCTCCTTTAAGTTGTCAATCATTTCTCTCATCTGCTCAACGGTTGAGCCGTCAACGCTTGCAGTGATAAGAGATACACCCTTTACATCAACTGCTCCATCTGTAAGGTTTGCGCTTTTGCTCTTTGATATTTCTGACTGAAGCTTGTCATAATCCTTTTTAAGCTCGGCATTCTGAGAAACAAAAGCCTTTGTTCTTTCAACCAAAGCATTTTCAGAGGACTTCATAATTTCGGCAACCTCTTTAATCAATTCATTCTTGCTCTGAATATAGGAAAGAACTCCGCTTCCTGTTACGCCCTCAATTCTTCTTACACCCGCAGCAACGCCGCTTTCGGATATAATCTTAAAAAGTCCCGCTTCGTTGGTGTTATCAAGATGAGTACCGCCACAGAATTCTATGGAATAATCTCCCATCTTAACAACCCTTACAACCTCACCGTACTTTTCGCCGAAGAGTGCTGTAGCACCCATCTTTTTAGCTTCTGCAATGGGCATTTCCTTTTTCCGGATGGAAAGACCTTCCAAAATCTTCTCATTTACCATAGCTTCAACCTTGGACAATTCTTCCTCGGTCATAGCCTCAAAGTGAGAGAAGTCGAAACGAAGCCTTTCGGGATCAACAAAGGAGCCTGCCTGTGCAACGTGTGAACCTAAAGTTTCGGTTAATGCCTTCTGAAGAAGATGTGTGGTTGAGTGGTTTCTTGCTATCGCCATTCTTCTCTTTTTATCAACAGAAAGCTTTACTTTATCGCCTTTTTTGATTTCGCCTGCAATAACAGTAATTTCAGAGGTGTGCTTTCCGCCGATTTTCTTGGAGTTGGTAACCTCCGCCTTAAAGCCTTCACCCTCGATTATACCTGTATCACCTATCTGTCCGCCGCTTTCTGAGTAGAATACGGTTTTATCAAAGAGTATTACTGCATTTTCTCCTTCTTCAACACTATCCTTGAACTCACCGCCAACTATTACTGCTGAAACAGAAGCTTCACACTCCAAAGCTTCATAGCCTAAAAATTCGGGATTGATTTCATCAGGAATTGTAACGTCAGAGCTCCATGCATTGTCTGCATTTTCCGCTCTTGCACTTTTTGCGGTCATTCTCTGATTGAGCATGCACTTGTCAAAGCCCTCTTTGTCAACGCCGAATCCATTTTCTGCCGCAATGTCTATAGTGAGGTCTAAGGGAAAACCGTAGGTATCATAAAGACGGAATGCATCTTCACCTGAAAGGCAAGTCTTTCCTTCTTTTTTAGTTTCAGCCATATACTCATTAAGAATTGAAAGTCCCTGGTCGATTGTTTCTGCGAAACGCTCCTCTTCAAGCTTTATAATCTTCTTGATGTAGTCGGCATTTTCACGAAGCTCGGGGTACGCCTTTTCGCTTTCAGCAAAAACAGTTTCTGCCAGTACACTTAAAAACGTGCCGTTTAATCCAAGTAACTTTCCGTGTCTTGCTGCACGACGTAAAAGTCTTCTAAGAACATAGCCTCTGCCCTCATTTGAAGGCAGGATGCCGTCAGAAATCATAAAGCAGGTGCTTCTTATATGGTCAGTGATGGCACGGAGAGAAACGTCTGTCTTTTCGTTATCCCCGTAATTTATCTTGGTCATTTCGGAAATTTTAAGAATGATATTTCTTATGGTGTCAACTTCAAACAAGTTGTTAACGCCCTGCATAATAACCGCCAAGCGCTCAAGTCCCATACCCGTATCAATGTTGGGATTGGGAAGTCGGTTATAATTGCCGTCCTCATCCTTATCAAACTGTGTAAATACCAGATTCCAGAATTCCATAAATCTGTCGCAGTCGCAGCCCAATTTACAATCGGGCTTGCCGCAGCTGTATTCCATTCCTCTGTCATAGTGTATTTCAGAGCAGGGTCCGCAGGGACCTGTTCCGTGTTCCCAGAAGTTGTCCTCTTTACCCATTCTCACAATTCTGTCGGGAGAAACGCCAACGTCCTTTGTCCAGATTTCAAACGCCTCGTCATCGTCCTCATAAATTGTAACCCAAAGCTTGTCCACGGGAATTTCCATAACCTCGGTAATAAATTCCCAGGCCCAGGGAATAACCTCTTTCTTAAAGTAATCGCCGAAAGAAAAGTTACCAAGCATTTCGAAAAACGTGCCGTGTCGTGCTGTATGTCCTACATTTTCTATGTCAGGAGTTCTTATACACTTCTGGCATGTGGTAACCCTGCGTCTGGGAGGTGTTTCTTTTCCTGTAAAGTAGGGCTTCAAGGGAGTCATACCTGCATTGATTAAAAGTACCGAGGGGTCGTTTTTCGGCACTAAAGGAAAGCTCTGCATACGAAGATGTCCCTTGGATTCAAAGAAAGAAAGATATTTTTCTCTTATTTCATTAAGTCCCAATTTCTGCATTATCTATCAACCTTTCGAAGATTTATTTATGAATATAAATAATCATAATATAACATTATAATTATAAACTTTATTCCTTTAATTGTCAACATAAAAATGCCGAAGTTCCTTAAAACTCCGGCATAAAAATTATATATTCACAATGTCAAAATATTCTTTAGATGTTAATTTGATTTTAGTTCCCGAAAGAGTGTTTTCAAGATGCGAAAGATTTTTGCATCCAACAATGGGAATTACCTGGAAATCGGGATTTGAACAAAGTGCTGAAATCACAATCTCTGCCACCGTTACAGAATATTTCAAGCTTAAATCCTTTATAACCTCAAACCTTTTTAAGTTTCTTTTCGACAAGTACCTTATTGCCGCCTTTCCCGTTACTCCGTCCTTTCCCAAAGCATCTATTTTGGAGAAAAGCCCCTTCGCCTGAGCAGAGTAAGCAAAAACAGGCATCTTTTTTTCCTTGAAATAATTATACTCAGAGTCATTCATCAAAACCAGCGTGGGGTCGTTATTCTCTTTTATGCTATCTGCAACGGAATACTGTATCTGGCTCGAAAATATCTTGGGAATACTGTTTCTCTCTGCATAGCAGTTTGCTTCCTCAATCCTCTTATGCGTCCAGTTGGACATACCGATATAACGGGTTTTACCTGCCTTTACCAATTCCCCCAGGGTGTCCATTATTTCGTCAACAGGCAGGTGTTCTGCGTCTCTGTGAAGCCAGTATATATCGACATAATCACAGCCTAAATTCATAAGGCTTTTATCCATATCCGAAAGGATTTCTTCCCTGGAAAGCCTTGGTATATCCATGTGTCCTATGGGAGGATGCGCTCCCTTTGTGGAAATTATAACCTTATCTCTGTTTTTCCTCTCCTTAAGCCATCTGCCTATAAGCTTTTCACTGCGGCACTTCTCCCCAGGCTCCCAGTCAGAATATACTAAAGCGGTATCAAGTAAATTCCCGCCTCTTTCTAAAAAGGCATCAAGTATAAAGTACGATTCCTCTTCATTTAATGTAAGACCCAAAAAGTCAGTACCCAAAGCAACGGGACTTATTAAAAGGTCGGTATTCCAAAGTTTAATCTTTTCCATTAAATCAGCCCCCGGTAAAAAATCCCAGCATATCCGAAATTTCATCATCATTAAATGCCGTAAAAATAACAGAAATCATAACACTTCCCTTTTTCCTTACGGCGGAGCATTGAGTTACCTTGAAATTTTCACTTTCACCATAAACGGTAACTGACTTATAAACCTCTTCTCCCAGTCTTATATCCTCTGTGGCGATAATTTCCATTCCCGAAGACGCAAAGGCTTCGGAAAGCTTTTCAATGTATTCTTCCTCGGTAATCGTTATAGTGCCTTCTGTCAAAAGAAGCTCCTCGGTCATAACCGTAATCTGCGAGCCTGATTTTTCATGCTGACACACAAAATCGTAATATACGCCCTCCGGCGCCTGAAGCTTTGAAAGCTCCTCTTCCGTTGCTTTTATCCAGTCCCCGCCCTTTTGAAATGTTATATTGGCAAAGTCGTTTCTGTATATATCATCTGTCCAGCTTCCTTTTTCGGGGATGCTTATATCAGGCTCTTTCGCATATTGAATTTCACGCTTTGTACATCCCGCATTCATCAACGCCAGAGAAAGTCCAAGCAATAAAACTAAAGTCTTTTTCATATAAAACCTCTTAATCCAAAGTAAATACTTTCTTAAGCATGGGCTGCGCCCCTGTTTCAGGGTCCATTTCCATTATTAAAATATCCTTCATATATTCGTTCCATTTATCAACCACAGGGCTTTCTGCCTGCACCTTTGCGGCATACTCAACTCCCTTTTCACATTCGTAATAACCGAACATTTCACAGCCCACATTCCATATGGTATAGTTTTTAATACCTGCATCCTTTAAGACCTTTACCATTTCGGGCCATATTTCATTATGACGCTTGATGTATTCATCAAGTGCCCCTTCCTTTATCATACCTTTCCATGCATATTTTTCCATAGTTATTCCTCCTTAGTATTTATAAATTTAATATTTTCTACTTTCAGTAAATTTTCCTTTACAGAAAATTCAACGTGCATACCGCCAAACTCAAAAGAATAAATCCTTTCTTCATCCTCCTGGTAGGCAGGTCTGGGATCGCTTTTTAATATTTTAATCAAGGCTGTAAGCTTTTCTTCTGCCACAACTTTTTTAAGTTCTGTGGGAAATTCAACTTTAAGTTCGTAGTCATACACCTTATCTGCAAAACCGGATTTTGCATCAGGATGTGCGTCCGTAAATGCAAGATAGGGCTTGATATCGTATATGGGTGTTCCGTCCATTAAATCGGCTCCCGAAACCTTTAATACCGTACCCCACTCCTTGGTTTTTTCCACTCCCAGAAGCTTAACGGAAGAAAGTCCCAGTCCGTTAGGACGAAAGCTTGAACGTGTGGCAAAAACCCCTACTCTCTTATTTCCACCAAGCCTGGGCGGTCTTACTGTTGGAGACCAAAAGTCCCTTTCATTTTCAGAAAATCCCCATATAAGCCAGAGATGTGAAAAATCCTCTATTCCCCGAAGAGCCTCATCTACCCTGAATTCCTTTTCAAATATAATAGTGCCCGAAAGCTCCTCTATAAGTCCGCTTTGTCTCGGAATTCCGAATTTTTCAGGAAAGTCAGTTTTTATTCTTGCTATAACCTTCATTTATCATCACCAACCATATTAACCATCCATATATCGCTCTTCAAAAAGAAATATCCTATAAATGCCTTAAGTAAGTGCATAAAATTGCAGGATATAAACAGCATAACCGCTGAAATTCCCGTAAAGAAAGCCAGACACAACGCTAAAGGTACAGTAACGAGCCACATATATCCGCTGTCAAAAATAAAGGTTATGCCCGTTTTTCCTCCTGACCTCAAAGTAAAATATACCGCATGGGTAAAAGCGTCAAAGGGCATCATAATTGCCATTATTATAATAAACTTCGTAGCAAGAGAACGAACCTCAGGCTCGGTATTATAAACATTCGGGAAAAACGGTGCTATGCTTATCATAATCAAAGATACCAGAACGCAGCTTGCAACCGAAAAAGCAATGAGCTTTGTATCTGTCTCCCTGGCTTCTTCCTTTTTGCCTGCCCCTAAAAGCTGACCGACGATAATGGATACACTGCATCCGAAAGCTATAAAAACAATGCTGAAAACATTGTGCACCGTATTACATATATTTACGGCGCCTACCGTAGTCAGTCCTCTCATAGAATAGGCAAGTGCCTGCATGGTCATCCCCAATGACCATAAAAACTCGTTTACCATCAGAGGAATTCCCTTTGACAAAACTCTGCCCGTAAGCTTTAAGGAAAGCTGCGGTCCCTTAAATATATTTTCCGCAAAGAAGAACCTGTCCCTTTTAATATGCGCAATCAAAATAACAATAATACATTCCACCACTCTGGATATGACGGTAGCAATGGCAGCACCCTCTACCCCAAGACGAGGAAAACCAAGCTTACCGAAAATCAAAGCATAGTTAAAAAACATATTTATAAAAACCGCCACAATACCTGCATACATAGGGATTAAGGTTTCGCCCGTTTCACGCATACTGGATACAAAGCATTGTCCCAAGGTGAAAGGTATAATTCCTATAAGCATTATTTTTATATATTTCTCTGCATATTCAAAGGTAACTAAAGGATTTCCGATATTCCCTCCGTCATTTATAAAGCTTCCGATTATCCCTTCCCTGAAAAAACATAATAAAAGATATCCTGCCGCAATGATAAATAAAGAGAAAATCAGCTTAATCTTAAAAACGTTTTTTACTCCGTCCCTGTCTCCTTTTCCGAAATACTGGGAGGTGAAAATGCCCGCCCCAGAAAGTGCCCCGAAAACAGAAAGGTTATAAACCATCAAAATCTGGTTGACGATGGAAACGCCGTTCATAGCATCAGTTCCGACCCTGCCGACCATTATATTATCAACCATATTGACAATATTGGTAAACCCGTTTTGTATCATTATAGGCAACGCTACAAGCATTACCATTTTATAAAAGTCTTTTGTACCTATAAATTTCTTAAGCATATTTGCACCCACACTAAATACGCCCGTCGATACGGGCGTATTTTTATATCTTTTTAAGTTTTTCAATTACTTCCACTGCAGTTTTTGAAGAACGTGTTATCATCAAAATAGTGTCATCCCCGGCTATTGTACCGACAATTTCATTCCAGTGCATAGCATCAATTGCAGCAGCTGCTGCCTGGGCAACGCCCGGAAGTGTTTTTATAACCACGTCATTTTCCGCAAAGTCCAAAGACACCATGCTGTGTTTAAGTATCGACCTGAGTCTCTGCTCCACATCCCCCGACTCTGCCTGGGAATCAGTTCTGTAGCACACAACCCCGTTATCGTTTCTGACCTTTACAAGTCTTAATTCCTTTATATCTCTTGATACTGTAGCCTGAGTTACAACATAACCCATGGCTTTAAGCTTTTCCGAAAGCTCATCCTGAGTCTGTATTTCATTTTCAGCCACCAAAGAGAGTATAGCATTTTGTCTTGTCGCTCTCATAATTATTCTCCTTTAACTGCCGATAACTTATATCGCAGAATATCGTAAAAGTTTTTTTCAGAAAGATTTACAAGTTTCGCTTT
Organism: Clostridia bacterium; assembly: GCA_045588365.1. Lineage (GTDB taxonomy): Bacteria > Bacillota > Clostridia > CAKSNL01 > HGM11501 > HGM11501. The sequence goes on along the minus strand of JAZNEB010000021.1, from coordinate 33,298 downwards.
TTTCTCTGCCTTTTTAAATATAACTTTATCCTTTGCATAAATGGGTGTTATATTCTGTCCGTCAACATTAAGAATTCCAAAATTACCCTCTTTATCCGAAAGCTCAACTGTAACAGCAGCTTCCCCCGATGCAATAAGAGGTCTTATATGTATGGAATGGGGACATACAGGAGTTGATATGATCACTTCCATGTCAGGAGGAGCCACAGGGCCTCCTGCCGAAAGAGAATAAGCCGTAGAGCCCGTGGGTGTTGCAACAATAAGCCCGTCTCCCGAAAAAGAGTACACCAGCTTGTCATTAAAGCTTTCCTTTAATGACAAAATTCTCTCTCCCCTTGTAATAACCCCGTCATTTAAGGCAAGAGCTTCTGCAATAATTTCGCCACTTCTTTCCACTTTTAACGAAAGCATCATACGCTCTTCTATTTTATAATTTCCCGAAAGAACTTTTTCCACAGCCAAAACAGCCTCGTCCTTTTCGGAGGATGCCATAAAGCCCACAGTTCCGAAATTAATTCCCATTATAGGAATATCGGGATAGTCTTTAACAGCTCTTAAAATAGTTCCGTCTCCGCCTAAAACCACAGCTATATCAAAGCCTGATATATCCGTGTCTTCCCCGCACAGAAAACAGTTATCTGGAAACTTTTCCAAAATAGAGGACGAAATGCTTTTTGTCCCTTCCTTTAAGGGATTTGGAATAACAGCGATTTTCATTTATGCCTCATTCCTTTTCTTCAGTTATCTCTTTTTTGCCCTCATTCTTTTTTTCTTCCCCTGATGTTTTTATCCCAGTAACTCTCACATCAACCTTTTCAACCTTTAAGCCTGTCATTTCTTCAACCGAATTTTTTACATTGAACTGAACGTTTGCAGCTACCTCAGGAATGCTAACTCCGTACTTTACGGTAAGAAGTACTTCAAGCTCAACCACATCTTCATTCATGGTTATCTTAATGCCCTTTGCATTGTTTTTCTTTCCTGATATAAGCTCTGCCCAGTTTGATGCAATGCTGTTACCGCCAACGGAAGCAACACCTTCGGTTTCTGCTGCAGCCACTCCCGTAATAGAAGCAACAACTTCTTCAGATATTTTAACACTGTCCTTTGATAAATTCTTATTTTCTTCCATTGTAAATTCCTCCTTAAAAAAACTTGTACATTTACAATTTGATTTTTATAAACTTTCAATTTATATTATACAAAAAAATCCGTCTTTTATCAAGTACTTTTTTATATTTATACGTTAAATCCGTAAATTATCCTGTTTTTTCAGTCAATAAGTGAATAAAAATACTTTTCCTTTTTGTCAATCCCCACCGTCCAGTACCCGTTTATATACCTTGCACAGTCCGAAAGGTGGGTAAACGGATTTTTCTCGCCCCTTTCCGATGCTATCGCCACTATAGCTTTTACCCCTTTTGTTCCGTAAAAGTAATAACCTAAAGAATTTATTTTCGCAATTACGTTTATGTTTTCAAAAATATGTTTTATTATAGGAAGATTTTCTGCAAATCTTCCGTCCTCTATTTTAAGCCATGAAAAGCCGTCTTCTTCCGCCAAAGGGCATAAAGAGTCGATCTTTTTGATTTCCTCTTTGTTTTCTGCCCTGACAGCTTCCTTTAAGCTTGGCATCAAGGGTGCCAAAGAGCCGTATATAACAGGCTCCGCCCCTTTAAGTAAAACCACCGTATCAATCTTCCTTATATCTTCCCTCTTAAGGCTGAAGGTTTTGGCATAACCACCCCTTACTGTTCCCGCATCAATTTTGGAATTTTCCCCGGGATAAGAAGAACTTAAAAAAAACAGCTTTAACTCTTCCTTTGTTCCGCTTAAAGTAACAGTTATGGTTTCATCTCCTAAGGTTACTACCCCGTTTCCCTTGTTATTGCCTATGGGCTGCAATATTATATATCTTTTCGGCATAAACACTTCTCCCTTCATAATATATTATGAAGGTAAGGCTTAAAAATTCGTAATTTGGAGAAAATAAAAGCATTTGGAAGAAAACAGAAGCATTTATTGGATATTTTTCATTTTTTTGGAAAATTAAGCAATATGAAGCAGTTGATTATCGGTGATTTTTTGAGTATTATATACCATGTTAGCACTCAAAGACTAAGAGTGCTAAAAACTTATTTTTCGGAGGAATAACCATGAACATTAAACCCTTAGCAGACAGAGTTGTCATCAAGATGACAGAAGCTGAAGAAACCACAAAAAGCGGCATCATTTTAACAGGCGGTGCTAAAGAAAAGCCCCAGATTGCAGAAGTAGTTGCAGTGGGCCCCGGCGCTACAGAAAACGGAACCTTGATTCCCATGGAAGTTAAGGTTGGAGATAAGATTTTTGTAAGCAAATATTCAGGCACCGAAGTTAAGATTGACGGTGTTGAATATACAATAGTAAAGCAGAGCGATGTTCTCGCTATAGTTGAATAAGGAGGCTTTTATAATGGCTAAACAGATAAAATACGGAGAAGACGCAAGAAAAGCCCTTGAAAAAGGCATTAACACTCTTGCAGATACAGTTAAAATAACACTGGGTCCCAAGGGCAGAAACGTTGTTCTTGATAAGAAGTTCGGCGCTCCCTTAATCACCAACGACGGTGTTACTATCGCAAAGGAATTGGAGCTTGAATGCCCCTTTGAAAACATGGGTGCTCAGCTTGTTAAAGAAGTTGCAACAAAGACAAACGACGTTGCAGGCGATGGTACAACAACAGCTACATTGCTTGCTCAGGCATTGGTTCGTGAAGGTCTTAAGAATATCGCAGCAGGCGCTAACCCCATGATTGTTAAGGGTGGTATCCAGAAGGCTGTTGAAGTTGCAGTTAAATCCATCGCCGAATCCAGCGTTAAGGTTTCAGGCAGAGATGACATTGCAAGAGTTGCAACTGTTTCCGCAGGTAACGAATTTGTAGGAGATTTAATTGCTGACGCTATGGAAAAGGTTTCCGCTGACGGCGTTATCACTTTAGAGGAGTCCAAGACTGCCGAAACCTACAGCGAAGTTGTTGAAGGTATGCAGTTTGACAGAGGCTACATCTCCCCCTACATGGTTACAGATACAGAAAAAATGGAAGTTGTTTACGATGAACCCATGGTATTGATTACAGATAAGAAGATTTCCAACATCCAGGAGCTTCTTCCTCTCTTAGAGCAGATTGTTCAGGCAGGCAAGAGCCTTGTTATCATCGCCGAAGATATCGAAGGCGAAGCACTTGCTACACTTTTAGTTAACAAAATCCGTGGTACTTTCCGCTGTGCAGCAGTTAAGGCTCCCGGCTTTGGCGACAGAAGAAAGGAAATGCTTCAGGATATCGCAATCTTGACAGGCGGTCAGGTTATTTCCGAAGAAATCGGTCTTGACATAAAGGAAGCTACAATGGATATGCTCGGCCGTGCTAAGCAGGTTAAGATTACAAAGGAAAACACCATCATTGTTGACGGTTTCGGAGAAAAGGCTGCTATCGTTGACAGAATTAATCAGATTAAAGCTCAGCTTGAAACAACCACAAGCGAATTTGATAAAGAAAAGCTTCAGGAGCGCTTAGCTAAGCTTTCCGGCGGTGTTGCAGTTATCAAGGTTGGTGCTGCTACCGAAACAGAAATGAAGGAAAACAAGCTTCGTATTGAAGACGCTTTAGCTGCTACAAAGGCTGCAGTTGAAGAAGGTATCGTTCCCGGCGGCGGAACTGCTTATATCATCGCACAGAAGAAGGTTGCCGAGCTGGTTGAAACTCTTACAGGCGATGAAAAGACAGGTGCTTCCATTGTTCTTTCCGCACTTGAAGAACCCGTTAAGCAGATTTCCTACAATGCAGGTATCGAAGGTGCAGTTATTGTTAACCAGATTAAGTCTGCTGAAGTTGGCACAGGCTACAATGCATTGACAGGTGAATTCTGCAACATGATTAAGGCAGGTATCGTTGACCCCGCTAAGGTTACAAGAAGTGCTCTTCAGAACGCTGCAAGCGTTGCTGCTATGGTTCTTACCACAGAGAGCCTTGTAACAGATATTCCCGAGCCTCCCGCTCCCGCGGCAGCAGGTGGCCCCGACATGGGCGGAATGGGAATGTATTAATCCAAAAAAATCCAAAATAAAACCCTCGCTCTTTCGAGCGAGGGTTTTATTTTACTTAAATATTGATTTTCCCATTTGTTTATTATGATACTTGTCCCATAATGTTTCACCGCCATAATAACCATAATCTATCCATTCGCTTGTGCCGTCATTATACTCTACATATATAGAATCAAGATATATGTATTCACACGATGCACTATATCCGATTACTGAATATTCCAATAAATATTCCCCGGGCTTAACAGGTCCAACCACTTTTTTGGTTAATTTATTAGTCCTTTTAATCTGACAATATGCCGGATCCCATACCGGATTATATAACGACCAATAAGTAGTATAGTAGTTTATTGTTTTCCCTGTATTATTTTTACCTCTCCAATATACATGCACACCATCTGCCGAATTAGTGTAGAACCCAATGCCATCCACACATAACATCTCACCAGCCGGAGCACCTATCTTCGATTTGTCAGGTTGTTGCCTTACTTCTCTCGTCTTTAAACGATCAACCCATAATTTTATAGCTCTTTCGCTTTCTACCCAAGTAACTGCTCCAAACATTGTAAGTTCTTCTATCGGAATCATAGTGTAGCCGTTTAAGGCATAAGATGTAATTTCCTGTCCGTTTGCATATACTTTAATATCTGTTTCAAGTATATCAGAGAAAAACGTCCCAGGTTTTTCGGCTTTTATTACTGACATCTCGTTAACTATATTACTTGCACTTCTCATTATATATAGACTTCTGGTACTATTGTCCCAGGTTACATCAAAACCAAAATTTCTCAAATCCTCTACAATGATACAAGATTGTCCGTTTGCAGCATATGACGGAATGGCATAATGATTAATATATGCAACTATATCGGTATGCACTGCTTGTCCTACAACATCCCCCACTTTAGCTGAAGCTGTCATCGGAATAATACAGCCTATAATCAAAATAAACATCAATAAAACACTTGCTAATTTTTTCATAAACATCCTCCTAAAATTATTTTTCTATATTATAACACCATTCGGTGTTATTGTCAACACCAAACGGTGTTTTTAATTATAATAAATTCATACACTATATAAAAGGTGGTATGGATTATGAGTGCATATAACAGAGTGAGGGATTTAAGAGAAGATAAAGACAAAACCCAGAAGGACATTGCAGACCTTTTGAATATGCAGCTTACAGTATACCAGAGGTATGAACGAGGAGAACGAGAGCTTCCTCTCTGGGCGGCAATTAAGCTTGCAGACTATTACAACGTAACACTTGACTATCTTGTAGGCAGACAGTAATTTAAAATAAAAAAGGACATCCAACGGATGTCCTTTTCTTATTATTTATTAGCTTCTTCGATAGCAACTGCTACAGCAACAGTCATACCAACCATGGGGTTGTTACCATTTCCAATTCGCGAAATCTTTTTGTTCCTTATTGTTACTCATTATAACCTGCAAACCCAGATAAAATGGGCTATTGTCGCCCATTTACCCGATTACTCAGTACATCCTTTTATTTATTGTAACTTCGAATAATTTAACTTTACAGCAATTTTGGGTGTCAAAATGGTGACAAAAGCAAAGGGTACATACCTGAGTGTCAAAACCATATTGTTATTCAGTATTATTTACTGTTATCTTGACAATATCATTTGGATCTGTCAGGTCATACCCTTCGTGGTCTTTCAAAAAAAATTCAAGTGTTTCTTTTCTTATTTTATACGAACCCAGTTTCAATGCCGGCAGCAACCCCGCCTTAATTAGTTCATATACATAAGCTTTATTAGTATGTATAATTTCTGAAACCTCTTTTACTGTATAAAGTATATCATTAGCCATTTCATATACCCCCTCCTAATAAAATTATTTGCTAATCCCTCCGCAACAGTTCCTATGCTCGTATAGACCATGTATTATCAGGCTTTACTATGTAAATTTCAAACCGGGCACGCTCTTTTCTTCGCATACTGTCCAATAACCTGTATCATTTGCGGACGATTATATTAAATTTTCAAGGAACGTTTGGAGTGTCTTCATTAGGTAATAACGATTTAAAAATCACAAATCTAATCAGTTTATTAATTTTTCCAAAAAAGAACCCCGGATTTTTCTCCGAGGTTCAGACTTAACTATATACTAAATTTAGAAATATTCAGAGCTATACGGATCATTATGTACTGGTGAAGATCTTCATCATACCTGCCATCTATATAACTATATTGGTGAATCAGAGGCTCATATAGTCCTTTGCAATATCCTTAAGACTATAATTTCCCCAATAATTTGTTTCCATTTTCTTTTGTATCTCATAAATTATTTTTGCATCCTCGCTTTCAAAAACCGAGGTGTTGTTTAAGTTTCGGTATCGTCTTGTATGTAAGATACTTCTTTACAAAGCACCTTATCCTTTTCTTGCTCACCGGCAAATACTCTTTTTGAATATCGTCAATATTCAAGAATTTTCTTATTATCTTCTCTATGTCATTCTACCTCCTTTGATTTTCTTTTTGTCATTCTTTGTTTCTACCTCACAGGTCTTACCATCAAATAGTCTGAATATCGTCACAGGTTTACCCAGTGCTTTAAGTTCATCAATCTTAGCTAAGGCTCTGCCTAATGCCACAGCCTCGCTTTGATTAAGCTTATCTGTTAAGAAACAGTCCTTGTGCATAGAAGGATATTTCCCGGGTACAGTTTTATTTATGGTCTCAATAATGATATCTTCATAGATTCTCAGGTCTACGTCCCTATGAGAGGAGTCTGCAAGTCTGCACTTGCGTATTAATTTAGCCATAGTGTTTCACTCCTATTTTATTGTTTATTAAAAGGGCTTAATTTTTTATTTTTTGTCCTTCTAATTATTTGTTGGTTTTTTTCTGTCCGAATGTGCCGCTTTTATTTTTTACGCAAAAAATACGCAGTGATTACGCACTTTTTACGCACAGAAACCCTTGCACTTCAAGGTTTTATACGCAAATACGCGCTTTTTCGAGAAAGAAAAGGTAATTTTGAATCATGATGTGAACCGTTGATGCTTTTATAGGATTTTTTATATATAAAGAAAACAAGTGTTTCGTTTCCGAAACACTTGTTTTCTTCTGATTATTTATCTGTTCGTTTGAAGCTTACTTTTCCTAAAAAATTTCGCTAAAGCAAAAAGCCGCCTTAAGGTGACTAACGAAGCGGATAAAATCACATGGATAAAGAAGTTATTTCCATCGAAATATACAGTAAACGCACCGAAATATACATTTACAACATCTTTTCATCATTGTATAATCCAAGAAAGGAGTGTGAGGAATATGAAAATCAATCTTTACTATTATGACGGCACTATAAAGACAAGAGACGCTTTTGTTAAAGAATACGAAGAATATGATGAGGTCACAATTCTGCCTGAAGAAATCGGACGAAATGTACAGTATGCAGAAATTGACCCCGAGTATTTTGTTGCAGAAGTCGGCGACGAAGGCTATATGCTTTCAAGCGCTTCATTTATCAGCAATACCGCCCTTTTATATTTTAACGAAAAAGCAGTAAAGCTACGTCTTATTCCTTACAATCCTTGCGAAGCGGCAGAATTGCCAAAGCTGAAAAAATATCATGCAAGCGTATACCCTCCAAGCATGATCCAAAATTTGCTTGATACTGCTTCGGACACAGATATGTTCTTAGCTGTTTTCTTATTGGTAATGGTAGGATTAAGACGTGGAGAACTCCTTGCATTACGTTGGAGTGACATAGACTTCAGAAACAAAGTTATTAAAGTCAGAAGCAATATGGTAAACGGAGAAAATGGTTGCATCATCAAAGCACCTAAAAGCGAAGCCGGCATTCGTGATATTCACGTAGGTGACGATGTTATAACTATCCTTAAACAAGCAAGAACACAATACGTTGCTGATGCTTCTGATTACGGAATAGGGGTTCAAAATCTTAATTTCGTTATACATCAGAAGGATGGCAGTCCTATAAAGCCTGACTCTATGACTCAGAAATGGCAAAGATTCCTTAAAACTCACAAACTTCCCAAGATAAGATTACATGACTTAAGACATTCAAACGCCACAGCTCTTATCCAGGCAGGAGTTAATCCAAGAGTTGTCCAGCAGAGACTCGGTCATTCCGATGTTAATATAACACTAAATACATATACTCACGTACTTCCGGAGATGGACGTGGAAGCGGCCGAAAAGTTAGAATCTATCCTCCTGAAACGTGCTCAGTGAGTAAAATTACAACCTCTATTGTTTTTCTCATTCGTCGGCTCGCTTGTCGGCTTTTGTAACTCAAGACTCGTTCTGTCAAGGACATCAATTTTAAGGGGGACTTTCTTTCATCAGCTCATAACCCGAAGATGCTTCGCATCCGGCGGGTCATGTGGCTTCGGCATTTTTTCAAAAAAATGCCTATGTCCCATCTCCGCAACCAGAAAAAAAGTTCTTGGTCTTTTGACCAAGGGCTTTTTTCGTTGTATGTGCATTTAACCTCTTACACCCTGTCGGGGTTTGAGACCGACACGCGTTGATGCGTTGGGTTATATGTGTTTTTAACAAAAAATATCCGGATGCAAGTTGGCACTCTAGCACCCGGATACCATTGGAAGGAAATATGAAAAAAGAATTTATTTTGCGTATTTTTCGTTATATTCTTCTGCCTTTGCTTTAAGACTTTCAGTGTTTTCTGCAATGTGAGTTGCTACTGCTTTACCTGCCTTCATATCATTTATAAAGGTTTCACCGATGGTGAATACACCTTCATAAAATGCGCCGGGAAGGAATGTAATATTATCTAAAGTCTTTTGCCATATTGCATAGTCTTCCTCGCACATATTTTCCCTATAAAAACCATCCATATATTTGGATTGTTCATCAGTCATCCATTTTGCAAGTTCAATAGAGCACTGAAGTTCTTCTTCAGAATTACCCCGAGGGAACATAAAGTGTCCGTCTGTCATATATGAACTTACAGAACCGTCTTTTTCAGGGAAGTTAATGTATCTGATACGGTCATTGCTTGCATGAGTAACTTCATACTGCATAATTTCAGGCATAACATTATCTCTCATCATAATGCTTCGGCCTGAGATACTGCCGGGCTGTAAATAATTGTATTTAGGACTTGTTATAAGTTCTGCCCAGAAGTTAAGCCACTCGTAGTTTTCTGCACAATCATAAGTAACTTCAACCCTGCCCTTATCAAGATCCCACTTACTCATATATTTTCTGCCTGTATGAGGTCTTCTTATCTCACTTCTTGTTCCATAGCCTGCTTTTACAGCTTCTTCACAGATTATTTTATAAGATTCCCAGTTCCATTCCCCATCCTCATAATATTCATAGGGAGTTTTTATTCCAAGCTCTTTCATCCAGGTTTCATTATAAGCGATATAATAAATTTCCTGCATAGGAACTGCACTTATACCGTAATAATCGCCTTTCCATAATGTTGCGTCCATAGATTCTTTGTCAATTCTTTCATCCTTGAAATCAACATATTCTGTAATAGGAGTATAAATATCTTCATTGAACGCAAGAGGAAGTACTGAAATGCCCCATACAAACTGAATTTCCCAGGGATCACCTGCTACTATTGCAGCAACTATATCATCTCCAAGTCCATCTCCGCCGGCAGCCATAAAGTTAATCTTTGTTCCGTAAGTTTCAGTAAACTTATCTGCCGCAATCCTTATACCCGGAGCTTTGGGATCTTCCTGAAAATTACGATATCCACCTACTGTTATCTCCATATCTTTCCACGCTGTTGTGTCAGTTTTCTTTTCGCCGCATCCTATAAGAGATGCAACCAGAATTAATACAAGCAAGAGAGCTAATAATTTTTTAGCCATTTTTCATCCTCCTTTATTTTGTAGAAATTGTAATCGTTCTGGTTTCTCCGTCCCAGCCCACATTGTAGCCAAGATGCTCAGAAACAAAGCGAAGCGGAATATATGTTCTTCCATCCTTTATTATAGGCGCAACCTGTGCATTAAATCTTACATCGTTAATATACACTCTGTCGTTCTCAATCTGGAATAGCATATAATCGTTGTTTTCGGTAAACACTTCTATTTTCTGGTCATACGCAACCCAGTTTACCGAAGCACCCATCTGTTCAAGAAGTCCTCTTAAAGGAATCATTGTGTAATTCTTGAAAATAAAGGGCGCCGCATCTGTTGTAATTGTTTCAGTTTTTCCTTCCTTTGTTGCAATTATGTCCTTTGAATCAATCTTAAGCACAAATATTTTGTCATCCATTACAGAGTCCTTTTTATAGTCGCCTTCTGTTTGCAGGAAATGAAGCTCGCCACAGCTTGCATAGTTACCTTTTGCTTTGACAACTTTTATTCTTATAAATTTTGCTTTTACAGCTTCATTAAAAATAATTGTCTTTAGAGTATCATCCTCGCTTTTTATGGTGTATTCACCCGATGATTCAAAGTTTACTCCGTCAAGCGAATACTCAACCTGAACTTTTTCAAAATACCCTGACAGATTACCGTCTGTTCTCGGCTGATAGGTAAATCCGCTTATTGTGTATGGGTAGCTGAATCCCATATCAATTGTAATAGGAGTTTTTGTTTTAATAGGATTTATTCCCGAATGATAATAGGTCTGATTGTTTCCGTCTATCATAAGTTCAGAGCTATATTCTTCAGCCTTATCCGTCATAATCCATGTGCCGGGGAATACAGTGTCAACCATACTGTATTTGTCAGGATTTTCAACCAGATCCTTTGCAGTAATAGTTTTTCTTTCCGGATCTTCTTTAAGGAGACGAAGCTCTCCTGCTGTGCCATATCCGTCTCTTCCTTCCAGAATCACAAGCTTTACTGCCTTTACTTTAATATTGGTAGCAAAGTTAACTGACTTTGCACTTGTATTCATAATCCATGTACCATTAACAGCCTTTTGGAAGTCCTTACCGTTATGCGAAACATGAATTTCAAATTTCGTACAAATACCGGCACCGCCATCGGCTCTGGGATAATAGCGGTATCCCGAAACAACCTGCTCTTCAGGAAGAATAATAGTGATATAGTGAGGAGCCGCAGCCTTAGGATTAACCATCGAATGCCAATGACTCTGAAGATCCCCGTCAATAGTTCGTTCCGGAACCTGTCTGGGTACTCCATTCTCGGTATTTGTGCTTGAAGTATCAAATGTCCATCCCTTAACAGAAATTTCGTCTTCTTTAAGGAGCCCTCCTTTATTTCCTACCTGTGTTGCTGCTATGTCGCCTCTTTTAACGTTTGCATTTGTAACTACCGCTGTTTCTTTTTCTGCTACAGGCGCAAGAAGTCTCATTTCCCCTGCCGTACCATAGTCAGCCGCTCCTGCCACATACTGGAGGCGTACATATTTTGCTTTGTAGTTTTTTGAAAACTCTACAGTTTTTACATCTTCATTATTTTCCCACTTACCGGAAGCAATTTTTTCAAAATTTTCGTTATCGTTTGATATATACACCTCATATTGCAGACATATTCCTGCAGGGTTTCCTTTTCTGGGATAATATCTCCAACCTGAAAAGGCTGTTTCTTCCGGAAGTATTATTGTGAAATAATGAGGCCCCTTTGCTTTTGGCTCGATTGCAGAATGCCAATGGGTCTGAAGATCGCCGTCAACAACATTTTCAGGTTTCTGACGAGGTGTTCCGTCGGGCGAATTTACGCTTGATACCTGAAAAAGCCAATCCTTGGGGGCAAGCTCATCATCATAAAGTGCTTCTCCGGATACTTTCTCCTTAGAGATGTAATCTAAGCTCATAGCATTTCCTGCATTTGCAGCCCCTTGCGATGCAACAGATTGATTATCAGAAACCGCTGTTCCGATTTCGCTTTCTTTAATGTTTGGGGTAAGTTCTTCCGCAGGCTTACCGGCCACGGCACGCAGCACTCTTATCTCTCCCGCACTGGCATAACCCAGATGACCTTCAACAAACTGAAGCCTTACAAATTTTGCTTTATAGTTTTTTCCGAAATCTGCGGTTTTTGCACTTTCGTCATATGCCCAGGAGCCTCTGGCTACAAGCTGAAAATTTTCATTGTCAACAGACAAATAAATTTCATATTTTTTGCAGGTTCCCGCACCAAGTTTCGGATAATAGCGATAGCCGCTCATTTCCGTAATTTCAGGCAGTTCAACCGTCAGATAGTGAGGCCCTTCCGCCTTAGGATCAATGGACGAATGCCAGTGAAGTGCTACATTTCCGTCAAGCACTCTTTCCCCTGCTTCACGAGGCGTACCCCCGGGGGCATTCTGGCTTGATACATAAACCTTCCAGCCGTCCACAGGAAGTTCATCGGAGGCGATATTTGCAGATACCATTAATGTTGAAATCATTAGAAATACAAGTGTAGCAGAAAATAATCTTTTCACTTAATACGCCCCCTTTCTTAAAATTCAGATGCCAAAGCATCAACCGCGGCCTTATTTATATTTTTACCGAACGCCGCCATATTACCGGACTCGTAAAGTTCAAGACCTAAAACTTCAGAGAAAAGTGTTACCGGAACATAGGGAATTCCGTCAACTGTTGTAACAGGATTTGACATCGCTTTCAGTACACCGTTCTTTCTTATCTCCAAAGTTCCGACGGTGGTATAAAGATCGTCCGCACCTCTTAATTTATACATATTTCTGTCAGATTCGTAAACAGTCCTCATATTAAGTGCATCATACAGGAAGTAAGACGGAACGTACAATACCCCATTAATTCTCCTTGTGCCATAGCGGGTATCAGGATCGTAGGTATAAATCTTTCCTCCTGATACAAAGGCTCTGTTTGAGCCTTCAGATACTACTGTTACACCCGAAAGAGCCTTTCTTTCTTCCGCAGAAAGTGATTTCTGTTCCTTTTCAGAATATATGTAATTAAAGCGTGCGTTGGGAGCGGCATTACCATCAACATAGAAGTTTAAGATGTCGCCTTCTGCATTATCAACCCACTTAAATTCAAAATCAACCGCCTCGCCTATTCCTATCAGCTCTTTTGAGACTTTAAGGGATAGCGTATTTTTGTTTACGGCAAATTCCGCCTTACCGATAACCGCCACACTTCCGTCAGCATTAAGGCTTGACACATCCCCCGGTGCGGGAGTATTTATAACATAGTCATAACCTTCCCAGCCCGTCGCATGGTTTCTGTCAGCGTCAATATAAAGCTTCATCCATTTGCTTCCTTCAGGAGCGGTAACGTCCTTTGCCGTCTCGGCATAGAAGTAAAGATTACCTGAATCTCTTGAAACCTTTGCTTTTATAATGTTATTTCTCTGAGTGTAGTTTTCGTAGAAATTGTTTCCTGCTCCATCCGCTTTTCTTTCGTAGGAACCTTTATTGTTGATGTATTCGGGAGTAACCTCGTCCCAGGTTGAAACGTTATATATATCTATAGTCTTTTCTGCACCTGCAACGGATAAAGGTTCTGCCCCCTTGAACTTTCTTACAGCATCAATCAAAAGAGCATAGTTGGAATCCTTCATATCACCCTTTGTAGGTTCCATATCACGGCTTCCGTCATCGTCATACTGGTCAGGGAAAGCATTGCGAATACCGCCCCACATATCCACTCTTCCCACACGCCATTCATTCCAGCCTGTGATGAACATAAATTCAGGATCAATTTCAAGCGCACGATTAAGCTGCTCCGTAAAGAAATATCCGTATTTATGTGCCCCCGGCGTTCTGTCATGGCCAAGGAGCGAAGTGTAGCTTCTTCCCATTACGAAAGTATCGTTCATAGCTGTTATCTTACCCGTTGCATATGAATGGTTTGCAGAGTTGCCCACCGTAACCTGCTCAAAGCTTCCGTCCTCATTTTTGGTATAACCTTCCTGGGGATAAATTTCAAGCCAGCCCCACTGATTTTCCCTGGTCTGATGAGTTACATAGGAAGCCTGCGGTCCTCGGAAAGTGAAAAACTCCTTGATTTCATTCATTAATTTTTCGTCTTCTTTGTCGCCTACCTCTGGCTTAAGCATATCGGTATATGCCATAATCACCGGCTTTCCTTCCCAATAAAACCAAAGGTCAGACCAATTACCATCCTTATATGTATTCATATAAATACGAGTAATGTTATTTTTAGACAACTTATTGTCTGAAGCAAAGGGAGTCATATATGCAATTTTAGGAGCATTTATCCCCTCTGCTCTTGCATCACGAAGTGCCTTAAACAAAACATCCGTTGATGCCTTCCATGTCTTACTCTCGTTGGTAACATCGAAGAACAGCGCATCAACTCCTGCATTAGCAAGCATTTCCGCATGCTTTCTTGCCACCCAGTAATCAGTTCCCAGATAGTATCCGAAAAGCGGTTCGTTCCAGTAATAATTCGTAGTTGCCGTTGGCCATACCGGATTATAATAGTCATACTTTGCTTCAGGATGAAGCTTTGCAAATTCCGTATTATTTATTGCCCCCATATCCTTAAAGCTCGGATTATGCCATGTCCAGTAAAAAATACCCACAACCTTGTCTTTTCTTAAAGGGCCAACCTCTTCAAAATCCGCAACCTTTCGTCCCAGATCATCCGTAAACGCCCATGAAGTATTATGTATATCTGCAATATTTTCATCAGGAACAGGAACATATTTTTCGTTCGTGTAGGCATCTTCCGATAAAGAAAAGCTTTTTACGGTGCAATAATTATACTGATTCGGTGCAACAATCGTGCTTACGAAATATATGTTATGTACGCCATTTACTTCTTTTATTGCACCTTTATATTCAGAATAGCTTTCCGGTGAATGGGAGCCTATCTGTACATAGCCTAAAAGCTCACCCTTCGGCTTGTCAAGCCTTACCTGAATCCATTCTCCGTCATATCCGCCTGTAAGATTGTTTTTAGCGCTTATTGTAACAGATTTAACTCCTGTCAAATCCACATCCTTAAAACCTATATACGCATAAGGCTCTCCGTAAGTATATCCGTCGTTGCTTTTTCTGACGCCTGAGCTTGTTTCATTTGCACTAAGTGCACTAAGCTCTGTTTGCGCTGATATCGGCATAATACTAAAGAGCATTATGAACAGAACAAGTGCTAGAGCCAAAGAAAAAAACCTTTTCATTCGGAATCCTTCCTTTCTTCTGAGTTAAATTGTTATATGTATATTTTACAAAATTATCCCGGTATTATAAAGTGGGCAAAATTATTAATTTTAGGGGGTATTTTTATCAAAAAATGACCATGTAACACTTTACTTTTTCCATAGCTTCTGCTATACTTAAACTTGAAAGAAAATCGCATCTTAAATAAGAGAAGGAGGCCGGAAATATGACGCCATCCAGACCTGCGCCAATCATCGAGTATACGCCATCGGTAAAGATAAAAAACTTCTATATATTTTTCACACCGGAAAAAGGTATTCACCCCCATAAACACGGTTTCATCGAAATAATGTATGTATATTCCGGAAAATGCGAGCATTCCCTTAACGGGCAAAGCGCCAATCTGAAAAAAGGCGATTTCGTAATAATGGATCGTTCCTGCAATCATGGCTTTAAGGCTCTTACCGACGATTTCATGATTATCAACTGCCTGTTTTTCCCGAATTTTATTGATCCATCCCTGACAGATACCGCCAACCTTTATACCATTTTAGAAAACCACCATCTTAATTTTTCAAAGGATCTTTTCACGTGCAATCCTGTTGGAAATATTTTTTCTGATTCCGATGGCTTCGTAAGAAAAACGCTGACCACAATTAACAGTGAATTTATCAAGAAGGAACCCGGATATCTTGAAATGATACAGTCATATCTTATCCAGCTCCTTATACATACAATGCGAACCATATACACAGATGTAAAGGTTTTTTCCGGAGATGACACAATACAGAATATCCTTAAGTTTATCAATATGAAATATACTGAAAATATCACTCTCAACGGAATCTGCGACAAATATAATTATTCCGTTGCCCATATATGTTCAAAATTCAAAAAAGTTGTAGGCATTTCCTTTACGGAATATCTTCAAAAGGTTCGTATAGAAAACAGTATGCGACTGCTTGTAAACACCAACAAAACAGTTGAAAGTATCGCAAATGAAGTAGGGTATCTTGACATAAAATCCTTTTACAAAATATTCAGAAAGTATACTAATACCACCCCGTCTAAATTCCGAAAGGGAAACAACAGATTTACAACAAGCTACTACGGCTTCAACAAAAGATTTATGCAAGAACCTCAAAAATAAATCCTAAAAAATGTCGAAGCCACGCCTTCTTAAACCAAAACACAAAAAAGCAATCCGTCAGGATTGCTTTTTTCCTTACTATCTTTTCTATGTCATTCGACCTCCTTTGATTTTCTTTTTGTCATTCTTTGTTTCTGCCTCACAGGTCTTACCATCAAATAGTCTGAATATTGTCACAGGTTTCCCCAGCGCTTTAAGTTCATCAATCTTAGCTAAGGCTCTGCCTAATGCTACAGCCTCGCTTTGATTAAGCTTATCTGTTAAGAAACAGTCCTTGTGCACAGAAGGATGTTTCCCGGGTACAGTTTTATTTATGGTCTCAACAATGATATCCTCAACATCTTTTTTATAATAGGGATATAAAAGTCCGTCAAGCTGAAAGCCTGCACCGTCACGGGTGTAAATTCTTGATGCACAGTTAAAGAAAGCCGTCCACTGGCATACCTCGTGGAAGATTTTCGGAGCGCCAAGTCTTATGTTTTCGCAGACCTTTTTCATTTCGGAAAGGCTTTCTCTTATTTCAGTTCTTTCTTCCGTTTCTAAAAGCTCACCGATTTTTTCAATATGTCGGTCTATGAACCTGATTATAGCCTTAACAACTTTTTCTTCTGCATCGTAGAAATCAGATTTATCGGGGTTAATTTTTCTGTATTTTTAAATTTTTTCTAAAAAACCGCCGAATCCAAGCTCGAATCCGATGCGATAGTCGCAGGCAAAATGCGCATCTCCGTCAATGCCTGTCTGTATGTTGTATTTCTCCTGAAGAGGCTTTAAGTCGTCATACCCTGCTTAAAATAAAGGACGAAACCCATTTGGAGCGTGCTGTCCCCGCCCCTTTGAGAAAGGCGCTTTCCTATATAAAACAAAACTGTACCGAGAAAATTTTCCTTTCCGACATAGCAAAGCATTGCAACTTAACCAAACAGCAGATTATAAGATATTTTCGTTCGGAAATGAATACGACACCTATGCAATATGTAACAGAGTGCCGCTTAAATCGTGCTATAGAGTTATTTTTGACCAGAACTTTCAAAACCGTATCCGAAGCGGCAAATGAGGTTGGTTTTTCAGACCCCCACTACTTTTCAAGGGCGTTTAAGAAATTTAAAGGGGTATCTCCCACAGAATACATTTTGAAAATCAAAAGCTTTGACGAAAAAAAGCATCTTGAAGAATGATAAAACCTCCGTGGGAAATTTTCCACGGAGGTTTTGCTTATTTATTTTTTAGCATCTCGGATAAGCCCTGCTAAAATAGATATAATTGAGAAAGCACTTATAAATGCCGTAGGAACGGATACTACCCATATTGCATATATAAGCCAAAGCGATGTGCTTACAAGATTAAATAATCTTAATTTTTTAATATCATCCTGCCAGAAACCTATAAGGGCAAAGAGAGAGCCTGTTACGGGCAATAAGGACTTAAATCCCGAAAAATCAGGTATTGCACAAAGTATTATGAAAACCGCAAAAAAAGCTAAAATTATATTTTTCCATTTGCCCATCTTTTCTTTTTTAAGAAACAGAAGATTTCTTATGGTTACAACAATATTAAGCAGTGCTCCCGTATATGTTTCAAGGAGTATAAGATGTGTTGCAAGAAATAAATCCATGGTGGCTTTTGCAATCACTATCTTTTTACGCGTATTCTGTGTATAGATAAAAATTGAAATTAAAATCGGAATAATTCCTATAATCTGTGCGGCTATCGCCTTCGGGTTGTCAAATCCCGAAAACAGCCATTCTTTGAAAACTTCCATTTTTCCGCTCCTTATTTTATTACGATAAAGTCCCCTGCAGGTACAACGTGTCCTTCATAAACCTTATCTTCCTCTGAAAAGTTTCCGGCTATTGTTACCCCATCTTCGTAAATAGCCGCTTCAACGCCGTCGCCTGTAACAACATAGTCCTTCATAAATATAAACTGTCTGTCCGCAAAATCCTTATATTCTTCTGCTCCCTTTGCAATAGCATCGGTTGCTCTGTCAAGACTTTCGTTGCTGTCAGCCTCAAGGTCAACCTTTCCCATCCAGTCCTTACCGTTTGCCTTGAAGCGTGAGTGGATGTAAAACGACGGTCTTCCGCCTCGGAGAAAGAAATAAAGTCGGTCACGGGCGCTTTTAATTGTATAGTTTACCGTGGGGCTTAAAGGATTGTAAAGTAAAATCCCATGATATGTAAGCTCAAAAAATGGTATAAAGCTGTCGCAAAGCGGAACGTTAGTTGCCGTAAATCCGTCTCCGAAGCTTACATAAAGACCATAGTCAAGTGCCGGAATGGTATAGTCCAATGTCCCTTCCGAAGAAGCTCCTCCAAGAGCCTTTGTCGTATCTTTTAATATATCAATATATTCTTTTCTGCCTTCATTCAATGTGCAGGGATGATCTTCGGAAAAGCAGGAATCAGGCATTACTATTGACAAAACATCAATGTAATGCATACCGTTTACTCCAAGCTCCTTTATTTTCTCAAGATGCCCTTTATTTACTATTCTCTGTCTTTTGGGACAAATTCTGTAGGAGTATCCGCCCCCAAAGTCTCCTGTCTGAAGATAGCTTCCGTCTTCCTTTACTGTTATATCAGCCCACTTAAAGCAATTTGCAAGCTCATATGCATCCATAAGGTCAATGTGAAGGGATATTTTATATCCGAGTTTTTTTACATATTCTATTGTTTTCCGAAGCTCTGCTTCTCCACCTAATGCAGGCTCTACCGGGAAAAGCTGCGGAAATCTTCCGTCGTGTCCTGACCTGTTCCATCCCACAAGCTGAAGGTCTGCCCCTTCAACGCCCTTTGCTTTAAGGCTGTCTGCAATATCTCTTACTCTTGCAAAGGAAACAGCCCTGTGCATCATAGGTTCGTTTCCCTCGTGCTGATGCTTTATGGGAGAAGGACTTTCCTTCCACGCCAATCTTATACGAACAAGGGGATGCTTTCTTGAATATTCGACCACTTCCCTTTTACACTTTTCAGAAAGTGTAGTTATTTCTCCTCTTTCAAGTCTTATATCGCGCTCTGCTTTTGCAAAATCGCCTATAGTTGACGTTCTTGGAAGCTCAACAATCTCTATTTTTATATCGTCATAAACCTTACTGTAGGATCTGTTCGGCAATGTAGTTCCGAAAGTATATATAATTTTCAAATAATACTTATTATCCTTAACCGATAACTTTAACCCTATCTCGTAATTTCTTTCAAAGCGAATAAGTCCGCAAAAACGTTCTGTCTTTACGGCATAGCAGGACATTACGGGGTTTCCTATCATAAGTTCCCCATTTACTCTTTCTCTGAAGGTTGTATATACATCTCCTAAAAGATTGTCATATCTTGGTATGATGTAAAAACCATCCTCCCCCGCAATTGCTGAGGTTAAATCAGAATGTACTTCCAAGGCTTTTGCATCGGCAATTTTTTCTTTTTTCAAGGTGAAAAAAGAGCTATTTCCGATAACCTCTTTATCAAATTCTATTCTTTTTCCGGTGTTATCAAGTGCATAAAACATAAACAAATCTCCCTTCTTTAACTTTATCTTGATTTTATTACAAAGGTGTGCTATTATCAAGTCATAAAACAAATCTAAATGTTCAAAAAACAAAGGTGATGTCATGTTGCTACCATTAGAAAAATGCAATCCTTTTATAAGAAATGCTTTCGTCTCACCTGCTATACTTGAAGCAGAAGGCCCCAGAAAAGCCTATGACCACAGAATTTTTTATGTACTTGCAGGCTCGGGCAAAATAATTATTGAAAACAAAGATTTTGAGCTTGCCCAAGGAAGCCTTATATGTCTTCCGCCTGCCGTCAAATATCATTTCAGAGGTAAAATGAAAATGTTAATAATAAATTACGATGTAACCCGTATCTCTGACTGTAACAAAAAAACCATCAATCCTCCGCCCGAAGATCAGTTTGATGAAAAGTTGCTTTTCGATTCCACACTTGCAGAAGGTTTTGATAAGCCTAATGTATTTCATAATTTCCGGCATTTTGCAAATGACCTTATGGATATAACAAACGCATTCAACAGGCGCAATGTTTCCTCAGATGCCTTATCATCCGCAAGGCTGAAAGCCGTGCTTGCAAGCCTTTCCTATAATAACGAAAATCCCGAAACTGTCCTTACCGCGAAAATCAAAGGTCATATTTCGATGTATGCAACCGAAATTAAGTCAACCGAAGAAATTGCGAAGCATTTCGGCTATCACCCGGTTTATCTTGAGTCGGTTTTTAAAAAGAATACCGGTCAGACCATCCATACAGTCATAATTGACGAGCGTATAAAAATCGCCTGCCGATGGCTTCTTAATACCAACGCCACACTGGATGTAATAGCAGAAAATACGGGCTTTTCTTCCCGTACACATTTCAGTTCCACTTTTAAGGCGAAAACAGGTATAACGCCCGCTACATGGCGAAGACAACACACAAAGTAAAAAATGCAGACGTAAGTCTGCATTTTTCTTTTATTTATAAAGTGGTCCGTATGCTGCGCATGCTCTGTAATCTGCGCCTTCTTTATCCATACCGAAAGCATTCCATGAAGCAGGACGGAAGATTTTTTCTTCGGGTACATTGTGCATACAAACGGGAATTCGGAGCATTGAGCACATAGTAATAAGGTCGGCACCGATGTAGCAAATATCTCCGCTTTGTCATTTCCCGAGGTAATTGACAAAGCACTGCACAGCTCACTTGAATCTTCCGAAACCTATGAGGATTTTTATACAGCCGTAGAAAATGAACTGCGAAAAAAAGCTGATGAAATTACCGAAAGCATCAAAAATCTCTATTTTATCCCCTCCCCATTGATGAATGCAATGATGGACACGGACATCTATAATGGCGGAAAATATAATAATTTCGGTATTCACGGAACAGGGCTTTCCAATGCAGCAGATTCTCTTGCCGCCATCAAAAAATATATTTATGAGGAAAAAAGCCTTGATAAAACAGAATTAATCAAAGCCATAGATGAAAATTTTGCAAACCATCCTCTTCTTTTGCACCGCCTTCGTTACGAATCCCCCAAAATGGGAAATAATGACGATTTTGTTGACCTTCTTGCCACCAACCTGCTCGATTCCTTTGCAAAATCTTTAGAAGGAAAGAAAAACTGTCGCGGCGGAATTTACCGTGCAGGGACAGGAAGTGCCATGTACTATCTGTGGCACGCGAATGAAATCGGCGCTTCGCCCGATGGCAGGCTTAAAGGCGAAAGCTTTGGTACTAATTTCTCAGTAAGTCTCTTTGCAGAAGTCAAAGGTCCGTTATCCGTTATCGCCTCTATGACAAAACAGCATTTTGAAAATGCAATAAACGGAGGACCATTGACTCTCGAATTCCATTCCGGAGTATTTTCCGATGAAGACGGATGCGAAAAAGTCGGATTGCTGGTCAAAACCTTCATCGACCGCGGAGGTCACCAGCTTCAACTTAACACTGTTGATTCCGAAAAGCTGCGTGAGGCAAAGCTCCATCCCGAAAAACACAGAAATCTTGTCGTAAGAATATGGGGATGGAGTGCATATTTCACCGAGCTCGATCCGGAATATCAGAATCACGTAATGGCAAGGCAGATTTATACCATATGAAGGGCATAATTTTTGATATAAAGGAAATGGCTGTACACGACGGTCCCGGAATCCGTACAACCATATTTTTCAAGGGGTGTCCTCTGCATTGTGCCTGGTGTCACAACCCCGAAGGTATAAAAAATGAAGTTCAGCTTATGTATAAAAAAGCCCGATGTAAAGCCTGCGGTCAATGTGCTATTCCCTGCAATCACGAAATCTGTAAACGCTTTGGACGGTGCATATACACTTGTCCTGAAAATGCACTCAAGCTGACAGGCACTTATTACGACAGCGACCTTCTTTCACGTGAACTTATAAAAAGTGCTGAGATTATGGGCTCCAATTTTGGTGGATTTACTTTTTCCGGCGGAGAACCTATGGCACAGCCGGAGTTCCTTAGTGAGCTTAAAGCAAACCTTTCGGATTATCACCTTGCAATTGAAACCTCGGGCTATGCAAAAAAAGAAGTCTTTCGCGATGCCGTAAAAGGAATAGATCTGGTAATTATGGATATAAAGCTGGCAGATTCTGACCTTCACAAAAAATATACGGGAGTTCATAATAAGCTTATTCTCAAAAATCTTTCTTTCCTTAAAGAAAATAATATCCCTCATATAATACGCACTCCTCTTATATCCGGGATAACAGATACAGATGAAAATCTTTCTGCTATCGAAAGCATTATCGGAGACTCTTGCTGGGAAAAGCTTCCCGAAAACACTCTTGCCGGCATAAAATATGAAATGCTCGGTATGAATTTCCCTCTTACTGAAATTAAGAAAGGATTAATTCATTAATCTCTCGGCAATTTGGATAAAATAGACTTTTTCCGTAAAATATCCGGTTTTATGAAAAACGTCGACTACACAAACAAATACCCCTATCGGTTGTCGCTCCTCGGGGAGAATTGTCCTTCGGATGCGTTGCAGTTTTGGGATAGGTATTTTTCGTCTCAGAGAAGTAAAAAAACACGGACATACTGACGTATATCCGTGTTTTTTTGCGCACTATCAGCGGAAAATAACATTCCAAAACCAATTCTCCCCTGTGGGGCGACAACCTAAAAACCAGTAAATGTTGGCCAAGAGGGGTATTTCTGTAATTTTGCGCCGGACGCGCTAATGAATGGTGGAGGCGACGCTTCACCTTTCATTATAGAGTCATTTGCTATATGGATAGCCTTGGTGTGTGGGGTGTTGTATCCGGGATGGCGAGGAAATTATAACGCCTTATTATTTTTCTTTTTTCTGCAAAATTCATCCCGTTATAGTTTTTCCGGATATGTATTATAAACGGAAACATTCGACCTCCCAAGCCCTGCTATTTTTGATATACAAGTTTTAAATTCCTTTCGCTCAATCCGAGCTAGCTAAGGCTCTGCCTAATGCTACAGCCTCGCTTTGATTAAGCTTATCTGTTAAGAAACAGTCCTTGTGCACAGAAGGATGTTTCCCAGGTACAGTTTTATTTATGGTCTCAATAATGATATCTTCATAGATTCTCAGGTCTACGTCCCTATGAGAGGAGTCTGCAAGTCTGCACTTGCGTATTAATTTAATCCTATGCTATTTATAAAAATACCATCCGAAAGAGCAAAATCTGATATACCAACACGAAAAGCTCCGCATGTATACATATCAAAGGATTGGATTGACAAAATCTTTGAGCGCTTCCCTAAAGGAACCAGCACTTTCATTCCAATGTCATTTGCCTATAAAGGCGGCACACGTCCTGCCGAAAGTTTTGCATTTGAATGGGAACATATCGACTTTGACAAAAATCAAATACATGTTAAGCAACAAGTCCAATGGGACGAAATCGGCAAAGTGTGGTATTTATCCAATCCCAAATATGATTCTTTCCGCACTATTGATATTGATAAAGATTTTATGCAAGTTTTATCTGAAGAATATGAATTGCAACAACGCGCAAAAGCGTTTTATGGAGAACATTACACCCGTATATTTGAAAACGAAAAACGAGAACTGAACACAGATGGTAATGGTCGCGAAGTTCACATGGTTTGCGTTCGTGAAAATGGTGAATTTATCGCCCCACGTTCTATGCAACACACTTCATCAGTAATACAGCATAAACTTGGTTTTTCTGATTTCGATATGCACTCCCTCCGTGTTACGCATGCAACAATGCTAATTGAGAATGGAGCTCCTGTGAAATATGTTCAAGAACGTCTCGGGCATAAAAAATTAGAGGTAACAATGCAAATATATACAAAATTAAGTCCATTAATGATTGAACAAGGCAGAAACATTCTATCATCAATTTTTTAATTTTTTTGCCACCCACAACCGTTTTGCCACCCAAATTTTTTTATAATTTGCCACCCAAAAAAACTTTTGGGTGGCAAATGGGTGACAAAACGGCTTTTTTACCCTTTTTGACGAAAAAAAAGACTTGTGTTATTTCTAACACAAGTCTTTGAAACCCTTGTAAATACTATTACTTGCAAGCTTCCTCAATAGCAACTGCAACAGCAACTGTCATACCAACCATGGGGTTGTTACCTGCGCCGATAAGACCCATCATTTCAACGTGAGCAGGAACTGAAGAAGAACCTGCGAACTGAGCGTCAGAGTGCATTCTTCCCATTGTATCAGTCATACCGTAGGAAGCGGGGCCTGCAGCCATATTGACGGGATGAAGTGTTCTTCCTGTACCGCCACCTGATGCAACGGAGAAGTACTTCTTGCCCATTTCGATACATTCCTTCTTATATGTACCTGCAACGGGATGCTGGAATCTTGTGGGGTTGGTGGAGTTACCTGTAATGGAAACGTCAACACCTTCCTTGTGCATGATTGCAACACCTTCACGAACATCGTCAGCACCGTAGCAACGAACCTTTGCTCTTTCACCGTCAGAATAAGCCTTTTCGGAAACAATCTTAAGCTCGCCTGTATAGTAGTCGAACTCGGTTTCAACGAAAGTAAAGCCGTTGATTCTGGAGATAATCTGAGCTGCGTCCTTACCAAGACCGTTAAGGATAACTCTTAAGGGTTCTTTTCTAACCTTGTTTGCGCTTCTTGCAATACCGATTGCACCTTCAGCAGCTGCAAAGGATTCGTGGCCTGCCAAGAAAGCAAAGCACTTTGTATCTTCTGTCAAAAGCATTGCTGCAAGATTACCGTGGCCGAGACCAACCTTTCTGTCGTCAGCAACAGATCCAGGAATACAGAAAGACTGTAAGCCTTCACCGATTGCAGTAGCTGCTTCAGCTGCAGTTTTTGCACCCTTTTTAATCGCGATTGCAGCACCTACGATGTAAGCCCAGCAAGCGTTTTCAAAGCAGATGGGCTGAATGCCCTTAACGATACCTGCAACATCAATTCCCTTATCGTCGCAGATTTTCTTAGCTTCTTCAATGGAAGCAATAGAATACTTACCGAGAGCTTCGTTGATCTGCTTAATTCTTCTATCATAACTTTCAAATAAAGCCATTTTCAGTATCCTCCTTATTATTCTTCTCTGGGGTCGATTACTTTTGCAGCATCGTCAAAACGTCCGTACTGACCGGAAGCCTTAGCGAGTGCTTCATCAGCGCTCATACCCTTTTTAATCATGTCCATCATTTTTCCTAAATGAACGAACTTATAACCGATAACACAATCATCCTTATCAAGAGCGATGTTTGTTATGTAACCTTCAGCAAGCTCTAAGTATCTAACGCCCTTAGCCTTTGTTGAGAAGATTGTACCAACCTGGCTGCGAAGACCCTTACCCAAGTCTTCGAGACCTGCACCGATGGGAAGACCACCCTCGGAGAAAGCTGTCTGTGTTCTTCCGTAAACTATCTGGAGGAAAAGCTCTCTCATAGCTGTATTTATAGCGTCGCAAACAAGGTCGGAGTTAAGTGCCTCCAAAATTGTCTTTCCGGGAAGAATTTCACCTGCCATAGCAGCAGAGTGAGTCATACCGGAGCAACCGCAGGTTTCAACCAATGCCTCTTCGATAACACCCTCCTTAACATTAAGAGTGAGTTTGCACATACCCTGCTGAGGTGCACACCAGCCAACACCATGTGTAAGACCGTTTATGTCTTTTATTTCTGTTGACTTAGTCCACTTACCTTCCTGAGGAATGGGAGCAGGCTTGTGGCATGCATCCTTCTTCACAATGCACATGTTTTCTACTTCGTGTGAATAATTCATGTATATATCTCCTTTCAAAAAATTCCTTAGATATTTTATCATTTTGTGAAGAATTTATCAAGTACTTTTTAAAAACTTTCGGCAATTTTTTCACTTTTTTTACATAACCTTCGTGATTCCGTTATAGATAATGCCACGATAACCGTCCAAGGTTACGGTTGTGCCCGATTTTAAGAGCATTGTTGCATTCTTTACCCCAGTTACAACAGGAATATCCAAAGTCATACCAACAATGGCTCCGTGGCTTTTTGTCCCGTCAATTTCCGTTATAATACCCTTTGCCTTCCTTATAATATCCAGCATTTCATTGGTAGTTTCCTTGGTTACCAGAATATCGCCCTCTTTAAATATGGCACGTATCTCCTCTTCTGTGTCCGCAACGCATAAATTTCCCGACGCTGCACATCTGTTTACTCCGTTACCCTGAGCCAAAACATGTCCCACTATTTCAAGCTTTACTATATTGGTTGTTCCGCTCATACCGATGGGTACACCACCCGTAATTACCACAATATCACCATTTGCCACAATTCCCGTATCTCTGGCAAGGTCCATAGCATGGTCAAAAAGCTCATCACTTGTTTTTTTACTTTCTGCCTTAACTGGAATAACACCCCAGCTCATAGCAAGCTGACGAGCCACATAGGTATCAACGGCTGCTGCTATAACAGGCGATTCGGGACGGTATTTTGAAATCATTCTTGCGGTATAGCCGCTGCTTGTAACGGTTACGATTGCCGAAGCCTCCATATCCTGAGCCATTGTACACGCCGCATGGCTTACCGCACCTGTTACGCTTCTGGACATCTGGGCATCATTGAACATTTTCTTATAGTCAATAGCACTTTCTGTTTTAAGAATTATCCTTGCCATGGCACGGACTGCTTCTACGGGATAAGCTCCCACGGCGCTTTCCCCCGAGAGCATTGTGGCGCTTGTTCCGTCATATACTGCATTGGCTACGTCGGATATTTCCGCCCTGGTGGGACGGGGCTTTTTAATCATGGATTCCAGCATCTGTGTGGCGGTAATTGCAATTTTGCCCATAAGGAAGCATTTTTTAATTATTTCCTTCTGTATTCCGGGAAGCTCCTCCATAGGAATTTCAACACCCATATCACCACGGGCAACCATTATTCCGTCTGCTTCCTTTAATATGGAATCTATATTCTTAACGCCTTCACGATTTTCGATTTTTGCTATTATTAAAATTCTCTTTCCGCCGTTTTCGTCCAGAATTTTGCGGACTGCCAGAACATCATCAGCACTTCTCACAAAGGAAGCTGCCACAAAGTCAACCTCTTCTTTTATACCAAAGAGTAAATCATTTTTGTCCTTTTCGCTGATATAGGGCATTTTGATGTTTACTCCCGGCAAATTTACACCCTTTCTGTCCCCTATAACTGCATCATTTTTAGCTATACAGATAATTTCTTTTTCGTTTTTATCTATAACTTCAAGCTCCAAAAGACCGTCGTCAATTAAAACTGTAGCCCCTTTATATATTTCCTCAGGGAGATTTTTGTATGAAACAGAAACCCTTTCTTTATCACCTAAAATTTCCTCGGTAGTAAGTATAAACTTATCTCCCGATTCAATTTTTACTGATTTTTCCTTAAAGCACCCGATTCTTACCTCAGGTCCTTTTGTATCAAGCATAATGGGAACAAAGGAAGAAAACTCGCTTCTTACCTTCTTTATCTGGTCTATCCTCTTTTTATGCTCCTCATATGTTCCGTGAGAAAAGTTAAGCCTTGCCACATTCATGCCGCTTTTTATCATATCTTCCAATACACCCGGCTTATCCGTTGCAGGACCTATAGTGCATATAATCTTTGTTTTTCTTAAGCTCATAACTTCCTCCTTGTCTTTTCAACAACAAACAAGCAAGGCAAAACCTTGCTTGTTTGTTTTAATATCCGTTTCCGATTATTATCTTATGTGCCTCTTCCTTTTCTGTCTGAGGGATTAAAATTTCATAGGCATTATTTTCTCCCTCGGCGGCTTTTGTGACTGGTCTTATCTTAACAAGAATGTTTGCTTCTTCCAAAAGAGCCTTTATATTATCCACATCCGCAATATTCTGCCCCATGTAAATAACAGTCCACATCGCTCGCACCTCCAGTCTTTATTTTATTTTACCCATATACCTTTTCATTATATCTCATTTTACCAAAAAAAGCAAGTATTATTATTTTTCCAGAATATCCGCTATTCTCTTTGATGCAAATCCGTCACCATAGGGATTTGATGCATTGCTCATTTTATCGTAGCTTTCCTTATTTTCCAGAAGCTCTTTAAAGTTATCATAAATAACTTCTTCGCTGGTGCCCACAAGCTTTAGCGTGCCTGCCTTTATGCCTTCAGGTCTTTCGGTGGTATCTCTCATAACAAGAACGGGTTTGCCCAAAGAAGGAGCTTCCTCCTGAATTCCACCAGAATCTGTCAATATAAGATAGCTTCTTGAAAGGAAGTTGTGAAAATCCAAAACCTCCAAAGGCTCTATTATTCTTATTCTGTCGCATCCTCCCAGCTCTTCCTGTGCCGCTTTTCTTACCACGGGATTCATATGAATGGGATAAATAGCCTTAACATCCTCATGCTCATCCATAATTCTTCTTATGGCACGGAACATATTGTGCATAGGCTCACCTAAATTTTCTCTTCTGTGTGCGGTTATGGTTATAAGCCTTGAGCCCTTTGCCCAATCAAGCTCAGGATGACTGTAGTCATCTCTTACTGTTGTTTTGAGAGCGTCGATGGCAGTATTTCCCGTAACGAAAATACTATCGGGGTCCTTTCCTTCTCTTAAAAGGTTTTCCCTGGATAATTCTGTGGGAGCAAAATTGTATTTTGCCACAATTCCCACGGCCTGACGGTTGAATTCCTCCGGGAAAGGCGAATATATATTATACGTTCTGAGTCCTGCCTCAACATGACCCACGGGAATTTGCATATAAAAGCACGCCAATGCAGTAACAAAGGTTGTGGATGTATCTCCGTGAACCAGAACCACATCGGGAGAAACCTCCTCCAGCACACCCTTGATGCCGTTTAATATATTGGTTGTTATATCAAAAAGCGTCTGCTTATCCTTCATAATGGAAAGGTCGTAATCAGGCACAACGGAAAAAGCTTCCAGAACCTGGTCAAGCATCTGTCTGTGCTGACCTGTTACGCAGACAACAGTTTTTATATTTTCTCTGGTTTTAAGTTCTTTTACCAAGGGACACATCTTAATTGCCTCGGGTCTTGTGCCGAACACCAGCATAACCGTCTTCATAGGATACCTTCTTTCCTTTGTCATCTTGTAGATTATACCACAAACCTGCCACTTAAGTCAAGTTATGTAAAAACTTCTTAATATAAAGGGACAAGGCTTATACCTTGTCCCTTTTTCGCTTAATTATTCAATTCCGAGAGCCTTTTTCAAAACCGGCTCCAAAACCTCTGCCATACGGTAAAAGCCCAGATCGTTGGGATGAATTCTGTCCACGGTGCAGTGGTTTCTGTCCTTATCCCCGAAAAACGTCTGTCCGTTAATGAAATAAACGTTTTTATCGCCACGCCTTACTGCATTGTCATATGTTTTCTTTACTATTTCAATGCGTTTTTCATAATCTTCTGTTCTGTTAGGACGTGTCATCATAATAACGGGAATATCTGGATGCTTTTCTCTTATTCTAAGGAAAAAGGGCTCGTGAGTTTCTGAAAGATGGTCAGCTGTAGGAGCATTGTGGTCGTAGTCGTACACAAAAACCTTCATGGGGATTGTATTTATGTAATCCGCCATTATAAGCTCACCCTTCGCATTCCCCGAAAATCCGAAATTGTAATAGTCCATATTAAGTCTGTTCGACAAAATTGCGTTATAGCCGTTGAAAATATTATTACAACATCCTCCTTCGGTTATGGATGCGCCGTAAAACATAACAGGTCCGTAATCATAAGGAGTTGGTTCTTCAATTTTTGCACTGTCGGGAAAATCCAAAGCAATATCTTCAATAATCTCATTTCTGGGAAGGAAAATTGTAACGTCCTCCATAACGGCACTTTTGTTTATGGTTCCGCTGAAGGCTTTTGAATCATAGTCAGGCGGTCTAACAACACCCTTAAATTCAAAATCTCTCCTGTCTCCCACAATAACAGCTGCGCTCTGACAGGCATAAATGCTCATTCCTACGTCAGGAGAAAGTGTTTTCAATGTTATTTTAAGCTCAAATCTGTCTGCATCAGTGCGAAAGCAAATTCTCGCTCCAGGGGTTCTCTTACCAAGATGGGATAAATGTGGAAGCTCCTTTATAAGACTGTCTGGCAAGCGTTCAATTATTTTCTTTTCTTCGAAAAAAGGTACTCCAAAAAAACCTAATGGGTTTTTCTGTAAATCGTAAAGTTTTCATACTTCAACTTCCTTAACAAAAAAGCACTGTTCTTTTTATATAATCTTATTCGCAGCAAGGGTCCTTTTTCTTTTTAACTGTTTCACTTGTAATATCGGGATCAGTTTTGTCTCCCAATCCGGTTGTTTCCGAAAATATAACATTTGATTTTGTCATTTCCACAGCATCAGTAGGAACTATTATCTTTGCGGCTTTACCGTTAGCCATAGCAACCAAAGCTTCGTATTTTTTAAGTTCAAGAACCGATGCATCAACTCCGGCTTCTTTCAGTGCCAGAAGACCATCTGCCTCTGCCTTTTTAGACAAATAAATCGCCCTTGCTTCACCCTCTGCTCTTGCGATTCTTGCATCTCTTTCACCCTCTGCCGCAAGTATCATCGCTTGCTTATCACCTTCCGCACGGGTTATTGCCGCCGCCTTGTGTCCCTCTGCCTGAAGCATCGTTTCTCTTCTGTCTCGCTCTGCTTTCATCTGTTTTTCCATGGCGTTCTGAATTTCTGCCGGAGGAATAATATTCTTAAGCTCCACTCTGCTTACCTTAATTCCCCATTTATCTGTGGCTTCGTCCAATATAGATGTCATTTTTCCGTTAATGGTATCTCTTGAAGTTAAAGTTCCGTCAAGCTCCAATTCACCCACAATATTTCTGAGTGTGGTGGCAGCTAAATTTGCCAAAGCGGATATTGGGTTTACCGCACCGTAGGCATAAAGCTTAGCATCATAAATGGCATAATAAATAACAGTATCTATCTGCATTGTAACGTTATCCTTAGTGATTACCGGCTGAGGCGGTGAATCAAGCACCTGCTCCTGCAAAGTAACTCTTCTTGAAATTCTTTCTAAAAACGGCACTTTGATATGAATTCCTGCCGACCATGTTGTCTTGTATTTTCCCAAAAACTCAATTACATATTCGTGAGCCTGTGGAACAATTTTGATGTTCGGTATAATTATAACCGCAGCAATCGCCAATAATGCTAATAAAAAAGTTCCCATAATATTCCTCCATATTTCAAAACTTCATTGAATGGTGCAAAACACCATCACTTTACTTATAGTATATCAAAACTCTTTTTTAATTGTCAAGTAATTTATACCAACAACCACTCTTTCTGTCTTTTTAACTTTATCTTAGCTATAAAAAGTCAGCATATAAAGCAAAACTCCCCAAAAGACACCTCTACGACATCTTTTAGGGAGTTGGCAAAACTATAGAGTATGTATCACATATCGTACGAACTCTTTTTTAGAGTAAGCTTCAAAGCTTCTTCGCCCAGATATTCTTTTACATCCATGCCAAGATAGTTACATAAATCCACCATTTCAGCAACAGTGTTTATATTTACATTTATACCATTTTTAATTCTGTCTTCATAAGCATAAACTTCTTTTTCGCCGTGTGTATATATGCGCTCTGCCCCATCTGCCTTGGGAGATTCACGAAGTTCTGTAAGCAGCGTTGAAAGATGTTCTTTAATAGCCTCTGCATCGCCGAATATTGCAGGATTAATTGCGATAAATCCATGACAGGTACCGCCTTTTCCGCCAATATGGGTGTGATTGGATGTGAGTCCCATTGACAAAATAGAAGTGAATATTTCACAAAACATACCGTATCCGTATCCTTTATGGCTACCGCTTTGTTCAATTTCGCCGCCCAGCGGAACAATTCCGCCCCCTGCTTTTGCAACAATATTTTTAAGTACATCTGAAGCATCTGAGCTTCCTTTTCCGTTGGCACCCAGTGCCCAACCCTCAGGAAGTGGCTTTTGTAATTTATTGTAAATTTCAAGTTTACCACGGGTTACAACAGTGGTCGATGCATCAAAGAAGAAATCATAAGGTTCTGCCGGCATTGCTATTGCAATGGGATTACTTCCAAGCATTGCCTTTCTGCCAAAGGTAGGCACCATTATAGCCTCTGAGTTTGTCATAGACATACCGATAAGACCTTCTTTACAAGCCATTTTTGCATAATAGCCTGCAATTCCGTAATGGTTTGAATTTCTTACCGTAACTATTGCCATACCCATTTGTTTTGCTTTTTCTATTGCAAGATTCATTGCCTTGTATCCCAAAAGCTGACCCATACCGTCATTACCCTCGATAACAGCAGAAACAGGAGTTTCAAATACAATTTCGGGTTTTGCATCAGGCTTGATAAGTCCTTTTTCGATACCCTTATGATATCTTACAAGTCTTTGCATACCATGTGATTCAATTCCATACAAATCGCTTGTCAAAAGCACATCAACAATAATGTCGCATTCTTCTTTGGTGAATCCGAATTTCATAAATGCATCTGTGCAAAAATGTTTCAGAGCTTCATAAGAATAATTGATAGTGTTATTCATTTTTTCCACCTCATCTTATATTTTTAATTTACAGCTAATAGTTTCTTGCAACACCGTAAACGAATATGGTGCTCACAAGAGCACAGGATATCGTTAGTTGTCAGGAATTTTATCATAATATGCAATGATTTTCAATAAAAAACTTATAAATTGTTGTATTTTTATGATAAATCTTCGATATTTAACACAAGAAATAGAAAAAAAGAAAGAACCACGCGTGTGCGGGTCCTTCTTTTTTTGGCTCCCGTGAGTTGGACTTGACATAAAGCCCCGGCGATTTTAACTAAAATCGCCTCGGGCCAACGACAACGCGGTTAATTTGAGCCAGGCTTCAATTAAACTGCCATATACCATGGTTAATATCGTAGGTTCGGGCGACACCTTGTAGCAACAAAGCTTGTTTACACTACCGTGTACAAGCTTTGGCTACTGCGTTTAAGAAGCACTTCTTCATCTGCCACCGGCAGCGAAGCGCTTCTTAACTACCGACTTCGCAACGCTCAGTCGGTATAA
>JAZNEB010000020.1:0-99635 GCA_045588365.1 Clostridia bacterium | reverse complement strand
ATTAATTCTGCTGACCTTATGCACAAGTCCGCAATCAGAAAGCCACATAATTGCAGTTTCATATTCTTTAGCTCTTGCGCCTTCACGAATGAGACCATATATAAACTTTTTGTTTTCTTTTGCAAGCTGCGAGGGTATGCTGTTCCATAACATTCTTATTTTCGGAACAATTTCCTTTGGTGCGTGTTTTGAAAAGTCCTGTTCATAAGCGGTCAGTATTCTCTTTTGGATTTTTCTTGCTTCGTTGAAGTCTTTTTCGTCAGCAAAGGATGCCACAACTTCAGGCATACCACCAACATAGTAATATTGCTTTAAGGCATCTATATAAGTCTGCTTAAAGCTTTTTATCATATCATAGTCTTTTTTATCTAAAAGCTCTGCAAATCTCTCAAGACCTATTGCCATAAGGAATTCTTTGAATGACAGAGGATATAGTTTAAGAAAATCCACCTTGCCGACGGGGAATGATGTTCCTTCGTGCAGAGCAATTCCAAGAAGTGAACCGGCACACACGATGTGATACTCAGGAGCATTTTCGTAAAAATATTTAAGCGACGATAATGCTTTCGGCACTTCCTGAACCTCATCAAATATAATAAGCGTATCAGCTGGGTTTATTTTATGTCCTGCATATAATTCAAGTCCCATAATTATGCGTTCCACATTTAAGTCTATAGAGAACAATTCCGCCATTTGTACATTGGAATCAAAATTGATATATACAGTCTTGTTATATGACTTTTTACCGAATTCTTTCATTATCCAGGTTTTACCTACCTGTCTTGCACCTTCGATAATAAGAGGCTTTCGGTTTTTGCTGTTTTTCCATTTATCAAGATTTTCTATTGCATAACGATACATAGCCAATCCTCCAAATTATTATACTGGTATTATTATACCACACGTTTTCATAAAATGCAACGAATATTATAAATTTTATCACATTTTTTGCAGGGAATGTTCGTGAGCACATTACACTTTTCGCCTTAAATAAAAACACCCGCAAGAATCTGCTCTTACAGGTGTTTGGTAAAATTTTATTGAAAGGTACTAGTCTCAAGCCACTTCGATATAAAAAGTTTCTATGTTACTCCTACTATATGGTCGGAATAGCGCGAAATAGAAAGTTTTTTGTCGAAAGCTACAAAGCCGCGCCATTAAAGGGGTTGCGCAATGATAAAAACATTTACCAAATTTTAGATTTTATGGAATTATTGTGTTTTGAGAGTGAAAAAACTTGAATATTTGGACTTTTCGTGGCTTAGCGTAATTACCAAAAATATGAGTGCCTCTTTTTTAGTTGTTTTTGTTCTTTATCTAGTTTATGATCCCTCCGACCAAGCAACTCATCTTCTTTTGCAATTAACGGATCATACCAATTAGCTTTTTGTTTTGCCCATTCAACCCATTCTTGTGTATTTTCATCGAAGTTCTTTTGAGCTTCCACCGCAGATACGTATGCACGAATTTTACAAGCCAAAGCATAATCTTCAGCTTCGTTTTCGAGAGCGATAACCCTTTCGACCTCTTCATTATAAATTTCCTGACGTCTTTCCTTTGCTTTTCTTTCTTCTTCAGCCTTTCTTGCAGCAGTTTCCCGAGCCATGCGTTGAATCTTAACATTTTCCGATTCTTCATATAAATCAACCAATATTTCGGGGAGCCGTTGCTCTATGAGAATATTTTCACCATCTCTGTAATGCTTGTTA
This sequence comes from Clostridia bacterium, assembly GCA_045588365.1. Taxonomy (GTDB): domain Bacteria; phylum Bacillota; class Clostridia; order CAKSNL01; family HGM11501; genus HGM11501. Next base: position 97,926 of record JAZNEB010000020.1, on the reverse strand, counting down.
TCAAGAACTGAAAATCTAAGCTTGCCGTTGAAAACATAATCCCATTTTCTTATATTGGGCTTGTAGGCATAAGTTCTTGTAAGTCTATCTCTTTCATATTGTTCCATAGCCTTTTGCTCTTCTTTAGTCAATACATGCGGAACCTTTTCCTCAGTTTCTGTAATTTTGTATTGCACAATCTCATTGCGAATAGTGAATGTAAGATCCTCATTTACGCTGCCGCCCAGAGATTCTATGCATTTGAATAGTGCATTAAGAATTTTGTATAGTCTTGTAAGCGACAATTCGGAAACATCTCTGTAAAGAAAAGGTTCACCTTCCGGCGGCCTGTAATATGCATCTCTTTTGCGCGATGCGTTTGAATCCAACGGATGAGTTTGTTTCCAAGATTTAATTTTTCTATCATGTTGTATTATCCTTGGATTCAATTTATCTTCCTTGTTAATGCCTAATGAACTTAAAGCGTCTAATACTGAACTTTTTTCCTCTAATTTAAGAAATAATAATGAATTTATAAAAATTTCTTCAAAATTTTGATTTGAAGAAGTTTCTTCAATTGGAATTAGAATCTTTGAAGATACACTCTTTGATTTTTGTAATATAACGACTTTTATATCAGACAACGGAAGTGGTACTTTTGTTACCGGATTACCCATTTGAAGATTTGTCCAATAAGAATTTGATGGTGTAGGAATATTAGCATCAATGCAAGCTTGTTTTAACTTTGCATATGATATGTTATATTTTTTAGCAACCTTTGAAACTGACAATTCCCATATTTCATTATACAATTGTTCTCTTGAAATTTTCAGCACATCTTGGTCATTCAATTCGCATTCACCCTTTCCGTTATTTAATATTTGATCATAAAACACTCGGCGTGTTTCTATTTCTTTTATAATTCGTTTGTTTTCTTCTTCAGCAATTCTCATCTCCTTTTTTAATCTTCGCCACGCAATAAAAAACTTAAATCGTTTTTCATGGTTTGAAATTCAGATATAATAGTCTCCAAATTTTTCTCTATACTTTGAACTTGAACTTCGTTTATTTTGCCATGATTATATGCAATCAATCTTTCCGGAATAATATTGTATGACCAACTGTCAGTATATCTGTCCTCAGTGTGTATAGCAAAACCAATAGGCAGTTGATTGTTGCGCATCCCACAGCTTACAGCCATAGGAGATATTCCTAAATAATCAGCAGCAATTTTACATGTTATCTTCGGCATATTCCTAATTTCATCATCAGTATATTTACCCAAAACTATTCACCTCCTTGTTTTGTTGTTATATAATAATCATTCATATTTTTCAGTAAGCAATTTCTTAAACTTATCTGCTGCGTAAAAATACTCTGTTGTTCCGTTTGTTTTTTGAGTAAACAACCAATCTGTATTCACCAGTTTGTTAATTTTACGAGTATTTAAAATACCATTTTCGATAAAATCATAAAACCTATATCCATCCTCTGCAAAGGTCCATTGTGTTCTATTAAGAGTAGATATGGCACTTTTATCAGTAAGCTTAGAAAAGCAACAAGCCGAATGTTCTTCGAATAATCTTTCGAGAAACTTTATCATCTTTTTATCATTGCCATAAATATCCATAAGATAATTTGCGATATAGTTTCCAACCATAGGTAGGTCATCCATTTTTATATCAAATACAAATATGGTTAGTTTGCTGGCGAAGTTAACAAACTGAATACATTTTCTCCTGTCAAAGTAGAATAATTTGCCGCCCCATTCCAATAGTCTGTTTCCGCTTTCTCTTGCAATTGTGGCTTTGGCAACTTCGTTCATTGGAAAACTTAAATCTTCCGGCATTTTAAGTTTATATCTTTCAAAGGTTTGTTTTGTTACATAAAAAATCATAAAGCATACCTCATTTGTTAAGTTTTCTATAGGTAGGCATCAAAATTTTCTCGTATCTTGCCGCAATGTATGTCTTATAAAATTCCTTTTGCAAATCGGAGATATAAAGAATGTTATCAATAAATGCATTTATAAGTTCAATGTCAATACTGGGAACAATTCTTAAAATTGCTTTGTTGCAATCCTCGTTTTCCATTGAAGAAATAAAATCATAGTAGTTGATTTTTCTATCATTCAGTTTGATTGCAGATGTGGGAAATTGGAAGATACGGGCATTTAGCTCATCTTCGTTTTCCAAAATGGTTTTCATTATCTTTTCGTCCGCCTGCGGAAGCAAACAACTACCGCAATCAAATACGGGGGCAATCTCGGCTGTTTGAGTTTCGTCATCAAACAAAAATCCCCAGTTACCATTATGCCTGTCGAAATTGCCAAGTAAGGCATCTACTACAAACACATTCCAGAAATGCTCAAGCAATTCTTTGGAATTCACAAATTGTTGCTTTTCAATGGTTTCGAGAACATCGGAAAGTTCTGTTCCTGTACCATTATGTTCAGAGTCAATAACGGTATTTTTTATAGAACAAAAATCATATAAGTTTTTATTTTTATCAGTAAAATCCTTGCACGCACAAACAATTTTCACCTTGCCATTTACAGTAAAGGTTCCAAGCTTTGTTTTCTGTGCTTTTACACCTGTCATATTGAATATGCTGCTTGCGATATGCTCACTGATTGAACTGTTGGTGTATGACAATTCTGTTGGCTTTTTATTTCCCGATGGAGGAAACTTAAGCATATATCTTTCGCCTTCATATTCTACCGCAATTTTCTTTCCATTTGCACCATTATATGCTCTGCCAATAATTCGCTTACAGTTTGTAAAATCAATTCTGTTTGCCATAATGTTACCTCCACAAATATTTTTGTCTTAAATAATCTGCATGCTCCGGTGTTATTAGTCCATCGTTGATTTCCGCCATATTGATGCTTCCGTAGAGTTCACCCCAATAGCAGTCTATCAAAGTGGATTTCTTTGACACGGCATCTTTGTATACGTCCAAATCATGTTGCAGATATGAGGGAAGACCGTACTCGTAGGAACGCTCTCTTGAAATAGTTTTCATTCTATCATCGAGCAGGCTCTCCATAGAGACATTTAATACCTTTGCGATTTTATATAATGTTTCACCCGAACACTTTTCAATACTTGTTTTACCGCTGCATAATTCACTAAGTGTCGCATGGGGAATCCCGGAGAGTTTTGCGAGTCGATATTTTGTCATTCCAATATTATTTAAAATTTCATTTATACTCATTTTTATCACCCTAATATATTCTATGCTATTATTATATCGCTATACCGAAATAAAATCAAGTAATTTTTGAAATTTTAGTTGAAATGCTAAAAACCCTTGTATGAATGCATCTCACAAGGGTTTTATGATTTTTTGCTCTGTCGTTATATTAGGTTGTAGTTGAGATTGATGTGATTTTGCCGTTTTGCTGAAAGACCCTGTATTTCTGGCTTTTACGCTACTTCGATATAAAAAGTTTCTATGTAACTCCTACTATATGTACAGAATATGTCGAAATATGGTTTTCTTTGTCGAATTCCGTAAACCATTGCGGATAATGGGTCTGTAGGGTATAGGCCCAAATCTCCAACTGCATGTTTTTATTGCAGATGGATTCATATATACAATCACAGACTGCATACTACAAACAACGATGGGAGCTAAATCTTGGTCAAGTACACTTTTTAACAATTTATCCAACTTTTCACTTTCCCATTATAAAACAAAATTCCATATACAGTAGTTAAAAAATGATATAAGGTTTTTACGCCAACTTTTTTGGCAATATTCTCTGTTATAAATTTTTAAGCATAAATTCTTGCATAAATGTTATCTGCCGAAACTTCCAACAAGGTTTTTCCATTGTATTCAAGCTTGTCGCCAAGCGACACGACTATATATGCAATTTCATTTTGACTTTTACGAGCAAATTTTATAAAATTATCTCCTGTCTCCTGAAAAACAATATCTCCGCATTTAATAGCTTCGTTTTCATTCTTTAAAAAAGCTAATTCTTTATAAAAATTTTGCAAGCAAGTATTTTGGTTTTCCCACTTATAAAAGCATCTGTTTAATGGGTCTTCAAACCCCTCCATTCCTATTTCATCCCCGTAATAAATAGAGGGGTTCCCAGGAAGGGTAAACTGCAAAAGTGCTGAGACTTTGGTCAGTGCCAAGGCTCTATCAAGCTCCGCACCGGATAATCTGAAATTCGCTTTTTCGCTCTTACTCATACCCTCGCCTTTTCCGGAGAGGGCTGTAATAATTCTCGGAGTATCGTGGGTTGAGAGCAAATTCATCAGACAATCGAGCACCGGACGGGGATAGTTTTCTGCAATAGTCATTATTCTGTCAGCAAAGGCTCTGCCGGTAATTTTACCTATTACAAACTCCATAATTGCCTCTTTAAACGGATAATTCATTACCGAATCTAATTCCGTGTTTGAAAAGTACTTTCTCCGTTTGCTGTAGCTTATTTTGTTTGATGCATCCTCCCACACCTCACCCAAAAGAATAGCATTAGGATTGACTTCTTTTAATTTTTTGTGAAACGCCGCAATAAACTCATCAGGAAGCTCGTCAGCAACATCTAACCGAAAACCATCTGCTCCAAGTTTCATCCAATGACAAATCACACTGTCCTCTGCATGTATGATATAATTCATATAACTTTGGTTTAGTTCATTAACGCAAGGCAAGGTGTCAATCCCCCACCACGAAGTGTAGCTGTGTGGATATTCGTCAAATTGGAACCATTCTCTGTAGGGCGAATCCGGATTGCTGACAGCACCATTGCCAAAAATACCTTCTGCATCAAAATAGATACTGTTGCTGCCTGTATGAGAAAAAACTCCGTCCAGAATGATTTTTATATCAAGTTTGTGTGCCTCCCGGCACAAAATCTCAAAGTCCTCCTCAGTACCAAGCAGGGGGTCAATTTTTTTGTAATCCGCCGTATCATAACGATGGTTTGAATATGCCATAAAAATTGGATTAAGGTATATAATCCCTACTCCCATATCTTTTATATATGGGAGTTTTTCAGTAATACCTACTAAATTTCCGCCAAAAAAATCACTGTTGGTTATCCGACCGTTCGCGTTAGGCAAATATATCGGTGTATCATTGACATCCTTATGCAGTTCATAAGGCATAAGCTTCCCTTTTGAATCAACTTCTCCGGATTTCGCAAATCTGTCCGGGAAAATCTGATACATAACCCTGCCTTTAAAATCATAAGGTGTATCATAATTCTTGTCAAAACAAGTAAGCTGCCACAAATCACCAACGGCAATATTGGTATCATCTCCTTGTTTAAACAAATCAAAAGACTCGTTTTTTGTAGTTATATTAAAATAGTAAAAGTAAAGGTCGCAAGCAAAAAGTGAAAACTTGGTGACATACACCTCATAATCACTGTCTGTTGACTCAAGGCTAAAGGGCACAGTCATGTTAAAACCGCTTTCGGAACTAATGCAAAGACGAACCGACTCAGTCTGACAGCTGACTGGAATTTTAATGTGCAATGTACATAATTCATCCTGTCTTAAGCAGCCAAATGGGACTTTATAATATTCATTTTTACTATTATATAAAATTCGCATTTCTTTCACCATCAATAAATATTCTGGCATAAGAGCTAACCTCTTATGCCAGAATATTTTAATACTTCATATTCCAAATGTTATCTGCATATTCTTTTATAGCTCTGTCCGAAGAGAAAATTCCTGCCTTTGCTATATTAGCCAAAGACATACGGGCAAAATCAAGCTTTGAGCGATAAGCTTTTTCGGCATCCTCATGTGCCCTTACATAATCGGCGAAATCAGCCAGAATCATATAATTATCTGCAACACCAAAATCATTTGTGAGGAGTGAGCGTCTGATATCCTCAAATTTAACGCCTAAAACGCCTGATGTGAGCATATCAATAACTTCCTTAAGTTCGGGATTATTGTTCAAATAATCCATCGGGCGATACCCCTTTTTCCATAGCTCCTCCACCTCATCTGCGTGAAGACCAAACAGGAACATATTTTCGTCCCCAACTTGCTCATGTATTTCAACATTGGCACCATCTAAGGTTCCTAAGGTTACAGCACCGTTAATCATAAGCTTCATATTACCTGTTCCTGATGCTTCTTTGCCGGCAATAGAAATTTGTTCAGAAATATCTGCTGCAGGGATAATAATCTCAGCGAGAGAAACTTTGTAGTCTTCGATAAATACAACTTTAATCTTATCGCGTACTTCAGGGTCGGAGTTTATCATATCCGATACAGCAACAATCAGTCGAATGATTTGTTTTGCCATCACATAGCCTGCAGATGCCTTTGCTGCAAATATAAATGTTCTTGGAACATAATCATCTTTTGGGTTGTTCTTTATTTTGTTGTAAAGGTATAAAATGTGAAGCACATTTAAGAGCTGACGCTTATATTCATGTAGACGCTTAACCTGGATATCAAATATAGAATCCGGGGATACATTGATACCATTTGCCTCAGCAATATAATTTGCAAGGCGGACCTTGTTGCTGTACTTAATTTCAGAAAGCTTATTTAATACCTTTTCGTCGTCAGCATATTTCAAAAGTTTTTCAAGTTCCATGCTGTCGTGTTTAAAGCCGTCACCGATTAATTCTGTCAGGTATGCAGTAAGCTCCGGATTAGACTGACAGAGCCATCTTCTGTATGCTATACCATTGGTTACATTTGTAAACTTATCCTTATCAATATTATAATAATCGTGGAAAATACCGTTTTTTAAGATATCACTATGAAGCTTTGAAACACCATTTACCTTATGACATGCAGCAAGACAAAGATTAGCCATGCGAACTTCCCCATGGGCTATTACCGCCATATAATCAATCTTTGCGATATCCCCCGGATAAATCACATTAAGCTGTGCAACCAGACGTCGGTTGATTTCGCATACAATCTGGTGTATTCTGGGCAATTGTTCTTTGAACAGGTTTTCATTCCAGCGTTCAAGAGCCTCGCTCATAACAGTATGGTTTGTATAAGTCAATGTTTCACATGTGATTTTCCATGCATCGTCCCAACCGTAATCATATTCATCCACAAGAATTCGCATAAGCTCCGGAACACAAAGAGCCGGATGTGTATCATTAATGTGAATAGCAACTTTTTCAGAAAGGTTATCAAGTGTACCATAACGCTTTATGTAGTTGTTTATAATACTTTGCAGCGAAGCAGATACAAGCAAATACTGCTGCTTTAGTCTTAGTATTTTACCTGCAATATGATCATCGGCCGGGTAGAGGACCTTTGAAATAACCTCTGCCATAGTGTTCTCTTCAAGTGATTTTGCATAGTCGCCACGGGAAAAGGCAGCCATATCAAAACGATTTTTCGATTTTGCACTCCAAAGGACCAGTTTATTAACCGCCCCTGTGTCGTATCCTGAGATATACATATCATAGGGCACAGCAATAACAGAATTATAATTTGTATGTGCAACCTTATACTTACCATTATCGTCCCAGCCATTAACTTCACCGCCAAACTTTACTTCAACAACTTCGTCTTCTCTGGGATTAAGCCATACATCACCCATGCTAAGCCAGTCATCAGGGAACTCCATCTGCCATCCATCGACTATTTTTTGCTTGAAAATACCAAATTCATATCGAATTGAAAATCCCGTTCCGGGAAGTCCAACACTTGTCATTGAATCAAGATAGCAAGACGCAAGACGACCAAGCCCGCCGTTTCCCAGGCCTGCATCCGGCTCCATATCGTACATATCTTGAATGTTAAATCCGCATTTTTCCACTGCCTTAGCGAAATCTTCTTCAACCCCAAGGTTGTATAAGTTGTTGCGAAGCGAAGTTCCAACCAAAAACTCCATTGACATATAGTAAACCTGTTTATCACCATTTTTGCGGTATTTGTCATGAAACTTCTTTCTCTTTGTGGCAAGAAGCTCCTGAACAACACTACAAAGGGATTTATACATCTGCTGTGATGTAGCTTCTTTAATGTCACAACCAAAAAGTCTATCACATGCTTTGGAAAGCATCTGAATTTCAGTATTATTCTTTGAAGTATTCTGTTGTGCTGCTTCTGTTTTCGTTTTCTTTGAAACTGAAGTCGTTGTTTTTTTCTTTGTTGATACCTTAGATTTGCTCTTTTCCATATTTTTCTCCTATTGTGTTAACTCATGATATAGATTTAAATATTCTTTTACTGAACTCTTCCAGCCGCTGTTATATTTAATGAGATTCTTTATGTGCTTCTCCCACTTTTTGTGATTGCCGTAAAAATCAATACACCTGTCAATTGCGCCAAGCATATCGTGAGCATTATAACCCTTAAAAGTAAAACCTTTACCCTCTAAAGTTTCCACATTTAACGGTGGCACTGTGTCAACAAGACCGCCTGTTTCACGTACAATAGGCACAGTTCCGTACCGCATAGCAATAAGCTGCGAAAGACCGCAAGGCTCACTTTTAGACGGCATCAGGAACATATCTGCTGCCGCATAAAGCTTATTTGCAAGTTCTGGATTAAAAGTAATATTTGCAGACATTTTATCATGATGAATATAGGCATTAAAATTAAACATATCCTCATATTTTGAGTCGCCCGTTCCTATGACTACAAACTGCAAGTTTCTTTGCATAAGTTCATTCATAACATATTCCACAAGGTCAAGCCCCTTATGACTTACCAATCTAGAAATCATAGCTATCATCGGCACATCTGGCGAAACCGAAAGCCCAAGCATCTTCTGAAGTTCTGCCTTATTTTTAGCCTTTCCTGAAAGGTCAGCTGCAGTATAGTTTTCAAAAATAAGCGAATCCTTTGCAGGATTATACAAGTCAGTATTAATACCATTGACAATACCTGCTATTTTATATTCGTTCTCTTTTAAAATATCCTGCAACCCGTGTGCGAAATACGCGTGTCGAATTTCGTGGGAATATGTTCTTGATACAGTGGTTACCTTATCCGCCATAACTATGGCACTTTTCATAAAATTAATGCAGGTGTCATAGGTTAAAACATTTCTGTAATATTCGTCAATGCCAATAACATTCTGCATAAATTCATTTGGCATTTTGCCTTGATATTCAATATTATGAATGGTAAACACAGTTCGAGCATTGTCATAAACACCGTTATACAAAGCTTTTTTGAGCACCGGAATAAGCGCTGTTTGCCAATCATTACAATGAATTATATCAGGGAAATAATCCATTTGACGCATAGCTTCCAAAATTGCCAAAGAGAAAAATGTAAATCTTTCTCCGTCATCATAATGACCGTAAATACCATCACGATAAAAATAATGTTCGTTGTCAACAAAATAATAGTTTAGTTTCTTGCTTCGGCTTACCGCTTTGAAAATACCTACATATTCCCTGCGCCACGCAACATAAACATTAAAATTTTTGACAAACTCAACCTTAATGTCAGGGTTATCTTTAATAGATTTATAATATGGTATAAATACACTTACTTCAACATCTTTTTCCTTAGCCAAAGCCGCAGGAAGTGCCTGCGCAACATCACCAAGACCGCCACTTTTTATATAAGGTGCAGCCTCACTTGCGGCATAAAGTATCTTCATATTGTCTCACCTTTCTTTATAATAACAGGTCTTGCCTTAGCACCTAAAAGTCGAGTATCCTCTGTTATTATTACATTCTTATCAATTATAGCATTTTCAATATAGGCGCCCTTTTTAATTTTGGTTCCTTGCATAACAATAGAGCCAATAACCTGTGCTCCTTCTTCTATAGTCACATCTCGGAATAGGACAGAATTTTTAAGTTCTCCATAGATTTTGCAACCGTCTGCAATAATACATTCATCAATTACAGAATTCTCTCCATAATATGTGGGTATCTCATCGCGAACCTTCGTATAAATTGGTGATGACGATTTATACAGATCTTTTTGAACTTCTTCATCAATAAGCTTGATATTGTTTTTAAGATATGCTGTTATGTCACGATTTCTAAGTGCAACTCCATCAAATTCATACAAATTAACCGAGAGCCTGCCTTCGTTAAAATATTTCTGCAAAAAATCTTTTTCAAAGTGATAATATCCTGCCGCAACACATTCAGTAACCACTTCTATAAGGGTTTCACGCTTCATAATAAACATACCAAGTCCAACAAAAGCACCATCTTTTGCTTCATAGTTTACATTAATATTTTTTGCACTACTGTCATTGTTAGCTTCGAAAACTGTAGGATAATGAATGCCATTCTCTTTTTGAGACGAAACAACAACAGTAATGTCCTTGCCTGATGCAATATGTTCAACAAGTACCGCCTCATAATCTATATTGCATATAGTTATTGTGTCAGAAATCACAATATATTCACTCTTTTGGCTGTTCAAAAAGTTAAGAGCCGTATTAAGTGCCTCTAACTTGCCGTGATATACCTCGGCCTTTCCGGATGCAAACGGAGGAATAATATACAAACCTCCGGTTTTACGATTAAGGTCCCATTCTTCACATGAACCAAGATGGTCCATAAGCGATTCATAATTATATTTTGTAATAACTCCAACGGAGGTAATACCCGAATTTACCATGTTAGATAAAACATAATCAATCTGTCTGTATCTTCCGCCGAATGGCAAAGATGCTACAGTTCGTTTAGCAGTAAGGTCACCTAATGCGTCATCATAAATGTTTGAAAAAATGATACCGGACAATCTTTTCATAGTCACACTTCTCCTCTCACACAACCTGATTTGGCTTTATGGTAGTATTTTTTACTATATGCTCACCTTTACCAACCACACTGATTCCCCATTCCTCTTTGCCGTAGAAAACAGGGTCATCGCCAACTCTTGTGTTTTCATCAATAACGGCACCCTCACCTATAATTGCATACTTAATAACAGCGCCTTTTTTTATAACAGCTTCAGGCATAATCACGCTATCGTATATTTCAACGCCTTCTTCAACAGTACATCCGGTAGATACAACAGAGTGGCTGATTTTTCCCTTTATTGAGCAACCTTCAGCAACAAATGAATTTTTGATTTGGCTGTTTTTGGCAATATAACTAGGTGGTTTTGCATAGTTTCGTGCATATGTTTTGAACACCTTATCACGGATATTAAAAGTTCCGTCTAAAAGTTCCATATTGGCTTCCCACAAGCTGTGGATGGTACCAACATCCTTCCAGTAACCATCAAATTTGTATGCAAACAATCTTCTTTGGTCACGCAGGAGGGATGGTATAACATTTTTGCCGAAATCGTTATCTGAATTTTCATCTGCCTCATCTTCAATAAGATATTGGCAAAGAATATCGGTTTTAAAGATATAAACTCCCATAGATGCCAAATTGCTCTTTGGGTTTTGGGGTTTTTCCTCAAATTCATAGATTGAACCATCGGGGTTGGCATTCATAATACCAAATCGGCTAGCCTCTTCCATAGGTACTGTTCGAACAGCAATGGTACATTCCGCATCGTTTTCAATGTGAAACTTAAGTAGCTTTGAGTAGTCCATTTTGTATATGTGGTCTCCCGACAGAATTATCACATGCTCAGGGTTATAGTTTTTTATGAAACGAAGGTTTTGGTATATAGCGTTCGCCGTTCCTTTATACCACTCCATTTTTTTTGATTGTGCATATGGTGGTAAGATGTGGACTCCACCAAAATTTCTGTTAAGTCCCCAAGGCTGACCGTTACCTATGTAATCATTTAACTCTAGAGGCTGATATTGAGTCAAAATACCAACAGTGTCTATTCCTGAATTGACGCAGTTAGAAAGAGGAAAATCTATAATACGATATTTACCTCCAAAAGGTACTGCCGGCTTAGCAGTTTTGTCGGTAAGAACCAGCAACCTGCTGCCCTGCCCACCTGCAAGCAACATAGCAATACATTTTTTTCTCCTGTTCAACATAAGAATAACCCCCTTTTTTTAATACACATTATAACATGTGCTTTTGTATTATTTGTTAACTACTTTCGTATAGTACACGGTAGAAAGCGGCGGAAGGGTTGTAGAAATTGACTGCTCAAATTCGTGCATAGGTATTTTCTTTGTTTTGCGTCTTGGAAGGCGAGTTCCTGTTCCACCATATTTAGAGCTGTCACTTGAAAGTACGACTTTATACTCTCCCTCATCTGGCACTCCAATTAGATAATTTTTTCGCATAACAGGGCAAAAATTGCATACAACTATTATTTTCCCGCCTTTTCCATCTCTGCGGATGAAGGAGATAACGCTTTGGTCATGGTCATCATGAGCAATCCACTGAAAACCTGTCCAGTCTGTATCATTCTCCCAAAAAGCTTTGTTATTAAGATAAAAAGCATTCAGGTCTTTGACAAATTTTTTCATTTTATTGTGCTTGTCATACTCAAGCATAAACCATTCGAGAGGCTTTTTATAATCCCATTCAATAAATTGAGCAAATTCATTGCCCATAAAATTAAGCTTTTTCCCCGGATGAGCCATCATATACCCATAAAAAGCTCTTAAGTTTGCAAATTTTTCTTCATAAGTTCCAGGCATCTTGCCAATCATCGAAGCTTTTCCATGAACAACTTCATCGTGGGACAAGGGCAAAATAAAGTTTTCCGAAAAAGCATAGGTCAACGAAAAAGTCAGGTCATTTTGTCTGCCTTTTCTAAAAAGCGGGTCTGATGACATATAACCAAGCATATCATTCATCCAGCCCATATTCCATTTAAAATTAAATCCAAGACCTCCATCATAACCAGGCTTCGTCACCATAGGAAAAGCAGTAGATTCTTCAGCCACCATAATTGCTGACGGGTTAAATCTAAACGCAGCACTGTTCATATCGCGAAGAAAATCGACAGCATCAAGGTTGATATTTCCCCCGTATTGATTGGGACGCCACTGACCGTCTTGCCTGCCATAATCCAGATAAAGCATTGATGCAACTGCATCTACCCGAATTCCATCAATATGATACTTATCAAGCCAATATACCACATTTGATATTAAAAACGACCTAACCTCATATCTCGAATAATCAAAAATTCGGGTTTTCCAATCCGGATGTTCATTTCGAAGTGGATCGCTTGATTCATACAGGCAACTGCCATCAAATTCGTATAGTCCATTCTCGTCCTTAGGAAAATGCGCTCCTACCCAATCCAAAATTACACCTATACCTGCGTCATGGAATTTATCAACCAATTTCATAAAATCCTTAGGTGTCCCGTATCGTGATGTTGGCGCATAATACCCTGTCACCTGATATCCCCATGATGGGTCATAGGGATATTCGCTAATAGGCAAAAGCTCTACATGCGTGTAATTCATATTTTTAACATATTTAACAAGCTTGTCGGCAATATCGGTATAAGACAAAAAATTACCATCTTCATGCTGCAGCCACGAACCCAAATGCACCTCATAAATATTCATAGGTTCTTTTGTAATATCTTTTTTTGTCCGTTTACTGCAATATTCCGAATCAGTCCACGTGAACCCTTCTAAATCATAGACTTTTGATGCATTTTCAGGGCGTGTGCACGCATGAAATGCGTATGGGTCACTTTTATAAACAGTTGTACCATTCTTTTTTATAATATAGTATTTATATTCATCAAAAATCTGTGCTTCATTAACCGTAGCCTCCCATACTCCATAACCAATGCTATGCATGGGGCAAGCAGATGTATCCCAATTGTTAAATGACCCCACAACAAAGATACACTCTGCGTTTGGCGCCCAAACTCTGAAAATATATCCGTCCTCTGTTTTATGGCACCCCATAATGTTATAAGCCTGTGAACTTTTGCCGTTTGCGAATTCGCAAAGAAGCGTGTTAAGGTCGTTAATTGTTTTTTTTGCCATAAAGGATCTCTCCCATGATATCTTCTTTTTCTTTACAATATTATACATCAAAACACCATTTATGTCAAGGATATTGTAATTTCCCAAAGCCACTGAAAAACTGATTTTATCTGAATTTTTTGTTTGCAATTTTAGCTAAAATGTGATATCATTATTATATTATGTGCTTCGTAAAATGGAGTTGATTTTTTTGGAGAGAAAAAGCGGTATCTTGATGCATATATCCTCATTGTTTGGAGATTATTCAATTGGTGACTTTGGTCCGCAGGCAAAATTATTTATTGATTTTTTAGCCGATTGCGGCTATTCTTATTGGCAGGTCTTGCCGTTTTGTCCATCTGATGAATGCAATTCTCCCTATAAGTCTGCATCATCCTTTGCTGGAAATCCCTATTTTATTAGTTTGGAAATCCTACATAACAAGGGTCTATTGATTAAAGATGAGCTTATCGCTCAAAAACAACATACTCCTTATGTGTGTGAATATGAGCGTTTATATAACGAAAGACTGGCAATTTTAAAGATTGCAGCAAGCCGAGCTACCAATAAATCAGATATTGAAAACTTTGTAGTTCAAAATCCTTATATTGAGAACTTTTGTAAATTTATGGCGATTAAAAACTCAGACGCCGATAAACCATGGTATAAATGGGAAAGTGAGAATTATAAAGACGAAAACTTATTTATGTGGAAATTTATCCAATATGAGTTTTTTACACAATGGGAAGAAATAAGAAAATACGCAAACAGCAAAGGCATAAAAATTATTGGCGATATGCCTATTTATGTTGCCCTTGACAGCAGCGATGTGTGGGCAGATAAACATCTTTTCAAACTTGGTGAAGACAATTTGCCTGTTACTGTTGCCGGCGTTCCACCTGATTATTTTTCTGCAGACGGCCAGCTTTGGGGAAACCCCATATACGATTGGAAATCAATGGAAACAGATGGCTTCAGATGGTGGAAAGATAGACTATCACATGCAGCAACAATGTTTGATGGGATTCGAATTGACCATTTCAGGGCCATTGAATCCTTTTGGGAAGTTCCCTTTTCAGCAAAATCAGCAAAAGAAGGTTTTATGACCAAAGGTCCCGGCATGAAACTGATTGATGCAATCAAGGAAAACTCAACTGATACAATGATTATTGCAGAAGATTTAGGTCTTATCACCGAAGACGTGGTTAAGCTTCTCAAAATGAGCGACTTCCCCGGTATGAAAGTCTTCCAATTTGCATTTATGGGCGACAAAAATTCCCCTCATCTTCCCCATAACTACCCAAATCAATGTGTAGCGTATACAGGAACCCATGATAACAACACTTTGCTTGGATATCTGTGGGAGCTTGATGACAAAACCAGACGCAATATGCTTGAGTATTGCGGCCATAAAGAAGAATCTTGGGAAAAAGGCTGCGATGCCATAATCCGTACTATGCTTGCATCTCATGCAGGGCTGGTTATTATGCCGATTCAGGATTTGTTGGGCTATGGCTCTGACACACGGCTAAACACCCCTGGCAAAGCCGAGGGAAACTGGGGATACAGAATAACAAAAGAACAGCTCGACAGCATTGACAAATCAAAATATCGCCGTTTAAACGAGCTTTATTCAAGAGTTTAAAGTCAAGACCACCGACTAACTTTAACTTTTATACATACCTAATATTTCAAGTGGGTTAGATGTATTTTATAGCATAGTTTTATCGCACTCACTTTTTAGTTTTTTTCGTCACATCATAAGCCCTCATCATTCCATTTGGGAAAATGTGATTTTGAAAAGTACTATCCTCGTGTGTGCATAACAACCAAGTAAACTATATAATCAATAACAAAGCAAATACTGTTTTGATTTTCATATATAATTGTGATATAATTATACATATGAAATTTGTTTTGCAGTGAGCAAAATAGGCATATAATATTAATAAACAGGAGGATTACATATGGCATGGCATGGTATGATGAGGCAATATTTTATCATATATATCCCCTGGGTATGACAGGGGCAGAAAAACAAAACTTTTACAATAAGGTAGAGCACAGGCTAAACACTTTGATTCCGTTTATATCTGAGATAAAGAGCCTTGGATTTAACGCTTTATATATTGGTCCGCTTTTTGAATCGGTAGGGCATGGTTATGAAACAACCGATTATAAGAAGTTGGATTCAAGACTTGGCACCAATGAGGATTTGGCTAATTTTGTTACCGAATGCCACAAACAGGGAATTAGGGTAATATTAGACGGTGTCTTTAATCATACAGGCAGAGATTTTTTTGCATTTTCAGATATTAAGAAAAACAGAGAATCATCGCAATACAGAGATTGGTATTGCAATGTTAATTTTAATGGGAATAATGAATATAATGATGGATTTTCTTATGATAACTGGGGAGGATATAATCTGCTTGCCAGGTTGAACCAGCATAACCCAGAAGTGAGGAATTATATCAGTGATGTCATTCGTTTTTGGGTCAAAGAGTTTGATATAGACGGAATTCGTCTGGATGCTGCTGACGTTCTTGATTTTAGTTATATGCAGATGATGCGCAAGGTGGCAAATGAAGTGAAGCCTGATTTATGGTTGATGGGAGAAGTTATACATGGCGATTATATTCGCTGGGTTAACGGCGATACCCTACATTCTGTTACAAACTATCATTTGCACAAGGCGCTGTATTCAGGACATAACGACCACAACTATTTTGAAATTGCACATACTGTAAAACGCTTGTATGAGATGGGCGGCAACCGTCCTGATGGATTAAAGCTATACAATTTTGTTGATAATCACGATGTGGAACGAATTTACACAAAGCTAAACACCAAAAGACACTTTGTCCCTGTTCATATTCTTCTGTATACTCTCCCGGGTGTTCCGTCTGTATATTACGGCTCTGAATTCGGAATTGAAGGAGAAAAGCAGAAAGGCTCGGATGATTCTTTAAGACCAGCTGTTTCCTTTGAACAATATAAGGATGCTATCCTAAACAATAATTTCACAAATCTTATTTCAAAACTCGGTGAAATACGCTCAAAAACAAAAGCATTATCGTACGGAAGCTATAAAGAACTCCTCTTAACAAATGGTCAATATGCCTTTTCAAGAGATTTTGACGGAGAATCTGTGATTGTAACTGTAAATAACAGCGATGAAGATTTTGAGATGCTCCTTCCTGCCGCAAATGCGAAAGAGTATGTTGGCGCACTTTATAGCGAGCATATATCCGCAAAAGACGGATGTATATGTGTGAATGCAAAAGCAAATTCGGGGGAAATCTGGCTGCCAGGCGAAATGGCGGATAAAAAAGTGCAGCCAATTGAACTTAATATTGAGGATAAAATAATCATCCCAGAAATTCCGAGGGAAGTATTTGAGCCCAAAAAAGAGGAGTTATCTGTTATTATTGAAGATGAGGCAAATTTAAATCAAAACAAACCATATGAAGAAATGACGGTTGAAGAGCTTCAGAGTGCAATAATAGAAAAAATGAAGTGCAACGGACCTCTTACAGAGCAGATGAGAAAAGATGTTATGGAAAATGTCTATCATGATTCTTTGGTGACATGGGTTAAAAGTTTCAGATAAAGCATACATTTTGACTTTCTGAAAATGCATTTGACCATATCTTAAAAATTCAATACAGACAAAGCAAGACTGAAACAAGAAAAATCCTGAAAGCCACTATTAAAGCGGTTTTTAGGATTTTTGCATTTTCTGTTTTTATACAGAGCTATTCGAAAGATTTCGTAATTTATAAAAGCCCCGAAATACGTATTATTACGCCACTTCGATATAAAAAGTTTCTATGTTACTCTCACTGTATGTACGGTGGACTTGGATATACCAAACTTATGTGCCGCCGCTCTTACAGTGCATTTTGTGGCGATTATGTACTGTGCAATCTGTACAGTCCGTTCTTCTATGGTATATGCGTGCATAATATCACTCCCATATATCTTTTACTGCTTTAATATATGAAAGTAATCAAAGTTTTATTACGAAGCTTAAAACTCTATTATAAGTCCGTCGTAGGCTGCCAGCATATTTATTTCACTTAATATATTCTCTGTTTCCTCGTGTGTGCCGTGAAGATTTTTTGCAAAATGCGAAGCTATAAGCTTTCCGTTTTCTGAAAGTAAATTCCTTTCGCCTATTCCTTTTACCATCATTCTCAGCATAGGTATTGTGTTATGCTCAAAAAGACGCCAGTCATCACTGTCTCCCACGGTACAGTCAAAAACCATAATATCAAATTTGTGCTTTTTCATTTCTTCCCAGGTGGGTCTTAAAAGCCATGCACCGTCAAGGCCGTAAAAAATCTTTTTCCCCTCTTTGGTTTCTATTATATAATGAAAAGCATGATTTTCTCCGTTGGTTACAACGCTGTGATTTGCTAAAACCGGAATTATTTTGTACTCCCCTATAGTTACCTCGGAAAAGGGGCTTAAAATAACAAATTCAATGTTTTCATTTTCACCGATATAGTCTTTAACTTTCTTTGCGCACCCTAACCTTATTTTTCCTTTTTCCGCTAACTTAAGAACTGAATCTTTAGATACGTGATCCCCGTGAAAGTGGGTTATCAATATATTTTTAACGCCGTCATATAAATGCTCATTACCTTCACTTTCTGCAAAATCGAATATATGAGAGCCGCAATCAAGCATTAAATTTTTATTTATTAAAGCCGCTGAATTTCTTCTGAAAAAATCCCCTTTGTTATTTAAATTCCAGTCAGCAGCACCTGTTCCCAAAAATAAAATTTCAGCCATTTTACTTCTCCTTTTCTTTTTTGCTAAGCCAAAGGGAGCCTAACCCAACTTTTTCTCCAGCAAAACTAATTTTACTCCTTCTATCCCGTTAAACACACAATCCACTATACCTATTTCAGTATAACCTAATTTTTTATACAATGCTCTTGCTCTTTTGTTTTTCGCATTTGTATCCATTCTTAAATATTTGCACCCTGAGGTTTCGGCATATTTTTCATAAAACCCTACAAATTCTGTTCCAAAACCTTTTTTAGCCTCTTTTTGTGAAATAACCAGCGTATGAAGTACCATTACCTCTTCATCTGACGCCTCATATTGCCAGGAACCCTCTTTATAAGAGTCCATTTGCTTTTTATTGATAATCGCCGCCCCTATTATTTTTCCGCTGTTTTCTGCGATGAACAGTTCTCCTTTAAAAAAGGCATTTTTCGCTGTGTCGAAAGTGGGATATACTCCTCTTATCCAGCCTATAGAGGTTATTCCTTGTTCTTCCAGAGTATGTATTTCTTCGTAAATTTCCGAAACCCTGAAAATGTCTTTTTCATTTGCCTTCCTGAAATCAAGCATTTTTATCCTCCAAATTAAAACTTACTGTCCAGATATCCCTGAAGTATAAATGCCGCAGCCAAAGGGTCAACCTTTCCTTTTCTTTTCTTGCCGCTTATTCCCGCCTCCTCTAAAGTGCGGTGAGCTGCCGTGGAAGAAAGCCTTTCATCCCACAATACAACCTTGACGTTGTATTTTTCAACAAGCACATCCCTGAAAGCCTCTGATTTTTCGGCTCTTTCGCCTTTTGTCCCGTTCATATTCAAAGGATAACCCAAAACGACGGTTTCGGGTTTATATTCGTTCATATAATTATCAAGCTCAGAAAGTCTTTTTTCTTCGTCTCTCCCCGAGATGACACCCACGCCCTGAGCTATCATTCCCGTTAAATCACTTACGGCGATTCCTATCCTGACATCTCCGTAATCTATCCCCATTATTCTCATAAAAATCTCCTTTAAATGAATTTATGCGGAGAAGATTCTCCGCATAAATTATATTACATTTTTGTTTTTTTGTAAAGTGCTATCTGTAATCGGTTATAAGATTTAATACGAACAAAGAAAGGATGGCTATACAAATAGATAAAATACATATACCACCTTTTTTGTTTTGATTTTTAATTGTCCATACTCCGAATACTAAAGTCCTTATCAGAGTATATACCAGAAAAATAAATTCTGCTATTTTAAGGAATACAATCATCTTACGGCAAACCTCCCGTTTTCCGTGATTTTAAGCTTTACCAGAATATCAAACTCAGCATTTTTTATTTTTTCGGAAATGTTATTTTCTTTCATTTTTTCTTCTGTCAGAAACTCTTTCTTTGCCTCTTTCTTTATTCCGAAAATATCAGCATCATAATCTGAAATACACTTTTTAATGACCTCCATACAGTATTTCTTTATGGTTTTTTCAAGATGTGCAGGAAATTCCTTTTTGAAGGTATTAAAATCTCCTTCGGGAATAAACTCATAAGTTCCTTTAAGATATATCTTTATACGATTTTTCATTATATCTTTTGTTTCTGTATCGATTTTACTTTTATACTGTTCTTCTAAATTCAACGTTACGAAATTCCCTGAAGTTTCGGGATATTCCACGCTAATGTCCCTTGTTGCAAAAAAGCCCATTATAATTCCTGCGGACAGCATTTCGCTTTCAGTAAGATACCCCTTAAGCTTGCCTTTCGAAAAAACTGCACCACCTAAAAATTCAATTTTATGCTTTGATTCTTTGGGTATCATTCCCGCAGTTAGGTTGGATTTAACATCATCACTGTAGGAGCTTTCAAATCCATCCTTTTTTCTGACGGATACCAGCGGAAGAAGAAAGTCTCCCCCATCCTCCCTGAGCAACGAGAAATAAGTTTCGCTCAAAAGAAAATTTCTGGTAGCTGATTTGAAGTGTCTGAAAATAATCTTTTCGTAATATACAGAAAGATATTCCTCATCCTCAGGAGAAACATTATTTAGTACTTCCTCCGCTTTTCCTTTTGCTACTGCAATATAAGCATTATTCTGAAATTCAGTGGCAGACGCCAATTCCTTAACCGGTACGAACAAGCCTTCCTCTGACAGCTCTTTTGAGAAAATAACCATTTTTACATTATCTATATTTAAATCCAGGCTGTTTACACTGTTGGCTCTGGCATAAGCAGAAAGAATCGTGGGAGCTTCCACCGTTATAACATCCTTACTTTTTTTATCCGCATTATTTTTTTCCTCTCCCTTGTCTTCCTTTGACTCTTCCCCGTTTTTTTCTCCCGTGCTTTCTATATGAAAGGATATCTTAAGGGGCATATTTTCTCCTTTATCGATGGCCATAGCTACCACCGAAACTGTGTCTGAGATTTCTTTAGCATCGTAAAAACCTCCAGTAGATACCAGAAAAACCGAAAATATTACTACGAACAAAATATAATTTTTCATCACTCAATTCCTTTCCTTTTATAAAATGCATACGAAAGCAAAGGCATTAAAGGAAATATAATAAAAGAATATTTGAAGACCTCGTTGTAAATGCAGATAAATACCGACGGTTCATAAAGTGCCTCTTGGATAAGTAATACCAGAAGGGCGCAAGCTCCTGCAAGCTTATTTTCGTATTTTATTGAAAATCCTTTCTTAAGGGAATAGATTGCAAGAGAAACTGCTGTAGAAAAATATAAAAGGAAATTAAAAAGAAAGATAAGCTTGAATATTTTAACAAAATTTATAGGGCTTCTGCTGCCTGACAGAAATGTAACCATATAGTAAAAAGGCGAAAAAACCTCCTGCTCTAAGGGGATTGATAAAATCTGACAAATCACCACCAAAAGGCAAATTGCTCCTGAAATAAATATTGCCCAAAGCCCGCTTTTAAGAGTTTTTTCCTTGTTTTCGAGATAAGGCATCAAAAGAATAAAAGGTAAAAAATCAGAAAATATATTAAATGCATAAAGAGATTTAATATAAAAATTATTTTCTCCCAGTAAAGGAAAGAGATTTGTAAAATCATAATAAGGGAGCATTACAATTGATACTATTATAGTAAAAGCCAGTATGGGAGAAATAATCAAAGACAGAGAAAGATTTGAATTTATGCCTCGCCCCGCTCCGTAAATGACAGGTATAATAAAAAAGGCAGCGATAAATAGCGAAGGAGATTCGGGCATGAAATTCCTTATAACTCCCTGAATTAAAAATTTCAAGGTTATTCCTGCGGTAAAAATGAGATAAGAAAATATCAAGAGAGAAATTATCTTTCTGAAAAAAGGGTTACACAGATTAAATATATCCTTCTTTCCTTTTTTATTATAAAGACTATATATAATAAAAAAGGAAAGCGCACTTATTAAGGTATTTAATAAAACCACAATCCACGCACTGTTTTTCCCTATGCTCACTATACTCTGACTTGCAAAAGCGAAAATTTTAACAGTGGTGAAATTTACAGTCGCAAAAAGTAATGTTTTGTTTTTAATTTTCAAAGTCCGCCCTCATTTCTTCCAAGGTCTGCTTATATGTGCTTGATTTTTAATTCTTTTAGGCTTAAGATAACCGGGTCTTGTTTCGTTTTTCCATATAGGAGTTACCTTTAACGGTTCAGGTATAATGCTCTGTCCGTCGCTGAAGGGCAAAAGCATATTTATTCCAAAGGATTTTGTCTCGTGCCACAGCATTATCTGGAAAAAAATCCCTGCGGCTATTCCTAAAAATCCCCCTGTGCTTCCAAGACATATATAAATTATATTTAAAACTCTTCCTGAAAAAGCCATTGAAAAGTTTGGTGTAACAAAAGAGCCTATGGTTGATAAGGAAAACACAATCAGCATGACAGGACTTACTATATTGGCACTTATACTTGCTTGCCCTAATACCAAAGGTCCTATTATACCAAGACTTGACCCTAAAAAACCCGGAACTCTTGAGCTTGCTTCTCTGACTATCTCGAAGGCAATTACCATTACCACCAGTTCTGTAACCGAATCAAAAGGAACTTTTCTTCCCGCCCTCATTATGGTAGTTAGCATACCTGTCGGGAAAATTGTTGTATGATAGGTTATTGCAGCTATATATATTCCCGGAAGATACACAGAAAAAAGAATTCCCAAGTATCTTATGCTTTTTACCAGAAGAGCATATGCAGGTCTTAAATACACATCCTCTGCCGATTCTGTAAGTTCAAAAACAGTTACAGGCATAATAAGAGCCAGAGGTGAATTATCCACCAAAACCACCACTCGACCCGACATCAGGGCTTTAACGCATCTGTCAGGTCTTTCTGTGGATATAACCTGAGGCAGGGTTATAAAGCTGTTGTTTTCTATAAACTGCATAAGCTCCCCCGAGCTTATGATATGGTCTATTTTAAGTCCTTCTATTCTTTTTTTAACCTCCCGCACCAAAGATGGATTGGTTATATCCCCCATATATAAAACGGCACAGTTGCATTTTGAGACCTCTCCTAAAGTTATGTTTTCTATTGTAAGCTCAGGACTTCTTATCATCTTTCTCAGCATCGAGGTGTTTACCTTCAAAGTTTCGTTAAACGCCTGATTTGGACCGAATATGGCAGGCTCTGTTTTAGGCTCGTCTACTCCCCTTTTTTCCCAGCCTATTACCTGAGGTAATATTGCTTTGTCATAACCGTCTATCAAAACCGCACAGGAGCCGTAACAAATTTCTTCAATTACATCCTTCATTTTATTGCTTATTTTCACTTGATTCTGAGGAATCAGGATATTTACAACCGAATCGTAATCCCTTTCTTTAAGCTTTTCCGATTCAATCATTAAAGGAGTTAAAATAGAATCATTTACACTTGCGTTGGAAACTAAGCCGTCGATGAAATATATTGCAGCTTGCACCTTCTGCTTTCCCATTTTTATATAAAACTCTCTGAATTTTATATCATATGATTTATCCTTTATAAAAATTTTGTTTAAGTAGTCAATATTTTCCTTAAGATAAAAAGAAACCTCCTTTTCCTCTTTAGCTTTAGTATAGGAAGCGGTCTTTTTTATTTCAAAATCTTCCTCCTCTTTGGGTGGGACAAAAGTAAAGAGCTTTGAAAAAATCATAAAATACCCCCTTTTATTTCATGTTTATTTTTACCAAAGCTTAGGAATTTATACTTTAAGTATAAATAGAGCGATTTTGCAAAAAATAAAGATGCAGTCATAATTCCTATTTGAAAGGAGAAACTTATGTCTAAAAAGAAATTGCCTAAAAAATACGGTCGCACAACACCACCTATTAACAAAGTTGCCCGTGATAACAACTATACCAATGAAGGAACTGCAACTCCAAAAATCGGAACAACTCCCGAGCAGCTTCCTCCATCATAAAAAAAGCAGAAACGGTTAATAACCGTTTCTGCTTTTTAATCTTCAGCTGTTTCCAGCTTTGATACCGAAACCTCGTAGGCGGTTTTTGTCAAAACCTCCTCTTCCAGTTTTTTCTGATATTGTCTCGACTGAATTCTTCCGTAAACCCGAAGGTGCGTTCCCACGGGTAAGGTTGAACAAAATCTGGCGTTTCTGCTCCATGCTATAAGCGGAATATAATCCGATTTTCCGTATGCCCTGTTTACTGCCAGAAGCATATCTGCAATTTCTCTTCCGAAGGGAGTCTGTCTGTAGGTAGGCTCTTTACACAAATATCCGTCCAAGAATATATCATTAGGCTCATTGTCATCCTCCGGATATGCTTCTTCAAAGGTTTTGGCAAAAACTGTGAGCTTTAATTTACTTCCCTCGTCGGAATAATTATTATAGGACCTGAATTCGCCCTCTATGTAATATTTATTGCCAACCTCGGCTAAAGTTCCTGCTAAAAGCCGTTCAGATACAGTAACAGGAATTAAATCCAGTGAATCTGATAATCTGGGAACGGATATGACGGTTTTATAAAAACCTTCCCCGTAAACTCTGTGGCTTAATTCAGGTTCCGTCATCATAGTTCCTTCAAGTTTTACAATGTTGTTCTCATTTGCCATTTTCTTACCTCCCACATTTGTTAAGTCTTCTACTATATATGCAAAAGGTAAGTTTTTTATGCCTAATAAAGATTTTTTATGGCGTCGGGCCAGATGGCTTCATCACATAAGAAAGAATAATTTAAGAAGTTACCGCTCCTGAATACTATATATAAATCAACATCTTTGTGTCCCTCTTTATATTCAGGGTATATAACCTTGTCCTCTAATGCCCATTCGTATATTTCTTTAATTTTTTCCTTGTCCTTTATGCTGTACATATACTTATGACCATCAATATATTCGCTCATCTCGTAGGTTACTACTTTATCATCCCAGGACGTATTTAAATCGTTTATGTTGATACCTATTTCCACCACATCCTCAAAGGTAGGAAGCTTTTTCGTGTGTCCCAATTCTTCTAAGACTTTCCATGTATTTTTGTAGGTGGGATAAACAGTGTAGTTTAGCCGTTTTGTGGCTGAAGTTTCAGTAAATTCTTTGTTTTGATAGTTGCCCTCCATCTTTACCGACAGGGTTATATTCGTGGGGAAAAGTCCATCATGACGGTATATTTCGGGCAATTCATCATAGGGCGTTTCAAGTAAGTCCTTTTTAAGCGCTTCCATTATCTTTTCCGCTTCAGAATTTCCGCTTCCCTGATAATATGCGAAAGAATAGTTTAACCTGTCGTCAAAAACCTCAAGCCCGACCAGCTCTTTTTTTGTTCCGTTTGCCAGTTCAAAAAGAATACCTCTCATTTTCTCGCTTTCATATATTTTTTCAAGATATTCTTTGTCATTATATACATCTATGTTATAGCGTCTTTCCATGGTTTTTCCGTTTTTTAAATTATATTTTATCCTTAAGCTGTTACCATTTTCCCATTCTCTGTTTTCTATTTTATATGAATGCAGTTTAAGAATTCTTTCTATATCGGAATCATCGGTGAATTTTCCGTCAAAAACCTCGTCATATAAAAAGTACTCCATTACGTAATTTACTCTTTTCTCTTCCGGGTAAAAGCCGTCTTTATCATAATGGTTCATATCGGGAAATTCCACTGATTCTATATTTTCTAAGACCGGCACCCTTCTTTCGTACCCTGTTAAATCAAGCTTTACTATAAAAAATACCGCAATTACAAACAGTGTATAAAAAATCAAAGGTCTTTGTACTCCTCTTAAATTAAAGCTCTTTTTAGAAAGCATATAAGCAATTATAATGCCGAGTATTCCGAAAGGAAGCATAAAAAAGATATTAGCTTTATAAAAGTTTCCAAAATATGCATAGCTTGCCATACCGGTAAAGAGAGCAACGGTGTATATGAAAATAGGTCGCATTTTTGTATAGGCAACCACTTCCCCGTTACATTCGATTTTTCTGTATTTATAGAGTATATAGCCTAAAAGCAGAAGCATTACAATCAGGGCGAAATATATAAGAATTCTTAAAGATAAAATCTTCTCAAAGGAAAGATAAAATATTTTTCCTGTTATGTATGAGCTGTCTCCGAAATAGCCGTATATATGAGTACTCAAAAAGATTTTCAGGAAAGCTTCAAAAGCAAAAGGTATTGCTACAAAGCACGTTGTCAGCACTACGCAGGCACTCGAGAGTCCCGTAAGCATCCCGGTAAATACGGTAAGAGACATCATCAAAACAGAATAGGTCATATATATGACAAAAAACTTAACTGCAATATCAGGGGTAAAGCTTTTTGCTACATTGTGATTAAGAGTATATAAAAACAATGCCAGAGAATTCAATATCCCCGATACCAAAGTCAATATAACAACAGATGTAAGATGCGAAAGATAGTGGCACTTTCTTTTTATAGGGAAAGCATGGCAGAATGCTGCCTGATTTGCTTTATTTAAGTAGGAGAACACCGCCACTGTTGTTATAAGGGCAAATATCATACCGAATATCATTGCAAAATAGAAATCACTAGGAAGATTTGTTATTCTTTGTGGGTTTTGTCTTCCGTACAAAAATCTGTCCATAACTAAAAATGTTCCCAAGAAGAAAGTTGCAAGAGTATTTAATACCGCAAGATACCAAAAACGCTTGATATCAGACTTTATGATGCTTTTATTAAGACAAGACATTTTTGACAACATAACCCATTCCTCCTAACTCGTAAATAAACACTTCTTCAAGTGTAAGGGGTAAAATATCCATTATAAGAGGGTTGTATTTTTCCATCACTTCTCTTATACGGCCCTCCTGCTCCTTGATGATTAAAAGATTTACACTTCCCATTTTATTTTCATTAAGAATATTAAGTTCTTTTTTAGCATCTTTAGGAAATTCATTTTCAAAGGCAACCTGAATTTTATGTATGTTTCCTTTTACGTCATCTAAGGATTTTTCAATTACCACTTTTCCTTCGTGCATAATTCCCACATGGTCGCACACATCCTCAAGCTCCCTTAAATTATGGCTGGATACCAGAACTGTTAAGTTCTCCTCTGCAACTTTGGCAAGAACAATTCCCCACATTGCCTTTCGCATAACAGGGTCAAGTCCATCAACAGGTTCATCTAAAACAAGTAATTCTCCCCGGCAGGCAATTCCTATCCAGAACATAACCTGTTTTTGCATGCCTTTGGACAATCTTTTAATTTTTCTTTTCTCATCAATATTAAATACAGACTTTAATCTTTCATATTCTTCCCAGCTGAAATTTTTATAAATTCCCGAATAGTACTTGGCTAAATCCTTAACTGAGTAGCCGTGGAAAAAATATAAATCGTCGCCTATATATACAATCTTCTGCTTTATTTCACTTTCTGCAACCGCTTCATTATTTACACAAATTGTTCCTTCATCTTGCTTATATATGCCTAAAAGACACTTTATAAAAGTTGTTTTTCCTGCACCGTTAGGGCCTACAAGCCCATAAACCGAACCTTTTTTTGCATTTAAGCTAAGGCCTTCCAAAGCAGTAAAACCGCCGAATTTTTTAGTAACGCCTGACGCTTTAATCATATTTTACTCCGTCCTTTCTTTAAATAATTTGTCTAAAATGTCCTGGATTTCCTTTTTGTCCGCATTGAGATACAAAAGCTCTTTTGCGATTTTTGTAAGCTCTGTTTCAAGCTTATCGATTTTTTCCTTGGTATTTTCCTCGCTTATGGGCGAAACAAAAAATCCTTTGGCACGGAGCGAATAGATGTAACCCTCCTGCTCAAGCTCTCTGTAAGCCCTTTGAATGGTATTGGGATTTATGGACAGAGTGTATGCCAACTCTCTGACTGACGGGATTTTTTCGTCGGTTTTTACAGCCCCTTTGATTATGAGCTTTTTCATTTCTTCTTTAACCTGCTCATATAAAGGCCGACTGTCTCTGTAATTAAGCTTAATCACCTTACCACCTCCATCTGTACTATTTATTTTAATACAGTTAGTACAGTTTGTCAAGTAAAAATTTCAAGTAAAAATTTTCAACAAAGAAAATTTTTACGAAAATCGCCCGTCCCGTTAAAGGGTAAGGGCGATACAACGAAAAATGCGAACAGCATTTTTTCGCCTCGCACTCTCGTTATCCCCATGCATTGCTTAAAGAAAATTTTTACGAAAATCGTCCGTCCCGTTAAAGGGTAAGGGCGATACAACGAAAAATGCGAATAGCCCCAGCCAGCGATGCTCCCGAAGGGAGCTTAAGTCGGCGAAAGGTCGTGAGACATTTTTTCGGCTTGCACTTTTACTTATTACATAATGCTATTGACTATATCGCAGAAATGTGCTATACTGTCAGTAGAGGTTGACTCGTTTTTATATCTGAAGCAGAGTTATTGCTGTGAGGCAGGTAGTAGTCAATCAATGCAGTAAAGAAATGATTTTTTCCATTGTGGGGCCTTAGAGCCGTTTACGGAATTCCGTGGAAAAGTCGTCTCTTTATATGAAGGTCGTTGTTGTCGGCTGACCCTGTCAAGCTCAGGTGTTCCGCCCTACAAGGCCTTTTTTATTTTAACGCTATTGACTGCATCACAGAAATATGTTATACTGTTCATGGGTGAGTCGCTATCCAGTCTCCCATAACTGCTTTTAGCAGGGGTCGGATACGGCTCATCCTTTTTAAGTATAAAAATTCCATAAAAAAATCTCCGCCGAAGCGGAGATTTTTTTATTAGTATTTCTTTCTTTCCTGATACTTTGTGTGGAGAAGCTCGTGTGCCTTGTGTCCGCAAGGTTCACCGAGGAACTCTTTATAAAGTAACTTAATTGAGGGATTTTCGTGGGATTTTCTGAGTTCAGAATGTGTATCTTCAGAGTAGAGAGCCTTTGCACGAAGTGCTTTAAGATCATGGTCCATAAGATATTCTGCGCTGTGAATGGGCTGACCGCCACCGCATACGCAACCACCGGGGCAAGCCATCATTTCGATGAAATCGTAATGAGCCTTACCTGACTTAACATCTTCCAAAACCTTATTAATGTTTGCAACACCGTGAGCAACAGCAATACTTACTTCTTTGCCTGCGATTGTTAACTTCGCAGTCTTAACTCCCTTTGTTCCTCTTACAGCCTTAAAGTCGATGTTTTCCAGAGTCTTGCCTGTAAGAACTTCGCTTACTGTACGAAGGGCAGCTTCCATAACACCGCCTGTTGCACCGAAGATAACGCCTGCGCCTGTTGCATCACCGAAGGGCTGGTCGAAATGCTCATCTTCAAGATTTACATAGTCGATACCTGCAGACTTAATCATTCTTGCAAGTTCTCTTGTTGTGATGGATACGTCAATATCCTGACCGTGTCCAGCATCGCTCATTTCAGGGCGTGAAGCCTCAAACTTCTTGGATGTACAGGGCATAACAGCAACTACGAAAATCTTTTCAGGGTCTATATTGTTCTTCTCGCAATAATAAGTCTTAAGAATTGCACCGAACATTTCCATGGGAGATTTTGCAGATGAAAGATTCTTAATAAATTCGGGATAGTATGTTTCACAATACTTAACCCAACCGGGGCTGCAGGATGTTATCAATGGAAGATTTTCGCCCTTGGTGAATCTCTCGATAAATTCTGTTCCCTCTTCCATAATTGTAAGGTCAGCACCTGTATCTGTATCGAACACCTTATCGGCCCCCAATGCTCTTATAGCTGCAACCATTTTGCCTGTAGTAGCTGTACCTGCCTTGAGACCGAATTCTTCTCCGATTGCCGCTCTTACAGCAGGAGCTGTCTGGAATACAACGTGCTTATCGGGATCTCCCAAAGCATCCCAAACCTTCTTTGTGTCGTCCTTTTCAGAAAGAGCACCTGTGGGACAAGCTACGATACACTGACCGCAATAAATACAGGGAGTTTCGGTAACAGGAAGGTCAAATGCTCCGCCGATGTTTGTAGCAAAGCCTCTTTCCTTAGCCTGAATTACGCTGATTTCCTGATTATCGCAGGCTGCGATACATCTTCTGCAAAGTACGCACTTGTTGTTATCTCTTACATAAGAGGGAGAGCTATTATCAATCTCGTACTTTGTATTTTCTTCCTCTGTGCCGAAACGAACCTTTTCAATGCCAAGCTCTTCAGAAAGCTTCTGAAGCTCGCAGTTACCGTTTCTTACGCAGGAAAGACACTTTTTATTGTGATTTGACAAGATAAGCTCAAGTGTAGCCTTTCTTGCACTTCTTACCTTAGGAGAATTTGTGAAAACTTCAATTCCCTCTGCTACGGGATATACGCAGGCTGCCTGCAGTGCTCTTGCGCCCTTGATTTCAACAACGCACATTCTGCATGCACCGATTTCATTTAAGTCCTTAAGGAAGCAAAGTGTAGGAATATGAATTTTAGCTTCTCTTGCAGCTTGAAGAATTGTATATCCTTCGGGAACTTTAATATCTTTGCCGTTTATCTTTAAATTTACCATATTTTTTGCCATGATAATCCACTCCCTTTCTTATTTCTTCAGTACTGCATTGAACTTACATGTATCAACACATACGCCGCACTTAATACACTTATTGGGGTCAATTGTGTAAGGACTCTTGATTTCGCCTGTGATTGCACCAACGGGGCACTTTCTTGCACAAGCAGAGCATCCCTTACATTTTTCCTTATCGATTTCATAACGAACAAGCTTCTTACATACACCTGCAGGACAAGTCTTGTCAACAACGTGTGCAATATATTCGTCCTTGAAGTAACGAAGTGTGCTGAGTACGGGGTTGGGAGCAGTCTGTCCAAGTCCGCAGAAAGCACTGGTCTTAATGGTTTCAGCAAGCTCTTCCAAGGTATCGATGTCTTCCATTGTTCCTTTGCCTTCTGTAATCTTCTCTAAGATTTCAAGCATTCTCTTTGTACCGATTCTGCAGGGAGAACACTTACCGCAGGATTCGTCAACAGTGAATTCAAGGAAGAATTTAGCGATGTCAACCATACAGGTATCTTCGTCCATTACGATAAGACCGCCTGAACCCATCATTGAGCCGATGGCAATAAGGTTATCGTAGTCAATAGGAACATCAAGATGCTCTGCAGGAATACATCCGCCGGAAGGTCCGCCTGTCTGTGCAGCCTTGAACTTCTTGCCGTTTGGAATTCCGCCGCCGATATCATATATAACTTCACGGAGAGTTGTACCCATGGGTATTTCAACAAGACCTGTGTTGTTAATCTTTCCACCCAGTGCGAAAACTTTTGTACCCTTGCTCTTTTCTGTACCCATGCTTGCAAACCACTCTGCACCATTTAAGATAATCTGAGTGATATTTGCATAGGTTTCAACGTTGTTAAGCAATGTGGGCTTGTCAAACAATCCCTTGATTGCAGGGAAAGGAGGTCTGCACTTAGGCTCACCTCTGTGACCTTCAATGGAGCGCATAAGAGCTGTTTCTTCACCACAAACGAATGCACCCGCACCAAGACGGATTTCTAAATTGAAGGAAAACT
This sequence comes from Clostridia bacterium, assembly GCA_045588365.1. Classification (GTDB taxonomy): domain Bacteria; phylum Bacillota; class Clostridia; order CAKSNL01; family HGM11501; genus HGM11501. The sequence goes on along the minus strand of JAZNEB010000020.1, from coordinate 66,444 downwards.
TTGTTCCAAAAATATTCTTACCTAAAAGTCCGTATTCCTTGGCCTGGTCAATAGCAATCTGTAATCTCTTAACAGCGATAGGATATTCTGCTCTTACATAGATATAACCCTGGTCAGCTCCTACTGCATAAGCAGCAATTGCCATTGCTTCGATAAGACAATGGGGATCGCCTTCCAATACGCTTCTGTCCATGAATGCACCGGGGTCGCCCTCGTCCGCATTACAAGCAACAATCTTCTCTTTACCGGGAGCAGAATATGTAAACTGCCACTTTCTTCCTGTGGGGAAGCCGGCACCGCCTCTGCCTCGAAGTCCTGAAGCTAAGATAGTATCAATAACTTCCTGCTGGGTCATTTCAGTTAAAACCTTACCCAGTGCCTTGTAACCGTCCATTGCGATATATTCATCAATGTTCTCAGGGTCGATAACACCGCAGTTACGAAGAGCAACTCTCTTCTGGCTCTTATAGAAGCCAACTTCGTTGAGGCTCTTTATATTATCGCCTTCCACTGTTTCAGCATATAAAAGTCTCTTAACAATTCTACCCTTTAAGAGATGTTCTTCAACGATTTCCTTTACGTCATCTTTTTCAACTCTGCTGTAGAAAGCACCTTCGGGATATACAACCACGATGGGGCCCAATGCACAAAGTCCGAAACATCCGGTTTTGATAACCTTGATTTCCTTGTCAAGGCCGAAAGCTTTAAGCTGAGATTCCATTTCAGCTATTATACCTTCGCTGCCGGAAGATGTACAGCCTGTACCGCCACAGCACAGAACATGTCCTCTTACCATATCCATACTTAACACCGATCCTTTCTAAATTATGAATTATTCGGCAGCGCCGATTGTGTACTGATTTACTACTCTACCGTTTACTATGTGTTCTGCCACAACTTCAAGAGCTTTCTTTGCATCCATTTTAACGTAAGTAACCTTTTCTTTTCCGGGCATATAAACTTCAACGATGGGCTCAAGTCTGCATACACCTATGCAGCCTGTCTGTGTAACCGCAACATTACCGAGACCTCTTTTTGAAATCTCATCCATGAATGCATTCATTACGGGACGTGCGCCTGCTGCTATTCCGCAGGTAGCCATACCTACAACTATACGAACTCTGTCGTCATCATTTCTCATAATAACACTGTTAATGGTTTTGTTTCTTATTGCTTCAAGTTCCGCTAAACTTTTCATCAATTATACTTCCTTTCTCATAAAAAGATTTGTTATCCCTCTATTTAAGCTCGGCTTCTCCTTCTTTCAGACAATCGGAAAGCCAAGTGTAAACATCCGGCACGCTAAAGGATATACCACCTAAAACTCTCTTCAGTTCCCGGGTGTCCACTAAAAATTCATCTTCATCAGTTTTATGCAAATAAAGAAAATCCACCTCTTCATGTCCGGTTATAAGACCGAGCATGGTATCTGCCATATTCCCCAGAGGCTGTCGGTCAATACTGTCTAAAACAAATACCGCCGTTAAAGTTGTTCCTTTTCCTAAGACAGACGTAATTAAGAAGCTTCCTCCTGTGATTTCCGCCGCCTGTTTAATAAGCGGAATTCCAAGCCCTACTTTTCTTGTACTTCTGCCCGTAGTAAAAGGATCCACAACCTTTTTAACCATTTTATCGCTCATCCCTTTGCCGTCATCCTTAATGGTAACTGTAAGTGTATTTTCCTTTTTGCTTTCGCTTACTGTTATTTCAACCAGCTTTGCTTCGGCACTTATGGAGTTCTGAGCAATATCCAGAATATGTAATGAAATTTCTCTCATAATCAATATTTAGCGATTATTCCGGGAACATCGTCAGCAGTAATTCTGCCGTAAACATCGTCGTTTATGGTCATTACAGGAGCAAGTCCGCAGGCACCTATACAACGTGTTGCTTCAATGGAGAATTTACGGTCAGGAGTGCATTCGCCAACTCCGATACCCAAAATTTCCTGAGCTTTATTGATAATATCTCCGGAGCCTTTAACATAGCAAGCTGTTCCAAGACATACTGCCAGAGAATATTCTCCCTTGGGGCTGAGTGTAAATCTTGCATAGAATGTAACTATTCCGTAGATGTCTGCAAGGGATACCCCAAGTCCTTCTGCAATCATTTTCTGCACTTCGATGGGAAGATAGCCATAAATTTCCTGAGCTTCGTGAAGTACAGGAATTGCTGCTCCCGCCTGGCCCTTATGTTGCTCAATTACAGCTTTAAGCTTCTTTTCCTGCTCTAAAGTTCCGTTGAAAGCAACGCCTTTCTTTTCCATAACAATACCTCCTGTTAATTTATTCTTCTTTTCGTATGTTTCAAGCAAAAAAACACACGAATATTACTTATAAAAGCACATCGTTATAATTATAACAAAATTGCCACAAAAAATCTACAATTTTATCAAAAATTCCTCATTTAATTTTGCACAAATTTTTAATGAAATCCAAAGGATTTTTGTTGAAAATTTCCAACTCTCTTTCAGCTTCTGAAATATCCTCAAGATAATGGGCATCGGAATTTATAAAAAGATTGCAATGAGGATATGTTTTTTTCATTTCCTCATTGTTGTTTTTTGTTATCTCAACAGAATTAACCCCCAAATCAGGTGGCATAAATCCAAGGTTTGAGTGTACACTGTAGCTTTTTTTATCCACATGAGCGGGAATCATAATTCCGCCTCTTTTTTCAGCTTCTTCTTTCACCTTGTATATACTTAAAGAAGTTGCACTTATAAGCAGACGTTCCTCTTCCCCTTTTATCTCATCCTCTTCGTCCAGATAATACTGATTCCCGAATATTTCAGGTCTGTTTTTAATTGGAGGCAGGCTTTTATATATAAACTCCCCCATATCCTCGGCGGCCTCCACAGTCGGAAAATAGCAAAGGACATGAACTTCCTCACTGGTGGTAACTTCCATACCCGGGATTACAAGAATATTATCCTTGGCAACATTCATAACCGCTCTCACATTACCTGCACTGTTATGGTCTGTAACACCTATAATGCCAAGACCTTTGATAAGCGCCATATTAACTATGTTATTAGGCGTCATATCATTATCTCCGCAGGGTGACAATGCTGAATGAATGTGTAAATCATAGTAAAGCTTCATATACCGATTTCCACAAGCTTTTTAGCCATGTCATAGGCAGACAATTCCGTTTCAAGGATGATTATTTCTTCAGCCTCCGCTTTCGCCTTGGCGTCTTCATCCAGATGAAAACCGTCTGCAACAATTACACAGGAAGCATCTTTTAAGGATGCCACCGCTACCACATTTATATTTGTCTGGATAGTAATCCAGATGTTTTCCATATCAAGCTTTGCCATTGCAAGACTTAATAAATCACCTATATAACAACCATTTACCTCTCTATCGTATGCCGCCTCTCCGCTGGCATAGCTTAAGTTAAACTTTTCAGCCAATTCCGATACCTTCATTAAACATCTTCCTCTCCGTTAATTTTTTCAAGTTTTTCTATCTGTTTTTTAAGTACTTCCACTCTTTCCCTGAAAAGGAATATACAATCCGTTTCCTCGGCATATCCTCTCACTATATCCTCTGCCAATGCTCTGCAGCTCGGAGAACCGCAGGAACCACAGTCAAGCTTCGGAAATTCCTCATAAAGTTCTTCAATCCGTGCAGCTTTTTTCATTGCTTCTATCCTGTCTGTTGCCAGATTCATAACCGGTCTGTACACAATAGGATGATTCCAGAAAAGGTCTAAATCCTCCGAAAACAGGTGAGAAACCTCTTTTTCAACATGACACAATCTTTTAATCCTGGAGGCTGCCACAAAGGGATTTTCCATAACCAAAGGTCCTCCCACACAGCCGCCGTCGCAGGCAAGCGCCTCTACAAATTCTATGTCAGAAAGCTTTCCGTCCTCTATGTCTGCAAAAAGCTTTAAGATATTATGTATCCCGCTTACTGAAATGTGCTTCTTCGCTCCCGAAGATTCCGCTTCCCCTCCTGTTGTAGCCCATAAAATTCCTGATTTACCTGCCGCAGACAAGGTTTTTATTTCTTCTATCTTTCCAAATCCCTGCTGTGCCATAACAAGCATAATATCTTTTATGGATAAAACTCCGTCAACATCAGAATGGGTTCCGAAGGAATCATCCTTTATAACCGTCATTTTTGCGGCGCACGGGCTTATAAAGAAAACGCCTATTTCCGAAGGCTTCAAGCCTGATTTTTCTGCTGCCAGACGTCTTGCTTCAGCCGCAGAAATTTCCATAGGAGATTTTAAGGGAATTATATTTCCTATAAGATTAGGGAACATAATAGCTATAAGCTTCACAACAGCGGGGCAAGCAGAAGAAATTGTAGGCTTTAAAAGCTCACCCGAGTCCAACAGTTCTTTTGTTTTTTTGCTTATAATCTGCGCTCCCACAGCCACTTCGAACACATCATCAAAACCAAGCTTTAATGTGGCGGTCAAAATTTCATCTATGCTTTCAGCATTTGTAAACTGTCCGTAAAAAGCAGGTGCAATAAGCGCCACATTGTATTTGAAATTCTGAAGCTCTGAAAGATTGTTGGTTTCCGCTTTCTTCGCATGATAAGGACAGTTTCTCAAGCATTCGCCACAGTCAATACACCGTTCCTTTAAAACCTTCGCTTTTTTTCCCTGTACCCTTATGGCCTGCGTGGGACAGGACTTAAGGCAATTAGTGCAGCCGTGGCATAAATCTTTTTCCAGTCTGACCGAATGCCAATATTTCTCCATATAAATCCTCGTTTCTGTTTACTCAGTTTTCATTGGGATAGAAGGTTAATGTCAAAGTTGTTCCTACCCCAACCTCTGTATCAATATCCATTTCGTCGGAATATTTTTTCATATTGGGTATTCCCATTCCTGCACCAAAGCCCAGCTCCCTTATTTTGTTGGTAGCTGTGGAATATCCCTCCTGCATGGCAAGAGAAATATCTTTTATCCCGGGGCCGGTATCCTTCATCACAACAGTGATTTTATCAGGGTCTATGTATGCATCAATGGTTCCGCCATTGGCGTGTATAACCATATTTATTTCCCCTTCATACATGGCTATAGCCACTCTTCTTATGGTTTCAGGGGAAAAGCCCATACTCCTCAATATCTTTTTTACGCTGCTTGAGGTTTCCCCCGCTCTTGTAAAATCGTTTCCATCCACCTCGTAATGATATTTCATTAAAGCGTCCAAAACCTTACCCCCTCTTTTTTCCGGGAAGTCCGTTTATATAAAGCTCGCCTGCGGCGGTATATAAATTATATTCAGTTGTCATAACTACCACATCTTTCGCCTTCGCCATTTGTACTATACTTTCGTCAGGCTCTTTTCCTCTGACAAATACAATGGCGCCTATGTCCATCATTTCTGCAGTTCTTATAACCTGAAGATTGATAAGTCCTGTAAGAAGCAAGGTTTTATCATTTACAAATGCCAGCACATCGCTCATCAGATCACATCCGAAAGCAGATGTTACCTCAACATCTAAATTGTCCTCTCCTGCAAGAACCTTTGCCTCTAAAATTTCAGCTACCTTTGATAATTTCATTAAATCCACCCTTCCCTTTTGCAGAAAGTAAATATATACTGACATTTTACCATAAACAGAGGCTTTTTGCAATACTTTTTCGTTAAAAATGTACACAAGAGAATATTTCTATCTTAAGACCATATATTTATATGAGGTGATTTTATTGAAAATATTTGTACTTAATAAATTTCATTTTTCAATTTTAATTTGTTTGCTCCTGGCCCTCTCTCTTTTTTTTGTATCAACACTCTCCCCTTCTGCCACTGACGAAAGGCTTCTGCCCGTTTATTCCGTTGAAACAGATGAAAAAGTTTTAGCCATTACCTTTGACTCTGCCTGGACCGCTGAGGATATTCCCATTATCGCTGCAACCTTATCCGAATATGATTGTCCCGCCACCTTTTTCGTGGTGGGCTCCTGGGTAGAAAAATACCCCGAAAGTGTAAAGCTCTTATACGAAAAAGGCCACGAAATAGCAGGACATTCTTATAACCACGCTCATTACAATTCTCTTAGCTCAGATGAAATAAAAACCGATGTAAAAAAGTGCGATGATGTAATAAAAAAAATTACAGGGGTTACCTCTCCTGTCTTCCGTTCCCCTTACGGAGAATATAACAACACGGTTGTAGAGGGAGTCAGGAGCTTAAATAAACAACTTATCCAATGGGATGTTGATTCTCTGGATTGGAAGAATTTAACACCTGAGGAAATGGAGAAAAGAGTTATTCCAAAGGTTAAAAACGGCTCAATTATCCTTTTTCACAACGGCACTGAGCATACAGCCTCCGCACTGCCTTCCTTACTTAAAAGGCTTAAAGATGAAGGATATACTTTCAAAAGAGTTTCTGACCTTATTTACTTTGACAATTACCATATAGATAGTCAGGGACGACAGATAAAAAACGAAGCCTGAATAAAAAGCTGTCAATCATTGATTGACAGCTTTTTTACTATTTATTTGAAATTCTGATTTCCTGAGTCTCGCCGTTCCAGTAAACGTTATATCCTAAGTTTTCGGATATAAATCTTAAAGGAATAAAGGTTCTCGAATCGGTAATCTGAGGTGCTACGGGCGTGTTGTACCTTATATTATTGATATAAACCGCATCGTCTTCAATCCCGAAAACCATCTTTCCAATATTGGCATTAACGGTTATCTTTTGAGTTTCTCCGTCCCATCCGATGGAAGCACCCATTTCTTCCAACAAGCCACGAAGAGGAATCATCGTTGAGCCGTTGTAAATGTAAGGTGCAACGTCGATGGTTATCTTCTTTTCCTCCTGCCCCTTTTTTACCGAAATATCACCAGAGCCAATACGAAGAACAAAGGTTTCTTCGTCGTTTATGTTATCGAGAGCATTCTGTACTCCCGTCTGCAGGAACTGAAGCTCCGCCACAGCCGCCATATCACCTACACATTCAACTATGTGGAATCTTAAATGCCTGGTTTTCACGGGTTCTTTGAAATACATATATTTGGTTGATTCCAAATCCGAGGTGTCAAAATTCAATGTATCAAACAGACTGTAGTTTACTCCGTCCTCGGAAATTTCCACCTCTACAGTCTTAAAGTGTCCCTTTCCTCTCCAGACCTCATCCTGTCTCGGCACGTATTTAATTCCGCTTATTGTGTAGGGATAGCCGAACTTATAGTTTATGTCAACGGGAGGCGCTATATCGGCAACTCCTTCAAATACGCTTTTATCTCCTGTTGTCCAGAGACTCTGCTCTTCCATGTCGGATATAAAGCTTGAAACATAATAGGTCTGTCCCTCAATGCTTGTGGTTACTATCATACTGTCAAAAATGCCCGATACGATTTTATAATCGGCAAAATTAACACCGAAATTTTCTTTAGGTATATTGTAATATTCTTTTTTTCCGCCTATTGCTCTGATTTCGCCTGCAGAACCGAAGCCATACTGACCTTCAAGAATCACAAGCTTAACCGCCTTAGCTTCTATATTAACTAAGAAATCCACTTCCTTTGCGGTCTTATCCATCTTCCAGGCGCCCTCAGAAACCTTTATAAAATCAGTTCCGTTTGCCGAAACATAAAGCTCGTACTGCTTGCATATTCCCGCTTCACCGTTTGCTCTGGGATAATAACGATAACCCGAAATATATGTAGGTTCAGGGAAAATGGTCGTTATGTAGTGAGGACCTTCAGCCTTAGGTTCGATGGAAGAATGCCAGTGAGTTACCAAATTTCCGTCAATGGTTTTTTCGGGCTTTTCGTAGGGAACACCGTCGTGAGCATTTGTGGAGGATGTGTCAAAAGTCCAGCCATCTACCGAAACTTCATCATCCGAAAATCTTCTCGCATCATAATTTTCCGTTCCCTTGCCCATAGGTTTACTGTCATCCTTTTTAAGGAGTCTTATTTCTCCTGCATTACCGAAGCCGCCGTGAGCCTCAAGCATTATAAACTTAACATATCTTGCCGCAACATTTTCATCAAATATTGCATCCTTAGCCGATGCATCATTAGCCCACATACCCTCTGCCGCAAGCTCATAATTTACACCATCAGTTGATATCCGGATTTCATACTTGGTACAGACACCTGCTCCGCCTATAGCTCTGGGGTAATAGCGGAAGCCCGATATAACTTCGGTCTTAGGCAATATTATAGTCATAATATGAGGCAATTCAGCTTTAGGTGTAATGGTTGTATGCCAGTAGGTATTTAAGTCTCCGTCAACGGTTCTTTCCGGGGTATCCCAGGGAACTCCGCCGTGAGCATAGGTTACGCTGGAAGCTTCAAACTTATAGTTTGTAGGAGTAAGCTCGTCCGGTTCGCCGGGCTTTTTAACTGTTATTACATTTGTATTTCCAGCCGTATTGCCCGTTGTAGCAGCCTTGTCCTTCCCCTTTTCGTTAATGAACTTAATCTCAGCGGCACTCCCGAAGCCTCCGTGAGCTTCCGTCATTACGAATTTAACAACCAAAGCCTCGACCGCTTTTCCGAAGTAAACCGTTTTTGCATCCGCCGTATAGTCCCAGGAGCCTTCTGCCACCTTATCAAAGGCTTTGCCGTCTGATGATATATGAATTTCGTACTTTGTGCAGATTCCCGCTCCCCTGTCAGGACGGGGATAATAACGCAGTCCGTATATAGTCTTTGTTGAGGGTAAAGTTAATATAAGCTGGTGGGGGCACTCTTTTTTAGGGGTTATAACGCTGTGCCACCAGGTATTCAGTTTTCCGTCAATGGCCTTTTCTGCATCATAACCGCCGGTTGATGTGCCGTTAACCGAGTCGGCAGTAATTTTAACGCCTTCATTTGAATATTCGTCCTCTTTTATTAAAAGGTCTTCAGCCCGTGAAACAAAAGTGCAAAGGGAAACCAAAAGTAGGAAAACAAGTATAAAAGATATAATTTTTCTCATAAATTCCCCTCCTTAAAATACCAGCGATTCAACTGCTGTCTTATCTATATTGTTACCAAAGGCAAATCTGTCATTTATTGAATAAACCTCAAGACCTAAAACCTCAGAAAAGAAGGTTTCGGGAAGATAAGCTATTCCGTTTAATATTAAAACGGGATTGGTCATATAATTAAGTCTTCCGTCAATTCTTACGGCCTTATCCCCTGCGGTGGTGTAAATCTTCTTTTCTCCCATAAGCTTGAACATGTTTCTCTCAGGCTCATAAATAACCTTGTAATTAAGCGCATCATATAAGAAATATGCAGGTACATAAGTAACGCCATCTATAACCTCTGACTTATAACGGGTGTCAGGCTCATACATATAGGTTTTCTTTCCCTCTATATACGCAAAGGGAGAATTCTTGCCCGCAACAGTTACACCTTTAAGAGCGTTTTTAGTTTCTTTTGTTGCATATACTTCGGGTATTTCGGTATATACAAAGTTAAATCTTCCAAGGGGTGCACTCTTGCCGTCCACATAGAAATTTAGTATGTCGCCTTTTGCATTGTCAACCCACTTAAATTCCATATCTATGACACTTCCTGCTCCCACCAAGGATTTGGGTACTTTTATTACCAGAGTTTTTCCGTTTAAAACATACTCTACCCTGCCCGTTTCGGTGGCTGTTCCATCTCCCGAGAGAAGAGAAACTACCCCTGCCACGGGATAATTTATTACATAGTCGTAGCCTTCCCAGCCTGTAGCATGATTTCTATCAATATCTATATAGAGCTTCATCCAGGAATCGCCCTGGGGCTTTGTTATATCCTTTTCGCATTCTGCGTAGAAATAAAGATTTGCTTCATCCCTTGATACCAGAGCTTTTACTACGTTATTTCTCTGAGTGTAGTTGGTATTGTTTGTACCGTTATAACCAACATAATTTCTCTGGTATGTTCCCTTCCAGTTAAGAAACTCAGGACCCACATTATCCCAGGAGGATAAATCGTTTATATCAATGGTTTTAGGTGCACTTGCAAGGGGAGTTTCTTCAACGCCCTTGAATTTTCTTATAGCGTCAACCATCAGGCAATAGTAAACATCCCCAAGAGGCCCTTTAGAAGGCTCAAAATCACGGCTGTGCTCATCATCAAAGGTATCAACAATGGCATTTAAGTTTTCTCTTCCCGATGCGCTTCTTCCTGCTGTCCATTCATTCCAGCCGGTAATCCACATTATTTCGGGGTCAACCTCTAAAAGTCTTCTCATCTTTTCGTTAAAGTTGTATCCGTACATATAGGCACCGGGAGACTTATCTTCTCCCAGAAGCTCGGTGTAGCTTCTTCCCGTGGAATAAAGGGAATTCAAGGCTGAACCCATCTTGTGTACATAAGAATAGTTAGCTGCCGGAGAAACCACCATCATCTCCCAGGTTCCGTCGGGATTTTTTCCAAAGGGGTTTTGGGGATATACGGAAAGCCATGTCCAATAGTCAGGTTCGTCTGAGGCAGAGTCTGCTCCGGGACTATTCTTTCTGAAAGTGAAAAAATCTTTTATTTCGTTAAAGAGCTTTTCTTCTTCCGCATCTCCGCTTTCGGGCTTCAATGACTCAGGATATGTCAAAAGCAGGGGCTTTCCTTCCCAGTAAAACCAGTGGTCAGAATATTTACCTCGGCTGTACATATCAAAATAAAGCTTCATAGCCTTAACTTTCTCATATCCTTCCTGTTTTCTTATGGCATTTAAAAACGTCACCTTCGGAGTATTTACGCCGTCTTTTTTAGCATCAGTCATAGCTGTAAGGAATACTTCATAAGGATGCCTCATAGAAACACTAACGTTGGAGCAGTCAAATGCCACGAAGTCAACTCCTGCTGCCGAAAGCATTTCCGCATGCTTTCTGTATACCCAGTAGTCCTGATTTGAATAGTAGCCGAAAAGGGGCTCGTTCCAGAAATGGCTTGTAGTTACTGTAGGCCAGGCAGGATGATAATAATCAAATCGTGCTTCGGGATACTCTTTCATAAACTCTGAATAGTTCAATGTTTTATGTCTTCCCCAATGCCAGATATGATAAAAGATTCCTACATATTTTCCTTCTCTTACAGGGCCTGCCTCTGCATATGTAGCCATTTTTCTTCCCAGTGTATCCGTAAGTGCCCATGTAGTCGGGTGAGTGTCTGTGATAGCACTGTCCGGAGTAGGCACATAGGTATTTTCTTCTACATATTTTTCTTCAGAAAATTTAAAGCTTACTATTTTTGTACTCTTTAAATTAGTTGTTGCAATTGTGCTCATAAGATAAACTCTGTGCACACCGTTTGTAGGTTCTATTGCACCCTTAAAGGTTTCGACCTTTCCTCCGGTATCCTTTTCTATGTAAACCCTGCCAATAACCTTTCCCTTGGCAGAATCAAGCCTTACCAGTATAACCTCACCTTCATGAGTGAGAGTGAATTGATTTACTGCTTTTATTTCAATGGAATTCATACCTGTAAGCAAAACATCCTCATAGCCTGCATATACTCTTGAACCGTCTAAATAAATTCCGTCTGCGCTCTTTACATGACCGTAGGACAGCTCTATGCTGCTTGTAGCAAGTATTTCCTCACCGCTTGCATAAAGAGGCAACGTAAAAGAGAAAATTATACAAGCAAAAAGTGTAAGAGAAATAATTCTTTTCATATTTTTATCCTCCGTTTTTCTTTTCTCTGTAATCATAATACAATAATCTTTTTTCTGAGTCAATGGCGGATTGTACCTTTTTTATATTGCAAATCGTGCCATCAGTTACTTTATCTTCTTTTTTACTTTTTCTTATATACATAATATAACAATCTATTTTGTTAATCAATGGAGGATTGTGCTTTTTATCTTAGAAATCGTGCAATAATTACACAAAAAAGTACCGCCCGAACCGGCGGTACTTTTTAATTATTTATTGGAAATCTTGATTTCCTGTGTTTCTCCGTTCCAGTAAACGTTATATCCCATAGTTTCGGATACAAATCTTAAAGGAATGAAGGTTCTCGAATCGGTAATCTGAGGAGCAACAGGAGATGATACTCTGTTTCCGTTAAGGTATACATTCCAGCTTTCAATTCTGAAAAGCATATCTCCGATTCTTGACTTAACAGTGATTTGCTGATTATCTCCGTTCCAACCGATGGTTGCGCCCATTTCTTCCAAGAGTCCACGAAGAGGAATCATTGTTGAACCATTATATATATAAGGAGCAACGTCTATTGTTATGGTCTTTTCCTCTGTACCCTTCTTAACCTTGATGTCCTTTGAACCAATGTGAAGAATGTAGGTTTCCTCATCATTTATGTTGTCCTGTTCATTCTGTACACCGCTTTGCAGGAATCTTAAATCAGCAATAGCTACCATCAAACCTCTGCACTTTACAATGCGGAGCTTTAAGTACTTTGTTTTAACAGGATTCTTCAAAAATACATACTTGACAGCTTCAATGTCATCATCATTTATCTCAACTGTTTCATGAAGAGTATAGTCAACTCCGTTTTCGGAAGTATATACTTCTACAGTCTTAAGATGTCCTTTTCCGTGCCAGCTTGCAGCACTTCTAGGTGTATACTCAAAACCGTTTATTGTATATGCATAACCGAAAGCATAGTTAATATCAATGGGAGGTGCTATATCCGCTTTTCCCTCGAGAACGCCCTTGCTGGCAGAAGTCCATATACTTCCTCTTTCACCATCAGATATAAATGATTTTACATTAGAGGTTTTACCGTCAATGCTTGTTGTAATTATCATACTGTCAAAAATTACGGGCTTAAGCTTGAAGTTTTCGATACCTGATGCGAAGTCAGATACAGCAACATTGTTGTAGCCTGACTTAGGCTTAATCATTCTGATTTCACCGGCAGAGCCGAAACCATACTGTCCGTCAAGAATAACAAGCTTAACTGCCTTTGCCTGGACATTTACAAGGAAGTCGGACTCTTTCATCTTCTTATCGTAGCTCCAGGTACCTTCGCTTATCTTTTCGAAGTTGGTGCCGTCGGAAGAAACATAAATTTCATATCTCTTGCAGATACCTGCCTCGCCTGTTCCTCTGGGATAATATCTGAAGCCCGAAATATATGTGGGCTCAGGGAATATCGCAGTGATATAATGAGGAGCGTCTGCCTTGGGATTGATGTGTGAATGCCAGTGAGAAACCAAATCACCGTCGATGGTTCTTTCGGGCACTTCCTGAGGCTTGCCGTTGTTTGTATTGGTAGAGGAAGTGTCAAAGGTCCAGCCAGCAACTGAGGTTTCATCGTCAGATAAAACTGTGGGATCTATCTGGGCAACTCCTGCTCCGTCAGGCTTTGAAGGATCCTTCTTCAGAATTCTTACTTCTGCAGCATGACCGTAACCGCCATTTGCCTCTAACATTATGAATTTAACATACTTGGCAGCAACATTTTCCTTGAATTTTGCATCCTTTGCAAAAGTATCATTTTCCCAGTTACCTGTTGCCGCAGTGGTATAGTTCACACCGTCGGTGGAAACCTGGATTTCATACTTTGTACATATACCTGCACCACCTGCTGTTCTGGGGAAATAACGGAAGCCAGAAATTGCTTCTGTTTTGGGAAGTGTAATTGTAAGTATATGAGGAAGTTCTGCCTTAGGATTAATTGTTGTATGCCAATAGGTATTTAACTTACCGTCAATTACATTCAAGGGAATATCCCAGGGAACACTGTAGTTTTCGGTTACGCTGGAAACCTCAAACTTCCAGTTCAAGGTAGGAAGCTCGTCTGCTGCGCCCAGTGTCTTTCCCGTTACATTGGAAGCTTTTCCTGCCACCTTGTCATTAAGAAGTCTTACCTCTGCAGCAGAACCAAATCCGCCGTGGCCTGTAACAATAACAAGCTTTACAGCAAGTACATCCACGCCTTTACCGAAGTATACATCCTTAGTGTCAATGGTGTAATCCCATGCACCTTCTGCAATCTTCTTAAATGTTTTTCCGTCTTCTGATACGTGAATCTCATATTCTGTACAGATACCTGCGCCCTTGTCAGGACGGGGATAATATCTGTAACCGTAAATTGTGGTCTTTTCAGGAAGCGTCATTGTGATGCTGTGAGGTCCTGCTGCCTTGGGATTAACTGTTGTATGCCAGCAGGTTGCAGTTTTACCGTCAAGAGCCAAATCTGCTGTCTGAATTCCGTTAATGGAGGATGCTTCCATATAAACACCGTCAATAGAAACTTCGTCTTCCTTTGTAAAAGATGTTTGGGTTTCAGGTGTGATGGTGGGTGCTATTTCAGGAGCTTTCGCCTTGTCGTTCAAAAGTCTGATTTCTGCCGCAGAGCCGTAGCCACCATGACCTTCCAAAATCACAAGCTTAACAGCTTTAGCCTCTATACCCTTACCGAAGTATACGTTCTTTTCATCAATTGTATATCCCCATGCGCCTTCTGCAACCTTATTAAAGTTTGTTCCGTCGGCAGATACATGTATTTCGTACTTTGTACAAATACCTGCACCTTTATCGGGACGGGGGTAATATCTGTAGCCGTAAACAGTTGTCTTTTCGGGAAGTATCATTGTAATATGGTGAGGAGCTGCCGCAAAAGGACTGATGGAAGTATGCCAGCAGGTTCCTGTCTTTCCGTCGATTGCCAGGTCACCTTTCTGAACTCCTGCAACAGAGGAGGTTTCGACTGTTACTCCTGCAACAGAAATTTCATCCTCTTTGGAGTTTGAAGAAGTTGTCGGTGTAGTAGCCGGCTTTGCGTCGGGAGTTACGGTAGCGGTTCCTGCGGGAGCCTTTGCCTTTTCGTTAAGAAGTCTTACTTCTGCAGCAGAACCATAGCCGCCGTGACCGTCAATAATCACAAGTCTTACCGACTTTACCTCAATACCCTTGCTGAAATAAATATCCTTTACGTCAGCAGAATATGCCCATGTACCTTCGGCAACCTTAGAGAAGGTCTTTCCGTCAGTAGATACGTGAAGTTCATACTGCTTACAGATACCTGCACCCTTGTCAGGACGGGGATAATATCTGTAACCGTAAATTGTGGTCTTTTCGGGAAGTGTCATTGTAAGTGTGTGAGGACCTTCTGCCTTGGGGCTAATTGTTGTATGCCAGCAGGTTGCAGTTTTTCCGTCAAGAGCAAGGTCTGCTGTCTGAATTCCGGCAATGGAGGATGCCTCCATATAAACACCGTCAATGGAAACTTCATCTTCCTTAGTAAAGGAATTCTGTGTAGAGGGTTTTACTGTGGGAGTTGAGGTAGGAGCCTTTGCTTTATCGTTAAGAAGTCTTACCTCTGCAGCAGAGCCGTAGCCACCGTGGCCGTTTACAAGCACAAGCTTAACAGCCTTTGCCTGTATTCCTTTTCCGAAATGAACTTCCTTTGTAGCCTTGTTGTATGTCCATGTTCCCTCTGCTACCTTAGAAAAGGAGCTTCCGTTGGGAGAAACGTGGATTTCGTACTGTGTACAGATACCCGCACCGCTGTCAGGTCTGGGATAATATCTGAAGCCGTAAACCTGCTGAGGTGAAGCTAATGTAATTGTAATTTCGTGAGGAGCCTTTGCCATGGGGCTTATCTGTGAATGCCACCATGTGTTTATATTTCCGTCAATGGCTTTTTCTGCAGTTAAGCCGCCATTATTTGAAGATGCTGTTACACTCATTCCTGTTAAAGGAATTTCGTCAGCCTCAACGCTTGCTGCCGAAGATAAGGAGGCAAAAAGGGCAAGGCACATCATTAAAGCAAGAATTATTGAAATAATTTTTTTCATTTAACCTTCCTCCTTAAAAACCGATAGATTCTATGAGAGACGCATTTAATCCTTTACCAAATGCAACTCTGGTAGCACCATCATAAATTTCCAAACCTAAAACTTCGTTGAAGAACGTAATGGGCAGATATGCAAGTCCGTCAATAACCAAAGCGGGATTTGTCATATACTTAAGCTCGCCGTTAACTCTGAGTGAGGTTTCGCCGATTGTCATATATATTTCCTTCTCACCTAAAATCTTGAGCATAGAACGTGTATAGTCGTAATTTGATCTGTAGTTTATTGCATCGAAAAGAAGGTATGCAGGAATGTATGTTACTCCGTTTACTTCCTTTGATGTATAGCGTGTATCAGGCTCGAATACAAACATTCTTCTTCCGTTTGCATAAGCAATGGGAGAATTCTTAGCAACTACTGTTACTCCCTTTAACGCCTTCTTTGTAGCTTCAGGCAAATATGTTTCCTTGATTTCGGTATATACATAGTTGAATCTTCCCAAAGGAGCTGCATTACCGTCAACATAGAAGTTTAATACTTCGCCTTCAGCATTATCTACCCACTTGAATTCGAAATTGAGCACTCCTGTCATTCCGATTAAGCTTCTGGGAATTTTAACGGTTAAGTACTTTCCGTTAAGTACATATTCCGCCTTACCCAATTCGGTTGCTGTTCCGTCTGCTGCAAGGATAGAAATGGAGCCTACAGAAGGATAGTTAACAACATAGTCATAGCCTTCCCAGCCTGTTACAAAGTTTCTGTCCGCATTTATGTAAAGCTTCATCCACTTGTTGCCTTCGGGAGCTGTAATATCTTTTCCGCATTCAGCATTGAAATAAAGATTTATATCATCTCTTGCAACTAAAGACTTAACAACATTGTTTCTTGCTGTAAAGTTCTTATTGTTGGACTTGTTATAACCTAAATAGTCTCTGTCGTAGGTTCCTCTTGCATTATAGAATGCAGGTCCAACGCCTTCCCAGGACGCAAGATTGTTTATATCAATGGTCTTGGGAGCACTTGCAACGGGAGTTTCTTCAACACCCTTGAATCTTCTTATTGCATCAACCATCAGGCAGTAATAAACGTCCTTCATGCCGCCTGCACCCTTGGTGGGTTCAAAATCACGGCTGTGTTCGTTATCAAAAGTATCAACGATTGAGTTTAATGTTTCAGTACCTGCAGCGCTTCTTCCTGCTATCCATTCGTTCCAACCGGTAATGAACATAATCTCAGGATCAACTTCCATAAGACGTGAAAATTCTTCCTGGAAGAAATATCCGTTAAGATATGCGTTAGGAGACTTATCTTCGCCTAAAAGGTCAGTATAGCTTCTTCCCATTGCATAAGGAGAGTTCATAGCAGAAACACTTCTGTTTACATAAGAATAGTTAGCTGCTGCCGCTACTACCATCATTTCCCATGTACCGTCAGGATTCTTTCCGTAGGGATGCTGAGGATAAACACTGAGCCATGCCCATTCGTCATCTCTGTCAGAAGGAGCATCATAGGAAACTGTCTTTATACGACGCAATGTGAAAAATTCCTTTATTTCTTCCATAAGAGCTGCATCGTGAGCATCGCCTGCTTCACCAACAAGACCGTCGGTGTAGGTTAAAAGCAAGGGCTTGCCTTCCCAGTAGAACCAGTGGTCAGAGTACTTGCCTCTCTTATATAAGTCAAGATATACTCTTGAGTCCTTTACCTTTTCGTTTGCAAGCTCGGCTCTGATGCTGTTCATAAATACAATCTTAGGTGTTTTAAGTCCTTCTTTTCTTGAATCGCTCATAGCCTTTAAGAAAGTATCATAACCGTGACGCATAGAAACACCATCGTTTGAACAGTCAAAGGTAACGAAGTCTATACCTGCAGCAGAAAGCATAGCACCGTGCTTTCTGTATACCCAGTAGTCAAGATTTGAATAGTATCCGAAAAGAGGAGTGTTCCAGAAGTGAGAGGTTGTCTCAGTGGGCCACTCAGGATGATAATAATCATACTTAGCTTCGGGATATTTTGCCATAAAGTCTGTGTAGTTTAAGGTATTGTGATTCCCCCAGTGCCAGATATGGTAGAAAATACCTGCATACTTACCTGCTCTTATAGGACCGGCATCACCATAGTCTGCCGCTTTTCTTCCGAGAATGTCCGTAAGAGCCCATGTTGTGTGATTATCGTCAATAATCGCACTGTCAGGAACAGGAACATACTTTTCAGGAATATATTTATCCTTTGAGAACTTAAAGCTCATAAGCTTTGAATTCTTGGCGGAAGATCCGTAAAGGCTTGTAATATAAACCTTGTGTGTTCCGTTTGTAGGTTCTATCGCTGCCTTGAAAATGGTAGGTGTTCCCTTGGTGTCCACCTCCATCTGAACCTGACCTATAACCTTTCCCTTAGGTTCGTCAATTCTGATCCAGAACACTTCACCCTCTTTATTAAGAGTAAAATCGTGAAGAGCCTTGATTTCGATGGAATTCATACCTGTAAGGTCGATATTGCTATAACCTGCATAGCCATATCTTGTTACGATGTATATTCCGTCATCAGCTTTTGATACTGAGTTTGGAGCCACTTCTACGAAATTTAACGCAGAAATTTCCTGTCCGTTGGCGTTTACGGGAATAACCGTCAAAGACAAAAGCATCGCAAACATAAGTGCCAGTGTAACAAATTTCTTCATAGTTTTACTTTCCTTTCTTTTTTAGTATATATAT
The DNA here is from genome assembly GCA_045588365.1 of Clostridia bacterium. Classification (GTDB taxonomy): domain Bacteria; phylum Bacillota; class Clostridia; order CAKSNL01; family HGM11501; genus HGM11501. The sequence continues at coordinate 48,063 of JAZNEB010000020.1, read as the reverse complement.
TATACAATATCACAAATAATATTTCAATACCGATTTTGACAAATGCTTGTAGAATACTGACATTTTTTTGTACTATTTTGATTTTTATACCATATTTATGCATTTACATTTTTTGCCTGTTTGTAATAAGAAAGAGTTGTCATAAATTTATGACAACTCTTTAAAAAACTTAACCCTTATTCTGAAAGTCCGAGTCTTTCGGTAAGAAGGCTCTCTTCCACCAAAAGCGATGCCGATTCTGCTTTTGATAAAATTTCATTAGCCTTATTTTTAGCCATATATTCTTTTATGTAATCAGGCATTTCAGGAAGAGCTTCTTTCTTTATTATATGGTATCCGTAGGGACTTTTCACAATGCCACTTACTTCTCCGTCTTTCAGAGCGAAGGCTGCCACTTCAAATTCTTCCACCATTTCTCCCTTGGTGAAAATATATCCCTCAGGGTAGTTTTCCATGCCCGGGTCCATTCCATATTCATTTATAAGAGCGTCAAAATCTTCTCCGTTTTTAACTTTTTCAAGCAACTCTTCAGCCTGTGCTTCATCATCCATTAAAATGTGCTTCGCACAGATATAATTCTCATTATAGTATTTTTCAAATTCAGGAGAATTTGCGAGATTTTTAAGTATCGGTGTTCCTTTGGTTAAATAGTACTTTTCCTGAATCAACGAGAAAAGTCCCGGAAGCGAAAAGGAAATAAGTTTTCCGTCGGTCTCTATCGCTTCCTTGATAAACTTAATATCTTCCTGATCCATATACACATTGGGGAATGCATTATACATTACCACAAAAGAAATGGCAGTTTCGGCTGCTGCCTGGTAAGCGTAGAATTTAAGCTCCTGTTCCGTTGCTCCGCTCTTGATTGCATCGTCATGGGCAAAGGCGTAGAATATATCAAAAAGAGCCTTGAATTCCGTATAATTCAAAACAGCATTTCCTGCTTTAAGTATTGCTTCGGAGTTGTCAAGGATAACCTTTCCCAAGGCCTGTGAATAGCTCACATTATATCCTAAAGCTTCTGCCAAAAATCTTAAAGGAACAAATAAATTGCCTTCTTTTTCTTCTTTTAATGATGCCTGTGATACAACCTCGCCGTTTAACTTTACATCATCTTTACCAAATACTATAGTGGTTTCTTCAAAGGAAAGTACAGCTTCGTCCTTTTCTTTATTCCACTCACATTTCGCACCGAAATTTTCTTTTACGAAATCCAGAGAAATCATAGTACTTCCCTTTTCATTTATGTAGGGTGCATCCTTTAATTCAGAAGTTATTACCTTTCCATCATCTGAAACAAGAAGTTCCTTTTCTCCCAAAGTGAGTTCCATGGTTTTCGCTGATGCAAGGTTAAAAAGGAAAAGCATCGCAAAAATAATTGCAGTTATTTTTTTAAGCATATTCTTACCTCATTTCTTTTTTATTCAGATTGCTACGGGCACAAAATCCTTTGCCGTAATTTCATCCTTCGTTACCTTTGAATTAAGACACATTACATTAACACCGCTTTTCTTTGCGGTAATCAAAGCATTGTAAAACTTCTCGTCATTTTTCAGGTTGGCTGTCATATAACTGACATTTTCTGCCTGAACCAGAAATATTACATAGGCTGAAAAGCCATCCCGTAAGCACTCGCAAAGCTCTAAAAGGTGGCGTGTCCCTCTTTCTGTGGGGGCGTCGGGAAAGCTGAAAACACCGTCTTTTTCCAACGTTACACCTTTAACCTCTATAAACGCTTTTTCTTTTTCGGTTTCTACGTAAAAATCAAAACGTGATTTTTTATAAAAGGCTTCACTTTTAATTAAGGCAATATCAGAAAAAAGTATCTTCTCGGAAAGCCACTCTGATATAACCTTATTGGGTGCCTGGGAATCAATATTGAAAAGTACATCTTTCTTTTTTACCGTTACCAAATCATACTTGGTTTTTCTTTTGGGATTATCGCTCTTTTCAAGATATACCAATGCTCCGGGAACTAAAAGTTCTTTACATCTGCCTGTGTTTTTAACGTGGCATACTTCCCTTTTTCCGTCTATATCTACATACGCAATAAAACGATTGGGTCTATCTAAAAAAATGCCCTCTTTAATATTTTTATACTTCATCACACATTGAAACGGAACACAACAACGTCCCCGTCCTGCATAACATAGTCTTTTCCTTCGCTTCTTACCAGACCTTTTTCCTTAGCTGCCGCCATGGTTTTACATTCTTCGAGGTCCTTAAAGGCAACCACTTCCGCTCTTATAAAGCCACGTTCAAAATCCGAATGGATTTTGCCTGCAGCCTGAGGTGCTTTTGTGCCTCTTTTAATAGTCCAGGCTCTCACTTCCTTGGGGCCTGCAGTAAGATAACTTATAAGACCTAAAAGCTTGTAGCTTTTCTTAACCAGTCTGTCAAGTCCCGATTCTGTTATGCCAAGCTCCTCTAAGAACATATCCTTTTCATCCGCCTCAAGCTGGCTGATTTCTTCTTCTATTTTAGCAGATACAGGAAGCACCTCGCTTCCCTCTTTTTCGGCAATTTCCATAAGTCTTTCAAGGTATATATTGCCCTTGCCTTCGCTTGAAAGCTCGTCCTCTGCCACATTTGCCGCATAAAGCACGGGCTTTGCGGTAAGGAGGGACATATCACGGATTAAAGCTTCTTCCCCGTCTGAAAGCTCCGCACTTCTTGCAGGCTTTCCCGACTCTAAAACAACCTTTATTTTATTAAGTACGTCTATTTCTTCCTGATACTTTTTATCGCCCTTGAGCATCTTTGTTGCCTTTTCAATTCTTTTATCAACAGTTTCAATATCGGCAAAAATAAGCTCATAATTTATGGTTTCAATATCTCTCATAGGGTCAACAGAGCCGTCAACATGAACAACGTCAGGGTCTTCAAAGCATCTTACCACATGGATAATGGCATCAACCTCTCTTATGTGGGACAAGAATTTATTTCCCAGTCCCTCGCCCTTTGATGCACCCTTTACAAGACCTGCGATGTCAACGAATTCGACCACCGCCTGAGTGTATTTTTCAGGATTATACATTTCAGAGAGCACGTCCATTCTGTAATCGGGCACTCCCACAACTCCCACGTTAGGCTCTATTGTGCAGAAAGGATAGTTTGCCGATTCGGCTCCCGCCTTTGTTATTGCATTAAAAAGGGTGCTCTTTCCTACATTAGGAAGCCCCACTATACCCATTTTCATTCAAAATCATTTCCTTTCAGGTTGCTTATAATTTATGAAATCAAGTATAACACATTTATTAAAATTTGTAAACCTAAATTAGTCTTTTATTTCTTTATGAATGTAAATTTTTTGTAAAAAGGTGTTTTTTTGATTTTCTTTTCCTTTTACATGTGTTATAATAGAGCCATATAAAGTAAATCTTTATAAAAGGGGTGCTTTTATGGATAAAAATAAAATCCTTATAGTTGATGATGACGCCAATATTTGTGAGCTTATAAGGCTGCATCTGGCAAAAGAGGGCTTTTTTGTAGCTATTGCCTATGACGGTGAGGATGCCATCAGAAAATTCCGTACCGAAGAGCCTTGCCTCATAATACTTGACCTTATGCTTCCCAAAAAAGACGGTATAGAGGTTTGCAAGGAAATAAGAAAAGAAAGCAACGTACCGATTATTATGCTTACTGCCAAAAGCGATACTTTCGACAAGGTTTTAGGTCTTGAATTAGGTGCTGACGACTACATTGTAAAGCCTTTTGAAACAAAAGAGCTTTTAGCAAGAATCCGTGCCGTATTAAGACGCAGTAATACGGAAGATACGAAAGCCTCTGAGGAAACGTTAAATTTCCCCGGTCTTTCAATAAACATCTCCAATTATGAGCTTAAGGTTGACGGGGTATCTATCGATACACCTGCCCGTGAGCTTGAGCTTTTATATTTTTTAGCTTCCAACAAAAACATCGTGTTCACCCGTGAACAGCTTCTCGAAAAGGTGTGGGGTTTTGAATACGGCGGAGAATCCAGAACAATTGACGTGCACGTTAAAAGGCTTCGTGAGAAATTGGGTACTACCCATGATGAATACTGGATGCTTAAAACCAAGCACTGTGTAGGTTATATTTTCGAGGTTTACAAAAATGAGAAATAGAGATGTTTTGAAACACAGAAAAAAAAGCCTCTTTCTTCGTATTTTTTCAATCAATCTTGCCATTATCTTAATTGCATTTATTTTAATGTCGGCTATTTGTTATTCAAGAATAAATTCATACTTAAGGTCTGAGCACATCTCCTCAATACTTACTGCCTCCTCTAAGGTTTTAGAGCTCTCAAAGCAGACGGATGAATTATATGCCGAGCTTTCCAACCTTCAGAAGGAAAACCCCACCATACATTACAATTACGGCAGGCTTATAGGGCAGATTGATCACAACTACCGCAACACCTTATCTGTAATTGCATCCAGTACGGATTTTTCTGTAATGCACGTTAATCCCGACGGTAGAATTTTATTCCGTTATGCTGATATTCAAAATTTCAATTCCAATATAATTACAATAAAGAAGGACAAGTTTACCGGAAGGCAGGATGAGCATCTTAACGCTCCCGACTCCTTTATAAATATGCTGAAAGGAGAGTTTCCGCCGTCCGTATCTGAAGTTTCACATAACGGCGAGAATTTTTATGTTTCCTGGGGCGACATGGGCGGAATGTTCAAAACCTCTTCCCTTACTGTAATGAAGCCACTTTATGAAAACAACGAGGTTTCTTCTGTTTTGATTCTTTTCATTCCCGCTCCACAGATAAAAACTCTCCTTAATGTGGTAACCTCAAACTTTGTTCTGGCAGCCGCCATTTCTCTTCTTATATCCGTTATTTTGTCTTATACCCTGTCATACAGAATTTCAAAGCCCTTGAAAGCCATGAATACCGCAGCCTTAAAATTGGCTTCGGGAGATTTCGCCCAGAGGGTTACCTCTGAGGAAAACAAAATCGGCGAAATTCAGGAGCTTATACAGACCTTTAACGATATGGCGGAGGCTATAGAAAACTCCGAAGAAAATCAAAGGGTTTTTACTGCCAGCGTGGCGCATGAGCTCCGAACCCCCATGACTTCAATCATCGGTTTTATAGACAGCATTTTAGACGGTACTATCCCCAAAGAAAAAGCTCCTGAGTATCTTGATATATGCTTATCTGAGGCAAGACGTCTTTCCAGACTTACATCAGAGCTTATTGATATTTCCCGTTTTGAGGGTGGCAATATGAAGCTTGAGGCCGAGCCTTTCGATATTAACGAGTGCATAAGGCGTCAGATAATAAAATCCCAGGATATAATTGCCGAAAAAAATCTCGACGTGTCCGTGGAATTTGATACGGAAGAATGTATATGTCTTTGCGATAAAGACTCTATCACAAGAGTTTTTATAAATTTAATTGATAATTCAATAAAATTTGCAAACACTGATGGATATATAAAAATAGCTGTCAAAAACCATTCGGGAAAAGCCTACATTATGGTGGAAAACAGTGGAGAGGGCATTAACTCTCACGACCTGAAGCACATTTTCGATAAGTTTTATAAAACAGATAAATCCAGAGGGCTTGATAAAAAAGGCATCGGACTTGGTCTTTACCTTGTAAAAAACATTTTGTCTCTCCACGGAGAAAATATCGAAGTCCAAAGCAATGTAGGAGAATTTACACGCTTCACCTTTACTCTCAAGCTCCATAAAGGAAATATTCACAAATAAAATTATTTTTACACGTTATTCATATAATATTAAAAAAACTGTGTTAATATAGAATTAACGAAAGGAGTTTTAATATGAACAATGATTTTTTTGAAGAATTGAATTCTAAAAACAATAAGGAATCTGATTCTTCCTTCCAGGATGTTTCTTATACCGAATTAGATAAAGAATCCTCTTTGTCTGAGGAATCCCCTATTGTTTATACAGAAACCATCAAAAAGCCGAAAAAAAGCCGAAAAAAATTATCCGAAAGACCCATTGCGGTAGCTCTATTGGCATCTTTTGTTACTGCTGTTATATTCTCTGGGGGACTTTACGCCTCTAAAGATGCAATAAAAAAAGAAATATTAAAGGAAGTAAATAGAGGAGGTTCTACACCTTCTTTGGATATTCCGGGAGCTGCTCCCATAGTTTCAGAGCAGGGCAAGCTCACAAATCAGCAAATTGCCGCCTTGGTAAGCCCCTCTATCGTCGGAATTTCCAATATGAGCTATTCTCCCAACAGCTTCCTTAACATCAATACTCTTCAGTCCACAGGCTCGGGAATAATAATAAGCGAGGAAGGCTATATAGTTACCAACAATCACGTTATTTCCAACGCCAACAAGCTTAAGGTTACCTTGTCATCAGGCGATGAAGTTGACGCAAAGCTTGTGGGGAGCGACCCCACAACGGACATGGCAATAATTAAGATTGACCCCGCTGGTTTAGACCTTAAGGCAGCAACCATCGGTTATTCCTCCTCCCTTCAGGTTGGAGATGCAGTTCTTGCTATCGGCAATCCTCTGGGACTTCAGCTTGCAGGAAGCGTAACTCACGGAATTATAAGTGCCTTAAACAGAAAGCTTACCATCGAAGGCACAACCTATAATCTTATACAGACCGATGCAGCCATAAACTCAGGTAATTCGGGCGGAGCCTTAGTTAATACAGCAGGAGAAGTAATCGGAATAAACTCGGTTAAAATTTCTTCAGACGGAGTTGAAGGATTAGGCTTTGCAATACCCATTGACGACGTAAAGGATATTATCGAAGACCTTATAAAAGATGGTTATGTTCACGGAAGACCCTCCATTGGCATAAGCATCGTGGAAATAACTCCCCAGATATCATATTTGTATAATCTTCCCGTAAGCTACGGTCTTTTCGTAAATGACGTTATAGAAGGCGGAAGCGCCGCTTTTGCCGGTATAGAGGTTGGCGATATCGTAATCGCATTTAACGGAGAAAAGGTTACTACAGCTGCCGAATTTATCAATAAAAGAAACACCTTCAAGGCGGGAGATACGATAAAACTTACAATCAACAGAGAGGGCAAAGAAAAAACCCTTGACGTAAAGCTTCAGGAAGATAAGCCCGCCAGTGCACAATAAAAAAATAAAGGATAGCAGAAGCTATCCTTTATTTTTTATTAAAGTTTGTTATCAAGTCCTACAACCGTATCGATGGGAGTTGATACTATAATTCCCTTGGCATCTGTATGAATACCGCAGCTTTCACCGATAGCTTTCATGATGTCAAGCTTTTTATCGAAATCTGCCACAATCAAAACAATGTCCTTTTCCTCCTTGATGCTGAGACCCCAAAGAGCGGATGCCTCCTCATCCCCAACATGTTTGCCGTGAATTACAGTTCCGCCTGTAGCTCCCTTTTCCTTGGCTGATGCCATAACCTCTTCACTGTATCCGTGATTTACAACGGCGATTATCAAAGTTCTCTTAATATCAGACACGATCCCCTCATCCTTTCTTTCGGTAAGTTCATAATCCTTTTCTTCAATTTCGCAGAGCATCTTGAATATATGACTGTTTGCTCCCGTCATTAAAAGTGTAAAGCCAATTCCGTTTCCTGGAATATTAAACTCAAGCTCGTTATGTGCTTTTCTTATCATTTTATCCGCCAGTCGTTTGGTCATAATACTGATAAAAAAGCTTTTTTCAGGGGTTCCAAGCCCCAGGATATCCATCATTTCGCTGGAGGCTGTTCCCATTGCATTAATCTTGTAATGTATAGGAAGCTCCTCCCCGTGAAATAGCTTTTCTGCCTTTCCCGTAAGCTTTACATCTGTTATAAGCATCAATATTCTGAATGCCTGATTAGTGTTTTTATCACTGGGCATCATCTGTAAACTCCTCCTCGAATTCAACAATTTCGTCGCTGTCATCAAGTATAATGCTCTTAGGTGCAGTATTCTTTTCTATCTTATCTAACTTGAACTTATAAACCAATCCCATAATCTGTATGGCAATAAGCGGAGTTAAGGCAACCAAAGCCACTGCACCAAAGGCATCTGTCATAATGTTTCCTTTAAGCTTTTCACAAGCTCCTATGCAAAGAGGCAAAAGGAAGGTTGATGTCATGGGTCCGCTGGCAACTCCACCGGAGTCAAAGGCAATACCTACGAAAATTTTAGGCACGAATTTTGACATGACAAGTGCCAGAACGTATAAGGGAACCACAATGTATATAATGGGTATTTGTAATATTATCCTGGCCATTGCAAGCCCTATACTTACGGAAACACCAATGGATAAAGCCCTGTTCATGGATTTTGCCGATATTGTTCCGTCCGTAACTGTCTGTACCTGTTTATTTAATATCTGTATGGCAGGCTCGGCCTTTACTATATAATAGCCTATAAGCATTCCTATAGGTATCAAAAGCCATTTGTAGCTTCCGGCAATTTCACCGCCCAAAATAGCGCCCACGGGAGCAAAACCAACGTTTACACCGCAAAGGAAAAGTACTAACCCTAAGTATGTATAAATAAAACCTACTACAATTCTTTTCCTCGCTCTGGGGTGATAACGTCTGCTTATAAGCTGGAACACCAGATACATAAGGAAAATCGGAAGCAATGCCACAAAAACCTCGCTTATATATAAAGGTATTTCTATAGCAAAGGATTTTGCGATATCCCTCATGGTAATGACGTTTAATATTTCCGTTGCACTATAGCCTGCTTCATCGGGAGTGTAGAAAATACCTAAAAGCATAACCGCTAAAATAGGGCCTACACTTGATAAAGCAACAAGACCGAAGCTGTCGCTTGCCGCTTCCTTATCGCTTCGCACAAAAGAAATACCTACACCCATAGCCATTATAAAAGGAACTGTTATAGGGCCTGTAGTTACACCGCCGGAGTCGAATGCTACAGCCAGAAATTCCTTAGGTATAAAGAACGATACAATTAAAACAATGATATATAATATTATAAGAAGCGTGGATAATTCTATCTTGAATATAATTCTCGCAATGGCAAGAGCCAGAAAAATCCCCACGCCTAAAGCTACAGTCAAAATCAACACTATGTTGGGGATAGCAGGCACCTGGTTTGATAAAACCTGCAAATCAGGCTCAGCAATAGTTATAATGATGCCCATTATTAAGCCTATCAAAACTACAATCCACAATCTTTTGGACTTTGCCACACTTACACCTATGCCCTCTCCTATAGGTGTCATGGCCGTTTCCGCTCCCAATTGGAACATTCCCATTCCGGCTATAAGTAAAATCGCTCCTACAATGAACATTGCAAATGTTCCTATATCCATGGGAACTAAAAATATGCTCAAAACCAGAACTATACCTGTTACGGGTAATACCGCATAAAGAGATTCCAATATTTTAGCCTTTAATATCTTATTCACTTCTGCGGAACCTCCTTTTAGTTTAATATAAGCAGTATATCACAGTTTCCTCTTTTTTTCAAGTATAAAAGAATAAAGCAGCCTTTTGGCTGCTTTATTCTTTTATATCATATTTTTAGGGTCTAATATTTCGTCTAATTTATCTATGGGCATAATGTTTTCTGCAATTACCACGTCTCTTATATTTCTGTTTTCCTTTAATGCTTTTTTTGCAAGACGGGCTGCATTTGTGTAACCGATATGAGGGCAAAGAGCCGTAACAATACCGATACATCTGTCAAGATTATACTTGCACTTTTCCGTATTTATGGTTATTTCCCTGATGCAGTCCTTTGTGAATATATGTATTCCGTTACGCAATGTATCTAAAGATTCAAACATACAGCGGAATATAATGGGCTCAAATGCATTTAATTCAAGCTGTCCCGCTTCTGCTGCATAAGCAACCGTACTGTCATTTCCTATAATGTTAAAACATATCTGGCTCATCATTTCGGGTATAACCGGATTTACCTTGCTGGGCATAATGGAGGAGCCATTCTGCTTTGGTGCCAGATTTATTTCTCCAAATCCAGTTCTGGGTCCTGAGGACATAAGTCTCAAATCGTTAGACATTTTTGATAAAGTAACTGCACAGGATTTTATAATTCCCGAAACGTACACAAATTCATCAAGATTTTGTGTCGCATCAACTAAGTCTTCTGCCTGAGTAAGCTCAATTCCTGTTACGCTTGATATGTTGGAAACAATATTCTTTATGTATTCGGGCTCTGCATTTATTCCTGTTCCTACCGCAGTACCTCCCATATTAAGCTCAGACATTGCCTTTATTCCTTTTAAAAATCTTGCCTTGTCTCTCCTTATTGCAGATGCCCACGCTCCGAATACCTGACCGAAGCTTATGGGTACTGCGTCCTGCATTTCAGTTCTTCCCATTTTGATGATTTTAGCGAAAGCCTGTGCCTTTTCATCAAGAGCTTCGCTCAGTCCTTCAAGCTCCTTTAACACTTTTTCCAAAAGTCTTATCATTGCGATTTTGCCTGCACTGGGAAATACGTCATTTGTGGACTGACCGCAGTTTACGTGATCGTTAGGATGAACCACGAGATAATCTCCTTTTTTACCGCCCAATATTTCTATTGCTCTGTTTGCAATAACCTCGTTGGCATTCATATTAAGAGATGTTCCTGCTCCGCCCTGTATGGAGTCCACTACAAAATTGTCCAAAAGCTTGCCGTCCAATATTTCCTGACACGCCATAACCATTGCGTCAGCGACTTTTTCATCAATTACTCCGATTTCCTTATTTGTAATAGCCGCTGCCATTTTAATTTCTGTAATGCTTTTAATAATTTCGCTGTGTACAATAGTTCCCGTAATTTTAAAATTCTCCGCAGCTCTTAATGACTGTATTCCGTAATAAGCCTCTGCAGGTACTTCTTTTCCGCCCAAAGAATCGTATTCTTTTCTGAATTCTCCCATTATTTTTACCTCTCTTTTATGCAAAATCCTTATTGATTATATATAAAACATATGATATAATCAAATACATATTAAATTATATTCGATATAACCCAAAAACTATAGAGGTGGTTTTCGTGTTTACAAACAAGCACTATATTCTGGCTATATGGCAAGAAGGCAGTTTTTCAAAGGCGGCGCAATCTCTTTTTATTTCTCAGCCTTCTTTGAGTGCCTCGGTAAAAAGAATCGAGGATAAAATTCAGATGCCCATTTTTAATCGTTCTACAAATCCCGTTACCTTGACGGAGGCAGGAAAAGAATATGTTCGCTATGCCTTAAAAATTCAGGAAAAAGAAAAGGATTTTGAACGCTATATCTACGACACAACGAATCTTTTAACCGGAACTGTAAGAATCGGCGGAAGCAGTCTGTTTTCTTCCTTTATGCTTCCTTCCATGATATCGCAGTTTAACAAAAAGCATCCTTACATAAAATTCGAGGTTTTTGAGGACAGCACAAAAAATCTCATAGAAAAATTATCTATGGGAACACTTGACATCATGATAGATAACGCCGTCATTGATAATCCATCCATAACCTCTATTATATATACCCGTGAAATTCTTCTTTTGGCTGTGCCGGTATCCTTAGAGATAAACGAAAAGCTTAAAAAATTCCGTCTTAGTGCCAAAGATATAAAAGACGGGAAGCATCTGAAGGATGAGGTTTGCATAAATGTTTCGGAATTTGGCGATTCACCTTTCATTTTATTAAATCTCGAAAATGATACCGGAAGACGTGCACATTCAATCTTTAAAAAGCATGAAATAACCCCTAAAACGGTATTTTTATTCGACCAGCAGATTACCGCCTATAACACTGCCGCCATGGGAATGGGAATAACCTTTGTAGGCGATACTTTAGTTAAAAATATGCAGACTGAAAACAGACTTTATTTTTACAGAATTTTTGATGATGAAATAAGAAGAAATATTTATTTTTCCAAAAAAACAAACCATTATCTTTCCTACGCCTGCAACAAATTTATTGATTTCTTCTCTTAAAACAAAAAAATCTCCCTGCAGAAGCTCTGCAGGGAGATTTTTTGTTAAAGTACAGATACCAAAAATACTATAAATAATGCTATGGGGAGAATGTAAGAAAGATACGGTCTTAACCACTTTGCAAGCTTTAAGCCCTTTCCTTCATTTACTTCAGCAAAATAGTTGTCCCATCCCCAGCCGTAACGACTTGTGCAGAAAAGAACATAGAATAAACTTCCCAGAGGCAAAAGTACGTTAGACACCGTAAAGTCCTCTAAATCCATTATGCCTTTTCCCGCAACAGAAAAGTCTGACCACAAGGTGAAGCCAAGAATACAGGGCATAGATAAAAGTGCAATCAACAAAATGTTTATTAAAGCAACCTTTCGTCTTCCCATATTTGTAAGCTCAAGCCAGAAAGACATAATATTTTCAAACACGGCTATAACCGTTGAAAATGCTGCAAATATCATAAATACAAAGAACAATGTGCCGATTATTCTGCCGCCGGGCATAGCATTAAATATGCTTGATAATGTGGTGAAAAGGAAGCCTGCTCCCACAGTTGATGCATCAGCTGTAACTCCATTATTGTAGGTGAAGCAAGCGGGGAAAATTATAAGACCAGAGGTTATTGCAACTAAAGTATCAAGACCTAAAATAGTAACCGCTTCTCCGGGAAGGCTTCTTTCCTTACTTATATAGCTGCCGAAAACAGCAATTGAACCGATACCTATGCTGAGTGTGAAGAAAGCCTGTCCCATGGCTGCAGATATAACCGTCCAAAGGCCGTGTTCCTTAACTCCGACAAGTGAGGGTACCAAATAGAATTTAAGCCCCTCTTTTGCATTTTCAAGAGTGCAGGCATATACTGCAAGCCCTATCATGAGAATAAAAAGTAAAATCATCATAACCTTGGTGATTTTTTCAACACCCTTTTGAAGCCCTAAAGAGCAAACTCCAAAGCATATAAAAATAACTAAAAAGGTTGCTATAGTCATAAGACCGGTATCAGATACGACGTTTCCAAAAACGCCTCCCAGTTCTTCTGCTGTTTTAAATTTCGATATTGATCCGGTGGCATATTTAAGAAAATATATAAGCATCCAACCGGAAATTGTTGTATAGAACATCATTAGAATATAATTTCCTGCAATCCCCGTAAACTTGAGCCAATGCCACTTTTGTCCAGGTTTTTCCAGTACGTCGAAAGAGGATGCTATACTTCTCTGACTTCCTCGTCCAACTGCAAGCTCCATTGTCATTATCGGAAGTCCCATAAGTAAAAGAAATCCGATGTAAATAAGTACGAAAAGTGCTCCGCCATAAGCTCCGGTCATGATTGGAAAGCGGTAAACGTTACCAAGACCTATGGCACATCCCGCTGAAATAAGTATAAAGCCCAGTCTTGATGAAAATTTTTCTCTCTGCTTCATATTTTTCCCCCTCTTAATTTGTATTACAGTTATATTTTACCACATTTTTTTAATAAAATCAAATTATATTTAAATTTCCTTAAGCCAAAGGGTGTCGATACCTTTTGGCTTAAAACAAAAACAGGAGCTAATCTCCTGTTTTAAAACTCTTCTAAAATCCCAAAATCAGCATATTCGAAAATTCTCGCATCCTTATCGGGGTTTATTGCAATTACCTTGTAGCTGCCCTCTATGGCGCAGGTATGGTGTATCGCTCCCGAAATCCCCACTGCGATATAAATTTTCGGACTTACGGTTTTTCCCGTTAAGCCTATCTGTTTATCGTATGGTGCCTTATTTAAATCCACAAGACCTCTTGACGCTCCCGTTTGCGCTCCTAATCTTTCGGCAAGTTCATTGAGCTTATCCATTTTATCCGCTATGCCCTTGCCCCCTGAAACCAAAATATCCGAGCTTTTGCTTTTTGTCCTCACTGTTGCCATCTGAGGTTTCGTTACACATTTTATCTTTGCCGTTATATTTCCTCCCTGGGCAGGGCGGTACATATAAAGCTTTTCCCCGTCTGTTTGTAGCATGGTACAATCGGCACAAAGTCCTGTTTTAAGCATTGATGCTACGATGGGTGCATTTTTTCTGCCCCAGAGGTCGGCATTCCACAAAATTACATCGGGCTTTTCTTCCCTTGCCATATCTGCAATTTCTCTGGGTGAAAGCTTTTTAATAAGCTTTACTTCTTCTGCCATTTCACGGGCTTTTTCCAAAACCTCTTCCCCTATTGCCCAGACACTTTTAAGCTTAACGCCTGCTTCTTCTTTCTTATCTTCTGCTATGCTTTGCTTTTTAAGTTCTTCAACCAAAGGAAAAAGTTCATCAAAGGAAATGAACTTACACTTTCTCTTTCCTCTCTCATTTTCAAAGGCTTCCATAACCCTGGTCGGTGAACCTTCAAGACCGCATTTTTCTTTTTCGCAGTTAAGTTCTTCGTTGCTTATAACCTTAACTTCACCAATTTTTGAGAAAATACTGGGGAATCTTAAAACAAAGCCTCTTTCCATTGTAACTAAAGCAGGAAGGCGGGCACTTTCTTCTCCCATTCTTGTTTCTGCAACAACTGTTTCTTCATTGACTTTAATACCTAGAGCATTTGTAATAAGCCCTATCCCCAGTTCCGTTGCAAGCATAGGACCTACCTGTGCGGTATCTCCGTCTATACTTTGTCTTCCGCAAAGAATAAGGTCATAATCCATTTTTTCTATGGCTTTTGAAAGAATATATGACGTCGCAAGGGTATCGGAGCCTGCAAAAAGGCTGTCGCTTATAAGCATAACCTTGGCCCCAAGCCTTGTAAGCGGCATGAGTACATCTTTGTTACTCAAAGGTCCCATGGTTACAACGGTAACATCATCGGACAAGTCCAAGGCGCACTCTAAAGCCGACTCGTCAAAGGGATTTATCTCTCCTTTTACAACCTTGACACAAACTAAAATTTTCATAAATATTCACCATTGTATATGGGCTCCAAAGCCTTCTGAATTGCTTTATATTTTTTGAAAATTTCTCTGTATTTCAAAGTATTTTCCGCATTCGGTAAGGTTTCGGATATAATTTCATTGCAGACAGAAAGGGCATCTTCTGGACTTTTAAATATCCCCAATGCCACACCCGCAAGCATCGCACTGCCAAAGGATGAATCGGCATATTTCATCTGGATAAGCTTAATTCCCAAGGCGTCAGATATCATCTGTCGCCACAGAGGGCTTTTTCCTCCTCCGCCAATGATTACTGCGTAGTCTTCGTGAGGGATATTAAGATTGTCAAGCGTGGTTTTACAATCCAACATACTCATGGCAACACCCTCTAAAACCGCCCTTGTAAAATGTGCCTTTGTATGTGATGCTCTTACACCCACAAAATCCGCACACAAATTAGGGTTGGCATAGGGTGTCAATTCTCCGTTTAAGTAGGGATGGAATATAAGCCCCTCAGCACCCACAGGAACACTTTCCGCCTGTCTGTCAAGCTCTGAATAGTCCTCTCCAAAGGTATCACGGAACCATCTTAAAGATGCTGCACAGGATTTCGTTGCAGTTCCCGGATAAAACAATCCGCTGACTATATGAGAATAGTTAATTAAGTTTATATCGGGATGGGCTTTATCGGTTATAACACAAATTCTTCCTGCTGTCGCAAGCTTCAATGTCATCTGCCCTTTACTTACGGCGCCTGAAGCAAAAACCTCCATTACCGTATCGGTTGTTCCGCAAAGAACAGGTGTACCTTCTTTAAGCCCTGTCATTTTTGCAGCTTCCTTTGTTATTGCTCCCGCCATATCGGTGGGATTAAGAATTTCCGGCATCAATTCCGTATCAATGTCCAAAACAGAGCAAAGCTCTCTGCTCCACTCCATTTTATTTATGTCAAACATCATACTGCCTTCAGCTTCTATATAGTCCGTTACATAGTCTCCCGTAAGGGCGTGTCTTACAAAATCCTTAGCAAAAAGGATTTTTCTCACCCTTGACCAGTTTTCAGGCTCGTTATTCTTTATCCATAAAAGTTCAGGCAGAGTCCAGATTGTATCGGGCTTATGCAGTACCTCTTTTAAAATTGTATCAGAATAATTTTTCTTTAAGAAATCAACCTCACCGATACTTCTGGTATCAGTCCAGTAAATTGAGGGACGGATTACATTAAATTTCTCATCCATAATAACCGCCGTATGGGTTGCAGCATCTAAGGAAACCGCAGCAATTTCACAAGGTGAAATTTTGCTTTTTTCAATAACACCCTTTATGTTTTCTAAAGTGGCATCAACCCAATCAGCCGGGTTCTGCTCTGCATAACCCGGCTTTGGATAAAAGGTTTTGTATTCTGTTGTATTGGTTGCCGCAATGTATCCGTCTTCTCTTAAAAGCGTCGCCTTTGATGCTCCGCCTCCAAAATCTATTCCCAATAAGTATTTCATAAAACCTACCCTTTAATATTTAATTTCGTAATTTATCCCGTGAATTCCGGGATAAACGCCCTTATCTATAAGGCCCTGGTTTTTATCATGGCATATAAGCCACTTATTCTTCTTGAAAAGAAGCTTATCATCACTTGCTTTATCCAAAAGTGTGTTTGTGTCTTTCGGAAGTACCACTACACAAGAAAAACCGTCATCTGCTACCTGGCAAGGGCAAAAATGAAGACTTGTTCCGTAAACTTCAACCGTATCTCCCTTTTCAAGCCAGAAAGCCTTAGCTTTTTCTGATGAAAATTCGTTTTCATCCATTTCATATGTAAGTCCGAGAATAAGCACAAGGGGTTTTGCAGCTATATTTATTTCGCTGCTTTTGTGAAATTCAAGACCATTCATCATTGAATTGTAACCATGACAAATACCAATCTGTGCATCGCATCCGCCAAATGCCATCTCACGAAGCTTTTCGCTTGAAGAAAGTTCCTCCAGGCTTTTTACGGAAGGCTCGTATGCACTTCCGTTTTCAGGGAAATTAAGATTTTCACATGCCTCTACAATTTCTTTTGAGTCAAAATCTAAAATTCTCCCGTATTTTTTGAACTCTTCATCTTTTATGCTGAAAATTTTTATATCAGGATTAAGTTTTTTTAATTTTTCTAACATAAAATTTCTCCATTCTTTAGCTGAACTTGATTATAAAAGCATTATTTGTTCAGCCATTTGTGGTCCTCATCTGTTGTCATATAAAAGCCTCTGTCCTCTCCTGCCATTATCCAGAGATAGTAGTTATCATATCCCGGTGCTGCATGGAAAGGATGGTATCCTCTGGGAATTTCAACGAAATCGCCTGACTTAACGGTGTATGTTTCATCAATGTCTCCCTCAAGAGTATAAACCTTCTGGATACCAAAGCCCTGAGGCTCCTTGAACTCGTAGTAGTAGATTTCTTCTGTAGCTGCTTCAGTAGGCATATTATCGTCATCATGCTTATGAGGAGGATAGCTTGCCCACTGTCCGCCCTTAACAAAAGCTTCACCGATATAGAGCATATTTGCATCTACTCTTTCATCTAAAATAAAGTGAGCTTCTCTTTCCCAGCCGGGCTTACCGAGATTTTTAATTATAACGTCTTCGGGATTTATAATTGCAGGCTTAAAGTCCTTATCGGAGGGGGATTTTGCAACAGCAATCTCAACCTCTCCCACACCTTCTATTGTAAAAGGCTTGTTTGCGGGAATATAGATACAGGTAGCTGCTCCGTCAAAAACGTTCTTTCTCTTTCCTGCTTCCTTAAATTCAAATCCTTCACCCGAAACTGTGCACTTACCGCCAAGAATTACAAGGGCATATTCCTTGTTTTCTTCTTTATATGACTTTTTGTCTCCGTCGGCAAGCTTTATCATATCCATTTCAACCTTCTGGCAAAAGCTGTCTTCAAACTTATAAATTTCAGCTTTACCAAACTTTTTATTCCAACTTCTTTTATACATATTACTCTCGCTCCTTTAAGAATTTTTGTACCTCATCGTACGAGGGCACACCGTTTCTTGCGCCTATCTTAGTGCATTTAAGCGCTGATACCGCACTTGAAAAAACACAAGCGTCATAATAATTATAACCTAAAGTTACTGCAAATGCAAATGCTCCGTGAAAAACATCTCCCGAACCGTTTGAATCAACTACTTCAACTTCAAAAATCGGATATTTTCTTATCTCTTTTCCATCGTAGATTATTCCGCCTTTTTTGCCCTGGGTAATTACAACAATTTCAGGAGAATATTTTGAGAAAAGGATTTTTGCCGCCTCTTCTGCAGTTTCAGCCTTCGTATGGCCCAGGCTGAACTCCTCTGACGGAATTAAAATATCCGCATAAGGCAAAAGATTTTCAACACCGTCGTACAAGCCTCCGGCATCATACAAAACCTTTGTTCCGTTTTCCTTTGCCACTTTTACGCCCTCTAAGGCGGCTTTCATTTCGTTGCCGTCTATCATAAGTATTTCGGCATCTTTAATGGCTTCCTTCTGCTTATCAGTAAGGCTCCAGGAAGGAATATCTCCCTTATGAAATACACAGGTTCTTGATGCTCTTTCCTTTGAAAGCAGAATAAAGGATGAAAAGGAAGTGAAGCCCGGCTCTATCAGAACATTTTCAGTAAAAACTCCGTATTTTTCAAGGTCGGAAAGTAAAAACTTTCCTGCATTGTCATCAGTAAGAGTTCCTATATAGGCACAGTCTCCTCCAAGCTTTGAGGCTGCCACAAGGCCTGTGGCACAAGGACCTCCGCCGCTTTGCACTATCTTGTCAGCACGAAGCTTTGTATCCTCACTGGGGTAATTTGAAACTGTAAGCAATGTGTCGCATACATTTGCACCAATTCCTACAATTTTGCTCATTTCTTACGCCTTTCCGTCGGCTCCCACCAACTTGATTTTTTCTATAGCAAGCTTTTTAACCGTTTCAATGGGATGCTTCATAAAGAGGTCGATGGCAAGACTTCTTCCCGGGTCATCCAAGGTCTCTTTAGTTCCCTCAGCAAAGGCACAGCATACATCTGTTCCGATGTTCATTTTTCTTATGCCTGCCTTAATTGCCGCCTTTACCTGGTCATCGGGAATTCCGGAACCACCGTGAAGCACCAGAGGAATTCCTCCGGTAGCTTCTCTTATGGCCTTTATTCTTTCTATATCAATCTTGGGAGTCTTTTTATAGTGGCCGTGTGCATTACCGATTAAAACAGCAAGGCAGGTTACATTTGTTTTCTTTACGAATTCTGCTGCTTCTTCGGGATCGGTATATTCTTCCATGGCATCGTCATTTACGCTTCCCACATGACCAAGCTCACCTTCTACAGAAACATCAATGGCACCGCAAATTTCAACAATATGATTTGTCTTTTCTATATTTTCTTCAAGAGGATGAACTGAGCCGTCGTACATTATACCCGTTGCACCCCAGCGGAGAGCCTTCTGCACTTCCAGTTCAGAAGGACCGTGGTCTAAGTGGAAACAAACGGGAACTGTTGCTTTTCTTGCAGCCGCAACTATTGCAGGGCAAAGGTAATAGCCAACTTCCTCATTAAGAAGTCTGGGATATACCTGTATAATCACGGGAGCTCTTAACTCCTCTGCCGCTTTTACAATACCCATAATTGTTTCGGTGTTATATACGTTGAAAGCAGGTATGGCGAAATTGCCTTTTTCAGCCATATCAATTACTTCTTTGAGGCTTACAAGCATTTTTCAATTGCCTCCTCAATTTTCAAAAGTTCGATATCCTCTCTCTTTGTTTCTGAAAGCAAGGTATATTCTGCAAAGCTTTCTGTTACAAGAATTTTTGCCCCTGCATTTTTAGCATTCATCCATCTGTTTTCGGCAACCTTTTTCATAACTTCAGGCATATACTCATTCATAATGAGATTTCCTGCAAGCATTGTATGTTCTTTATTTAAGAGCATTTCATTTACTTTACCGCAAGCAGATAAAATTTCTCTTACCGGCTCTGTTTCTTCCAAATCTCTTGCTAAAAGAGGGCTGTCCTGAGGTGTAAATTCAAGTCCTATATTTTTAACCTTAAGCTTACCTTCTTTAATAAGCTCTGCCAAAAATGCGGTGAAGGTAACAACCTCACACTTAAGCTCTATGCCCCACTCCTTATATTCACGCATCATAACCTTTGCATCGGCAGGGTCATAGCAGATAACCTTTTTATAGTTATTAAGAGTCTTCGCACAGTTTTCCATAATGGCCTTTGTTTCAGCGGCAGCACCGATTAAAAAGTCCATTGAATAGCCGCTATTGGGCTCATCCTTAAGTACTGTAAAGTCAACATTTGCCTTCTTCAATACATCAACTGCAGTTTTTGCGCAACCTTTAGCTCTGGTATCTTCGCCCAGGAAGAATAAAACATCACTGTCTTTAAATTCGGGAATTTTATTGTCGTTGGCAACGCCGTAAATATTGCCCTTTTCCACGATATTATTAACCATAGCCATAACGTATCCGGGAAGCTTGCCGTCAAGTGCTGCACCAAGTCTTGCTTCCTTTGTGAACATTACGGGGTCCCAACCTGTAACACAGTCAGTCATACATCCGCCGCAAAGTGAACATTCGTAAACGTTATTTATGATATCTTCAGTATATTCTATTGCATCTCTTGCTACCATGGAAAGACCCAATGCTCTTGCTCTGGCAGTATTTCTTTCCTGGCCTGTCGCATTACCTATAGGACATACATGATGGCACATCCAGCAAAAACGGCAGGAATCTATATGTTCTCTTGATTTCTGTGAAAATTGCATGTTTTTTTCCTCCTTACAGACCAAGCTTAAACGGATTCATAATTCCGTTGGGGTCAAGCTGCTTGTTTATTCCTTCAAATACCTGCATTGCAGGGCCGTACTGTTCTTTCATAAGTCTTCCGAGCTTAATACCTACGCCGTGGTGGTCGTTAACAACACCGCCGTTGGCAAGGGCTGTTCTTACGCCGCAGTTCCAGATTTCCTGATGAAGTCTGAATGCTTCATGAGGATCTTTAGGCACCTTATCACCGTCAACTATGAATCTGTCGTAAATCATACAACCCCATTCATACCAGTGAGAGAAGTGAGCAATAAACTTAGCCTGGGGGAAGTTTGTTTCAATGGCTTTTTTCATTTCCCAGTAAATCTTCTCAATCTTATCATAGGGTGCAATTGTATCCATAGTACCGAAGCACTGAGGAATGTCCATCATATGACCGGGATAGAAGAATGTAATCTTTTCCTTCCACCACTTTTCGCCGTACTCGGAGCCCAAGTCCTCTGCTCCGTATTTAGCAAAGGTCTCAAGAAGAATTTTCTTTTCAAGTTCAACCATTTCAGCTACGCCTTCAAAGGCAACATTCATAAATGCACCTTTTTTCTCAACGCCTACAATCTTCTTTATCAGAGAAGCGGTTTCAGCTTCATCATAAAGACGCATAACGGAGGGTTTGAATTTCTGTAACAATTCTCTTGCGGCGTTGAATGCATCAGTCATATTATGGAATAAAAATCCTCTGAACTGACGGGATTCGGGCTGCTCGAAAATTCTCATCTGTGCCTTTGTCATAACGCCCAGTGTTCCTTCTGAACCAATGAATATCTGGTTTAAGTCGGGACCTGCCGCATGCTTGGGTGCAGGTGAAGTTTCAATAATATCACCGTTAGGAAGAACGACTTCCATTTGGAGTACCATGTCATCAATTTTTCCGTACTTGGTTGATGATACACCAATACCTCTGTGTGCCAAGAATCCGCCTACTGTAGAGCAGGTTAAAGAAGAGGGATAGTGCATTGTAGCATAGCCTCTTTCATTTGCTGCCCATTCAATGTGCTTGTAGATAGCACCTGTTCCGCACTCTATGTACATTCCCTGCTCGTTTACGTCGTAGATTTTATTCATTCTCTTGGTATCTAAAACAATCCCGCCGCAAACGGGAATGGCGCCGCCCTGTGTACCGCCGCCGGCACCCCAGGTTGTAACGGGAATTTTATAATAGTTTGCAATTTTTAATACCGCAGAGGTTTCCTTTGCATCCTTGGGAGCAACGATAAAATCGCCCTCGGGCATTCTTAAACCTCTGTCAGACCACATTCTGGAAAGCCAGAAATAGTCAACGCTGTGTGTAAGTTTGTCGATTGTTCTTGTGGAACAGTTTTCTCTTCCGACTGCATCTTCAAGTTCAGTTGCAATCACATCAAATAAAAAATCAGTCATTTTTCTTCTCCTTTATATTATTTTTCTAACGGATCAAACTCAAGGCCGGGGATGAATTTACAAAATTCTTCCAGGACTTCTGCGTAATTTCCGTATAATTCGCTCATGTGATGGATATAGGGACCAAAAATCATTTTCTTTTCTACTTCTGCCCAGTTCTTGAATTCAGCCCAAATATAGGTGCCGAAGGTTAAAGGACCGTCTGTGGTTTTGAATTTGCCCCCTAAGAGAGTATAGTTTCCTGCATCTCCCTGGAAACGGGCAATGGTATATTCTCCGTCTTTCGCTCTGAAGCTGGGCTTGGTGTTAAAGAGCTTGGGCTTAGAGTCCTCTGCACACATTGAATACGGGAAAGGACCGCAATGCCACAGGAGCTCTGCATTTTTGTTTTCGGGATGTCTTACTGTAAACTCTCCGAAAAGCGGTGCACTCTTTCCTCTTGATGCACAAAGTAAAAGTGCATTGGTGATTGCACCGTGAATGTCGGCTTCGCAGGTTACGATATAGCCCATATCAGCAAGAATGCTCATGGCAAGACAGGGATTTGCACCCACCGCAAGAGGCATTGCTGACCAGCACTCAGATGCTAAAACATCGGCATTGGATTCCTCTAAAATCTGCTTATATACATATACGAAGGCAAGCATTTTTCTTAAAACCTCGTCATCCAATCCTGCCACGTCATATTTAGCCTTTAAGTCTTCCAAATCTTTATCCAGGGAAATGCTTCCGTCAGACAAAACCTTGTTAAACTTATCCATAACTACAGCCATATTGACATTGTTAAGATTTATTCCGAATTTTTCTGTAAGTTCAAGCTCGTTATACATTACACTCTTAAACGGAGTGAGTCTTGTACCCACCTGAGTTACAGTAAGGTTTTTGAAATTTTTAACCATTGTTACAACGGAAAGGAATTTCTTTAAGCCCTGGGAGAAAATTTCGCTTTCAACCGGGCAGTTTTCTATGTAAGAAAAAGGAATTTTATAACGTCTTAACTGTTTGCTTATAGCAAAAAGACCGCACTGTGCATCGGTGTATCTCTGACCGTCAGCTTCGAAAACCATATCCTGAGGTCCCCACAAAAGAACGGGAAGATTCATTTTCTTTGCAACCTGACCTAAAACCTCTTCGTTTCCGAAATTGCAGTTTAAGATAAATAATGCGTCAACCTTTTCTTTCCTTAAATACTCACAAACCTTATCGCAATCTTCGTTTTTGTAAATCACCCCAAGGTCGTTGAGCCATTCAAGGTCGGTAAATTCCGTAATATCGTCGGCAAAATTGTCCCTGATGAACTTTATCGCCTTATCCTTGTTTTCTACGCCCTTGGCAGGTTCAAATATTCCCTTTCTTGTAGCGAAATCCCCAAGATTTCGAACATCGGGAATAAGACCTACTTTAACTTTGTAATTAAGCATATACCCTTTCCTCCATTTTTGAAAATTATTTTTATTTTTAACCGCCATTTTTGATAAAATTATAGCATATTATGAAATATTTTTCAATACCTTTTTGAAAATATTTTTGTAAATTGACAAAAAAAGTGCAATATGTTACAATTATAAAAGAAAAAACTTTCCACGGAGGTACAATATGGATAAAATATCCCTTAACATAAAGATGTTATATGAAGAAATGGGCAAAGCGGAAAAACAGATTGCCGACTGGATTTTTGAAAATCCGGGGAAAATAATCTCCCTTTCTATAGTGGAGCTTGCAGAACAGTGCAAGTGTTCGGAGGCTACCATTGTGCGATTTTCAAAGCGTCTCGGCTTAAGCGGATATCAGGAGCTTAAAATTTCTCTTGCTGCTGAGGGAGGGACCTCCCCCATCAATTCAAATATTTCACCGGAGGATACTCCTTTCCGGATTTATGAAAAAATCTGTAATGATATATACCTTTCTTTGGAAAAAACAAAAAAGTCATTAAATCCCGAATTTTTGGAAAAAGCCAGCAAGGAAATAACCAAGGCCAATAAAATTGTAGTATTCGGCCTTGGAAACTCTGCATCCCTTGCAATGGATGCCAGTCATAAATTTTTAAGAGCAGGGCTTAATTCGGTTGCATACTCCGACAATCATATGCAGGTAATCGCTGCTTCCCATCTTACGGATAAAGATGTGGCAATCGCCATTTCACATTCAGGCTCATCAAAAGATATTGTGGAGGCAGTAAAGCTTGCAAAAGAGCACGGTGCGACTACCATCGCCATAACGAACAAAGGAAAATCTCCCCTCCTTAAATATACGGACATTCCCCTTTTTACATCGGCAGATGAAACAGAGTACAGCATTTTAGCCTTGAATTCCAGAATTGTCCAGCTTGGCATTATAGATGTTATATATCACTATATCGTGCTCAACCGTTCAGACGAAGCCCTTCATTCCATTAAGGAAACCGAACGTGCTCTTTTAACTAAAAAATATTAAAAAAGCTTTGCAAATTTTATTTGCAAAGCTTTTTTATGATAAGTCTATTTTTTCCACCGCAGGGCGGTCATTTCGTATTTGCCCTCTTCCACAATTCCGTCGTATATTTCGCTGCCGTCAGATGAAACATAACAATTTCCGATATATGACCAGTGGCTTCCCTCTACAAGCCAGGCTATATACATTACATAATAGGATTTACCTTTTGCCGAAACTGCACCTATACATCTGTAGGAAATCGGAAAGCCTGTTTCTTCTGCTTTGTCTCCCAAAACATCTATGCAAAGCTTTTCTGCTTCCTCCTTTGTTAAACCGTTTTTATTTTCAACTTCAGAAACTGAAATTTCAACTATTTCATCAGGTTTAAAAGCATCTTCATTTTTACTGCAGCCTGCACAAAAGGTAAGAATTATCGCTACACATAAAACGAAAGCTCTTTTAATCATTACGCTCACCACTTTCTTAGACAGTTTTTATTTACCCCTATTATCTATTTTATCCAGCATAAGCAACGCCTGGTCGCAGCCATGTTCTGCGGCTAATTTATACATCTCATACGCCTTATCTGTATCTGCACGGCATCCACGTCCGAAAAACAAAAGGTTACCCAAAACATACTCTTCCTCTTTTTCTCTTATGTTTGCCGCCATAGTAGCGTATTTGAATGCCTGATGGTAATTTACACATTCAGGCTGCTGATAAAGTATTGCAAGATGCGTAGGCGACAATGGATGCCCTCCGTCTGCCGCCAATTTATGGTAATATATCGTCTTTTTCCGGCTTTGAAACAATCGAATCAATAAGCTTGCTGAGAGGCGAAACCTCAAGATGCTGTATCCTCTGAATTTCAATATTGTCAATCTTCGGTAAAAACCTCAATTCTTCGGGCATTAGCTCAAAATCAGCAGGCATTTTCACCCCGTTTAACAATATCGGAATAATGTTTTTATTATTCTCTTTGGCTGTAAGCAATTCAAATCTTACCCGGTCATTTTTATTTCCGCTCATAAGAGCATTAAGACACTTGGCAGAAACCACAAGTATAAAGTCTCTGCAATTTTCAACAGCCACCCTTATTTTATCCGTGAAATCAGCAGCTCTGTGCTCATCCGGATTATAATAAACCTAAAATCCCCTGCTTTCCAATGCTTTTTTAAGTTCGGCCGCAAAAGAATCGCCTTCGTCGTTATCCTTATAGGAAATAAACACATCCTTTAATTGTTCCATGAAACATTCCTCCTGCTGTGTTTTGGCTATAGAAAACCTTTTTTATGCATTATACTATACCAAAGTAAACTTTTCAAGAAAAAAGCTTTGCAAATTTGCAAAGCTTTTTTATTATTTCTCGCTGAAAATTACCGTTACATCAGGATGAAGCTGAAGGATTGATGCGGGTACCTCGGGAGTGATGGGACCGAAGAATGCCTTTTCGCAGATTTCCTTTTTCTTTGCTCCGTTGGCAATTAAAAGAATTTTCTTTGCCTGCATAATAGACATCATACCCATAGTAATAGCTCTCTTGGGAACATCGTCGATTGATGCAAAGAATCTTGCATTAGCTTCGATTGTAGAGGGGTCTAAATCCACTGCATGAGTAGGACCTACAAACACGTCGTCAGGCTCATTAAAGCCGATATGACCGTCAAGACCTATACCTAAAAGCTGAATGTCAATTCCGCCCAAAGACTTTATTAAAGCATCATACTCTTCCCCTTCTTTTGCAAGGTCCTTTGCGCAGCCGTTGGGAACGAAAGTCTTGTTTATATCAATATTTATCTTTGAAAAAAGATTTTCGTTCATAAAATAACGGTAACTCTGGTCGTTTGTAACATCCAGACCTTCATATTCGTCAAGGTTTACGGAGGTTACCTTGGAAAAATCCAAATCTCCCTCTTTATACATTTTCGCAAGGTTGTCATAGGTTCCTAAAGGTGATGAGCCTGTTGCAAGACCCAAAACCGCATTGGGCTTATTTATAACTACTGCGCCAATGATATTTGCTGCCTTACGGCTTAATTCTTCGTAGGTTTCTGTTACTATATAATTCATAAATATCCTCACTTTCTTTCTACAAAAACTTTCTGACTCTTAACTATTGAATTTTCGGGATATACTCCTCTTAATGGAGTTAAGGGATAAACCGAAGTGTTTTTGCCCACAACCGTTCCCGGGTTCAAGACACAGCCGCATCCTATATCCGCATTATCAGCTAATATTCCGCCAACCTTACGAAGATTGGTGTCATAATCCTTTTCGCCGTGAATAACAACGGCCTTCTGGTCGGACTTAAGGTTTGAACAAACAGCCCCTGCACCCATGTGTGCATGGTTTCCCAAAACCGAGTCTCCTACATAGTTATAATGCGGAGCCTGCACCTTGTCAAGGAGAACACAGTTCTTAAATTCACTGGAATTTCCTATTACACAATTTTCTCCAATGATAACATTTCCCCTTAAAAATGCACCGGGGCGCACTTCTGTTCCAGAGCCGATTACAGCAGGAGCTTCAATGGTTGCAGTATCGTAAATTTTAACATTTTCTCCGATGAGCACTCCCTCTTTAAGCAGGGTATAGCCCGGAATTCCGTTTTCAATGAGCTTTTTTATATATTCCTTTATTTTAGGAAGTATATCCCAGGGATATTCAGATGTTTCAAAAAGCTCTTTAAGATAGGGATTTTTGCAGTCGAACAAATCTTTTGTCTTTAACTTATCACTCAACTCCGTGTCCTCCTTTGAGAATAACATTTGCTATTCTGTCTGCATATTCTACGCAAAGTTCACTTGTTTCACTTTCAATCATAACACGGATAACAGGCTCCGTTCCGCTTTCACGAAGAAGCGCTCTTCCCTTTTTATTTATGAGCTTTTCAACTTCCTTAACTTCGTTTAATACTGCTTCATCCCCCATAACCGCAGCCTTATCCTTTACACGGATATTCTTTGTGTACTGGGGATATAACTTAACGGGAGCGGCAAGCTCGGCTAAGGTCATCTTTGAATCGCAGATTTCTTCAAGTATCATTATGGCTGTTAAAAGACCGTCGCCTGTTGTGGCATATTTCTTTAAGATAATGTGTCCCGACTGTTCTCCGCCAAGAGCAAAATCATTTTCCTGCATACATTCATATACAAAGCGGTCTCCCACCTTTGTCTGCGCACAGTTCATTCCTGCTTCCTCTAAGCTCTTTACAAAGCCTGAGTTTGACATTACCGTTGCTACAACTGTATTTTGGTTGAGCATTCCTCTGCCCTTTAATCTCTTACCTAAGATATAGAGCATAGCATCGCCGTCAACCTCTTTTCCGTTTCCGTCAACAGCTATACACCTGTCACAGTCTCCGTCAAAGGCAAAGCCCAAATCAAGATGCTGTTCTTTAACTAATTTGCAAAGGTTGTCAATATGAGTAGAGCCGCATCCGTTATTTACGTTAAGTCCGTCAGGCTCGTCGCCAACCACAACCATCTGTGCTCCCAACGCTCCGAAAACAGATTTTGCAATCATCCAGGAAGCACCGTTTGCACAGTCGAGACCGATGCGGAGCTTCTTATAGGAATTGGAAGCTAATGAAATCAGATATCCTACATAACGGTTTCTTCCCGATACATAGTCAACTATACAACCTATATGTTCTCTTTGTGCCAGGGGCAAATCAGCCTGATTCAAGCCGAGAGAAGTCATATCTCCGTCTATGTATGCTTCTATTAAAGCGGTTGTATCGTCGTCAAGCTTTTCACCGTAACGATTTATAACCTTTATTCCGTTGTCATAGAAAGGATTGTGAGATGCAGTGATCATAATACCGCAGTCAAATTCATCCTGGCGTGTTACATAAGAAACGCTGGGAGTTGTGGTAACGTGAAGCATATAAGCATCCGCACCTGATGCAGTTATACCTGCAACAATGGAGTATTCAAGCATATAGCTTGAACGGCGGGTATCCTTACCTATTACTATACGGGGTTTATATCCCGTCTTTTCACAACCCGAAAGCTTTGAAGAAAAGTACCAACCCAAAAATCTTCCCACTTTGTACGCCTGGTCGGATGTTAAATTGACATTTGCTTCTCCTCTGAACCCGTCGGTTCCGAAGTATTTATTTTTCTTACGAGGTGTCTTTTTGATTTCAACAGAGTCCTGCAAAAGCTCATCTGCCGAAACAGCAAATAATTCACAAAGCTGCAGAACTTTGTCAATCTGCGGAAGTGCCTGATCCATTTCCCATTTGGAAACAGACTGGCGGGAAACATTTATTTTTTCAGCCAACTGCTCCTGAGAAATGTCCTTACTGCTTCTTAAATACGCTATTTTTTCGCCGATTGTCATAAAACATCACCCTTCTGTTTAATTATATTATTAAATATCAGATTTATTATATGATATCTTAAGCCGATTTTGCATCCAAGCAACTTTAAGTTGCACTTTTTCATTATCTTTATATACTTTACTCTTTTTTTATCACTTTGTCAAGTGTTTTTTGTAAATTCCACTTTGCAATACAATAAAAATTGCCGTTTGCTAAACGGCGATTTTTATTGTATTTATTAAAGATTGTAATACTTCGAAAATTCTGCAGGATGAGGGATGGCTGCCATCTCTCTGCACTCTTCCCTTTTTTTCGATATAAAGGATTTTATCATTTCTTCGGGGAACACTCCGCCCTCTAAAAGATAGTCGTGATCATTTTCAAGTGCATCAAGTGCTTCGTTCAAGGATGTGGGCAAATGAGAAAGCTTGGCTTTTTCTTCATCGCTTAATTTATAAAGATTGAAGTCGTAAGGACCCCAGCCCTCTTTTTCGGGATCTATTTTGTTTTTAATGCCGTCAAGACCTGCCATTAAGATAGCCGCATAGCAGAAGTAGGGGTTGCATGTAGCATCAGGATTTCTAAGCTCAAAACGTCTGAGCACAGGGCTTTTCGCATATGCAGGAATTCTTATAACCGCACTTCTGTTTGATGTAGCGTACCCTACTGTAACAGGAGCTTCAAAACCGGGAACAAGTCTCTTGAATGAATTTGTGGAGGGATTTGTAATCGCACAAAGTGATGCAATATGTTTTAAAAGTCCTCCCATAAAATAATGAGCTTCACGGCTTAAATTGGAATAGCCGTTATCATCAGAGAACACGGGCTTTCCGTCCTTTAACAAAAGCATATGAACGTGCATTCCGTTTCCTGCCTCGCCTGCCACGGGCTTAGGCATAAAGGTTGCGGAAAGACCATATTTGATTGCAGTATTATGAATGATATATTTTATCATCATTGTAGCATCTGCCATTTCGGACATCTTACCTAAAGCAGGCTCGATTTCAAACTGACCTGCGGCTCCAACTTCGGGATGATGATAATTAAGCTTTATCCCCGCTTCTTCTATAAGCATACACATTTCACTTCTTGCTTCGTATGAAACGTCAAAAGGTTTTGCAATGTGGTAGTTTTTCTGTTTGTCTACAACAACGCCTCTTCCTTCAAAGTCGCTGTTCCAGTGAGCCTGACGTGCATCTACCGACACACCGATTTTCTGAGGTGAAACCTCCCATGCCACATTATCGAAAAGATAAAATTCAAATTCGGGCAAAATCATCATGGTATCGGCAATTCCCGAATCTTTCATATATTTCTCTGCCGCCAGAACAATGTTTCTGGGATAGTGCGGAAGAGGTCTGTTTTCAGGATTGTCAATTATCATAGCGTTACCTGTCATGGTAAGGGTAGGAATTTCACAGAAGGGGTCAACCATTGCGGTTTCAGGGTCGGGGATAAACACCATGTCGCTTTTTTCAACCATGGCATAGCCGTAGTTAGATGCATCAAATCCAATTCCGTTTTTCATTGTTTCCTCTGAAAAATTTCCTGCAGGAATTGTTACATGGCGAAACTGACCGTTTATATCCACCATCTTAAAATCCACCATTTTAATATCTTTTTCTTTTATTAACTTTATTATATCCTTAACCGTTGTTGACATATTTTATCACCTCGCCTATCATTATAACACAAGGTATATACAAAGTAAACACATTTTATTTTTAAATAGAAAAAGACTCTCATTTAGTAAAAAAACACTTGACAAAAGAGCTTATATATAGTATAATAAACCACGTTGTGGACAGATGGCTGAGCTGGTCTAAGGCGCACGACTGGAAATCGTGTAACGGCTAATACCCGTTCGAGGGTTCGAATCCCTCTCTGTCCGCCAAAAAAGGAAACATCCGTCAAGGGTGTTTCCTTTTTTTAGTTAACGGAGGATTCGAACCGGTGGATTAGAGTTATTTGCAAAAAAGAACATCCTGACGGATGTTCTTTTTTGTTATTTTATAAAAAGTTCTGCTCTTCTTTCATTTTCGTCAAAGGTTACTTCCCCGAAAGAGGAAAGGCTTCTGAAATATACATGAGTATATCCGTCTGCATTGAAAGATTCTGTTTCTTCTCCTTTAATATATGCCTTGATGTCTGTCGAAAGTATATCCTTAAGATAAGTTCCTACCGGAAGTTTATCTTCCTCATACACAAAGGATGAATTTATTTCTCCCCCGTTGTAGCTTACTTTCACTTCTCTTTTTACTTCATTAAAGGTAACGGTAAATCCAAACTCTCTTAAATCTTTTAACGCTATTGCCATTTTTCCGCCTATATTATAGGCTTTTATTTCGCTTCCGTTAATATAAGCCCTTATATCCGTGGATACAATTTCCCCTATTTTTTCTCCCGTTACATCGGGTTTTTCTATAGGCTCGTCATATTTAAGCTCACTTTCAAAAAAGAGCTTTGGCCCCTTTTTATCAGAGAAATCCCATACGTTGTCAGGATTTTTTACTCTGTCCTCTTCAGAAATATATTCTCCCTCAAAAATAAAAGAAGAAATGTAAGACAGTGTAAGTCTTTCAGCTTTCAAACCTACTATATCAAGTTCATCAGGATTATCCGTATAGCCTACGGCATTTTCCGTTTTATCAACGGCATAATAGGTGTTTATGATTTCACCCTGCTCTCTTTCATCTTCTTCATCCTCAGGGGAATTTATGCCTGCTATGGCACCGCTTAACTCTCCCTCTACACGGCTTTTTGTATAGCAGGACTCGATAATTCCATAGTTTAACCCTGCTATTCCTCCAACTGCAGATTCACCTTTAATATCTCCTAAAGAATAGGATGCAAAAATTTTACTTTCTTCGTCGTTATGCCCTGAAATTCCTCCAACAAACTCCTCTCCAATAACAGAAGATGTTTCATAGGTATTCTTAATTTCTGTTTTTTCGCTGTTTCCGGCTATACCTCCGACCCCTTTTTCGCCCTTTATGAAGCCTTTAAATATTGCAGAGTCAATGATTGAATCAAAGGTTTTTCCTACTATTCCGCCTGAGTAATAACCGCCCTCTATATCAGCATCGCTTTTTATCACGGAAAGGGTGCTTTTATAAAGGTTACCCGTAACAGAACCAACCTGATTTTTACCCAAGACTATACCTGAAACTTCAATGCCTGAAGCTTTGGACTTTACAAGGCTTCCTGAAAGAATGCCCGTATTATCCCCTGCTTTTATAAAGCTTTTTGTTATCTTTAAGTTTTTGATTTCGCCCTGGTGAACATAGCCGAAAAGACCTGCATAATTTCTGTTTTCAGAATTTATATAAATACCTGAAATCTCATGGTTGCCACCATCAAAAACACCGCTGAATTCAAAATTCGGTCCTCCTATGGGAGTCCATTTATTTTGGGGTGCTCTGTTTTGCCATAAATTGAAATCGTCAGTTTCATTTAAGGCTATATCCTTTGTTAAAAGAAAATATTTCCCCTCAAAGCTTTCTCCTTTATAGACCTTTTCACTTAATAAATAAAGTTCCTCCGCACCGGAAATCAAATAGGGCTTGGCCTTTGTTCCTTCCCCCTGAAACTCCGCATTTTTTCCCAAGGAAGTTATAATCCCGAAGGTCATTATAAAAGAGAGTAATATACTTAGTAACTTCTTCATAGATTAAGCTCCTTTCTAAAAAAGAGTTTATCATATTTAATGCACTTAAGTCAATGTTATATAAAGGAAATCAAAGAACTCTGTACATATCTGCCGCATTTTCTTTTCTTACAGTTTCAGCAACACTGAGAATTTCTACCTTTACCACTTTTTCACCGAAAGTAATTTCCAGTATATCCCCTACTTTAACGTCTGCTCCGGGCTTTGCAACACGTCCGTTCAAGGTAACTCTGCTTCCCTCGCAGGCTTCCTTTCCCACGGTTCTTCTTTTTATAATTCGTGATACCTTAAGATATTTATCTAATCTCATAGCTTATCCTTTCTCAAAAAAAATCGCCTGCCTAAAGGCAGACGATTTTAATGACAACTTATTTTACGATGTCTTTAAGAGCCTTACCAGCCTTAAAAGCGGGAACTGTTGTTGCAGGAATCTTAACTTCTGCGCCTGTCTGAGGATTCTTACCTACACGAGCTGCACGCTTTCTTGCTTCAAAAGTGCCAAAGCCAACAAGTGCAATCTTGTCGCCCTTCTTAAGTGTTTCAGCTACTACGTCTGTGAAAGCAGCAAGTGCCTTCTCTGTGTCCTTCTTAGAAAGTCCGGTCTTTTCAACCATTGCCATTACAAGTTCTGTCTTGTTCATTTGTTTTTCCTCCTTAAATATTTTTAATATAAGTAATTCGCCGCAAACGACGAAATTCCTTTATTTTTAACGTTTTTTTCCTGTTTTTTTATATTTTTTTCGCCTTTTCCCAAAGCTCGTCCTTAATTTTCATATCAAGGGAAGCAAAATCTTCGTCTTTTTGAGCAAGGGACTCCATTTTCTCAAAACGGGAAATAAACTTTTTATTTGCCAAAATCAAAGCCTCTTCAGGGTCTATAGAAAGCTTTCGGGCAAGATTTACCACGGAAAAGAGCAAATCACCGATTTCCTCTTTAATGTTTCCGCTTCCTTCCAAGGATGCTTCTACTTCCGAAAGTTCTTCTTTTATTTTAGGCAGAACATCCTCGGCTTTTTCCCAGTCGAAGCCTGCCTTGGCTGCCCTTTTTTGAATTTTCTCCGCCCTGGTAAGTGCAGGAAGTGATTTCACCACGTCCTTAAGACTGTCAGAATAGGAATTAAATCCCTTTTCTACTTTCTTTATACTCTCCCATTTTACCAGAACTTCACTGCTTTTGTCAAGTGTTATTTCACCAAAAACATGAGGATGACGCCTTACCATCTTTTCATAGACATTTCCTGCCACGTCATCTATATCATATTTGCCCTCTTCCTCTGCCATGATGGCGTGAAAAACCACCTGCATCAGTACATCACCAAGCTCATCCATGGTCTTTTCATCATTGCCCTCTTCTATGGCATCAAAGGTTTCATACGCCTCTTCAAGCAGGTTCATTTTTATTGATTCGTGGGTTTGCTCTCTGTCCCAGGGGCATCCCCCGGGCGCACGGAGTTTTTTCATAAGCTCCACGAACTCGTACACATTCTTTTTCATAACCTTCTCCTTTATAAAAGATTGTGTCTTTCCATGAAGGAAAGTATTCTTTCGCCTTTAGGCAGTAAAAGAATTTCTTCTTTTTTTAAGGTCTTTGTAAATACTATGGCTGCAAAATATACCAAAACCGAGAAAGCCACTGAAATAAGCATTGCTATCTTATCCCCTGCAAAATCATTCAAGGCTTCATATATGCCGAATGTAAATATTCCCATTATCCCCATACATAATACAGGTTTTAACAAAAATTCCTTAAAAGAGAGATTTATCTTGGAATGTTTTATTAAGAATATTAAATTCAAGACCATAACGGTTATATAACACAAGAGTGTTCCTATTGGTGCTCCCATAATATTTATTTCAGGTTGTCCCACCAATATTAAGTTTACCAGAATTTTAACAGCACCGCCAATAAGCATATTTATAACGGGAACCCACACCTTTCCCCAGGACTGCAAAAGTGCATTTATAATCTGCACTAAAGTAAGGAAAGCTACGGCTATCCCCATTATATTAAGAAGCACCGAAAAGCTTGAATCTCCCGAATATACCAAAGACAGAATAGGCTTTGCAAGAATACTCATTCCCAAGGCACAAGGAAGCGCCAGTACAATGGCAATCAGAAGGGCGGATTTAGTAAAGCCCCTGCTCTTTTTAAAATCCTTTTCTTCGTTTGCAGAAGCTATGGCAGGCACAACGCTGGTCGCTATGGCGGAAATTATAACCGCAGGCATATTGAAAAGCGTTATGGCTCTCACAAGGTATCCATATATAAAGGCTGCTTTCCTTTCGGTTGTCTTTGCCTTTATATCTTCCTCGTTTTCTGAAACCTCTTCTTCTATTGATAAAAAGATTTCCGCTTTTTCCTCTGTCAGATTTTGAAGCACAGACTCTTCTGCTACCTCGGAATTATATATATATCCTTTCATCTGTATTGTTACCATAGCCGTATCGATAAACGAAGTCAACGTAAAAACAGATACCCCGAGTGTAATGGGAACCGCAATTTTTATAATATTCTTTATAACCTTTTTATTGGTCATCTTTGTCTTTTCAGATTTTTCCCGCTTTTTTCTGTCCTTTAAGTAATAGGTAAAAAGGAAAATCATTCCTATAAGTCCGCCTGCAGTAACGCCTGAAATTGCACCTGCAGAGGCAAATTCTTTTCCCACGGGAAGAAGCATATATGCCAGCGAAAGTCCCAAGAACAATTTACATACGGCTTCTATAACCTCACTTATGGCGGTAGGCATCATGTTTCCGTGTCCCTGAAAATATCCCCTGAAAGCACTCATAAGCCCTACGAAAAGGAGGCTGGGACTCATGACTATCATGGTGAGATATGCATCGGGATAGCCTATAAGAGAAGAAAAGATTTTGCTGCCGAAGCCTAAAATCAAGCTTCCCAATGCCCCTATGCACAAAAGAAGGACGAAAGAAACCTTAAGTATCTTTTCTGAACCGTCAAAATCCCCTCTTGAATCAGACTCCGCCACAAGCTTTGATATGGCAGTAGGAAGACCTGCGGTAGATATTACAAAAAGCAAATTATAAATGGTATAGGAAGTGTTGTAAAGTGCCATACCGTCGGTCTGAAGCACATAATTATCCAATGGGATTTTAAATACTGCACCAATTATTTTTACCATAATATTGGCAACGGCAATAATCATTGCACCTTCCAAGAATCCCGTTTTTTTATTTTTTACCATAAACACCTCAAAAAATGAATAAAACTTAAAAGTAAGGGTATTATAATAACTGTGTGGCAACACACAAGTCTTTTTCATTATTCCCTTCTCCAATTTAAGCGGCAGAAATGCCGCAAACAGAAAGAGTTTCCAAAAGGAACTCTTTCTGTTTTACATATTTTTTATTTTTTTAAGATACTCACTTAATGCCTGCTCAAACTTGTTATCTCCCGGAGTATAATAGGTTGCTTCCTTTATTGCATCGGGAAGATACCGCTGAGATACATAGTGATTCGGGTAGGAATGGGGGTATTTATATTCCGTTCCGTGTCCCATTTTGGCAGCGCCCATGTAATGTGCATCCTTAAGATGGATAGGGATATCTCCTGTTTTTCCCTTTTCCAAATCTGCCATGGCACTGTCTATAGCGCATATAGCACTGTTTGACTTAGGTGCAGTTGCAAGGAGCAAGGTTGCCTCTGCCAAGGGAATTCTTGCTTCAGGAAAGCCCAGCTGAAAAGCCGCATCAACACAGGATTTCACAATCTGTATAGCCTGAGGATAGGCAAGTCCCACATCCTCTGCGGCAATTACCAAAAGACGGCGGGCAATAATCTGCAAATCATCTGACGCCACCAGTCTTGCCAGATAGTGAATGGCAGCATCAGGGTCAGAGCCCCTTATGGATTTCTGAAAGGCACTTATAATGTCGTAGTGGCTGTCCCCATCCTTGTCATACCTTATGGCTTTTTTCTGGGAGCAGGCTTCCGCTTCTTTTAAGGTTACCCTGATTTTACCGTCCTTATCGGGATTTGTTGCTATAAGGCACACTTCAAGAGCATTTAATGCCTTCCTTACATCACCGCCTGAAACCGCAGCAATGTGGCTTACGGCATCGTCTTCGATTTCAAAATCCCTGTCTTCTGATAATATTTTCGCACCTCGTCTTATGGCTTTTTCCACCTCGGAGGGTGTTATATCCTTGAATTCAAAAACAGTACATCTTGAAAGTATAGCATTATAAATGTAAAAGTAGGGATTTTCTGTGGTGCTGGCAATAAGAGTAATTTTTCCGTTTTCAATAAATTCAAGCAGGGACTGCTGCTGTTTTTTATTGAAGTTCTGAATCTCGTCTAAGTATAGTAAAACGCCGTCCATGCCCAAAAGCCCGTCCAAATCGCCTATAATGCTTTTTATATCTCCCACTCCTGCGGTAGTTGCATTAAGTCGATAGAGCCTTTTATTGCTCTTTTTAGCGGCTATATTGGCAACGGTGGTTTTTCCCGTTCCCGAGGGACCGTAAAATATCATATTGGGGATGTTTCCCGATTCCAATATGTTTCTTAAAGCCTTTCCCTCGTCAATCAGGTGCTTTTGTCCCACAACCTCAGAAATTTCTTTCGGTCTTATTCTGTCTGCCAAAGGATTTGATACCACAAAAATTCCCTCCTTTCTCAGTTTTTTATTATTTAATTATTTATAAAGAGGATATTTTTCGCAAAGGGTCTTGACCATCTTTCTTGCTTCGTCATACTTAGCTTCGTCGCCCAATGCTGCAATTTTCACGATTTTAGCTACAACCTTCATGTCTTCTTCCTTAAATCCTCTTGTGGTAACCGCAGGGCTTCCCAAACGGATACCGCTTGTTACGAAAGGCTTTTCAGGGTCAAAGGGAATTGCATTTTTATTGCAGGTTACGCCTAAATCGTCAAGTCTTCTTTCAAGCTCCTTACCTGTTAAATTGAATTTTCTTACATCAACTAACATAAGGTGATTGTCTGTACCGCCCGAAACAATGTCAAAGCCTTCTTCTACGAGGCTTTCAGCCAAAGTCTTTGCATTTTTAACCACCTGAGTCTGATAAGCTTTGAAATCATCACTTAATGCTTCAAAGAAGCACATAGCTTTACCTGCTATAACGTGCATTAAAGGACCGCCCTGTATTCCGGGGAAAATTGCCTTGTCTATCTTCTTTGCAAGCTCCTCGTCGTTTGTAAGGATAAGACCGCCTCTGGGTCCTCTTAATGTTTTATGGGTTGTGGTTGTAACCACATCTGCATATTCGCAGGGGTTCGGGTGAAGTCCTGCTGCAACAAGACCTGCAATATGAGCCATATCAACCATAAAGTATGCTCCTACCTCTTTTGCGATTTCGGAGAACTTCTTA
The DNA here is from genome assembly GCA_045588365.1 of Clostridia bacterium. Classification (GTDB taxonomy): domain Bacteria; phylum Bacillota; class Clostridia; order CAKSNL01; family HGM11501; genus HGM11501. The sequence goes on along the minus strand of JAZNEB010000020.1, from coordinate 10,308 downwards.
AAGTCAATGGTTCTAGAATATGCACTTGCACCTGCCAAAATCATCTTGGGCCTAACCTCGAGGGCAATTCTTCTTACCTCGTCATAATCTATCATCTGGGTTTCTTCGTCAACTCCGTAAGGAACAACGTTGAAATATTTACCTGACATATTTACGGGAGAACCATGGCTTAAATGTCCGCCGTGAGCAAGATTCATTCCCATATATGTATCACCCGGCTCTAAAAGAGCGAAGAACGCTGCCATATTTGCCTGAGCTCCGCTGTGAGGCTGAACGTTTGCATAAGCTACTCCAAAAAGCTTCTTCGCTCTTTCTCTGGCAAGCTCTTCAACAACGTCAACGTGCTCGCATCCTCCATAATAGCGCTTTCCGGGATATCCCTCTGCATATTTATTTGTAAGAGGAGACCCCATAGCCTCCATTACCTCTCTTGTTACAAAGTTTTCAGATGCAATAAGCTCAATTTTATTCTGCTGTCTGAATACCTCATTTTCTATGGCGCAAGCCAAATCGGGATCTTTTTTCAATACTCTCTCTGTAAACATTTCTCTTCCTCCGTTTTTATAATTTCATAAGAGCGATTGAGTAAATATTCCAACCGTTCTTTATCTTTGCTTATGTATAAATAGCCAATCAATGCTTCAAAGCCTGTGGCGTGCCGATAGTCGGTTACATCGGCATTTTTAGGTACAGTATAGCTTTTGGCATTGCGACCTCTTTTATAAACCGCTTCTTCCTCTTCTGAAAGCTCATCTAAAAGCTTAATTATTACCCTGCTCTGGGCGCCCGCCTTGACGAAAATGGAGCAAAGCCTGTGAAGTTCATTTACTTTCCTGTCCCCTGCTTCTAAAATCCTGCTCCTTATATACATGGTGTGAACCGAATCCCCTATGTACGCCAGGGCAAGGGGCGAATAGCTTTTTGGGCTTTCGAAGGACATTTCCTCAATCATACCCTTTTCCATTTCACGCCTGCTCTGGTATCCTCAAGGACAATGCCCATATCCTTTAATTTATCACGGATTTCATCAGCCTTGGCAAAGTCTTTGTTTTTCTTAGCTTCGGTTCTTTCGGCTATCAGAGCTTCAACAACCTCATCCAAGTTTTCCTTTTCTTCCTTTACGATTATACCAAGAACAGAGCAAAGCTCCAAAATCAAATTCTTAGCATAAGCAAGACTTTCCTTTGAAAGGTTTTCTGCATTTGAATTTGCTTCTTTAACTGCATCAAATATTGCCGCAATGGCATCTGCCGTATTTAAGTCATCATCCATACCGGCTTTAAATGCGGTGCGGAAAGAATCCATCTTATCTGCAAAGTCCTTATCTAAAAGTGTGCTCTCTGCCGCATTTTCCAAAAATTCAAGATTTGAAACACAGGTTGTAATTCGCTCCAGTGCGCTCTTGGATGAAGCCATAAGTGCATCAGAGAAATTCATGGGGCTTCTGTAATGAGCACTTAAAAGGAAAAGACGGATTACATTATAGCTGTACTTTTCAGAAACGTCTCTTACGGTAAAAAAGTTGTTTAATGATTTGGACATCTTTCTGTTGTCAACATTTATATAAGCATTGTGCATCCAGTAACGGACAAATTCACAGCCGTTGGCACACTCGCTCTGTGCGATTTCATTGGTGTGATGGGGGAATATAAGGTCGATGGCACCGCCGTGAATATCAATGGTCTTACCAAGATATTTTGTGCTCATAGCACTGCATTCAATGTGCCAGCCGGGTCTTCCCTCACCCCAGGGGCTTTCCCAGAAAGGCTCACCGGGTTTTGCCGCTTTCCAGAGAGCAAAGTCAAGAGGGGATTTCTTTCTTTCGTCAATGTCAATTCTCGCACCGCTCTTTAAATCCTCAAGACTCTGGTGAATGAGCTTGCCGTAGTTTTTGCATTTTTCAACTTCGAAATAAACATCGCCCTCCACCTCATAGGCATAGCCCTTTTCAATGAGGGAAGTGATTATTTCAATAATGGCGTCGATATTTTCCGTTGCCTTGGGATGGCACGTTGCCTCTTTAATGTTAAGTCCCCTGGCGTCGGTAAAATATTCACCTATATATTTTTCGGCTATATCCTTAACGGTGGTATTTTCCTCGTTTGCCTTTTTTATCATTTTGTCGTCAATATCAGTAAAATTCTGAACGAAATTTACTTTATAGCCCGAATATTCGAAATAGCGGCGAAGAGTGTCGAAAACCACGAACATTCTGGCGTTTCCTATATGAAAGAAGTTATACACCGTGGGACCGCAGGCGTATATGCTTACTTCCCCCTCTTTAATAGGCACAAATTCTTCCTTTTTCGCTGTCATTGTGTTAAATACTTTCATCATTCTTCTCCTTTAATTTCATAATAATCTCTTTTAATTCGTCAATTTCCTTTTGCATTTTGCAAAATTCCATAGCCACCGGGTCGGGAATATGTATCTGGTCCAAGTCAATTTTCTTTTCCCCTCTTTTAACTATTCTGCCCGGAACACCTACGCAGGTGGAATTTTCAGGAACTTCGTTTAAAACCACCGCATTTGCGGCAATTTTGGAACCGTCCCCGACCTTGAAGGGACCTAAAACCTTGGCTCCCGCACCAATCATAACATTGTTTCCGATGGTGGGATGGCGCTTTCCCACATCCTTACCCGTACCGCCCAAAGTAACACCCTGATAGATGGTACAGTTATCGCCGATTTCTGCAGTTTCACCAATAATTACACCGCAGCCGTGGTCGATAAGCAAATTCCTGCCGATAGTAGCACCCGGGTGAATTTCGATTAAAGTAAACCATCTGACTATCTGAGAAATCAATCTCGCCATAAAGTAGAATTTTATCTTATAGAAAAAGTGTGCAATCCTGTGCCAGAAAATGGCGTGTACGCAAGGATAGTTAAAGAAAATACTTATAGCTCCCCTTGCCGCAGGATCCCTTTCTTTTATAGACTTAAAATATCCGAACACAAACAATTCTCCTCATAACATATTCTTCCTTATATTATACATAAAAAATCCTTATTTTGCAACACTTTTTTAAGGTTTTTAATCAAAAAAGCACCTATCTTGCAAAGATAAGTGCTTTTTTCAATTTATTTATAGTAAAACCAGATTTTCATATCTGTTTCGCCTCTGTTGGCAAAGGCATAGTAAGGTATCATATTAAGGGTTGTCTTTTTGAATTTTTCCGAAAATTCAGAGTAAAGCGCATTGTCTGTTTTCCTTAAAAATGCATCTGCTTTAATGGTAGGAAGCAAAAATTCATTATTCTTTTTGGTTGTGATTTTCCCTTTTACATTCAGGTAGATTTTCTGAAGGCTTTCTTTGTTATCAACGCCCTCTGCACAATATACTACGGGACCCATGGTTACGGCAATTTTATTCATATCATCTGCCACGTTTTCATTTGCCGTCATGAATTTAGGAGTCATATCAAGCTTCAACGTGAAATTTTTATCAGTTGTCTTTGCATAACCTTTCACCATTTTGTATTTTGCAGAAAGGGTGAATTTACCTGAAAAAGCAGGTATTCTTATATAAACATTTTCTGCGCCCTCGACCGAAACCTTAATTTCACCGTTATTGGGATAGTCGGTTTTCACGGAAACAAAAATTTCCCCATCGTTATATTCGCTTTCTGCAAACTGATTGATATAAATATCCTTACCGTCCCTGTAGTAAACGAGTCTTTCTATTGATGCCAAAGTTCTGTTTAAGTTAGGAGGACAGCAGGAGCATTCAAAAATTTCAGGTCTTTGTGTAATGGGAAGCCAGTCTTCCCTTCCTCGCCAGCCGGTTTTCTTTCTTTCGTGATTTTTAAGATTTATTTCTGAGGGATTTGTGTAGAAAAATTTATCTCCGCTTAGGGAAAGTCCCGACATCATACCGTTGTAAAGCTCTTTTTCTATAATATCGGTATATACGGAAGAATGGTTTATATCAAACATTCTTTCACAGAACAAAATCATGGCAATGGATGCGCAGGTTTCAGCATAGGCTTCTTCATTTTTAAGGTCATAGCCCAAGGTAAATGCCTCGCCGAAGTGATTCTGACCAAGACCGCCTGTTATGTGCATCTTTTTATCTACCATATCGGAAAACAAGGTTTCGCAGGCTCTAAGAAGCTCTTTATCACCGGTTTCCTTTGCCGCTGAAGCCATGGCTGAGTATAAATAAAGCGCTCTTACAGAATGGCCCACTGCTTCCTTTTGTTCCCTTACGGGCAAATGGCTCTGGGTGTAGAAATCATCGCAGATTTGCTCCTCGTCCTTTTCCTTTTCTTCTCCTCTTGTATTTATAAAATACATAGCCAGATCCAAAAGCTTTTTCTTGCCCGTTGCCTGATACATTCTTATAAGTGCAAGCTCAATTTCCTCATGTCCCGGTGTTGCAAATTCTGCCGATTTTTCTTCTGCAAAAACCTTATAGATGTAATCTGCATATTTTTCCATGAGATTTAAAAATCTTTCATCACCGGTATTTTCATAATATGCGGTGGCGGCCTCCATTAAATGACCTGCACAGTAAAGCTCGTGATGCGAACGGAACTTAAATCTGTTTTCAGGGTCGCAAACGGTGAAATATATATTAAAATATCCGTCTTCTCCCTGATTTTCCTCAATTCGGTCTATAAGCCATTCAACCTTTTCCTTAAGCTCGGGTATATCTTCTTTTCCGAGAAGATAAGCTGCAGCCTCCATCCATTTAGCCACGTCAGAGTCCCAGTAGTAGTGAGGCTTTTTATCCATACCTTCTTTCCAGTCGCACTTGAAAGCATCAATTCGTCCTGTATCGCAAAACTGTTTCCAGACAGCATCCATTGTAATTTTAAGATTAAGCAAAGCCTTGTCGTATAAAAAACCTTTTTTAAGCTTTGTATGGTCTAAATTTTTAATTGACACGTTCCTTCCCCATTTCTTGACATTATTCTTTTTTTATTATATACTCTTTTTTAGGGAAAAACAATATATAAAAAAAGAGAAGAGTTGAGAAAACAAGACATGAAGAACATAAAATTCAAGATTATGGGACTTTTTACCACCGATCACGAGTGGATTCACCCTGAAAGAACTGAAAAAACCTTTGAAATAATTTACGTTACCGAGGGGACTGTTTCTCTTTTTGAGGAAGATAAAATATATAACCTTTCCAAGGGCGACCTTGTCCTGCTTCGCCCCGACATACTTCACGGCGGTTATAAAAAAAGTATTGGCAGAACTTCTTTTTACTGGCTTCACTTTACAGGGGATTTCCCTTTGGAATATTGCGGTTATACGGGTAATTTTGTTGGCGCAGGAATGTTTCGTGAGCTGATTCATTATGACACTCTGATAGATAAAGATTATGAGGCTTCAAGAATTATAACCGAGCACATTTTGCTGAATATAAAATCCGCACATCTGAACGAGCTTGAAAACAAGCTTCCCAAAGAGGTATATGAGTGGATAAGAATAAACATAAAATCAGGTCTCACCGCTAAAGAAGTTTCTTCTCATTTCGATTATAATTCGGAGCATTTGTCGAGGATTATTAAAAAGACCTACGGAATTTCCCTTAAAAAGCTTATCGACAAGCTTTTGTGCGATGAGTTTGAAAATCTGCTTCTTAACACCAACTATTCCCTAAAGGAAATTTCTACCTTACTGGATTTTGGAAGCGATTTATCATCTTCTATCAACTTTTTCAAGTACCACAAAAAAATTTCTCCCTCAAGCTACAGAAAAAAATATTCAGAAATTCATATGAACTCAAAATAAAAGGGTGCTTTTGCACCCCTTTATTTTGAAAAAAGTTCAAGTATCTTAAATTTTATTTTTATATCACAGCCTTCTTCGCTTATGAGAGAAAACCGTTTATCTCCGAGATTTTCTTTTAATTTGTTAAGGTCCTCATCTGTCGCTTCTCCGTAAATACAGGACGTGAAGCATAAGGGCGGATACATAACACACCACCAGTTTTCCCCCTTTGCTTCTCCTATTCTTATGTTAAGTGCATCATATTCCCCTGAAGGAAGCTTTATATTACCGTAAATTTTGGTGGGAAAGCTGCATTTTTCCAGTTTTACTGAAACCTTTTTTGGAAAACCGTTTTTTAACAGTTCTTCCTCGGCGGTTTTTAATATTTCATCTTCATATTGATAATAAAGTGCCATTGCTTCTTTTTTATTTTTGGCGGAGGATAAAACCTTTCCGTATTCCGAAAGGACGGCATCTCTTACCTTTAACTTTATTTCCTGGTCTCTTTTCAAATTACTTTCGGCAACCACATGAAGTCTCAATACATTTTCTGCGATTTTTTCCTTTTCATCCTTTGCATAAAGACCCAATATGTTAAGGATTATAAACATCGTAACCGAAATGACAAATAATTTTTTCATTAAAAATCCCCTTTCTGCCTTGATTATAGACAAAAAGGGGATTTTTTATTCTTCAATTTTCATTTGTGCTTCGCCATCTTCATTAAGGCTTATTCCAAAATGTTTGTAAGCAAGAGGTGTTACCACTCTTCCCCTGGGGGTGCGGTTTAAAAATCCAAGCTGTAATAAATAGGGCTCGTACACATCTTCTATTGTGTTGGCATCCTCCGATATAGTAGCAGCCAGAGTATCAAGACCAACAGGACCGCCGCCGAATACCGAAATAATTGTGGTTATCATTTTTTTATCCGTGGCATCAAGACCGATTTTATCAATTTCCAGTCTGGAAAGTGCCAGATCTGCAATTTCTTCAGTTATCTCTCCGTTTCCCTTTACCTGAGCGAAATCACGGACTCTCTTTAAGAGTCGGTTGGCAATTCGGGGTGTGCCTCTTGAACGGGAAGCGATTTCTCCTGCCCCGTCCTCGGATATTTTAATTTTGAGTATATCTGCCGAGCGCTTTACAATTCTTTTAAGCTCATCTGCCGTATAAAGTTCCAGCTTAAGCTGAACGCCGAATCTGTCCCTTAAAGGTGATGTGAGCATACCTGCCTTGGTGGTTGCACCGATTAAAGTGAAATTGGGCAAATCAAGACGGATGGAACGGGCGGAAGGCCCTTTTCCTATAATGATGTCTATGGCGTAGTCTTCCATAGCGGGATAGAGCACCTCTTCAACGCTTTTACTCAGGCGATGAATTTCGTCTATAAAAAGCACATCGTGCTCCGAAAGGTTTGTAAGGATTGCCGCCAGATCACCGGGCTTTTCAATGGCAGGTCCTGATGTTATTCTCATATTTACACCAAGCTCGTTGGCAATAATCCCCGCCAGAGTGGTTTTACCAAGCCCGGGAGGTCCGTATAAAAGCACATGGTCCAAAGCTTCTCTGCGGAGGCGTGCCGCCTCTATGTATATAGAGAGATTTTCCCTTGCTTTTTCCTGTCCCACATATTCATCTAAGCTTCTGGGGCGAAGACCGCCCTCCACATCCTTATCAATATCGGTGAGCTCGCTTGTCATAAGTCTTTCTTCAAATTCCATAACTTATCTCCTTTAAAAACGCATAAGGGAAACCAGAGCGCCTTTTACGGTTTCTTCTACCGTTTCTTTTATTCCCGATTTTTTTACCGCCATTGATGCTTCTGCCTTTGAATATCCCAAGGCTAAGAGAGCACTTACCGCTTCATTTTCCGTTTCACGGTTTAAGGGTGCTTCTTCCGTAATTCCCGAAGTTAAGGCTTCATCGGAAATTTTATCTTTAAGCTCAAGAATTATTCTCATGGCGGTTTTTGCCCCTATTCCCTGGGCTTTCGCTATTTTTTTATCGTCCGAAAGCAAAATAGCCGCACCAAGCTCAGAGGCAGAAAAAGCAGATAAAAGATTTATAGCCGCTTTGGGTCCAACCCCTGAAACCGAGAGTAGCTTATTAAACAAAGAAAGGTCTTCTTTCTCTATAAAGCCGAAAAGCTCCATAGAGTCTTCACGAACAGAAAAATAGGTGTTAAGAAAAGCTTCCTCTCCAACCTTTATTTTTTCAATATCTCTCAAAGGAACATAAACCTTAAAGCCAATGCCGGAAACTTCAATTGTTGCGGAATTTTCATCCTTCCAGGCAACAATTCCTCGAATAAAAGAAATCATATTTTCTCTCCTTTTGTAAGAGCTTATAAACTCATCTGTTATTTTATCACAAAAAAATAAAATAGTCAATTTGAAAATAAAAGGCCTTTCTATATGAAAATTGCAAAAAAAAATACACCTCACCACCGCCTGCGGTGGAGCCTCTCCTCTGAGGAGAAGCCTTTTGTCGGTATAATTTTTCCGTTGCCCTCTCCCTGTTTTCCGCTCTCAAAGCCTCGTTAAATTCTTCGCCCTTCTTCTTGCCACGTGCCTCGTTAATTTTCTCAACTGATTTTTCAAGGTAATAAACCTGTCCTTCAGGGGTCATTCTCTTAAGAAGCTTCATTGCCTGCACAACTTTACCTGCTCTGGTTCCCTCAATGGCAATTTCGGAGATAAGCTTCATTGCAGTCCTGCTGTCTCCCGCATTTGATGCCTTAACAAGCAAAGCTTCTCCCACGGCAATGTCTAAATCCGTGGCTGTCTTTTTGCCCTCTGTAACCGCCGACCAGATTCGCTCTGCCCTTCCGTCTTCAATCAGAGTTTCTGCAGCTGCTATAAGCGTCGCATTGCTGCTCTGCTCGTAGAAAAAGTGGCCGTTTTCAATCTCGCTTACCACATCTTCCGCAATTTCATCCGAAACCGCAGGTGCTTCTGCAGCTGTTCTTGCAAACCGTCTCACCTTTTCTCCGTCAATCTCCGAAGGCACGTCAATAGCCCTTCTGGGCTTCTCTCCGGGCGGGAAATACTTTACATCGGTGTCCTCTGTCGCAGACTTAGAGCGTTTTATGTCCAGAGATTGGCTATTGACAACATTACGACTTTTGTGTATAATGACATTGGACTTAAGGTTGGTTATTCGGGCAGGCAATTGGAGCCTCGCTCCTTTAACCATCTCTTGAGTCCTTATTTTATTTATATACAATATTTTATCGGAATTTTTTCCCACTAAATTCAAATAAGCCTGAGGATCATCTTTTCCAAACATAGTCAATATTTCATTTGTTACTATTTTTATTCCATTATATTTCCCTTCGCCATCCGGCTTTATAGCTACTATAATCGGATGGTTTTCTTCATCCAATATCTCAGACATCAAGCAAACTGAATTTGGATTTTGTTTTGAAATAGAATCAAAAATTATTGCTGGGTAATCAAGAATATACGGAAGCTTATTTATAATAGGTTCTGACAGCCCGTGATATCGGTCTATGCCTTCCACTTTTTCATGATTAATATCTCTTAAATGCCCTCTTGTCATTAACATTGGCTTGGGATTTAATCCAATTTGTTTAAGTATACTCGTAGTATCACTCACATACACTTGATTTCCGTCAGATATTTTGGTGTGCAATGTCTCATAAACCTGTTCGGAAAAGCTTTTATCCTTCGACCACTTTACATCTTCACTTCGTACAACCTCCCCTTCGCTTCGCACTTCCTTCCCCCATACATTGGAGTCCGCTTCATTCAAAGCCTCCTTAAAAAGCTTTCTCGCTTCAGCCATTTCCGAAAAGGCAACTCCTGTTCCGCGAAGCTTGTTACAAAGCCATTCAATAGCCTCATAAATAACATCGAAAACATTTCTGTGCTCATTCATAAGGGTACGGATTTCCGACTTCGAGGAAAGTAAATCCCCGAAATAGTCGCAAACAATTTCCTCAATGGCTTCCTCCCTTGAGCATTCATATTCCGCCATCTTTTCTTCAATGGTGGTTTTGCTCTTTGAAAGGGCTATTTTTTCCATTTCTTTATACGTACGAGGGCTTGTCTCCCTGATACGGTGAACGGCCTCGTGAGTCAAGATAAAGCGGATAAGCTTGTCTCCCTTAAGGTTTTCGTGCTTCTCATTGATATTAATTTCCACAACTCCCTTTGAATAGTTGTAAATAGAATCATCCGGGTTTTCCCTGTCGCTGCTTCTGGTAACAAGACGTATTTCAACGCCCAGCTTTTTGCCTATTGCATCAATAACTTCCCTTGTCCTTTTGGAATACCTTGACAAAATAGCAGCTGTAACTCCGTCCTGAGAAACACCTGGCCTTCTTCCTTCAAAAGCTCTTCTCTTTTCTGCCAGAGACGAAGCATCGTGCCTTCCTGCAAAATATGCCGCAATTCTCGCATCATCGGAAATGTTAGTAAGCTCAAGACCTGTAATTTCTTCTCCCGTCAGTCCCAAACTGTATGCCAGGTCAAACTCCTTCCCGTTTTCCTCCGTCCGATACTTCTCTGCCGCCACACGATAGTTTTCGCCTTTTCCCGTCCTCTTGACAACCGTTTTTTT
>JAZNEB010000019.1:0-41812 GCA_045588365.1 Clostridia bacterium | reverse complement strand
ACCTTCGCAACACATGCCATAGCAAGCGGTGTAGATGCAAAAACATTATCAACGATACTTGGACATACAAACCCAAGCTTCACCCTAGACACATACACACATGTAACAACGGATATGCAACAAAAAGCATCAAATATAATAGAAAACTTTATGGAAGATATACTCGGAAAGGAGATGAAACCATGGCAAGACGAAAAAGTGGACAAGGAACAGTAAGACTCAGAAAAGATGGTCGATGGGAAGGCAGAGTTGTAATCGGTTACGATGAGAATGGTCTTCCTAAGACTAAAAATGTAACAGCAAAAACCAAAACAGAATGTATTGAGAAGCTGGAAAATCTCAAAGATGAAACAGGCTTTATCTGCAGAGAAAAAGTGCATAGCAGAATGACCTTCGGTGAATGGATAGACTTCTGGTATCAGAATTACTGCAAAATACGAATAAAGGAGTCAACTCAAGAGGGCTATGAAACAAGGATATATAATCACATAATTCCCAAGATTGGAAAAATACCACTTAATGAACTGACTCAAAATGACCTGCAGAAATTCTACAACAGCCTTAAACAAGACGGCAGACTGAGATATCGGGATACACTCGGCGAAGGACTGTCTGACAGGTTCGTTAGAAGCTGCCATGCGAACTGCAGAACTGCACTTCAAAAGGCAACGGATGACAGACTTATAAAAAAGAATCCTGCAATAGGCTGCAAGATACCACCCAAAAAGTCAAGAGAGATGCAGGTGCTGACACCGGATGAAATTAAAAGGTTCCTTATACAAGCAAAATGTGATGGATTCTTCGAAATCTTCTTAGTAGCCCTATCTACAGGCTTGCGGCGAGGAGAAGATATGGCACTGAAATGGGAAGACTTAAACCTCGATACAGGAGAACTAAAGGTGCGAAGACAAGTCAAACGGACAAAAGGCAGATTAGTCATAACAGAGCCAAAGACTGAAGAATCGGTAAGAACAATAATACTGCCAAAAAGCCTTGTAAGCATCCTGAAGGAATATAAGGAAACAATAGACTCAGAGTGGATGTTCCCATCACCAAAGGTCGAGGGGATGCCAAGAGATCCCTCAGCAGTATATGGAATGATGCAGGTAATATTAGAAAGAGCAGAATGTAAAAAGCTCCGATTCCACGATCTCCGCCACACCTTCGCAACCACATCGGTAGCAAACGGAATGGACATCAAAACCTTATCCACCATCCTCGGACATGTATCAAGCAAAACAACACTTGATATATACCTGCATAGCACCGAGGAAATGAAGAAAGAAGCAGCAGAAAAGATTAACGCACGATTCAACAAGGATACAAACGGCAACGAAAAAACAATCACAGATAAACAAAAAAAGCCGTCACAAGCCAAATTTGAGCCTAAAAAGGGCAAGATGAGAAAGCCCGGCACAGGATGCATCAGTAAGATAAATGACCATCTCTATGAGGGCAGATACTCGCCAAAGGATGCCTATGGCAAAAGAATGGCAAGAAACATATATGCACCTACAAGAGAGGAATGCGAAGAAAAGCTCGCCATACTGATAAAGGAAATGAAAGCCGAAATCGCAGAACAAAAAGCGAAGCTTAGAATGGCACAGTAAAACATAAACGGCACGGACATAAAAATCCGTGCCACAGCTTTTTGGTGTATTAAATTTTGATACGGTGTAAACAAAGAAAAGGACTTTGTCCCACAGTTGAAGATAAAAACATGTGGTCAAAACCGAAAAAAATGAGTTTTTTCAAACAAAACAAAAACCTCAGAAACCGCTTGGTTACTGAGGTTTAAGGTGGTCGGGATGACAGGATTTGAACCTGCGGCCTCTTCGTCCCGAACGAAGCGCGCTACCAAACTGCGCTACATCCCGATATAAAATATTCAATTTTTTTGTATCTCCCGTGTCTGTGGGATAACATGTGTCAAAACTGATTTGACCACATGTATTTTGTTTTTGAAGTCGCCCGAAAGTGGCGGTGTTAAAAGGTTTGTGGGAGTTCGGCTTAATACAAATGAATTGGTTAGTATCGTGTCCCGAACGTAGCGCCCTACCAAACTGGGCCACATCCCGAAATACACAAAGGACATTATACCTTATAAGATGGCTTTTGTCAAGGGAGGAGTTTAATCTCCTCCCTTGACAATTCCTTTATCTATCCTTTAACTCCACATATTTTCTGTCTCCCTGCACAGATATATATGCAGGTCTTATTATCTTACCCGCATTTATAATTTCTTCCAGCCTGTGTGCGCTCCAGCCTGCAATTCTCGCCACTGCGAAAAGCGGAGTATAAAGCTCCTCGGGAATGTCCAGCATGGAATAGGCAAAGCCCGAATAAAAGTCGATATTGGGACTTACGCCCTTATATATTTTCCTTTTTTCCGCTATTACCTCCGTTGCTATTCTCTCAACGTTTTTATAAAGCATAAACTCTTCTTCCTTGCCCTTTTCTTCCGAAAGCTTTTCCACAAAGTCCTTGAATATCTCTGCTCTGGGGTCGGAAAGAGAATAAACTGCGTGTCCCATTCCGTAAATCAGTCCCGTATTGTCAAAAGCCTTTTTATCCAGAACATTTACTAAATATCCCCTTATTTCAGCCTCGCTGTTCCAATTTTTCACATTTTTCTTTATATCCGAAAACATCTGCTTAACCTTTATGTTGGCTCCCCCGTGCTTAGGCCCCTTAAGGGAACATAATGAAGCCGCCATGGATGAATAGGTATCTGTTCCCGAGGAGGTTACCACATGGGTAGTAAATGTAGAGTTGTTGCCTCCCCCATGCTCTGCATGAAGCACCAGTGCCATATCAAGTATTTTAGCCTCTGTGGGCGTAAATTCCTTGTTGGGGCGAAGCAATCTTAAAAAGTTTTCCGCCGTTGACATATTGGCATCAGGTCTGTGTATATAAAGACCCTTTCCAAGTCCGTAATGTCTGTAAGCCTGATAAGCGTAAACCGAAAGCATAGGGAAAACTGAAATTAAATTAATACACTGCTTAAGCACATTTTGTATTGCTATATCATTGGCATTTTTATCGTAAGAATATAAGGTTAAAACGCTTCGTGCCAATGAATTCATAATATCGGAATTTGGTGCTTTCATTATAACATCTCTTGTGAAATTTTTAGGAAGAGTCCTCAATTCTATCAAAAGCCTGTTAAAATCGCAAAGCTCTTTCTCGCTTGGCAGGTTTCCAAATAGCAGAAGATAAACTGTTTCTTCAAAACCGAATCGGTCGTCCTTCGTAAATCCTTTAACCAATTCCTTCACGTCAATACCCCGATAGCAAAGCTTTCCTTCGGCGGGAACGGTAACACCTTCCACCATCTTGCTTGACGTTATGGTGGATATTTCCGTAAGCCCTGCCACAACACCCTTTCCGTTTATATCTCTTAACCCCTTTTTAACATCATGCTCAGCATAAAGCCCGGGGTCTATTTTTCCTCTCTCAATGCATTTCTCAGAAAGCATCAATATCTCTTCTGTCAATTTTGAATACGATTTCATCAAAGACTCCTTTCTTGATTTTCTATAGTTGATTATCTTCAAAAAGACCTTTTCATATAAATATATCCTCTTTAAATAAATCCCCAACGGTACTTATGCCGATTAGTTTTATATTTAAGCTCTTGTCCGTCTGAAGAAGTGCACTTTCGGGAACAATACAAGTCTTAAAGCCCAGTCTTTCTGCTTCCTGAACCCTTCTTCCTATTCCCGAAACTGACCTTATTTCTCCCGATAAACCAACCTCGCCCAAAAAAACCGCATCAGGTTTTAAGGCTTTGTTTTTAATACTTGATAAAAGTGCAGCTAAAATCGCCAGATCTGCCACGGTTTCATCAACCTTGAGCCCCCCGACCACGTTTAAGTAAGCATCCTGATTTTGCAGAGGGAGTCCCAGCTTTTTCTCTAAAATGGCAATGAGCATTACCATTCTTGAATAATCCATTCCCTCTGCCGCACGCCTTGGCACACCAAAGCCTGTGGGGGAAGTGAGTGCCTGAATTTCTGCCAAAATAGGTCTTGTCCCCTCCATAAGACAAGTAACTGACGAGCCGGGAGCATCCTTCATACGCCCCGATAAAAGAGTTTCAGAGGGGTTGTCCACAGCTTTAAGCCCCTCCCCTGTCATTTCAAACATTCCCACTTCATTTGTTGAGCCAAAACGGTTTTTAACGGCTCTTAAAATTCTGTAGCACTGATTTCTGTCCCCCTCAAAGTACAGGACAGAGTCCACCATATGCTCAAGCATTCTTGGACCTGCGATATTTCCCTCTTTGGTTACATGACCCACTATGAAAAATGCCGTACCTGATTCCTTTGCCTTTCTCATTATTTTCATAGTTACATCTCTTATCTGTCCCAAGCTTCCTCCCGATGAATCGGTGCTCTCGGAAAACATGGTCTGAACTGAATCCACAATGCACACCAAAGGCTTTATTTCATCTATGTAAAAAAGAGCCTTGTCTATATCTGTTTCGGGCAAAATAAGCAAATTATCGCCACTTACGGAAAGTCGCTCCGCCCTCATTTTAAGCTGCATCTCTGATTCTTCACCTGAGATATATAAAATCTTTCCCTCTTTTTCCACATTTGCACAAACCTGCATGAGTAAGGTTGACTTTCCTATTCCCGGCTCACCGCCCACTAACACGAGGCTTCCCTTTACAAGACCGCCGCCCAAAACCCTGTCAAGTTCCGAAATTTTGGTGGAAATACGGGACGTCTCTTTACTTTCTATTTCATTCAAGGTCATAGGGCCAACTGAAACCTCACGGCTTAGTGCAGTCTTTTTTTCCTTATATATCTTTTGTTCCTTTAAGGTGTTCCACGCACCGCAGGAGGGGCATTTACCCAAAAATTTTACGGTTTCATAACCACATTCAGAGCAGCAAAAAACACTTTTACTCATATTTTCCTCCGTTAAAATAATTTTCTATGCCCGAGACTATTGCATCGGCAATTTTTTCCTGATATTCTTCGTTTCTTAAATTTTCATCATCCGTTGGATTTGACAGAAAGCCGCACTCAACAAGGCAGGAGGGAATTTTCGCCTTATCCATAAGATAAATTCCTTTATCCGCCACCTTTAATATGCGGTTATTTCTTTCGTCAAGCTCTATCAAAGACTGTCTTATGGCTTCACCTAAAAGAGCAGATTCCTCTCTGTTTTTTGAATAAAAAACCTGTGCCCCGAAAACAGATGGGTCGGAAAAGTAATTTAAGTGTATGCTCACAAAAATATCCGCATCAAGTCCGTTTAATATAGCTTCTCTGTTATGCATATCGGAAAGCTTTTTCTCTTTTATGGAATTGCCTTTTGAATAGATACCTTCCTCTGTTTCTCTTGTCATAATTACATTATAACATCTTTTCTCAAGCTTTGCACTAATTTTTTGTGAAATTTGCAAATTTATTTCACTTTCGTAAACTCCCGAAATTCCCACTGTTCCTCCGTCAGGCTCGCCGTGGCCCGGGTCAATTATAACCGTCTTTTCGTAAATTCCCGAAAACGTGGGCTTAAAGCCGTTATTATAAAGATTTAAGATTAAATATGTAACGATAAAGGTCATTAAAATTAAAATTATAATTCCTCTTTTTATGTAAATGCTCAAAAAACCACCCCAATATATTTTATTATGGGGTGGTTTTTTATATGAAAAAAGATGTGGCAAAGCCACATCTTTTTATTTCCCCTCTGCCTGGGCACGAAGACGCATCTGGTGGTCTGCCTTGGCTCTTAAATCCGCATTCAATATTCTTTTTCGGAGGCGAAGGCTCTTGGGAGTTACCTCCAAAAGCTCGTCGGCAGTTATAAATTCAAGACACTGTTCAAGGCTCATATCTCTGGGAGTTGTGAGCTTTAAGGCATCGTCGGAGCCTGATGCACGGGTGTTTGTAATGTGTTTTTTCTTACATACATTTACTACAACGTCTTCAAGACGGCAGTTTTCGCCAACTACCATTCCCTCGTACACCTTATCACCGGGATTTATAAAGAGTGTACCTCTCTCCTGGGCATTGAAAAGACCGTAGGTTACGGCTTCGCCTGTTTCAAAGGCAATTAAGGAGCCTCTTGAACGTTCGGGAATATCTCCCTTATAAGGCTCGTAATCACGAAGCATATGATTGATTACCACAGTTCCCTTGGTAGCTGTCAAAAGCTCGCTTCTGTAACCTATAAGACCACGGGAGGGTATTGTAAATTCAAGCCTTGTATAGCCCCCTGTTATGGGAATCATATTGGTCATTTCAGCCTTTCTTTTTGCGGCACTTTCTATAACGGTTCCCGAATATTCATCGGGCACGTCAATTACCAAATCTTCTATGGGCTCTAATTTTTCTCCGCTCTCGCCCGTCTTAAATATAACCTCGGGACGGGAAACCTGAAATTCATAGCCCTGACGGCGCATATTTTCAATGAGCACCGAAAGATGAAGCTCGCCTCTTCCCGATACCACGAAAGAGTCTGCCACGTCGGTATCTTCAACCTTTAAGCTTATATTGCTTTCAAGCTCCTTATAAAGTCTGTCCCTAAGGTGTCTGCTTGTAACAAAGTCCCCCTCTTTTCCTGCAAAGGGGCTGTTGTTTATGGAAAAGGTCATGGACATAACTGGCTGGTCTATTTCCACAAAGGGAAGCGGCTCAATATTTCCCGGGTCGCACAAGGTTTCACCGATTTCTATATCAGATATACCCGATATGCACACAACATCACCTGAGATTGCCTCTCCTACCGCTTGCCTTTTAAGTCCCTGGTAGGTGTATAAAGCCGCAACCTTACCCTGCTTTATTTTGCCCTCTCTGGTGGAAACCGCCAGAGGTGAACCTACTTTTACGCTTCCTCTTTCAATGGTTCCTACCGCAATTCTGCCTGTGTAACCGTCAAAATCAATGTTAGATACCAGCATCTGGAAAGTTCCTGTCTTATCACCCTTGGGGTGAGGTACATGCTTCAATATAAGGTCGAACATGGGAGACATATCTCCGCCACCTGCCTCGGCATCCATGCTTGCCCATCCGTCTCTTCCCGATGCATAGATAACGGGAGAGTCAAGCTGCTCTTCCGTGGCATCCAAATCCAAAAACAGTTCTAAAACCTCGTCAACCACCTGATATGGTCTTGCATTAGGTCTGTCCACCTTGTTTACAACAATGATGGGAACAAGATTCAAGGCAAGGGCCTTTTTAAGCACAAATCTCGTCTGAGGCATACAGCCTTCGAAAGCGTCAACCAGCAAAAGCACCCCGTCAACCATTTCAAGAGCACGCTCAACCTCGCCGCCGAAATCCGCATGACCGGGAGTGTCAACAATGTTTATTTTAGTACCTTTATACTCTAAAGATGTATTTTTGGCAAGGATTGTTATTCCTCTCTCACGCTCCAAGTCGTTGGAGTCCATAACTCTCTCCTCCACCTGCTCATTGGCACGGAAAGTTCCGCTCTGATGAAGCATGGCGTCAACCAATGTGGTTTTACCATGGTCAACATGGGCAATTATCGCAACGTTTCTTATATCTTTGGTTTCCATTATATTCTTCCTTTCGGAGTTAGTAAAAACTTTACAACCTTGTTATTTTACTAAAAAATCCTTATTTTGTCAAGATTTCTCTTAGCTTATTTTCCCCTGTATCTCAAAATCACCTCAATTCCAGAATTTACAAAACAGAGGCATAAAGAAGCTTACCTTTTGTATAATGTTTGCTATGATGAATAAAAAATATGCACCTCTAAAAAGTGTTTAACTTTTTAGGGCGCATATTCTTTATTCTCTGTTCAATGCTTCGTTTTTAATAAATAACTCATGTTTGATAAACTCAATTTCCTCCTCAGTATATAAATCCTCTTGTTCCAGCATTAATCTCAAATCCAAAATATCTGAATTTTTTATTTCCTCCGTAAACTCTTCTGACAGCATGCTCTTTTCATTATCCCTGTAATCACCACAATTAGGGCAGGGAGATTTATCTACCAAATTCCCACAACCGCTACATCTCCATCTGTGATATGAGTTCTTTTCTGTCCAATTTCTTGTTTCCGATTCATAATAATATCCCATAACCTTTTTTGCGGTTTCGCCATCTGAAACAATCATATATTTACCGCTATTTGTATGTAAATAAATATTTTCATTTCGTATTGTTATGGCATTTATATCTTTTATTTTAAAATTAAATTCCTCAATATGAATATTATGTGTTACTCCCTTTCCTTTAACATATCCGTCATATATCTCCATAAAAGATTGTACATGAACAAAATTATAATGGATTTGCGCCACTGCATATAATATATAAAACATTCCCAGATAAAATATACTTAAATATGGGTCCGCATTTTCGTAAAAGTCCAATTTCTCCACGACTCTTCCATATATCCACCATAAAAATGCCGCCATACCACAGTCTATTAAAACTGCACAAAGTATCCTTGCAACTATCGTCCCTATGTTAGTGTTTCTTGTTGATAGAACCATTTCATTCATTGTCTGTCCCTCCGTATAATGATTTATTTATACTCGCATTTTCTTTTTACAAAAAATAATTTCACCCTCTCTTTTGCATAAAATAAAAAAATGCACCAACCGAAGTCAGTGCAATAAAACGCAAACTCCGATTGTTGCTACACAAATCTTAACAACGGGAGAAAACTCCTGCATCCGCCAAGTGGAATTTGCATTTTTATCAAATTCATTTTTGACGAATGCAACAGAAAATAACCCCTATATAAAAATATAGAGTTCTCTCCAATGCATTGTTAATTTGTGTAGCATATTCAGTATATCACAAAAGGCATAAATTATCAAGACTTTTGTTAAAAATAACACTTTTAGCAATAAAATCAAATTTTCTACTGTTTTATTTTAAAAACCCCTTGACAATTTGACCATCTTTGACTATAATGTACCTGTAAAGGTCAAAAATAGTCAAAGTCAAAGGAGAATTGTTATGCATTTAAGTAACAGTATTGAAGAATTTTTAAACGAGCTTCTTTCTTCCATGGACGGAAGCGTTGAAATAAAGAGAAACGAGCTGGCAGAACGCCTTGGCTGTGTTCCCTCACAGATTAACTATGTTATACAAACCCGCTTTACCAAGGAACGTGGTTTTTCCGTTGAAAGCCGACGTGGAGGCGGAGGCTTTATCAGGATTACCAAGGTGAAGGTCAAGGGCGACGAATATATCATGCATATAATAAACAGTATCGGTCCATCTTTAGACTATCCCACTTGCCATGCTTTAGTTTCAAATCTTTTAGGTTATAATAAAATTACAGAAAGAGAAGCTAAAATCATGCTGGCATCTTTATCCGATTCATCGCTACCCTTCCCCATCTCCGTGAAAAATCAGGTGAGAAGCTCCATTATGAAAAATATACTTATAAATCTAATATAATTCGACACAAATTACTGAAAGGAATGATTATAATGTTATGTGAAAGATGTAATAAAAACCCTGCCACCATGCACTATACTCAGGTTATAAACGGACAGGTTTCAGAATATCACCTTTGCGAAAAATGTGCTAAAGAGGAAAAAATCGCATCAGATTTTTCCGACTTTGATATATTCAGTATGTTCTCCCCCAAAAAGGTGAAAAGCGAAAGCTCTCTTATATGTCAAAGCTGCAAAACCACTTTACCTGAATTCAGGAAAAACGGAATTGCAGGCTGCGCAGCCTGCTATGACGTTTTCGCTTCGGTTATAGAGCCAATACTTCTCCAGACTCAAGGCACAAAAACACATATAAAGCCAAAGGCTGAAAAAAAGGAAGAAACAAAAACTGATAAAATAGCCCGTCTTGAAAAAGCCTTAAAATCCGCCATTGAAAAAGAAGAATATGAAAAGGCGGCTACCTTGAGAGACGAAATAAAAGCATTAAAGGAGGAAGAATAATGAGCTGGTATAAAGAAAAAGGCCCCGAAAGCGAAATTGTTTTAAGTACAAGAGTTCGTTTTGCAAGAAATCTGCCGGGCTATAAATTCCCCTCCAAAATGACAGAGGACGAAAGACAAAAGCTTATAGGTGAAGTTTCCGATGCGTTTTTCAGCTCCAACTCTACCTTTACGGATAATTTTCATCTGGTGAAAACCAAGGAAGTGGCTAAAGACAAGCTTTTGACCTTGTTTGAAAAGCATCTTATAAGCCGTGAGCTTATAAGAAATCCCCTGCCCTCAGCAGTTATACTTGGAAATGACGAAAAATTTTCTTTAATGCTTTTGGAAGAAGACCATATAAGGCTTCAGGTTATACTCCCGGGAAATCAGATGAAAGAGGCTCTTAAAATGGCAAGAGACTATGAAAGTCTCCTTGACGGAAGACTTTCCTTTTCAAAAAGCGATTCTCTTGGCTATTTAACCGCCTGTCCCACCAACTTAGGTACGGGATTAAGAATTTCTGTGATGCTTCACCTCCCTGCCCTTACGGTTACCAAGAAAATTGGAAGAATTCTAAACTCCGTTGGTAAATTAGGACTTACAATAAGAGGAATGTACGGAGAGGGAACCGAAGCCAAAGGCTCCTTCTATCAGCTTTCCAATCAGGTAACACTGGGCATGAATGAAGAAGAAATCTTGAAAAAGGTAGATTCGGTTTTAGTTAGAATTATAGAGATAGAGAAATCCTTAAGGGAAGAATTACTTAAAAATGCCGAGACGGAAATTAAAAATAAATGCATGAGAGCCTACGGAATACTCAAAAACTCCTATGCCCTTACCAGTGAAGAAGCCATAGCCTATCTTTCGGATGTGAGACTTGGAAAAGCTCTTGGCTTTTTGGATGCGGATTATACCGCCCTTAGTACATTTATGATTTTAAGCTCTCCTTATTATCTTTCATCGGAAGAAAATTTAACCGAGCCAAATCTCCGTGATATAAGAAGAGCAGCTTTAGCAAAAGAAATTTTATAGAAAAGAGTGATTTAAATGCCGTCATTTGAAGACAGATTTACAGAAAAATCAAAACACGTTTTATCCGCTGCCCAGTCCTTTGCGGAAAAAATGGGAACGGGCTATGTTGGAAGCGAGCACGTTCTTTTGGGACTTCTGGATGAAGAAACAGGCACCGCCTTCCGCTACCTTTCAGAAAAAGGAGTAACCTTAGCCAAGGTTATTGATAAAATCAATGAATTTTTGGAGGTTCCGAATGAGCCTAAGAGCATCACGGAATATACCCCCAGAACAAAAAGAATTTTGGAAATAAGCTTTATGGAAGCAGGAAATTTAGGGTCAAGCTTTATAGATACAGAGCATATACTCCTTGCACTTTTCAGAGAGGGACAAAATGTCGCCTTAAGGATTTTAGCATCTTTGGGACTTCCCAGAAACGCCTATAACGACATACTTAATTTTCTCCTTGGTGCATCGGGGGAAAACCAGCACGAGACATCTGCTCCCCACGGCAAAACCTCCAAAAAGAGCAACACTCCCACGCTAAATCAGTTTGGCAGGGACTTGACTCAGGGTGCAAAGGACGGTAAATTTGACCCTGTTATAGGAAGAAGCGAAGAAATCGAGAGAGTAATTCAGATTTTATCCAGAAGAAGCAAAAACAATCCCTGCTTAATCGGTGAGCCCGGTGTCGGCAAAACCGCCATAGCAGAGGGACTTGCCCAGATGATTGTAAAGGGCGAGGTTCCCGAAAACTTAAAGGGCAAACGTCTTTTTACTTTAGATTTATCCTCCATGCTTGCGGGGGCAAAGTACAGAGGTGAATTTGAAGAAAGATTAAAAACCGCCGTTGATGAAATTATAAAAAGCAAAAACGTAATTTTATTTATTGATGAAATTCACACCATTATAGGTGCTGGCGCCGCAGAGGGAGCTATTGATGCTTCCAACATCTTAAAGCCCTCCCTTGCTCGTGGTGAGCTTCAGCTAATCGGAGCCACCACCATAAACGAGTACAGAAAGTATATAGAAAAGGATTCGGCACTTGAAAGACGTTTTCAGCCTGTAACCGTTGGCGAGCCCTCGGTAGACGAAACAATTTTAATCCTAAAGGGTTTAAAGGATAAGTACGAGGCACATCACAATACGAAAATTACAGACTCCGCAATAGAAGCGGCGGCAAAGCTTTCAGCGAGATATATCTCTGACAGATTTTTGCCCGACAAGGCCATTGACTTAATTGATGAAGCCTGCTCCAAAGCAAGAATGTTAAGCCTTACCCCTCCCTCTGAATTAAAGGACATGGAGGGCAGGCTTAATGAAATCAAAAAGGAAAAGGAATCGGCAATAGCTTCCCAGGAGTTTGAAAGGGCAGCCTCCCTCCGTGATAAGGAAAAGGAATTTTCGGATAATCTTAAAATGAAGAAGGACGAATGGTCCAAAACAACAAGTGAAAGTCATACGGAAATTACCGACGAAGATATTGCAATGGTTCTTTCTGCCTGGACCCACATTCCCGTAAGTAAACTGGGAGAAGACGATGCCAAAAGGCTTCTGGACTTAGAAAAGGTTCTCCACGAAAGGGTTGTCGGTCAGGAGGATGCCGTAAGTGCCGTTGCCCGTGCCATCCGCCGTGGCAGAATGGGACTTAAAGACCCCAAACGCCCCATTGGCTCATTTATATTCTTAGGTCCTACGGGCGTAGGAAAAACCGAGCTTTCAAAGGCTTTGGCAGAGGCTATGTTCGCAGACGAGGATGCTTTAATAAGGGTTGACATGTCAGAATATATGGAAAAGCATTCTGTATCGAAGCTTGTAGGCTCACCTCCGGGATACGTGGGCTTCGACGAGGGCGGCCAGCTTACCGAAAAGGTAAGAAGAAAACCCTATTCCGTTATTTTGTTTGATGAAATCGAAAAGGCTCATCCTGACGTTTTCAATATTATGCTCCAGATTTTAGACGACGGTATATTAACTGATTCTCAGGGTAAAAAAGTAGATTTCAAAAATACCGTTATTATAATGACCTCCAATATCGGCGCAAGAAAAATTACAGATACGGCAAAATCCATCGGCTTTTCCGATTCATCCAAGGCTTCCGACCACGAAAAAATAAAGGAAAGTGTATTATCGGAGCTTAAAAAGGAATTCCGTCCCGAGTTTTTAAACCGAATTGACGAAATCATCGTATTCCACAAGCTTTCCGAAGATGAAATAAAGGAAATTGCAAAGCTTTTATTAAAGAGTGTGAAAAAAAGAATGGAAAGCATGGAAATAAAAATCTCCTTTGAGGATTCCCTCCTTTCCATGATTGCAAAAGAGGGCTTTGACGAAAATTACGGTGCAAGACCCTTAAAGCGTGCAATTCAAAGCAAGGTAGAAGATTTTCTTGCAGAAAAAATGCTTTCGGGCGAAATTAAAAAAGGCGATGAAAAGGTCCTTTCTGCAGATGACGAAAAAGTTTTTCTGAAATAAAAAAAGTACGCTGAACTTTCGTTCAGCGTACTTTTTTAAGTCTTCTTATTCTCATTAAAGTAAGGCGGTTTCTTACCAAGGGAGAATATTCCAAAAGGATATCAAGCTTTTTTTCGGGCACCGCAATTTCAGAAAGCTCTTTTTTAATTTCAAGCATTGCATACTTTTCTGACAGCTTTTCAAAAGTGGGGATTTCTTCTATTACTTTTATGATTTCATCCCATTTTTCCTTTATTTTTTCTCCCGTCATATCCTTAGATGCATCATTTTTGTTCTCTTCAATGATGGACTTTTCGAGCTTTTCTCCAAACATAGCCGATATATACTCTTCACTTATTTTTTCGTAATCAATGAAGCTATTGAAATATTATAAAAAAATGAGCCGTTGGCTTTGCCAACGGCTCATTTTTTATTTTATCTGAATAATGTCTTTCCTGCTGACTCCAAGTCGTTACAAGCTTCAACAACTCTGGCAGCCATTCCCTCTTCGCCTTTCTTTAAGTAAGCTCTGGGGTCGTACATCTTCTTGTTTCCTACTTCTCCGTCAATCTTAAGCATTCCGTCATAGTTTTTGAACATATGGTCAACCACGGGAGTTGAGAATGCATACTGTGTATCGGTGTCGATGTTCATCTTTATTACGCCATAGCCTAAGGTTTCCTTGATTTCTTCCTTGGAAGAACCTGAACCGCCATGGAATACAAGGTAAAAGCCCTTGTCATTTCCGTACTTCGCCTTTAAGGCATCCTGACCGTTTTTAAGAATGGAGGGATTTAACTTTACGTTACCGGGCTTATATACGCCGTGAACGTTGCCGAAGGTTGCAGCAACGGTATATGTACCGTCAATTCCGGATAAAGCATCGTAAACCTTTAACATATCCTCGGGAGTTGTGTATAACTTGTCGTTTGATACGCCTTCGTTATTCTGGCCGTCTTCTTCACCTCCGACAACGCCTGTTTCAACTTCTAAAACAATCTGGCTTTTAGCGCAGCGGGCGAAAAGTTCCTTTGCTATCTGTATGTTTTCGTCAAGAGAAATGTCGCTTCCGTCAAACATATGGCTGTTAAAAAGATTGGGTCTTCCCTCAGCACGTCTTTTTTCTGTTTCTGCAATCAAGGGAAGCATAAAGCTTTCAAGCTTTCCCTTTGTGCAATGATCTGTATGTAATGCTACATATACATTATATTTTTCAGCCATAAGACGAACATGGTCTGCAAGGCTTATTGCACCTAAAACCTTATCCTTGAGATTGAGACCTGATGCGAATTCAGCACCGCCGACGGAAACCTGGATTATACCGTCAGACTTAGCATCCGCCAGTCCCTTTAAAACTGCATTTGCAGTTTCCATGGAAGAAACGTTTACAGCGGGATATGCATAATGATTGTCATAAGCCGCTTTCATCATATTTAAGTACTGTTCATAATTTACTACGGGCATTTTTTCTACCTCCAACTTATATTCTTTTATTATTCTACCATAAATGCCACTGTATGTCAATTATTTCACTAACGAAAAAGTCCACGAATTTAAGAAAATAAATCCGTGGACTTTATATATTTTTATCCTATATAGCCAATAAGCGAAAGAGCAAATTCCGAATCAATATTTCCAACGGTATATATTCCGTTTCCAAGTGAAGCAACATTAAAGCCTGCACATTCGGAAAGGAAGCTTAAGGGTACATAAATTTTACCGTTTGCTATCATTGTGCTCTGGCTTAAAGCCTTATATTTTCCGTTAAATCTGCCTTCATAGGAGCCTAAAACGGTGTAGAACCAGTTGTTCTCAGCGTAGCCGTTCTGTTCTGCATTAAGCTTATACTCATAAAAATGAAGTATATTTGATTTATAGTCGTATTCAACCTTTGACTTACCCCAGCCCATAATTTTTTCAAGGCTTTCATAAGGAACATATAAAGTGCCGTTCATTTCAAAGGGAATGATTCTTGTATCAGCATCATATACACCCGTAATTCCGCCCTCTGCAATCATCTTGCTCTTTCCAGCCTTGATAATTACGCTCTCTCCCATTTTTGCTCTTTCCTCATTTGAAAGTGCCTTCTGGGGAATTTCGGTGTAAAGATAGTTAAATCTTCCTATGGGAGCCGCATTATACTGCTCGTAGATGTCCATTATATCGTTGATTTTTCCTGATATCCACTTGAATTCAAAATCGGATACAGCTCCTGATATGAGATTTTTGGGCAGAGACATAACCAAGGTGTCTCCCAAAACCTTATATTCGGCATTTCCTGCTACGGTAAAGTTTCCTGCTTCTCCGATGGTTTCAATTACGCCAAAGGCGTTTCTGCCGACAACAAGGTCATAGCCTGAAAATCCTGTTGCGGGATTTCTGTCAGAATTTATATAAAGAGCCAGTGAGCTTTCGCCAACTACCATATCCTTTGTTGCCTTTGCCATAAAGTAGTATCCGGTATCATCTCTTGCAACCTTGGATTCTACTATATAGTTAGGAACGCTTGTCAAATAGGTAATGCCCTGTTTGGTTTCCTTGTCTATAAATCCACCCTTGGAATTTCTGTCCTCGCCCTTATAGTTATAAAACGCAGGAGAAACATTATTCCACTGGGATAAATCTCCGTCAAGACTTATTGTAACCTTGCCGCTTGCCAAAGGTGCAGGTCTTACACCCTTATACTTTCTTACAAAGTCAACCAGCATATTATATGCGCTGTCCTTTGTTCTTCCCTTAACAGGCTCCATATCTCTGCTTCTGTTATCGTCAAAGCATTCGATAAACGCCATTGCTGCACCGTGGCTGTTGTTGTAAAGGTCGCAGGTAAGCTCGTTCCAGCCGGTTACAAATACAAATCGGGGGTTGTTTTTAAGTGCCAGTCTTGCCTTTTCCCTGAAGGCATAGCCCTTGGAAGGACCGTCTTCCGAGTAGTCGGCGCCAAACGCCTCAGAATAGCTTTTACCCATGGAGTAATCGCTGCTGGCAGCTGTGGATGCGCCGTTTATATAGCTGGATGTATTGCCTACCATAACATTGACAAATTCAGGTCTTCCGTCCTTTACTTCGCCCCTTACGGTCTGGGGGAATCTTGAGTGCCAGGACCACTGGCTCTGAGCTGACCCTTCTTCTCTGAAGGTGAAAAACTCCCCTATCTCGTCAAGGTTATTTATGGCAGAAATATCGCCTTTTATATAGTTTTTGGCGTCATTTAACCATTTTCCCCCTGCATTACCCAAAAGCATGGGCTTGCCGTCCAAGAAATACCAGACATCTGAGAAATCTTCTGTCTGGAAGCACGCATTATAAATTATATTAAGCGAACGGAAAACAGATTCCCTTGCTCCAAAGCCTATATGTGCACTTATTTTGGGAACTTTGATGCCCTCTTTTTTTGCTTCACGGAAAGCCTGGACCATGGCGAACAAAGGCTTAAGTCTCATAGTTCCGCCGTTGGAGCAGTCTAAAAAGATTACATCCACCCCTGCGGTTGATAAAAGCTCAGCGTGCTTTTTATATACCCAGTAGTCATAGCTTGTATAAAATCCTAAGGAAGGTTCATCCCAGTAGTATCTCTGATTTACCGACCAGAGAGGATGACTCTTATCCCCCCAGGCTCCGGGATTTTCAGAAAGTGCTTTGCTTGTAACCTCAACCTGCTGTGCCTGGTCAAAGGTGTGGCGATGCCAGTAAAACATACCCACAGCAGTATCTTCCTTAAGAGCTCCTGCTTCGGAATAGTCTGCTACCTTTCTTCCCAAGTGGTCAACACTTACCCAGGTATCAGCATAATAATCCTTTATGAAGCTATCAGAAACCTGCCTGTCATACACACTTAAATCTTCATATACCTCGGGCGAAAATTCAAAGCTCTTAACCTTTATGATATCACTTGTGCTTGTTCTGTAAGTTCCCACAAAATACACGTCGTGAGTTCCTGATGCTTCCCAAAGGTAGCTTTGGTATATTTCCTGTTCCTTGCAAATTGTAACCGAACCTATTTCCTTACCAGTAAGGGGATCGTCAATTTTAACTCTTATGGTTTCTCCGTCGGAGCCGCCTACAAGGTTAACCTCTGCCTTTATGATTACTGAGTTCATTCCGTCAAGGTTTACATTTTTAAATCCCAAATACTTTCCGGGTCCGAAATTATCTGCCGTAGCCCCACTTTTAATGCCTGAAACAAAATCTGCATTTTCGGGAAGAAGCACATTTCCCTGAGCTAAAACCGGCAAAAGCGAAAGTGCCATAATTAGCGTAATAATTACACAAAGTATTTTTCTCATTTTTACTTCTTCCTTTCTTATTTATTGTCAATTGTTACTTCTCTGGTTTCGCCGTTCCAGGAAACGTTATAGCCAAGCTGCTCCGATACAAAACGAATGGGAATAAAGGTTCTGGAATTAACAATTCTGGGCTCTTCCATGAGTGTATATCTGTTAGTACCAAGCCTGGGATTTGTTACATATACGTTCTTGTATCTTACCTGAAGCTTTATTTCTGTTTTGCCCTTATTTACGGTGATCGTCTGGGTTTCGCCATCCCATAAAATTTCAGCACCCATAAGCTCAAGTAAACCTCTTAAGGGAATGAATGTAGTTCCGTTTTCTATGTAGGGCTCTACGTCTAAATTAACATTTCCTTTGTTTGACCTGATTTCTTTATTGCCAATAGTAAGGACGTATTCTTCCCTGCCTTCTATAACTCTTTTATTATAGGACTCATATCCCTCATAGAAGTCAAGCTCAGCACAGCTTCCTAAATTTCCCATTCCGCTTAAAATTTCAAAGCGGAAGCCTGATGCTTCTACTGTTTTTCCGAAATCAAAGTGGTGAATTCCAAGATGTCTGTCTTCTACGGCATGCTCTCCTGACAAAACCTCGGTATATTCATTTCCGTCAACGGTGGAATAAACCTTATATTTTAGCCAGTAGCCATCGTAGTAATTTGCCTGTCTGGGAAGATAGTCAAAGGCCTTAACCTCGTATATATCATCAAATGTAACCTCGAAGGTCCAGGGTGCCTTTTCGGAGGTATCTGCCTGCCAGTAGGTGGAGTTGCTTCCGTCAAGCATTTCTGCGGGAGTGTGGCTTCCCCAGTTAACTCCCCCGAAGGATGCGGAGAAATTGCTTTTATCCAGGGGGTAAAGAGCATTTTCAGCCTCTTTCTGAATAAACTCGTCATAAGGCAAAACTGCCATTCCCTCTTTCGGAAGCATAAGATTGAATTCTGCCATGGTTCCGTATCCGTGCATAGAGTCCACTATTTCAATTCTTACCTTTGACACCTCTACAGCATTAAAGAAAGGCACATCCAGTATAAGCTGCTCTGTTACATACTTTCTTTGAGCTAAAAGCTTATATTCACCGTCTATAAATCCATACACATTAACTGCCAGTACCCAGCCTGCAGAATTCTGATGTCTGTTTAATATATTGAAGCCTGCAACAGCGCTCTTTTCAGGAAGCTCTATATCAATGATATAGGGTAAATCATCCTTTTTCTTTTCAACACCTTTTTCATCAGTGTACCAGGAATGCCAGAATGTATCTGCATTTCCGTCCACAATGGCGCTAATCTTACGAGCGTCATTACACTGA
Source organism: Clostridia bacterium (assembly GCA_045588365.1). Lineage (GTDB taxonomy): Bacteria > Bacillota > Clostridia > CAKSNL01 > HGM11501 > HGM11501. The sequence continues at coordinate 22,862 of JAZNEB010000019.1, read as the reverse complement.
GAATTAGCAGTTACAACCCATCCCTTTCTGTCTAAGTATTTACCCATATCCTCACTGTACCAGTAAAGCTCTCCGTCCTTTATATTTCCTTTAACGGAAGCACTCGTGTCGCTTAATATTTTTTCTGCTCCGCTGCTTCCTGCTTCTGCCTTACCAAAGGTTGCTCCTGCCATATTTGCACTTGAAGAAATTTTAACGCTTCCTTCAAAAGCACCGCTTAAAATGAGATTTCCGCCGTCTAAAATCTTAATATTCTGTGCTGTGGCCACAGCCTTGTTTCCATCTGTAACCTTGGCATCGCCGCTTATTATAAGTGTTCCGCCACTTTGTACAAGAATAGCTCCGCCCTTGTCAGCTGCACTTGCCTTACAGTTTTTAATTTCGCCGCCCTTCATTTCAAAGGTTGCGCCATTTGCGATGCTTACGCCGCCACCCCATTCTGCTTCACAGTCAGAAATCAAGCTTCCTTTTTCCATGATGAGTCTGCTCTGTCCCGCAACTTCTACGCCACCGCCCTGGCCTTTGCCCTTGCGGTTTTTAACTGTTGCCTTATCCGAAAGAGTGAGCTTACCTGTTGACTGAAGTGTAATTCTTCCTGAACCGGTGCTCATATCAACTGTTACATCCTTAAACGTAAAGTCAGAGCCTCTGTTTACTGCAAAACGATTCATCAGATAAATTGTATGACCATGTCCATTTATTAAGGCTTTTTTGTCGTAATAATCAAGTGCTCCGTCCTTTGCTAAGTAGCAGTCGGAAAGAAGATGTATTTCCTCTCCCTTTGCCGCCTCGATTGCTTCAGGAATGGAATTGTACTTTTTATTCTGATTTGCTCCTATGTAGCAAATGTCCTTCTCAGAAACGGATGATGTACCTGTTGTACTCTGAGTTTCATTGGTTCCCGTCTGTATGCTTGAGCCCTGAGATGCCTTATCTACAGTAGCCTTTGCTTCACTTTTCTTTATCCAGACAATTTTCCCGCCTGTTGCAAGACCAACCTTATTGTGGTCCAAATCGAAGAAGATGTTTTCTGCCCCGGCAGCTCCCGATAAAACCTGTCCGAAGGAAGATTCAACTGTCATTACGCCGACATCACCTACAAACTGGCCGCCAAGCACGAAGTTTGAGCCTGATTCAAGCATGATGTTTTCTTCTTTTTGCGCACTGTAATTTCCTTTATTCGCCGTAGCATTTCCACTTAATATGAGTGTTCCGCCCTTTTGTACAAGTACGGCTCCGCCCTTGTCAAACACGGTGGATTTGCAGTTTTTGATTTCGCCGCCCTTCATTTCAAAGGTAGCACCGTTTGCGACGCTTACACCGCCGCCCCATTCTGCTTCACAGTCAGAAATCAAGCTTCCTTTTTCCATGATGAGTCTGCTCTGTCCCGCAACTTCTACGCCACCGCCCTGGCCTTTGCCCTTACGGTTTTTAAATATCGCCTTATCTGAAAGTGTAAGCTTTCCTGTTGACTGAAGCGTCAGTCTGCTTGCAGATGCACTCATATCAAAGGTTACATCCTTAAACGTAAAGTCAGAGCCTCTGTTTATTGCAAAACGGTTCATAAGAGATATTGTATAGCCGTGTCCGTTTATTACTGCTTTTCTGTCGTAATAGTCAAGTGCTCCGCCCTTAGCCAGAGTGCAGTCGGAAATAAGATGTATCTCCTCTCCCTTTGCCGCCTCGATTGCTTCAGGAATGGAGTTGTACTTTTTACTCTGGTTTGTTCCTATGTAGCAAATGCCGGATTCTGCCGGCACTGTCAATGTCATACAAAGGCCCAAAAGCATTACCATTGCCAGTATAACTGATACTATCTTTTTAATACACATAATTATTCCTCCTCATTATGTATAAGTACAATCATATTATATAATAAAATTCCAAGGCATTAAATAGTAAAAAGTTACTTTTATTTGTTGTAACGTAACTTTTTTTGTTGTCATAAAATTCCGTTATTTTGTGTAAAATATAACTATCTCAATAAAAAGGACTGATTTTTATGTGGAAAAAATATAAGCCGTATATAATTTCTTCGGCAATTGCACTCGCAGTCGGAGGTCTTTCTGCACTTTTAACAAAGGACAACATGAATATTTATGAGGACATTGTCGCTCCGCCTTTAGCTCCCCCGGCATTTTTATTCCCAATAGTATGGTCAATTTTATATGTATTGATGGGAATTTCGTCAGCTTTAGTTTATGTAAACAGAGGGTTAAATCCCGAAAAGGCAAAAAATGCCCTTACATTTTATGCCATATCCTTGTTTTTTAACTTCTTCTGGAGCATACTGTTTTTTAATTTCAGAACATTTCTGGCATCCTTTATCTGGCTTTTAATTTTATGGATTTTGATTCTTATCTGCATTATAAAATTTTATCCCTTTTCAAAAACAGCTTCTTATCTTTTAATCCCCTATTTTTTATGGGTTTTATTCGCTCTTTATCTTAATCTGGCAATTTATGTGCTTAATTAGAAAAAACGCTTATTCTCAAGAGTGAATAAGCGTTTTTTTGTTATACTTCCCGCCAGGAGGGGTCATACAAAATTCCTTCTCTTATTTTATAGCCCTCGTTTTCAAGGTAATCAACGTCAGCGACGCTCAAACCTTTAATTCCTTTGGTTTTATATATGGCTATGGCACTTTTTATAGGGTCGTAGTTTGATGTATAGCCTGCTCCTGCGCTGTCGTATAAAATTCCCGTGGAGGGGTCATACCAGCAGCCTTCTTCTATAGCTAAAAGCTTCTGCTCTCTGGTCAGTGCATCCCAGCCATTTGCCTGGAAATCCTGCATCATTAAAATGTATTCAGAATTATTATCCTCTTTATCTCTTTCTTCCATGGCTTCTTTTTCATCTTCCCAAAGCTCCTTTTCCCTCTGGATTTTCTCCTCGGCAATAGACAATTCCTTTAAGTTTTTGTCCTGTTCATCCAAAAACTCGTCATATGCCATTTTATAAAAATCCGTCATTTTATCTGCCGCTTCTTCCATATAATCGTTATATACACCGCTTGCTGCAGATACCGCATAGCTTCCCGCTACGCCTCCTGTCATGGATGAAAGCTTTCCAAGAGTGTCTTCCATGGACTTTTTACCCTGGGTTTCCATTTCATTTTTATATCTTCTGTATTTCGGATCTTCTTCGGGATTGTAGTCAAATTCCGCTTCTTCATAGTCATTTAAGGCTTTTTCGTAGTCCTTGTATCCTTCTGCCTTCTCAAAATCGAAGGTGGGACTTAACGTACTGTTTCCCACAAGACCCATACCTATTTCGTCGCTTCGTCTTCCGTCAGAAAGATACCATATACCGCTCCCTTCATCATAATAGCTGCCTTTACCGGTTTGTTCATCCCATCTTTTTACAAGTGCAACCTGTCTTTCATGGGCTCCTTCAGGGTCTAATGCCCAATCTTCTCGGTTTTTTATAAATTCCCGGTCAAACTCATCCTGAGTAAGTTCTTCTTCCATAAATTCATCCTTCATAAACCTTCTCCTCTCTTAAATTTTCCTGCCTTTGAAAATTAGTTATTTTAGAAACTATTTCATCCTTTCCGTCAAAATCCATCATAGAAAGCATTAAAAGTGCCTGGTGGGAATTTTTAGGATTGAAAATTCCCATTCTGTAGAGATTACTTGCCGTTTCATTTTGCGAAAGCTTTGAATAGGGGTTAGTCTTCTGAGCCTTTACGCTTATATCAAAAATGGGCTTTCGGGTAAAAGAGTTACCCTCATGGTCTAAAAGCTTCACTCCTCCGGGTCCTACTGTCTCTTTAGGGACAAGATTTTTGTTGGAGTAGGACACAAATTCTTCGCCCTCATTGGGCTTTACAATTCTGAAAGTTCTGTCGCTTGTATAAAACTGTCTTATAAGCTCTATCACCAGATTTATTATTTTGACGTAGGCTCTGTAACTGGTCTTTATCATATCACGGCTGGTTTTGTTACCCGCCTCCTGAAGTGTGGCGATTGCCGCTCCGCTGGTTACACCGCCACCTGTTCCACCTGAATTTACGTCTCTGTTTCCTATGTTTTCCTTAAGCTCGTAAATCTTTCTTTCCAAAAGCTTATAATAAATACTGCTTAAGGGATTTAAGGAAATCTGATGAAATCTCTCATCCGATATATCTCCCGCCACGGAAACAAAGGGCTTTGACCAGTCTGAAAATTCCTTTTCATTTATTCCCACATCCTTTTTCTTAAACCATCTGGGAGTTGTGGCTTTCTTGGTATAATCCATTATAAGAGCATCCAGGCAGTCAATATATTCCTGAGCGTCCTTTGTTACACTTATAATGCCATAGCCTGTTACTTTATCTGCCTCGGGATAAAGGGTATCTATAACCAAAGGATATAAACCGTGGTCGTAAAAGCCCTTTTCCTTGTACAAAGGGTCATCCTCCGATGAATAAAGCACGGTATTACCCGTATATTTAAGATAGTGAAGCACGGTTTTACCGGCTTCTCTTTTTTTATAGTACCAGTCCACAACTAAAGTCTGGTTGCTTCTGTCAACCTGGTCATCTTTTTCATATTCGGATAAGGTTACAGCCTCTTTCGATATCTCCTTATCGGGATACCGTTCTTTAAGAACATCCGTATCCATGGGGGCACAGATAAAAACATTGGGGCTTTTCTGTATATCTGAAACCGAAGGGTCCCAGAAGAGGTTTAAAAGGTCTATGTTTTTAACCTTGATGTCCCCTATGCCGTAGTCTGCATCGGCATCCCAGAAAACCCCGTAGCAGGCACTTCCGTGCTTAAGCTTGTACCAGGTGCCGTCCGAATAGGTTTCTTCAAATTCATTTCTTTCCAGAATGACAGGCACTATATCCGTAAGCATGGCTGCTTCCTTTATATCTGATTCTTCTCTGGGAAGCATATAAGGAACGGGGTAACTGTCCATCATATCGGCGTGTTTGTTTACTACTGCATTCCACATATAAGCCGAGCTTGAGGGGGTAACTCCGTTGTTATCTCCGGATTTTTGCCACATCTGAAGACGCCATGCCTTTTCTTCTTCCACAATTCTGGATTCCAAGTTGACTTTTCCGCTTTTGTATCTTTCCAAAATTGCAGAGGCTTCTTCAATTCTTTTATCCGAAGCTTTTTTATTTCCTATTTTAATTTTTTTCATTTTTTCTCCTTTCAGTACAGCAAATAGTTATATTTCCCGATTTTAACATCCCCCGAAAGAGGGTCAAATGCCTTTATTTCATAGGGAATGTTCATGGTGGGAGCTATGGGCTTTGCCATACACATATACCTTACCTCGTCGGCAATGTGATCCTCTCCCTCGGTGTCTAAATCCTCAGGGTGAGTTTTTGAAAACACTAAGGACGGAAAGGTTTTTATAAATCCCTCGCAGTTGGAAAATATGTACATCATAGGAATTTTATTTTCATCGAAATTCAATCTGTAATGCACCTGCATCCAACCGGGAATTCTGTTGTTGTCGCCCTTTTCAAAGTATATACCGAAGCTTTCTGCCGTTTCATAAACGGAAGTTCCACGGGACTTGTCCCATATAGAGGGGTCTGCAACACCGAAAATCTCTTTGCCTTTCAGCCAGGCGTGGCTTTTTTCCAATTCGGAAACCTTTGAAAATATCTTTTCCGGTGTCCACTTGACCCCTTTATTGGATATATAATTTCCGCCCTCATCTTTAGCACAGCCGTAAAGCTCTAAAATCCTATAGAGTCTTCCGTCAAAGTCTATTGCCCACCATGCAACTGAAAAGGGCCTTGCATATCCGAAGTCAAAGCTTCGCATAATTGTCCATTCCGGCGGTGGAGTAAAGGGGGCAATAACGTGAGTATCTATTCTGTCCAGATAATGCTCTTCCTGATTTTTGAATTCTGCAAAAAATTGCCCTTCGAAAATGTCCCAATCTCCGTACAGTAAAGCTTTTTTCTCTGATAGGGGTAGAGATTCAAGCCTTTTTATATAGGATGAATCGTTTTCCATCAAAAATTTATTTTCCTCCACCCTTGCCGGAATGAACAAAAAAGTTGTATCTCCTTTTCTGAAGGTTTTTCCGGGAATTGACGGGTTTATAAACATTCTTTTAACCCAGGAATGTCCCTTGCTGCCGGGGTTGGTGGAGGACTTTATCTGCTTGGGAAATTTATTGACGCCCCTTAAACGGCTTCTCATATACTTATACTGATATTCCGTAAAATGAGTAAGCTCGTCAAAACGGATTATATCATATTCCGCCGACTGGTAATTCGTAACATCCGAATCAGATGCTATATAACCAAACTCGATGAATGAACCATTAAGAAAGGTCATTTTGTGATTTACCGATGAATATGTATAAATTTCTTTAGGAAAAAGAGAAAGTGCAGTGAGTATAATGGAACGGTTAAGCTCCGGGAAGGAATTTCTTAAAATTATTTGCTTTATTCCCGGATACTTCATGGCTTTTATAAAGGCATCTATAAGCTGTCCGTAGCTTTTTCCGCCACCTGCCGCACCGCCATATAAAACCTCATCCTCTTTGGCGTCAATGAATAATTTCTGTTTTTTTGTTACACTTAAGTCTATCTCCATATATCCTCCCCCGGTTATTTTTAACCTTCAGACAATTCGCTGATACGTTCCTGAGCCTTTCCTTTCTGACCCAGAGCCTGCTCTATTACGAGAGCATACTTTCTCTTTATTTTTACTTTCTTTCCTCTGGGAACCAAAAGAGCTGTTCCGTTTAATATTACAACAACGTCATCCTTATATCTGCCGTCGTCCTTGTGAAGCATTATTTCAACTTCCTCGTTTAAGTAATCCTTGTTTTCGTAAATGTTTTCTTTAGCCTTTGTAGCCATAATAAATTTCTCCTTTTCTTTGATTTTTACTTTTCTCTTGCCGAAAAAATGCTTTTTGCATTTTTCATTGTATCGTCCTTCCGCTTGAATGCTCAGGACGATTCCCGCAAAAAATTTCTTTATTGAAATTTATTTGCTCTACCTTTTCTTTGATTTTTACTTTTCTCTTGCCGAAAAAATGCTTTTTGCATTTTCTTTTCCAAGTTTCACTCGCTAAAAAGCTTTTCGCTTTTTTACGCTCGCAAAACCTTGTTTCGTAAAACCTTTGTTGGTTTTACTCCACTGGCTTAATTTTCTTCGTCTTCAAAGCTTGAAGCGGTTTCTACTCTGACCATATAGGGTTCAACCAGAATTTCTGCTGTGTGGTATGCCTTCCAGCCCACTGTAGAGCGCTGATTCAAGGGGTCTCCTGTACCCGCAGAGCCAAGAGGCTTAACGATTGTGGTAAGACCGCCGCCTTCAACGTCTGTTATGCCGTAAGCATCTTTACCGAAAATGAGTGTTGCATAAACGCTTCTGCCCTCTGCGCCCTCTTTCCAGATTTTAGCTTCTGTTGATTCAATTACCTTTACGCCTGCAATTTCTCCGATTTCGCCGTTGTAAATTTTTTCAACGTTATTTCCTGTGTACTTCTGGGCTTCAATCCAGTCGGGATCGCTCATTAAATCGTAGGCAACGGAAGGATGCATGATTGCAATGTAATAACCGTCGATTTTGGGAGTGTTATTCATTTTAAGCGTGCGGACTGCTCTTTTCAATACATCTACGGACATATAGTGGTTTCCTGATTCAGCTCCGCCCTTTAACGCACCTCTTGCTTCAACAGTTCCGTCAAAGTACTGAACATTTGTGCCGCAAACCAAAATATCTCTTTCCACATTGTCGATGGTTCTTGCTGCCTGGTCAGAGATAAGCTCCAAGGTTTCGGTTACCACGGGATCTACAGACATAACGTCAAGATTATCGGAAATTGTAACATATCCGCCGTACTGATGAATTGTACCGGTAACGGTAGATACATCAAGATTCTGTCCGTCGGGGGTTACACCCTCGGTCAAAGGAGTTGTTGCCTTGCCGAGAGGCGTGAACTTGCGGAATTCAATCTGATTACCGCCGTTTTTGGGGATATTTCTCTTCTGTCCGAACTGACCGTGAATTAAATTGGGCTTTGCCAGGTGAATTAAGGTTTTGTCATAGAAAACCTTGTTCTGTGATACTAAATTGTTGCCTTCCTTGTTAGCTGTGGTTGTGTTGGTGTTAAGACCAAATAAGTTTAAGTTGATATTCATTATAATTCCTCCATTTTTTACTGGGCGAAAGATATTTTTTCGCCGTTTTTTACTTTTTTCAAAATTTCATCGATTTCCTTTCCCGTCAGTGCTCCTGCATTTTTCTTAGCACGGACAGAGGGCGAATTTTCAATTCCCACTTCACTGACACGGCCTTTTCCTGCACGGATATTTTCAATGGCCGCCTTTGATGCAGTTTCGCTTATCCCTTTGGATATTTCATCAAAATTCAGAGCCCTGTATAAGGATGTCATGGGAATTCCTGCATTTAACCCCTTGACAAATGCGGGGTTTTCAAATTCCTTAGAAAACTTGAATTCAGGATAGATTTTAGAGGTTTCCTCTGCCTCGCCCATCCATTTTTCATACATTTTCCGGAAAGCTTCACCTTCGTTTATTTTTTCCGAAAGGTCTGCCTTTTCCTTCCTTAAATCCTTTAATATTAAAGCTACCAGGCTTTCGATATCACTTATTCCGTAGTATTCCATTAAAGGAGAAAGGCTCTTCTTAAGAGAAATTAACGCTTCTTCGGTTTCTCTCATTTTCTTGAAACGTTTGGCAAATTCTCTGTCGAATTTCTTCTGAAACTGTTCTCTGTATTCATTTTGTACGAGCTCTGAAAACTTTTTTTCCCTGTCTTCTGCTCCCGGGCTTTTTACGTCCCTTTCATTTTTTTCTTTCTTATTTTCCATGAAAAATTCCCTCCTGTTTGAGTTTTTTACGCAAATCACTTTGCTAATATTAAATCTTCCCTGTATTTTTCTCCTATTGCTTCTATACCGCCTACAAACATTTTCAAGGCTTCCTTTGCTTCTCCCCTGAAGATTATTTCTGAATTTCCTTCAAGTATCTGACACTTTTGAAAAACACAGCCCGCATCTTTTAAGTATCTTAAAAGAGCGTAAAACAAGCCGGATACCGCATGGCATACCTCACTTTTTTCGGCATGTCCCGAAATTTTTATTCGGGTATCCTCATTTTCTTCTGTCGAAACCAAAATCATACGCATCCCCCCTTTCAATAAAAATTTTCTATCCGATAATTTTTTTCTGATATCTTCTTATTATTGCCCTTAGGTAATCTGCCTTTACCTTTGCTTTTCCGGATAAGAAAAGCTCCCAGTTTATTACATTCTTAAAGGTAATTACTCCGTCCTTATACATGGCATCTACCAGTTCATCTTCCGATACTTTAAGTATTTCATCAAAGGGAAACTTGTCCCCGGGACATAGAGTTACGGAAAAGTCGGAGTGCTTAAAGATTTCCAGATTTCTTCCGTATATTTCCTCTATGTAGGCAAGTAGCTTTCTTCCCGCTTCCATCTGCTCTTTACCCATAGCTTCCTTTGTAAAATCTCCTTCAAAGCAAACTCCTATACTTTCCGTATTTTTGCCCTGGCAGTGAGCTCCCACCGTCTCTATGGGTCTTCCACGGTAAACCGAGCCGTCGCATCTTACATAAAAGTGATAGCCCACTCCTGCCCATCCCTTTTCTATGTGGTCTTTATGTATGCTTTTAATATCGCCGAAGCCTGCCCGGTGATGCAGAATTATTTTTTCGGTTTTTCCCCTTGCCTGAAGACCACCGTTAAAAACAAGGTCCGTTTCAATTATGTTCATGATATACCCCCTTTACTTTATCTTTGCTGACTTCAAGGCCCTTAATTAAAAATTCAGGCACTTCAACCTCCATCAATACCAAATTTTCCAAAACCGAGCGTATCTCATTTATAATAAATGTAGCTAAGGTAAACCACCCGAAAAGGGAGGTAAAGCTTAAATCCGCACCTATTTTATCTCCCATTTCTTTAAGGGAAATTGCCACAAAAAACGCCACGGCTATACAAATCCAGTATCCTATCTTTTTAACTATTCCTCTTGCCCCCTTAAGGGAATTTTCAGCACCGAAATACTTTGCCTTTAATATCCCCGTTACATAATCCAGTATATTGAGAATTAAAAAGCACAGAAAAAGATACCAGTATTCTCCTAAAATCCCCGAAAGCAGCGTTACTAAACCTCCCCATAAAAAGTTCATTTTGTTAAATAATTTGTCCATCATTTCTTTCGTATCTCCTCTTCCAATTCAAATATTTTTTCGTCGTATTTCTTCATGAGAGTATCCACAATCTTTGCCATTTCCCCTCGTTTTACATTTCCCTCAGGCTCAAAGGAATTTTCTTTTCTTCCGTCGAAAATTCCTGAGAAATAACCGTTTCTTATGTATTTTTCAGCCCAATGTCCCGTAACATCATTAAAGGGCAGTGCAAATTTATCCATAAATATCAGGTAAACCTCCGAAAGATATTTAAAATCCACTTCATGAAGACCTTTGTCCCCAAATTCTTCTCCCCAGGAATTCTGGCAAAGAGCCTGATTGTCCTTTGTCCAGCCAATGATAATTTCAGCATGGCGGCCTAAACTTCCGTAATCCCATATCATCATAAGGGGCAGATTAAATTCATAGAGGGTTCTTTTTATATTTGTGGCAAAATCCTCGTTCTTTTTTACCTTAAAGTAATTTCCCACCTTAAAGCCCATGGATTTAGGATACTTTTCCTTATATTCCTTTGCCATTTCTATTGCCTCGGGAACCTCGAAATTTCCGGGAGCAATCTGCCTTGTTGTTGTCCCCTCATCCCTTCCCAGCTTTATGGTGGTTTCAGGGAACATTCCCTCTCCCGTATGCTTTCGCCAGAGTCCGTAAACCATCAGCACCGAAAGGTCTGTATCATCATTTTTATCTTTGATTAAATTTGCCTGCATGCATTCGCAAATTGCATGAGCAACACATGAGCTTACGGTTTTCTGGTCAAGAACCTTCGGCTTATTTTCAATTATAAATTCCTCGGGAAGCTCCTCCGCTTTTACTGTTATGATTTTTTCAATGTCGTAAACTCCCGTGCTTCCAACACTTTTTAATACTCCCGTTTTATGCATAATATCTCTCCCTTCCTATTGCATAAATTGTATATTTTCCCGTTCCTTCAAATTTAAGTCTGTATGTACCGCACCTTCTTATGACAACGGGAATTTTAAATATATTCCTTTTTGCCTTCCCCTCTTTTTCCCAAAGGGGGATAAAATCTTCCCCGTCATAGCTTATTAAAAGCTTAAGGTGTGCTCCCTCTTCAATTTTGCAGCTTACAGAAATTCCCGAAACGCCCTTTTCTTCCAGTGATGCATCATAAATGGGAGCAAGAGTAATAAAGCTTTCTATTTCTTCATCATCTATTTCCCCGTTTACAAGGTAAATTCCGCTGTCATCCATGAAGTAAAAGTCCTTTCCCAGTCTGGCGAAATCTATTATCTCACCTGCTGACTCCTTTACCCATGCACGTATTTTTGTGTCATATTTATAAAGGACGTTTTCCCCAGATAAAAGCTTCGCTGCCAGATAATATTTATCTTCAACGGTACCTCCCACTCCTTTTTGGAGCTTTTCTCCAAGAACGCTTCCCACCATATAGGGATAGGAGCCTGAATATCCCATTACTCCCTGGGAGGAAAGATAATATAAAACTCCGTTTACTATGGCAAGGCTTTTTTCAGAGCCCCGCATGACACCTGCTATATCTTTTGTTTCATAAGTGGAATACTGTGAGGTATAGTTTCCGCCAACCCTTATAACAGAATCCTCCTTAAAAAACGTAGGATAGCCGTTATACTCTATACCCCCAGTAAATTTCCCACTTGAAAGCACAGATACCGCCCAGGCACTTCCGGATAAAGTGCTGTAATTGTTGTAATTAAATGGGTCTCCCAGGGCAGATGCATGAATTTCATCTCCGTCAATACCCCAGAGGCGGTTATTGGAGCAAAAGGCAAACTCAAAATTCGGCACTGCTCTTTCGATAGTAATAGAAACAATATTAGTTGTAGAAAACTTTGTATCAAAAGTCAGTGTTACATATTCCTTTGAATCGCTTGTTGTTGTAGATTTTTTTATGAGCTCAGTATAATATACCTGGTTTTTTTCTTCGCCCTTATTGGGATCAACCAAAAGCGTAACCTTAAAGTAATCTCCAATTCTCATCCAGTTTATATCTCTGGCTTTTGATTCTCTTATCTGAACCTGCTGATGAAGTTCATTATCAATATCCGCATAAAACCTTATGTAATTTAGGTCTTCATCTTCCTCGACATAAAGCTTGCCGCCCATATCTCCGTAAGTGTCTAAAAGGTATATCCATCTGTTCTGCTTTGCATAGTCTTCAACTTCACTCTTGGTCCTTTTCACTTTTTTCCATGTTCCCTGGGAATTAAACTGGAATACTGAATAAGGCGGCTTTGTTCCCACTGTGTAAATATCCCCGTCCTTTAAGGTCGGATCAGCTAAAGTTTCTTCCTGCAAGGCCGTTAGGGTGTCGTAAGTTCCCATGCTTTCTCTTTCCCAGAGGGAAAAATATTTTCTGTCGGGGAAAACGCATATGTATTTATTTACAACTGTGAAATTCTTTTCGGACTTTTCAACCTCGAAAAATTTTTCATCATCATAGTAAAAATAGGCTTTCCCGTCTTCATCATCCACCGCACAATAATATAGCTTATCGTCGCTTCCCATGCCGTAGGGCTTTTCATTCAGGCTCTTTAATTTATCCCTTTTATTTCTTACGGATAAAGCGGGATAGTCATCTGTGGTTACATTAAGACAATCATAAATTTCTCCGTCCTTCGCTCCCTCGGTATGATTTATTCCGCCTAAAATAAATTTATTGGCTGTCTTTTTTGACATATTGTATTTTGCCTTTGGTAGCTTCAACATATTTTTTCTCCTTTCCTTTTATCCTTCCTTATTTCATATTTTGCTCTCTTCAGGATTTTCTTCAGCATCCCTGGAAAGCTCCTGACTTAAAATAAAGCACCAATCGTATAGAATTCTGATTTTTTCATCAGGACTCATGCTCTCTTCTATTTTCGGAATCTTTTGCATTCAATCACTTCCTTTAACTCATTAGGTTATAAATGGGCGAAAAAAATTACCCCACCGCCAGAAATGGAATGCAGGAGCCCATTTTGGCGGAGAGAACTTAATTTTCACGCTGTATAATAATTATACCACACTTTATTTCACTTGTCAAGTCATTTTTTAAAAAATTTCTTTTTAGGTCATTTTTAAAAAAAAGCTTGACTTTCTTAACCCAATATGTTAATATATAAACGAGGTGATACTTATGACTATGGGTCAGAGAATTTATGCTTTGCGTAAGCAAAGGAAAATGACACAGGAAGATGTGGCAAAAAGACTTGGCGTTGCAGTGCAGACAGTTTTCAAATATGAAAAAGGAATAGTAACGAATATTCCTTTAGACAAGCTTGAGGTTCTGGCAAGGATACTGGATACCACCACTACCTATCTTACAGGCTGGGGCGGCGAAGATGAGGATAATAATAGAGAAACAGTAAAAAATCTCATTACTGCTGATTTGGTTAAAATCCCCCTCCTTGGAGAAATCGCCGCAGGTGAGCCGATTTTAGCCCAGGAGGAGCATGAATCCTTTGTTGAGGCAGGAATGGATCTTCATGCGGATTTTTGCCTTAAGGTTCACGGAGACTCAATGATAAATGCAAGAATTTATGACGGGGATATAGTTTTCATTCACAAGCAGCCTATGGTTGAAAACGGTGAAATTGCCGCCGTTATCATAGATAACGAGGCAACCTTAAAAAGAGTATATTACTATCCCGAGAAAAACAAGCTTATGCTTACCCCCGAAAATCCTGCTTACGAGCCCTTTGTTTTCATGAATGAAGAGCTTTCCACCGTAAGAATTTTAGGAAAAGCCATTGCATTTCAGAGTAAATTATAAAAAATAAGGTTGAAAACGAAAGTTTTCAACCTTATTTTTATTTATTGTAAATATCAGAAAGTACCTTTTCGGCATCCTTTAACCAGTCGCCCTCAAAAAGCTCAATCATACCTGCATCGCAGGCTGCTGCAAGACGTGGGTCGAAGGGAATTTTACCCAGAACGGGAATGTTCTTTTCCCTGGCAATATCCTCTATATGGCTTTCCCCGAAAACTTTAATCACCTTTCCGCAGTCGGGGCAGGTAACATAGCTCATATTCTCAACCAGACCAAAAACAGGAATGTTCATAAGCTTTGCCATATTAAGAGCCTTTTCCACAATCATTCCAACCAATTCCTGAGGGGATGCCACAACGATAATTCCGTCTATCGGAATAGACTGAAATACAGTCAGGGGTACATCTCCTGTTCCGGGAGGCATATCTATAAACATAAAGTCAACATCGCCCCAGATTACATCTGTCCAGAACTGTTTTACCGCACCTGCAATTACAGGACCACGCCATACAACAGGATCGGTCTCATTTTCCATCAGAAGATTAAGGGACATTAAGCGAAGTCCTGTCTTTGTCTGAACGGGATAAATTCCGTTTTCTGCCCCCAGAGCCTTTTCCTTTGCTCCAAACATTTTGGGAACAGAAGGACCGGTGATATCCGCATCAAGAACTGCTGTCTTAAAGCCGTTTCTCTGGCTTAATACAGACATAAGTCCCGTAACCAAAGACTTTCCTACTCCGCCCTTTCCGCTTACTATACCGATTACCTTTTTAATATCGGACATATCGTGGGGCTTTTCCAAAAAGCTCTCTTTTTTTCTTTCGCTGCAGTTACCTTCACCGCAGGTGCTGCAATCATGTGTACATTCGCTCATTTTTTTCAATCCTTTCTTTTATTCAAGCCAATAAAAGTCAGCTCAAGATGCACTTGTATCAATCATTTTATAACTATAAAGCACGACTATAATTTTAGCACAAAGCCATAAAAAAAGCAAGAGTCAAATGTCTTTTATATAATGTACCCCATAATATGAATAATAACAAAAAAACGATAGGCTAAGCCTATCGTTTTTTATTAAGATTAAACCAATTCAATAATAGCAGTAGGAGCAGCGTCGCCGCGTCTTACTCCTCCCTTATAAATTCTGGTATAACCTCCGTTGCGCTCTGCATACTTCGGCGCAATTTCATCAAACAACTTCTTAACAACATCTTCGCTCTGAATAAAGGAAAGAGCCTGTCTTCTTGTGTGAAGAGTGTTCTTCTTGCCAAGAGTAATCATCTTTTCTGCGATAGGACGAATTTCCTTGGCACGAGCTTCTGTTGTAGAAATCTTACCGTTTTCTAAAAGTGCGGTAACCAGATTTTTGAGCATAGCTATTCTGATATCGGTCTTACGACCTAATTTTCTTGTACCGGGCATCTAACGCACCTCCTATTCTTCTTCAGACGCCAATGAAAGTCCAAGGCCGTGAAGCTTGTTTATAACTTCTTCCAGAGACTTGCGTCCTAAGTTTCTAACCTTCATCATATCTTCATCTGTTCTTGCGATCAAGTCCTCAACCGTGTTGATTGCCGCACGCTTCAAGCAGTTATAGGAACGAACAGAAAGATCAAGCTCTTCAATGGTCATTTCCAAAAGTCTGCTCTGGCTGGGCATTGCTTTTTCAACCAGGAAATCAGTTGTCTTCGCATCGTCAGACAAATCTATGAACAAATTAAGATGTTCGTTTAATATCTTTGCACCTAAAGAAATTGCTTCGTCAGGAGTCAATGTACCGTTGGTCCAAACTTCAAGTGTGAGCTTGTCATAGTCGGTAATCTGTCCTACACGAGTGTTTTCAATATAGTAATTTACCTTAGGTACGGGGGTGTAGATGGAATCTACGCTGATAAGTCCGATTATGGGCTGCTGATTCTGCTTGTTGCGTTCAGCACTTATATAACCACGGCCTTTTCCTATTGTAATTTCCATATACAGTTTAGCATCCTCATTTAAGGTTGCTATATGAAGATCACCGTTGATAATTTCAACATCGCTGTCATGCTTTATGTCAGCTGCTGTAATCTCCTGTTCGCCCTTCGCATCTATATAGATGGTCTTGGGGCCTTCCCCATGGAGCTTTACAATAAGCTGCTTAATATTGATAATGATATCTGTTACATCTTCTTTTACGCCGTTGATTGTGGAGAACTCATGGAGCACACCGTCAATCTTAACGCTTGTAGCTGCAACACCGGGAAGAGACGACAAAAGGATTCTTCTCAAGGAGTTTCCAAGAGTCGTTCCGTAACCTCTTTCAAGAGGTTCTACAACAAACTTTCCGTAAGTCTTTTCATCATTAAGTTCTATACAACTTATCTTTGGCTTTTCTATTTCTATCATGATAAGCGCTACCTCCCTTTAATTTTATTAATTTTACAATGAGGGAGCAAATCTTACTTGGAGTACAACTCGACAATAAGAGTTTCCTCTACGGGGAAATCAATATCCGCACGGTCAGCAAGGGCTACTACCTTTGCTGTAAGGTTGTTTCTGTCCATATCAAGCCACTTGGGAACGATTCTCTGAGCGTTAGCTTCGAAAACTCCCTTGAAGTGCTCATTGCTCATGCACTTTTCAGTTACAGCGATTACATCGCCGGGCTTAACAAGGATTGAAGGAATGTTAACCTTCTTACCGTTTAATGTGATGTGTCCGTGAACAACAATCTGTCTTGCTTCACGACGAGTTGATGCAAGACCTAAACGATAAACAACGTTGTCAAGTCTGGATTCCAATATCTGAAGCAACATTTCACCTGTGATGCCGTGCTTCTTAGTAGCCATTACATAGTACTTTCTAAACTGCTTCTCAAGTACGCCGTAGATGAACTTAACCTTCTGCTTTTCATTAAGCTGAATACCGTATTCCGACTTTTTCTTTCTGTTCGGATTGGGGTTTCTGTTTGTGGTTTTGCTATATCCCATTACACCGGGTTCAATACCAAGTGTTTTACATCTTTTAGTGATGGGCTGTGTATTTCTAGCCATAAATAAACTTCCTCCTTTCCCCTAAATCAAACTCTTCTACGCTTAGGCGGACGGCAACCATTATGAGGAATGGGTGTTACGTCCTTGATCATGCTGATCTCAAGACCTGCTGCCTGAAGAGCTCTGATAGCTGCTTCTCTACCTGCACCGGGGCCTTTTACGTAAACTTCTACAGTTTTAAGACCGTGCTCCATAGCAGCTTTTGCAGCTGTTTCAGCAGCTGTCTGAGCTGCGAAAGGAGTGCTCTTCTTTGAACCACGGAATCCTAATCCACCTGCACTTGCCCAGGAAAGAGCATTTCCTGCAGTGTCGGTTATTGTTACAATTGTGTTATTAAATGTGGAACTGATATGAACGGCGCCACGCTCAATATGCTTGCGCTCTTTGCGACGTCTAACAGTCTTCTTAGCCACAACAGTCTTAGCCATGAAATTTATCCTCCCTTACTATTATTTCTTCTTGTTCGCCATGGTCTTTCTGGGACCTTTTCTTGTACGAGCATTCGTTTTGGTACGCTGACCTCTTACGGGAAGACCTTTTCTATGTCTCATTCCTCTGTAGCAGCCGATCTCAACGAGTCTCTTAATGTCGAGAGCCATATCACGTCTTAAATCACCCTCAACCTTGTATTCGTCGTTTGCTAATACTTCTCTGATTTTAGCTATATCTTCATCAGAAAGATCCTTTACTCTTATGTCAGGATTTACGCCTGCCTTTTCAAGAATCTCCATAGCAGTTGAACGACCAATACCATAAACAGCGGTAAGACCAATTTCAATACGCTTTTCTCTCGGTAAATCTACACCGGCAATTCTAGCCATTTAACTTACACCTCCTGCTTTCGCATGTAAAATTTTAATGTTTGTGGGATTAACCCTGCTTCTGTTTGTGTTTAGGATTTTCGCAGATGACCATTATTTTACCTTTTCTCTTAATGATCTTGCATTTTTCGCAAATGGGTTTTACAGAAGGTCTGACCTTCATCTGAATCATTCCTTTCTTGTGCAGGAGAGCTTATTTGTCTCTCCAGGTTATACGACCCTGCGTAAGGTCATAAGGAGATATTTCTATCTTGACCTTATCGCCCGGTAATATTTTTATAAAATTCATTCTGAGTTTTCCTGAAATGTGTGCAAGAACTATATGTCCGTTGGGAAGCTCTACCTTAAACATTGCGTTGGGGAGTGCTTCTGTTACAGTTCCTTCAAACTCTATTACATCATCTTTAGCCAAGGTTTTCTACCTCCTTTACTCCACCGGAAACGCCGATGGATTAAGCGAGTCAATAAATTTGCTTATTTCGTTGCGCAGCTCGGTATTTGTTACTCTCTGTCCTTCTGCGAATTTCTTTTTAATAAATTCGCTGCCAAAGCCCGTCTGCACAACATGTTTGATTTTTTTCTTCTTCGGTCTGTCTGTTTTTCTTAAGTTCCCGTCTGCTATAAAGCAGTATTCGGGCCAGACCTCCATTACTACGTAATAAAAGTCCTTATCTCTACCCTTTTCCGACAGCACCAAATCTCCGGGTTCCATATATTTCCTCCTCAAATTAAGGTAAGAATTTTCGGTCCATCAGCCGTTATTGCCACGGTATTTTCATAATGAGCCGATAACTTACCATCCAGGGTTACCGTCGTCCACCCGTCAGAGAGAGTTTTGAGCTTGTAGGTTCCTTCATTTATCATGGGCTCTATTGCAATGCACATTCCCTCAATCAGGCGAATGCCGCGCCCTTCTTTTCCGAAGTTCGGAACATCAGGGGATTCATGAAGAGATCTGCCGATTCCGTGTCCCACCATATCCCTTACCACACCGTAGCCAAAGCTTTCGGCATAATTTTGAATCCGGCTGCCTATATCGCCAAGCCTCATTCCGGGATATGCTGCTTTAAGTCCTTCGAAAAAGCACTGCTCAGTAACTTCAATGAGCTTTTTTGCCGAGTCCGATATCCTGCCTACAGCGAAGGTTCTTGCCGCATCTGAATGATAGCCCTTATAGTAAGAACCAACATCCACGCTGACAATGTCTCCCTCTTCCAAAACTCTTTTGCCGGGTATTCCGTGAACAATTACATCATTTACGGAAATACAAGCAGAAGACGGAAATCCGTTATAGTTTTTGAATGAAGGTCTTGCTCCGTGATTTACAATATAATTTTCAATCATGGAGTCAAGCTCACCGGTTGTCATACCGGGGCGCACCGATTCTTTAGCAAGCTCCAATGCTCCGCCGGTAATCAGACCGCTTTCATACATCAATTCTATTTCAGAGTTCGATTTAATTAAAATCACTTTATTTCACCCAGTGCTTTAAGCACTTCCAGTTTGGTATTTTCAAGAAGCTTTTGTCCTTTTGCCGTTACTAACAGTCCCTTTTCCTCATAAAAAGCTTTAAGAGGTTCTGTGGACGTATAGTATATGGCCAAACGATTTTTTATTGTTTCAGGCTTATCGTCATCACGACAGATAAGCTCACCTCCGCACCTATCGCAGACACCTTCTTTTTTAGAAGGCTTATCTTCTACATGATAAGTTGCTCTGCAGGACTTACATTCACGTCTTCCTGAAAGTCTTTTCAATATTTCATCGTCAGAAACCTCTATAGATAAAACTTTATCTATGTCAATTCCCATCTTTTCAATGGCTTCAGCCTGTTCGATAGTTCTGGGAAAACCGTCAAGAATGTAGCCATTCTCGCAGTCCTTTTCTTCAAGTCTTCTCTTGACCATCATGACAACTTTTTCATCCGAAATAAGTTCTCCTTTATCAATCAAAGTCTTAAGTTCAAGTCCCTCTTCGCTACCCGAGGCAATTACGCCTCTTATAATGGCACCGGTTGAAATCTGAGGAATATTAAATCTTTCAGAAAGAAATTCTGCCTGGGTGCCTTTTCCTGCACCCGGAGGTCCTAACATAATAAGTTTCATTTTTACGTCGACCTTTCGCCAAAGATTAATCTAAAAATCCTTTGTAATGTCTCATCATCATCTGAGCTTCTATCTGCTTAACGGTTTCTAATGCTACACCTACTAAAATGAGGATAGAAGAACCGCCGATTAATCCCAATGTAGCAAATTTAGGAGATATAATTCCTATTACTACAGGCACGATTGCCACGATGCTTAAAAAGAGTGCACCGGAAAGATTAATTCTTGCAAGAACTCTTGCGATGAAATCGCTGGTGGGCTTTCCGGGTCTGATACCGGGAATGAATCCACCGTTTTTCTTCATGTTATTCGATATCTCAATGGGATTGAAACTAATTGATGTGTAGAAATAGGTAAAAGCAATTATCAAAAGGAAATAGATAAGAGCATATACCCAGCTGTTTGTAGAGAAGATTTCAACAATCTTCTGTAAGAAGGGGTGTCCTGCATCACCTATATCCGCTGCAGTTGTTTTACCTGTAAAGAGCTGTATAATCGTTGTGGGGAAAGAAAGAATTGAAATTGCGAAAATGATGGGCATAACGCCTGCCATAGCAACCTTTAAGGGGATGTATGTTGCCTGACCGCCATACATCTTTCTGCCAACCACTCTCTTGGAGTACTGAACAGGAATTCTTCTTTCGCTGGAATCGAAATATACAACGAATGCAATCATAGCAATAGCATAGATTAAGATGAGAAGCTGAATCCACCACTCTGTCTTAAAATCAAAGCTCATTACTACATTACTGATTATTGTGGGAATACTTGCAACGATACCGATGAAGATAATAAGGGAAATACCATTTCCTATGCCCTTATCGGTAATCTGCTCACCAAGCCACATTACAAACGCAGTACCTGCGCTTAAGGTTGTTACAACGATAAATCCATCCATGAAGTTTACGGATTTCTGAAGTAAATGGTAATTGTTCAAAAGGAAGTAGATACCTATGCTCTGCACAAGTGCAAGTCCAATTGTAACAATTCTTGTAATTGACTGGATTTTCTTTCTTCCCTCTTCTCCTTCTTTCTGCAATCTCTCAAGTGCGGGAATAGCAACTGTGAGAAGCTGCATAATAATGGAGCTGTTAATGTAGGGAGAAATACCCATTGCAAATATGGTTGCCTGAGAAAAAGCACCACCTGAGAATAAGTTCATTATAGAGAACATATTGAAGTTTTCACCTGATGCTATTCCTTCAAGAATGCCGGGCTGCAATCCGGGAACCGGAATGGCTGAACCGAATCTGAACACCACAAGCATCAATAAGGTGAATAAAAGCTTCTTTCTTAAATCAGGAAGTCTCCATGCGGCTTTTAAAGTATCTATCACTTTAAATCACCTCAGCCTTTCCGCCGGCTGCGTTTATCTTTTCCTCTGCTGCTTTGGAGAATCTTGCTGCCTTAACGGTTACCTTCTTTGTAACTTCACCGTTTCCAAGAACAACAAGTCCGTCATATGCCTTTCCAACGATGCCCTTCTCCATAAGCTCGGTAACGCTTACAACGTCTCCGTCATTAAATGCATTTAATGCGTCAACGTTGATTTCAGCATATTTTTTAGCAAATATGTTTGTGAAGCCTCTCTTGGGAATTCTTCTCATTAAAGGCATCTGACCGCCTTCAAATCCGGGTCTAACACCGCCGCCGCTTCTGGATTTCTGGCCCTTATGACCACGTCCGGCCTGTGTGCCGTTACCGCTGCCATGACCTCTACCCTTTCTCTTAGCTTCTTTGGTGCTGCCGGGAACAGGACTAAGCTCGTACAACTTCATTTGCTGCACCTCCTTTTTCCTAATTATATTTCTTCGCACTTAACAAGATAAGAAATCTTGTTAACCATACCTCTGATTGTTGCATTGTCGTCTTTTTCAACGACATCTCTTATCTTCTTGAGACCGAGAGCCTTTGCGGTTGCAATATGGTCATCCTTACGTCCGATCAAGCTCTTCTCAAGTGTAATCTTAAGTTTTGCCACCTTAAAACCCTCCTTGTATTAGAGTTCTTCAACGGACTTTCCTCTTCTTGCTGCAACCTTATTTGCATCAACAAGATTTGAAAGACCCTCTATTGTAGCCTTAACCACATTTCTGGGGTTGTTGCTTCTCATGGACTTTGCTCTGATATCCTTGATACCGCAAAGTTCAACAACGGCTCTGACACTTCCACCTGAAATGATACCGGTACCGGGCTTAGCGGGCATAAGTAAAACCTTACCTGCGCCAAACTCACCGATAATTTCGTGAGGAATTGTTCCGTTTTCGATAGGAACGGTTATCATGTTCTTCTTAGCGTCTTCTATTCCCTTTCTTATAGCATCGGGAATTTCAGCAGCCTTACCTGTGCCGGCGCCTACACGACCCTTTCCATCTCCTACTACAACTAAAGTAGCGAAACGGAAAGTACGACCGCCCTTAACAACCTTTGCAACACGTGTTATGCTGACAACCTTTTCCTGGATTTCATCTTCTACGTTGTTTGCTTTATCAAAACGCTCTGACATTTTACTGCTACACTTCCTTTCTTATGCCCAGACTCTTAAAATTCGAGTCCGGCTTCTCTGGCACCATCAGCGACCCTTTCAACTCGGCCGTGATAAATGTAGCCGCTACGGTCAAATACTACGGTCTTGATACCTTTTTCAATAGCCTTTTTGCCTATAAGCTTTCCGACTTCAAAAGCAGCTTCTTTGTTGCCTCCGGCAGAGCCCTTAAGCTCTGCATCCAATGTGGAAGCAGCTACTAAAGTTACGCCTTTTGTGTCGTCGATGAGCTGAATATACATATTGTTAAGACTTCTGTAAACACTGAGTCTGGGTCTTTCAGCAGTTCCTGAAATCTTGTTACGAACTCTTAAGTGTCTCTTCTGTCTTGCTTTATTGCTGCTCGACTTAGTAATCATTTGAGACTTACTCCCTTCTTACTTATTTCTTTGCCTTACCGGCTTTACCTTCCTTGCGTCTAATATGTTCTTCAACATACTT
>JAZNEB010000018.1:0-267008 GCA_045588365.1 Clostridia bacterium | reverse complement strand
CCAGGTGAGTCCTTTTTCCCAGCCCTCTGAAAGTCTTTTTGTGGGATAGGCTGTTATGCCATAATCCTTTAAGACATTGGATGAGCGACCGTAGCTTAAGGGATTGAAAGTGTTGTCCGTCATACCCAATTTATCGGTCATAGTCATATCCCACCCATGAGCAGAATTACCTGAAAAATATACAAATTCCGCCCCGTCAACAAAGGATTGCATTAAAAGTCCTTCATTTGCTTTTATCATATACATTTCATAGGGTTTTCCGTCCTCGGCTGTTCCCTCACCCAAAGAACTTATACTGTCTATATAATAAAAGCCTACGGGGCCAAACTTTCTTGGCTTTTTTAAGTGGGGCACATCATATCCCTCTGCACTGCAAACAAAGGTCAATGACAAAAACATAGAAATTAAAATAATTAAGGATAAAATCTTTTTCATTATGCTCACTCTCTCTTTTTTATTTATGCAGTTTCCTTGCCCTTTTTCCACGCAAAGTAACAAACGCCTATCATTCTTGCAACTATCAGGGTCATTCCTATAATGTGAAAAGTCTCTAATCTTTCTCCGCCAAATAAAACTCCCGCTCCCACGGTAACTAAAGTAGAAACTCCGCCGAAAGCCGACATTGTAGAGGTCTTTATTTTCCTTAAGGCAAAGTTGTTCATTCCCGTTGCCACTATTGTGGATATAACTGAAAGGAAGAAAAACCCGATTATATTATCTATGCTGAAATAAGGCCTGAAATAACCAGCTATATCTCCCTTAATCAAATGCCTTACGATATTTACTGCATTAAATACCACCATTCCCAGAAAGCTTGCAAAATATGTTATTTCCATGGAATTGAAATTCTTAGACGACTTTCTTGAAAAAGCTAAATAAAGAGCACCCGTTATAAGAGCAAGGATTATATAAAGAATACCTAAAATTGAGTTCTCTCCCTCGCCGCTTCCCGAATTTACAGTGATATAAATAACGCCGACTATACCAAGAAGAAGAAATATTTTTTCAGGCAGGGAGGATTTTTCTTTAAGAATTATACCCTCGCAGATAACCGTACAAATGGGCATCAAAGAAAGCAAAACCCCTGTCAAAATACTGCTGAGCATTGAAATACCCAGAGTTTCAAAAAGCATATAAAGCACAGGCTCAAAAAGCGCCGCAAACAAAAGGGGCTTAAAATACTTAGAACGCTGGGTTTTACCTAAATAATCTTTTATTCCTATATTTATTTTGAGAATTTTTGTCTGTTTTAGTATTTCAAAAACCAGAAAGCTTAATAAAAACCTTAAAGCCAGAATGTCCAAAACATCCGTTGATTCAGTAAGACTCCCTGTAAAAAATACCGACAACCCGTATATGGTGCTTTTTAAAAATGCAAGTATGTAAACAAAAATTATCATCTTAGCTCCTCCAGAAAATGTCTTTCCATTCATTCTTCATACAAGTCCAGATTATTTTAACATAAAATCTCTTATTTTTCAAGATATTATATCAAATATTTTTGTCCCTATTATCATCTCTTGCATATAATGTTACGGGAGGTGAGATTTAATGTCTTGCATAAATTGTAATCAAGGAACCTGCTGCACAACCTTAGCTGTTGTCGCAAGCATAATTATCGGTATAATAACCGCATTTTTAAGATTCAGCGCAATAATTACACTTACTCCCGCATTTTTGTGGACAGTATTCGGTATAGCCGTTGTATATCTGGGTGTAACAGCCTTAGTAAGTGCCAATTTAAGCACTTTAGGAACAAGAAGCTGTATATGTCAGACTCTTAGCACCTTAGTTGTCGGCATCTTGGGAACTATCCTTTTTGCATTGATACTTCTGGCTGTTACCTTTGCTGCCACAAGCGTAGTAGGAGCAATTTTCTCGGGAGTGCTGCTTGGATTTTTCTCTCTTATCATAACTTCCTTAGCCTGCATTGTAAAATGCTTATCTCTCTGCAGCAACAACTGAATTTAGTAAAAAAGCGGAGTTACCGATGGTGCTCCGCTTTTTTTATTTGGAATAA
This sequence comes from Clostridia bacterium, assembly GCA_045588365.1. Classification (GTDB taxonomy): domain Bacteria; phylum Bacillota; class Clostridia; order CAKSNL01; family HGM11501; genus HGM11501. The sequence continues at coordinate 264,988 of JAZNEB010000018.1, read as the reverse complement.
TTATTTTTATATAAGGAAAAATAGCCATAGAAAGGAATGATTTTATGAGCGATATAAAAAGCAAGGACTATCAAAGACTTGCTGACTTACTGGCAGAAAAATCCCCCATATTAAAAAACACTTTTTTCGCATTTTTAATAGGCGGTTTAATTTGTGCAACAGGTCAGGTATTTTATGAAATTTTTGCCCTCTATGGTTTATCTCAAAAGGAATCAGGACCGTATGTTACAGTAATTTTAATAGTACTTTCTGCAATTTTAACGGCTTTTAATCTATATGAAAAAATTGCAAAATACGGAGGTGCAGGTACTTTAGTTCCCGTTACGGGCTTTGCCAATTCCATTGTCTCTCCCGCCATGGAATATGTGCCCGAGGGTTATATTTTGGGAGTGGGAGTTAAAATTTTCTCTATAGCAGGACCCGTTTTGACTTACGGCGGATTAACCTCCGTAATCTGCGGTCTTATCTACTATTTAATGAAATGAGGCAAAATATGATTAAACATTTAGGAGAGCGAAGTGTAGCTTTTTTAAGATATCCATATATTCAGGGATATTCATCTATTGCTGGCAAAAAAGAAAGCGAAGGTCCCTTAGGCTCCTGTTTCGATGAAATCGAACCCGATGAATATTTCGGGAAGGAAAGCTTTGAAAAAGGAGAATCAGAAATGCTTAAAAGATGCATTGAGTCTGCTTTTTCAAAAATTTCAAAAAAGCCTTCCGAGGCTGACACTCTTTTTTCAGGGGACTTACTTAATCAGTGTGTCAGCAGCATCTATGCCATAAGAGATTTAAACGTCCCTTATTTCGGCATTTACGGAGCCTGCTCCACCATGGCAGAGGGTCTTTTGCTTTCCGCCCTTAGCGTGGCTTCGGGATTTTCCCGTCTTTCCGCCAACGCCACAAGCTCACATTTCTGTACGGCTGAAAGGCAGTTCCGTTTCCCCCTTGAATACGGCTCCCAGAGGACTCCCACTGCCCAGTGGACCGCCACCGCATCAGGATGTATTATTTTATCACCCGAGGAAACTAATTTAAGAATTACCCACGGGACCATCGGCAAAATAGTAGATAAGGAAATTACCGATGCGGCAAATATGGGAGCTGCAATGGCTCCTGCCTTTGCAGATACGGTGAAGACACATTTTAACGACCTTTCCTTAAGTCCAAAAGACTACGATTTAATTGTTTCGGGAGACTTAGGAACACTCGGCAGCACCCTTGCCGATGAGCTTCTTTTAATGGATAACATAGATATAAGAGGAAAGCACTTTGACTGCGGATGCGAAATGTATGACATAAAAAAGCAGGACGTTCATGCAGGGGGAAGCGGCTGCGGCTGCAGTGCCTCGGTTCTTTGCGGATACCTTTTACCTAAACTTGAAAAAGGCGAATATAAGAGGATTTTATTTGCCGCAACAGGGGCTTTAATGAGTCCTGAGCTTTCAAAACAAGGGGAAAGCATTCCCGGAATTTCCCACGCTGTTACAATAGAAAGAATATAAAAAAGGATTGCATCGCAATCCTTTTTTATATGAGCAAATCGGTTGGAGCTATATTAAACGCTCTCCCGTAATATTCATTTTTCTTTGTGGCTTTTATATATGCTTCCTTAAGCTTATTATTTCTTTCGTGAATCCCATGCATGTCGCTGCCTGCCAAAACCAAAAAGTTATCATCCATAAGCTTTTTTATGAATTTACTTTCCCTGCGACTTAAAAAGCCCTCTGCATTCACCTGAAAAACAAGACCCTCCATTGAAAGAAGCTTCCGGATATTTTCACTGAAAGGCAGATACCTTTCCACATGAGCGATAACGGGTGTTATCCCTTGTTCCTTCAAGGAATAAAGTCTTCCCAAAGCGAAGCTGTCCCAATGGGAAAAGGGCATTTCGCAAAGCATCAAATCAGTATCCATAAGGCAGGCGTCCTTAAAGTTTTCAAAAAAGGTCATATCCTTATCCATATAGACCTCAAAGCCCAGCTTTATTTCAGGGATTAAAAGTCCCCTCTTTTCTGCTTCTTCAATTACCGAATTATAAGCCTCGTTTCTCTTTTCTACGGCAGAAGAAAGCTCCTCATCCGTATATACCTTAAGATGAGGTGTGGCGTAAAGAAGCGTTGTGCCTTTTTCGTAGGCATCCGCAAGCATCAAAAGGGATTCTTCCAAGTCTCCCGCTCCGTCGTCAATCCCCGGTAAAATATGGGTATGGACATCAATCATAGCTATTCCCTATCTCGGATGGCAAGGGTGGCTGTAACCACCGATTTGGCACCCGCCCTTTTTAAGATTCTGGAGCATTCCTCCATGGTTGCACCTGTTGTAAATACGTCGTCTATCAGTAAAATTTTCTTATCCTTTACGGGGCATTTTACCCTGTAGGCACCCCGTACATTTATAATTCTCTGCTTTGCCGTAAGCTCCTTTTGTTTTTTCGTTTCCCTTATCTTTTCTATAAGCTCACAGTGGGCAAGTTCAAGTTTCTTTCCCAAAGCCCTTGATAAAACGCCCGGAATTGAAATTCCCTTTTTACGTTCTTCCTTTTTAGTTTCGGGAACAAAGGTTATAAAATCAAATTCATTTTCCTGCATTTTTATCTTTCTTGCCAAAAGTTCCGCCACATCCACCAAGGAAGCATAGCTTTTATATTTTACATTAACCAATGTTTCTTTGCCGTATCCCTTATATTCCATTAGCGGAATATTTTTATCGAAGGTGAATTTTCTCTCCCTGCATCGTCCGCATATATCCGAGGGAAACTCAAAGGACAGAGAAATCCCGCACTTTACGCAAACCTTTCCGTAGATAAATGGAATTTCGGGAAAACATTCACTGCAGAAAATATTCCGACTGCCGCAAAGACGTGTGCAGCAAGCACATCTTTGGGGAAAGAAAAAATTTTTGAGTGCACTGATAAGCTTCATATAATATGTCCTCATTTTACTTTCTTATAAAAGCTTTTTAAAGTTTTGGACCTTTCCCTGTTACGGTTTACGAATAAAGCCGTTAAGTATAAGAGAAACGAAGGTCAGTGCTAAAAGCATTATGAACGTAGCTTCATATCCTCCCATTGCCTCTAAAACCTTATTTGACAAGGTGGCTATAAGGGAGCCTGCCATAACAGTAAAGGTCATTAAGGCCATATTGTCTGAAAAATGCTTCATTCCAAAGAAAGAGGATGTGAATGCCGCTGTAATCGTAGGGCATGAGCCATAGGATATACCTGTAAGGCACAATCCTATGATACATAATGGCAGAGAATTAAATAACACGGCAAAAAGAGTAATCAATGCGGCAAAAATGGTGATAATATTTGCAAGCAGCATTGTCTTTTTACGCCCAAGAGCGTCAAAAACCGCTCCCGTTAAAATTCTTCCTATTCCGTTACATACGGAAAGCACCCCAACCAAAGAAACAGCCAAAGATTCAGGAGCTTTGACGGAAAGTGCCATATCCTTTGCGAAGCTTATTACAGAGCTTCCCACTGCCGCCAGAAAGGAAATCAATATAAATGCCATCCAGAAAGACGGGCGACGAAGCATTTCCCCTGAGGTTAAATCCTTTATAACTTCCTCTTTTTTATCCTTATTTTTTGCTTCTGCCTTTGGCAAAGCCATCCGGCCTGAAGGCTTTTTAAGAAAAATTCCCGCTAAAGCAAGAACTATAAAAATGGCTGCACCCAAAATTATATAAGCATAACGCCAGCCCAAGCTGCTTTTAAACATAGCATCGGCTGCATTTCCAAGTAGCAGAGCAGATGCACCAAAGCCCATCATAAGGCATCCTGAACACAAGCCCTTTTTATCGGGAAACCAGGAGCTTACTGTTGCTATAACCACATTGTATGAAATACCGATACCAAGTCCTGCCAACACTCCATAGGTAATATAGAGAGCTATCACCGATACGTCATTCAATAAAGCTGTAAGTATAAATCCCGAAGCTGCAAGAAACGCCGCCGTAAAGAGAGCGAATTTATTCCCCTTAAGTTTTGACAGGCGGGAGCCCAAAAGCCCACCGATACAAAAAAATGTCATGGCAATGGTGAAATTTAATGCAAGAAACGCCTGTCCCCAGCCGAATTCTGAAGACAATGGGGATTTTAAGATTGACCAGGCGTAAAGTATCCCTGCAAAAAGCATAGAAACAACACCTATAGCCATATATACCCAACGTATGGAAATATTTTTAGTTTCTTTATCCATTTCTAAAACTCCTATTATTTGAAATACACCCTTATATTTTAGCATAACGCTTATTACGTGTCAAATAAAAAGATTGACGACCTTTCGGCAGTACTCCTTAGGGAGAAGTCTGTTATGGTCGTCAATTTTTTATTCGTATATTCTGGGTACTCTCTTCCCTATATTGCATACAACCTCATAATTGATTGTTCCCGTAAGGCGGGCAATCTCATCTGCGGATATTTCTTCATTTCCGCTTTTGCCAATTAAAATAACCTCATCATCAATTTTAACGTCTTTGCCCGTAACGTCCACCATAAACTGGTCCATACACACTCTGCCCACTATAGGACAGCTTTCGCCGTTTATAAGAACACGCCCCATATTTGATAGAAGTCTGGGATATCCGTCTCCGTAGCCTGCGGAAACAGTTGCAACGGTCATATCATCCAAGGCCTTATAGATGTGTCCGTAGCTTATTCCCTCCCCTTTTTTAACCTCTTTTACGAAAGAAACTCTGCTCGCCCAGGTAAGAGCGGGAATTAAATTCAGTGCTTTTTTATCAACCTCATCCGAGGGATAAAGACCGTAGAGCACAATTCCTGCCCTTACGGCACAGCCTCCCTGTATTTCTTTTTCCATAATAGCTGCACTGTTTGAAGAATGTTCTTTAAGATTAAGTCCATTTTCCCTTAATATGGCACAAAAATCATCAAATATCCTGCTCTGAAGATTCAAGGTGGTTTTATCCTTTTCATCTGCCCTGGCAAAATGAGTAAAAACTCCCTCTAAAGATATGCCGGAAAGAGAAGATATTTTAATTATTTCATTTACTCCCGTCTCCGTTGGCATAAAGCCAATGCGGTTCATTCCCGAATCTATTGCCACATGAATTCTGCCGCTTTTTTGGTTATTTACGGCTCTTTTTGAAATTTCCTCCGCCATAAATAAATCGGACACGGTCATTATTATGTTTTCCTTTATGCATAAATCAATATCCTCAAAAGGAACGGGGGCTAAAATTAAAATGTCTTTTTTTACCCCCTGTGAACGAAGATACAGTGCTTCATCGGTTGTGGCAACCGCAAAAAGATGAGCAAAATCATCAAAAACCTCCGCCGCCTCTTTTGCTCCGTGGCCGTAGGCATCAGCCTTTATGACAGCCACAACCTCCTTGCCTCCTGCTTTTTTCACCACTTCAGTTATATTATTCTTAAGTGCCGAAAGACTTATTTTTGCGCAAACCCTTTTTGTCATAATCCCACTACTCCGTTTTTTCGTAATTTTCGTAATCTCCAAGGGATGTGGATTCCTTTTTGACCGCCTTTAATACAAAGTGGGTCTCTGTAGCGCCCACGCCCTCCATACACTTTATCTGTCTGTGAATTCTCTCCAGACCCTCTGTTGAGTCGCTTATTATTTTAAGTAAAAAATCGTGCTTTCCCGTAAGGTAATAGCAGGACTGAATGCTTTCAATTTCAGCAATCGCTTTCACAAAGCCGTCATAATATTTGGGATGCTCTAAACTTACATCCATCAAAGCGGTAAGGTCATTTCCCAAAATCTTCTGATTGAGCATTATCGTATAGGATTCAATAACCCCTGCATTTTCCATTTTTTTAATTCGCTCAATTATAGCGGATACCGAAAGATTTATTTCTTTTGCAATATCCGAAGCTTTCATCCTTGCATTCTTTTTAAGGCAGGAAAGAATGGCATAATCTGTTTTGTCTAATATTTTTTCCACGGTCAACCCCTCTTTCAATTGCTTATTTTCCTAAATTATACTATATTATAAAATTTTAGTCAAGAAAAAAGGGTACGGTGGTTCTCCTTAGGGATAAATCGCCCAAAAACCACGATTTTGGCACATAACTTTGTTAAAATTTTTTAGGGCTTAAAAGCCCGCGAAAATTTTTGAGCAAAAAACAACTTGCTCGATGCAGGTTGTTTTTTCTCGTAGTTCTGCACTCAAAATCGAGATTTTTGTGGTGCGAAGCAGTTTTGGGTTAGGAATTTTTCGTCTCAGAGAAGACATAAAAAATGCAGGCATACTCAAGTATGTCTGCATTTTTTTGCGCACTATCAGCGAAAAATAACAAGCCAAAACCGACTTCTCCCTAAGCCAAAGGGTGTCGAACCCTTTTAATTATTATTCTTTTCCGATTAAGTTTCTTTTTATCTTGTTGGAGGAGTTTTTAATAAATTCCTTATCTCTTATCTTAACGTCAGACATCTGCTTATACTTTGGAAGAGAAGCCAGAGCACGGTCAATGTCTGCCATGAGATACTTTTTCATGTCGTCGGTTTCTATTGCCTTTGCTAAATCCTCGTCAAGGAATACCTCTGCCATTAAAGATGCTTCCTGACCGTTTTCATCCTTTACGGAATATACTACAACTTCCTTTACATAAGGAATATTGCCTATCATTTCTTCAATTTCTTCAGGATAGATATTTTTACCGTTTGTTAAAACTATCATATTCTTCTTACGACCTGTAATTATAAGTCTGCCTTCAGGGTCAAGCTTACCGTAGTCGCCTGTTGCAAACCAGCCGTCCTTAAGTGCCTCCTCTGTAAGGTCGGGACGCTTATAGTAACCAAGCATTACGTTGTCGCCCTTAACGCAGATTTCGCCGATGCCTTCTTCTGTTACGTCCAAAAGCTTCATCTCAAGACAGGGAAGCACGAAACCAACGGTTGTGCAGTCGTTATGCTCTCTTCTGTTAACGGCAATCAAGGGAGAGCATTCGGAAATGCCATAGCCGTTCATAAGGAAGATACCGATACTGTCGAAAAATTCACCAAGCTCTGCACGAACGGGAGCACCGCCGCAGATAAGCTTAAAGAGGTTTCCGCCAAAGGACTGGTGAATTGACTTAAAGAGCTTCTTACGAAGGTCAATACCGAATTTTCTTAAGAAATTACTTACTTTGATAAGAATTTTAAGAGCTTTGTCCTTTCCGCCTTCCTTAGCTGCAGCCCAGATTTTTTTATAGAAAAGCTCTGCAAAAGCGGGAACTATATACATATAGTCAGGCTTGAATTCCTGCATATTTTTAAGAACCTGGGTAAGCTTTGCATTTATGCACATTGTAGCGTGGCCGTGAATACCTACTAATATTCCGGGAACAGCCTCATATGTATGATGGAAAGGAAGTACAGCAAGTTCAACAGTTGAAATACTTGATACCTGCATTCCGTGATAAATCATGGCACAAAGATTATGCTCGGAAAGCATAACACCCTTGGGGTCTCCTGTGGTGCCTGATGTATAGATAAGCATCTTGAGTACATTCTGGTCGCCCTCCATGGAAGTGTAGCTTGTATCTCCTTCTTCATAGAGCTTTTTGCCCTTTTCAAGGAACTTTTTATAGGATAAGAATTTACCCTCATCCTCTTCCCTTTCAAAGCCGATGAAATATTTGATGTTTGTAAATTCTGCTTCCTTTTCGTGAAAAATTTCCTCGAACCTGGGAGCGTAGAAAATAACCTCACTGTCGGAATTATTTACAACTCTTACCATATCGTCAATGGGCATTTCCTTGTCAACGGGAACAAATACACCCTCGGACATGAGCATTGCAAGGTATGTACAAATCCAGTCGTAGCTGTTCTCGCCTGTGGTTGCAACGTGCTTTGTTGCCATACCGATAGAAGACAATGCAGTACCTAAATAATCAACTGTTTTGCGGAACTCATTATATGAAACACTCTTTATGTCTTTTCCGTCTCTCCACTTATATAAGGGCTTGTCGCCACAAGCGGCAACTGCTTTATTGAGCATATCTTTTATTGATTCAAATTTTTCTACTTCGTTGAGCTTTAAGTTAATTTTTCCCATACAAAAACCTCCAACATAATTTCTTTTATCATTATACATCATTTTCAATACCATGTCAATGTTTTTTATAAAATAACTCTAAACCCTTTTTTCCTGCCTCAATAATATACTCATAATTATCCTTTATTAAATATAGCCTTTAAAATATTTTAAGGGGGCAAGGGGGATTGCGAATTCCCCCTTATGCCCCCTAACACCCCTGTAACCCCTTGAAACGCTTTAAATAGCTTCAAGGTTAAACTTTCTTTATAGTGCAGCCCTCACTTTTCTCTTCTTTATCCTTTTCATTTAACGCATATGACTTTTTGTAGCGTATAATCATAAGTATAGCAGTAACTAAAAGTAGACCGAAATATACAAGCCAATCTATGGTCATATCTGTCCCATTCATATTTGCAACTTTTTGATTTCCATTTAATGATAACCATTGCAAAACAGCTCCTATTGCATATAATATCCACGCCAACTTACTTTTCGCCCCAATAACAGCAGTTAACATAAAAAGTATCATGATAAAAAAATATGCAAAATAATATACCACTCTTAACCAAAACAACATAATAGACCCCTCGATTTCACCAAATTCATAACCAAAATGTTAATTATAATACACCGATAAGCTTAGAAATACTTTTCTCATCATCTTCCTCTTATGTATTTTATCAAGCCTAAAACTGCAACAATTACCGCCACTGCACAAATTCTCAAAAAGCTCGAACTATCAAATTCTTTTCCCACTGTAGTGGGAGCACTACCTCTTAGATATCCTGCAAATATTATAGCTATAGATGATAAAAACAATTTTGTTGAATCTTTCATTCTTGCACTTCCTTCTCTATCAAATCCTCTTTCAAAACAGTTGTCAATGTATCCTTTTTATTAAATAGCACCTTGCACACATCTCCGGGTACAGTAATTTCAAAAGCAGGATTTCCTCCTCGTGTTTCACTGAATTTTGTTTCTATCACATCTGAGATTTTAATTTTTAATATTTCTCTTGCAGGAACTAACGCCTCGCCAACGATGCCTCCTATAATTCCGCAAATAGTTACAGCCCATTTGGGTTTTGCAAAAAAAGTCAACTCCCTGTCCACATACTCTATCCTAACCGTTACTCCATTATACTTTCCATTTGTCATAATTCCTCTGCTTTCCATAAAACTTCCTCCTAAATAAAAAAGTGTGCAGCCGAAGCCACACACCCGAAAAATGCGACTCCGATTTGCTACCACACAAAATCCAATGTTATCCAGAAATGGAAAACTGAAGTCAGCATTTTTGCCATAACAATATGCCCACTTCTGGATAAAAAAATTATTAGATTTTGTGTGGTATTGTAATTATATCATAATTTTTTTAACTCTGTCAACCTTATCTTTTTTCATCTCATTAAAATCCTTTTATGTTCCCCTTTTTTATCCTAAAAAAACCGCCCATATAGGGCGGTTTTTATTATATAGCCTTGGATTTTTTAAGGGCGGTATAAACAAGGGGAATTATGGCTGCGGTTATGATTATTTCGGGAATCATATAAAGTCCGTTATAGATTACGGAATAAACAAATGCCAAAAGATTTCCGGAAAAGGCATTTAATATTTTCTCTCCGAAGGCATAAAAGCCCTCCTGGGAGAAAAACCATTCGGCATAGCTTCCCCAGAGTATATACCCGGATATTATATGAGCCAGGTATCTTAAGGCAGTGGTAAATAAAGCTCCCAGGGATGCTGCCGCACTTTTGTTTTTAAGCTTTTTCATAAAAATTCCCGAAAAGCCCAAAACAGTATAGGCCAATGTGTAGTCAAGGAAGCACATTAAAATTGCTTTCCCCAAAACCATCTGGTCTTCACCGGGCAAAAATGCAGCACTTATGGTCGATGCGCCTAAAAACATCTGAATGATGCTATAGGCAAAGGCTGAAATAAGTCCCTCCCTGGCACCGTATATAACGGCTATAAGGCAAATGGGCATCATAGATGCCAGGGTTATTCCTCCGCCAAAGGGCAGTGCAAAGGGCTGGATTACCGAAAGCACCGAGCCTAAAGCAATGAGCATGGCACATACAACAATTTTTTTAGTTTTCATTTTAATCCTTCTTTCTTTTTTTGCAAAAGGCATTGAAAGATTTTATAGCAGCTTTCATTTTGCCGGGCCCTGACAAAATAAAAAGCTGCATCCCAAAAAAGGATACAGCCAGAAAGCTAAGCTATTATCCCTTCGTTGGCATTACCCAAATCAGGTTATACGGGTCTAAGCGGCAATACGCTTACTCTCAGCTCGTATGCACGAGCTCCCCCTTTTGCTAAAGTCATTATACTACATTTTTTTCCTTTGTCAAGTATTTTTCATTTTTCTCCGCATTTTATTTAAGTGTCTTTCAAAATTCCCGCTTTTAATAAATTCCGCCAGTATTTGCTGATCTAAAACAGGTACGGAGCATGAAAATTCTCCCAAAAGCTCATCATAAACATTTGAAAGACCGGGCGGCAAAATCATATATCCCATTCGCATTGAGGGAGAAAGACTTTTGGAAAAGGTGTTTATGTAAATTACATTTTCTCCTCCGTCCAATGCATAGAGAGGTTTTGCGCCCTGACCTTTTTTGAAAAATTCACTGTTGAAATCATCCTCGATTATATATCCCTTGTCCTTTGCCCATTTAAGATATTCATATCTTTTGGCGGGAGATGTGGTTACTCCCGTGGGATAACTGGAAAAAGGCGTTACATGGAGCACGTCCATTTTTCCTTTTAAAAGAGCCTCGGTTTCTATTCCGTCAGTGCCCATTTTAAGTTTTTCTATTTTTACCCCCATATCCTCATACACCCTTTCAATACGATGATAAGATGGGTTTTCAATTCCGTAAATCTTTTCTCTCCCCAGTATTTTAACTGCCGTTTCATAAAGCTGCTCCGCTCCCGAGCCTATTATTATATTCTGAGGCTGAGCCACCATTTCTCTGTATCTTAAAAGATAATCGGATATGGCATTTCTCAAAACTGCACATCCTTTTGAGGGTGATTTGAAAAAGAGACTGTCCCCTTTTTCTGCCAACACCTTTCTTACGGTTTTGAACCAGAGAGAATATTCAAAATCCAAATCTTTTTTATCCCTTTCCTCGGACAGGTAGTCTATTTTTATTTTCCTTTCAAGCTCGCCCTTGGGCAAAACGTCAATTTCAGATACAAAATATCCGCTTTTTTCTCTTGAAACTATATACCCCTCTTCAATTAAAAGAGAATACGCCGCTTCTGCCGTAATGACGCTTACTCCCTCTTTATCGGCTATTACCCTTTTAGATGGCAGCTTGTCTCCGCTTTTATATTCTCCCCCTATTATTTTCTCCTTGACTTTGTTGTACAGCTCTAAATACTTTTTCATCTGGTTATATATTTTTCTCCTTTTTTGGCTATTTACATATTATCAGTTACAGATTATACTACAAAAAAACAAAGTTGTAAAGGAGAATTTTTATGAGTTACAAAAAGCTTTTAACAATTCAGGATATATCTTGCGTGGGTCAGTGTTCTCTTACTGTGGCACTTCCCATTATTTCCGCCTGCGGAATTGAAACTGCAGTCCTGCCCTCTGCCGTGCTTTCCACACATACAGCAGGTTTTTCAGGTTTCACTTTCAGGGACCTTACCGATGACATTCCTTCCATCAGGGAGCACTGGGAAAAGGAAAAAATCACTTTCGATGCCATTTATACAGGCTATCTCGGCAGCATAAAGCAGATTGACTATGTAAGTGATATTTTTTCTTCCTGTGCAAGGGAAAATTCGGTGAAAATCGTTGACCCTGCCATGGCTGACAACGGCAAGCTTTATTCCATTTTCGATGACGCCTATGCCAAGAAAATGCTTACTTTAGCTGCTAAAGCCGACTATGTAATTCCCAACATAACGGAAGCGTGCTTTATGACTGATACCGAATATAAAACAACTTATGACAAAGAGTACATAGACCTTCTTATTAATAGACTTACTGACGCAGGCTGTAAAAACATCATTCTCACCGGCGTTTCCTATAAAGAGGGTACTACGGGTGTAGTTGTTTTTGAAAACGGAGAATATTCCTACTACGAGCATCCGTATCTCCCCGGAAGCTGCCACGGTACAGGTGATATTTTCGCCTCCGCATTTTCGGGCGCTCTCCTTAACGACAAGGACGCTTATACCGCATCAAAAATTGCGGCTGATTACACCGTTCTTTGTATAGAAAGAACCCAAAAGGAAGACAACCACTGGTACGGTGCGGCATTTGAGCCGGTTATTCACAAGCTCTGTGATATGCTTAAGTAAAAATTAAAAGGTGTAAAGCTTTTGCTTTACACCTTTTTTATTAAAACTTAAAATATTCTTTTGCGTTATAATAGCTTATGCCCTCTATAATTCTCTTTAAGGCTTCCTTATCGTTGGGGTATTCCCCGTCTTCAACCCACTGACCTACCAAATTACAGAGAATTCTTCTGAAGTATTCATGTCTGGGATAGGAAACGAAGCTTCTTGAGTCTGTGAGCATACCTATAAATCTTCCGAAAAGACCAAGGTTTGCCAAAGCTGTCATCTGTGCAACCATTCCGTCTCTGTTATCGTTGAACCACCAGCCTGAACCGAATTGAATTTTACCCGGTGTAGGAGCTTTCTGGAAATTACCCAGCATTGTACCAAGGACATAGTTATCCTTGGGATTTAAGGTATAAAGAATGGTTTTTGGCAGCGCATCCTCAAATTCAAGATTGCTTAAGAACCGGGAAAGCTTCTCTGCAATGCAAAGGTCATTGATGGAATCAAAGCCTGTATCCGCTCCTAACTTTTCATACATTTTTCTGTTGTTGTTACGAAGTGCCCCGATATGAAGCTGCATACACCAATCACGCTTTACATATTCCTCCGCACAGTGCTTAAGTACAGTTGTCTTGTAGATGGCGATTTCTTCTTCGGTAAGCTCGCCTCCGTTAACTCTCTTTTCAAACACAGCCTTGGCATCTCCAAGTCCGAAAGGTACATACTCAAGAGCATGGTCAGAAAGGCGGCAGCCCACAGAGTGGAAAAACTCTATCTTTTCACTTAAGAATGTAAGAACCTCATCATAGGTCTTTACGTTAGCCTGCTCTAAATAAGGAATGAAAGTTTCTTTTCCTATTTCCACAATCTTGTCAGGACGGAATGTAGGAAGAATTTTTGTGGAAAATCCGCTTAACTTTTTGTGATATTCAAGCGAGTCTATGGGATCATCTGTTGTGCAGATAATTTCAACGTTGGATTTCTTTATTAAAGACTGAGCGGAAAAATCATCTCTTTTAAGAAGAGAATTGCACTTTTCCCAGATTTTCTTGGCGTTTTTCTCACTTAAGGGCTCGTCAACGTCAAAATATCTCTTAAGCTCTAAATGTGTCCAGTGATATAATGGATTGCCGATTAAAAGAGGCATGGTTTCTGCCCACTTAACCCACTTTTCATAGTCGGAGGTATCTCCTGTTATATCTTCTTCAGCTATGCCGTTAGAGCGCATCTGACGCCACTTATAATGGTCTCCTCCCAAAAACAAATCGTAGGTGCTTTTGAATTTATAATCCTCTGCTATCATCTTTGGTACAAGATGACAGTGATAGTCAATTATAGGCAAATCCTTTGCAAACTCCTCGTAAAGACGCAAGCCTGTCTTATTTTTAATCATAAAATCTCTTTTTATAAAACTCATAACGTTACACCGTCCTTAAATATTGAAATTTCTCTGTAGCCTGATATTTCATTTTTTGTTTCTTCACCGTTGGCTACTGAAATTATATACTTCGTAAGCTCATCTGTCAAGTCCTCACCCTCTAAAATGGGGCTTGCATCAAAGTCAATCCAGTTTTTCTTGATTTTCGCAAGATTTCCGTTGGTTGAAATTTTCACTGTAGGTACACCCGAGCCTACGGGATTACCTCTTCCCGTGGTGAAAAGTATCATATGTACTCCCGCCGCCAGAAGATTTGTGATAGCCACAATGTCATTTCCCGGGCCGTTCAATAAAGAAAGTCCGTTTTTACTTACCGTATCTCCATAGTCAAGGACATCAACCACCTTGGAAAGTCCACCCTTTTGCACACAACCTAATGACTTTTCCTCAAGGGTGGTTATTCCCCCTGCCTTATTGCCGGGAGAGGGATTTTCATATATCACCTGATTGTGGCGTGTGAAATAATCCTTAAAGTCGTTGATTAAGCTTACGGTTTTATTAAACACCTCTATATTTTCCGCTCTTTCCATTAAAAGATGCTCTGCTCCGAACATTTCGGGAACCTCAGTAAGAACGCAGGAAGCCCCCATGCCGATAAGTCTGTCCGACACTCTGCCAACTAAGGGATTTGCGGTAATTCCCGAATAGCCGTCGCTTCCGCCACACTTCAAGCCAACCTTAAGCTTCGATACGCTGACCTTTTCCCGTTTGAATGTTTTTGCATATTCCTTTAATTCTTCTACTATTTTTATGCCCTCTGCCACTTCATCTTCACATTCCTGGGAATTTAAGAATTTAACCCTCTCATCATCCCATGTGCCAAGAACCTTTTTCATTTCGGCAATATTGTTGTTCTCGCAGCCTAAGCCTAAAACCAAAACTCCTGCCGCATTGGGATGGTTAATCATTCCCTTTAATATAAGCTGTGTTATCTTCTGGTCATCCCCAAGCTGAGAGCATCCGAAAGGATGAGGAAAGTAAAAGGCTCCCGTCTCCTTTGCAATTTTCTCTGCCACCTTGTTGACACAGCCTACGGTGTTTACAATCCACACTTCGTTTCTTATTCCCACATCGCCGTTTTTACGGACATAACCCATAAAGGTCTTTTCTTCTGCCTTTGGAACGTGGTGGAAAACAGGCTTGTATTCGTAGGTCAGATTGCCCTTTAAGTTGGTTTTTACGTTGTGGGTGTGAACATGCTCACCCTTTTTTATATCCTCTGTGGCATGACCTATTGGACAGCCGTATTTTATAATATTTTCGCCTTTTTTAATATCACAATCGGCATACTTATGCCCGTTTTCAAGATTTATAACAACGTTATCGTTTTTATTGATTTTCATTTTCTTATTCCTTTATATGTACTTTTTAACTTCTTCCGAAAGGAAAGATAAATCCTCGCCCCAGAGCTTTTCGTTTTTAAGAATTTCATCAACGGAAGCCTCTTTCATAAACTTCATTACATCCTCATCGTCGTTGGGCATATCTGTTTTATAAAATTCTATCAGTCTTGCGAAGGAGAACAAAAGCTTTTCTGGCATTTTTTTGTATCTCTTTATATATTCCAAAATTGAAGGAAGCACTCTTACCTTGAATTTGCTCACGGAATTTAAGGAAATGGACGAGCAGAAATGTCTTATATAGGGATTTGAAAAACGCTCGAATACACTTTCTGCATAGGACAAAAGCTCCTCCTTCGGTAAATCCAGAGTGGGAATTATCTCCTCGAAAACGCAGGCTTTGTCAAAGGAAGACATGGTTTCGTTTTCCATGCAGTCCAAAACCGTCTCAACACCCTCTAAAAGAGCATAGGGAATCATTGCCGTATGTGCTCCGTTTAATATTCTTACCTTTCTTGTGCGATACATTGTCATATCGTCGGTAACAATAACATTAAGGTTTGTTTTATGGAAAGGCATTTCCAAAACCTTGTCTTTCGGGCCTTCAATAACCCAGAGGTGGAAATACTCTGAGGTGTTTAACATATTATCTTCATAGCCCAGTGCAAGATCCTCGCCCTTGGGAAAGCCTGTATTTATTCTGTCAACCAAAGTATTGCAGAAGATATTTTCATTTTCAACAAACGCCTTAAAATCCTCTCCCAGCTTCCACTCATCTGCATATCTTAAAATGATTTCCTTAAGTGTGGTTCCGTTTTTATCAATAAGTTCGCAGGGCAGGAAAATAAATCCCTTGAGATTTAAGTCAAATCTTCTTTTCAAAAGAGCCGTAACCTTTCCGGGGAAAGATTTCTGGGGACGGTCGGTAAGCTTATCATCCTTTTCATAGCATATTCCCGCTTCTGTGGTATTTGATATAACAAAACGGAAATCGGGGTTTTCCGCAAGATGAAGATATTCGTCGTAGTCCTCATAGGGATTTACACATCTTGAAATGACGTCAATTACCTTTTTTTCTACTCCCTCAACACCTCTTATAACGTGAGTGTACATACAATCCTGAGCTGAAAGCATATTACAAAGTCCCTTTTCTATAGGCTGTACGACAGCAACGCTTCCGTTCCAGTCCGTTTCTTCATTTACAATCTGCATCATCCAGTCGCAAAAGCCTCTTAAAAAACCGCCCTCTCCAAACTGAATAACTCTTTCGGGTCTTTTAGTTTTTTCAATTCCTGCAAACATAAAAATTCTCCTTTATAAAAATAATTGTTAATTTTATTATACAACAAAATCCATAGGTTTTCCTTTAAAAAAATGCTCTTTTTTCGTTTTTTTCTTGATTTTTTTGTCATTTATGCTATACTTAAGCGTGAGGTGATTTATATGTCTTCTTCAAAAAAGACCTTAAAACCCGTTACCGCCACTGAGGATTTAAGACCCTTTTCCGTGCCGGTAATATTCAAAAACAGCAAATTTTACTATGACCGTTTCCTACATGACGGCTCTGAAATAATGACCTATGGTCATTATCACAATATGTATGAAATATATTTTCTTACCAAGGGTATTTGCCGTTATTTTATTGAAAACAAGCTCTTTGATGTAAAAGCGGGCGACCTGGTTTTAATTCCCAAGGGTATCATTCATAAAACCCTGTATCTTGGTGAAAGCACAGACCGTCATCTTATTAACTTTTCAAAATCCTATATCCCCACCTCCTTGGCCATTGACTTAAAAAGCCTTTTTAGCAACAATATTTATCGCCCTGATGAAAATTTAATTCCCGAAATAACTACTCTCTTTGAAAAAATAGCCATGGAAAGCGAGGCCTTTGACAATTTTTCCAATCTTTTGATTTCGGGTTATATGACGGAGCTTTTCACCATAATACTAAGAAATCCGTCTTATAAAGAGCCCACCTCTTTAAGCAATATACCCATTGAAAATGCAACTACCTATATTTCCTCAAACTACAAAAAGAATATAGCCCTTGAGGATATGGCTACAATGGTCGGTCTTTCTCCCAGTTATTTTTCAAGACTTTTCAAAAATACAACAGGCTTCGGCTTTAAGGAATATCTTACTTTGGTGAGGCTTAAAGAAGCCCAGTCGAAGCTTATCCACACGGATAAATCCATTTGCGAAATAGCTTATGAATGCGGCTTTAACGACAGTAACTACTTTTCTTCTGTCTTTAAGGACTTAAACGGACTTTCACCTATTAAATACAGAAAACAAAACCGCATAAAGGCAGAGATTAAAGGTTAAATAAAAGTCAGGTGCTACCAGAAGGAAGCACCTGACTTTTATACCTCTTTGCCCACGTCCTTGATATGGATAAATCTTACATCGGAAAAATTATAAGTATCTAAAGCTCTGTCTTTGGAATCGTAGGTGTGTGTTGCCACCAAAATTCCCGACGGTGTAGGCGGATAATCTCTTTTTATAACTACTAAAGTGTGGGCAAACCGTTCTCCGTTAAAGGAAAGCTGTATTAAATCCCCTATCATGATGTCCTCTATGCCCACTTCTTCCCCTCTGGGTCCAAGACCTTTATTTTTAATGAGAAAATCATATAAAAATTCAACTCCTGTCCAGGAGGGTGAGCGGTCATCTATGCTGTAATAATACCAGGCAGGATAATTCATGACTCCGCTTCCCGCATAAAGGCACTGGGAAGCGAAATTTGTGCAGTCGCCGCCTATATTTTCAAAATCATAATATCGGGGATTTCTTCTGTACGCCCATTTCTCGGCATATTCTCTCGCCAGAAATCTGTTGTACTCAGAAGATACTATCATATTCCTCCTTCCTTTCCTTTTAACAGAATATGCAAAAAGTAAAAATAAGACACTCGGCATTTTTACGCCGAGTGTCTTATTTTTAATAAATGGTTTTCCATTCCCCTATATTGTCCTTGTCAAAACGGAAAGGCTCGCCAAGCATTACTTCTGTTCCGCCGCCTTCTGCCTCTGTTATCTGCATGGTTCCAAGGTCTCCTGCAGCAAAAACATTCCCTGCCTTACCTTCTGTTTCTCCCTTGACCAGAGAATTCATTGTATATCCCGCAAGATAGCCTATATCAATGGGATTCCAGAGATACATCCAGGGACATGTTCCGTCCTCAATAAAGGGTGCCATTTCCGAGGGAAGTCCAAGTCCCGTTAAAAGTACACTTGAATTTTTATCCTGCAGCACCTTTCCTGCCGCAAGCATACCTACTGTTGTGGGGGCTATAATTACTTTTACAGACGGGTCTGTTAAAATAGCCAATGTTTCTGATGTGGATTTGGTGGGGTCGTCATCACCGTACGCCACCTTTACCAAAGGAGTGTTTTTATATTTATCCTTATTTTCCGTAAGCTCCTTTTTCATATAGCTTATCCATAAATTCTGATTTGTTGCCTGGGCTGTTGCGGATAAAATGGCTATACCGCCGTTTCCCTCTGTCATATCGTATGCCGCTTCTATGAGTCCTCTTCCTATTTTTTCAGGGTCTGCCTGCTGAATGTGAGTCTGTCTTGCATCGGGACTTACCGCACTGTCTAAAGATATAACCTTTATCCCCGCATCCATAGCCTCACGAAGTGCAGGGGTAAGTGCATCTGCATCATTTGCCGCAATGGCAATTCCTGCCACATTCTGAGCTATCAACTGATTTATTATTTCAATTTGTTTTTCAGGGGCTGCCGTTTCAGGTCCCTTATACAAAGGAGTCATTCCCACCTCTATGCATGCCTTCTGAAAACCCTCATAAACCTTCTGCATATAAGGATTCTGAACGTCCTTTGCTATAAAGGCAAGAGTTTTCCCCTTGCTTCCCCCGGAAACATCCTGATTGCTCCCTGTACAACCGACCATAAAAACCATTAAAGTCAATGCCAAAAATATGCACGATATTTTTTTCATAATTTTAATCCTTTCTTTTTATAAATTTATTCAAGTTCGTAAAGCCTTCTTTGAAATTAGGGATTGCCACAGCCAGTATTAAAAGTGCGCCCACTATAATCATTATTATCTGGCTTGTTGTATTGACAAGTCCAAGACCGAACCTTAGATATCCTATAACTAAAATTGAAAGGGCTGCTCCTAAAATCCTGCCCTTTCCTCCTGATGAGGATATTCCTCCAAAGACCGCCATTGCGATTATATCAAGCTCGTAGCCCCTTGCAATATCAGGTCTTACGCTGGACATTTTAGATGCAAGATATACAGATGCCACCGCAGATAAAAAGCCCACCAGAGTAAAAACTATAAGCTTTACTTTTTTGGTTTTTATTCCTGAAAAATAGGCAACTGTTTCTGAATTTCCCATGGCAACCATGCTTCTTCCGAACTTTGTTCCGTGAAGCAGATATGCGAAAAATAAAGCTTCAATTATAACGAAAACTAAAGTGTAAGGAATTATTCCGCCAATTTTTCCTGATGCTATAGAAATAAACCAGGGCGGAAAGCCCCCTACCGAATTTGTCTCTAAAATTATCTGGGCTATGCCTCTAAATATTATCTGAGTTGATAATGTTACAATCATACTTGAAAGCTCGGGGAATTTAATTAAAATAAAGCCGTTTATAAATCCGCACAAAGCTCCCGCAAGAAGCCCTATTAAAAGGGCATATATCATAGGTATTCCCGCACTGTAGGATACGCCCATGAGTGTTGCGGAAAGTGCCATTATGGATGCCACACTTATGTCAATTTCCCCAAGCATAAGAACCAGGCTCATGGGAAAAACAACTATCGCCTTATCTAAAAAATCTCGTGTTGCATTAAATATAATCCTTATATTACCGTAATTGGGAGAAGCTATGACATTGAACAAATTAACCAGTATAAGCATTCCGAAAAGCAGCCATTCCCACTGAAGAAAAAAGCGTTTAAGGGAAAATTCTCTGCCAGAAGAAATAATTCTGGTTCCGTCGCTTTCCATTTTCTGTTTGTCAAATTTTTCCGCCATTATATCTTCCTCCTTCTTAATGCTTTCATTTCCACATTTCTCTGGACTATGGAATTTATTATAATAGAGAAAAGAATAATAAGCCCTCTTATTGCCTCCTGCCAGAAGGAGGATATTTTTATAAGAGGCATTGCATTGTTAAGCATACCTAAAAGCAAGGCTCCCAAAAGTACTCCTTTAACCTTACCTCTTCCTCCGGTTATGCTTACTCCTCCCAAAACGCAGGAGGCTATTACATTCATTTCATATCCTACTAAGCTTTCGCCCTGGGCAACGCCGTATTTACATACATATAAAATTCCGCCGAGTCCCGCAATTGCTCCCAGTATAACATAAACCAAAATTAAAATTCTGTCTGCTTTGATTCCCGAGACCACCGCACTTTCCTTGCTGTTTCCCACTGCATAAATATATCTGCCTGTTCTTGTGAGATTTAAGAAAAAACCGAAAAATATATAAACACCTGCGGCTATCAGTATCAGGTTATTGATTCCAAAGACACTTCCTGTTGCCAGAGATAAAAATCGATGCCCCATATCCTGCTGCATAACCCATTTTCCTCCGGAAACCAGGTAGGTAAGACCTCTTAATACATTCATCATGCCTAATGTTGCGATAATGGGTATAATTTTAACCTTTGCCACCAAAAGACCGTTTACAAAGCCTGATAAAATTCCTATAATAACCGAGATTATTATAACCCCAAGAGGAAAAAGTCCCGTATTTTTCAATACAGTTGAGCCTACCATTGCGGAAAGTGCCATTATAGCCCCCACCGAAAGGTCTATTCCCCCGGTAAGAATTACAACCATCATACCCAAAGCCGTAATTCCCAAAACCGCCGTTTCAGTCAGCATATCTGAAATATTCTCCGGTCTTAAAAAATTACCTCCGCTTCTCACCTGGACAAACAAAGCCAACAGAATTATCACTAAAATCAGGCTTATTTCTCTTATGTTGGCGGAAAAATATTTTTTCACCTTATTCATAATTCACCTCATATATCAAGAGCGTACTCTAAAATAGTTTCCTGGGTAAGTCCCTTTACATCATCGAAAATTTTAGAAATACGCCCCTCTTTCATTACGGCAATTCTGTCGGCCATTCCTAAAACCTCTGGCATTTCGGAAGAAATCATTATAACTCCGAAGCCCTCTTTTGCAAGGCGGGACATGATTTCGTATATCTGAGCTTTCGCTCCCACATCCACACCTTTTGTAGGTTCATCTAAGATGATAACCTTAAGGTCTAAATTTAATACCTTTGCAAAAAGAACTTTTTGCTGATTTCCTCCCGATAAATTTTTAACCTTGTCAAAAACCGAAAGAGCCTTTGTTTTTACTCTCTCTAAAAGCTCCTTTGATTTTTTTCTTTCTTCTTCCCTTCTTAAGATGGTTCCGTTAATGAAATCATCAAGGCTTGACAAGGTTACATTTTCATAAAGACTCCAGTCTAAAATAAGCCCCTGCTTTTGTCTGTCCTCAGGCAAATAGCCTATTCCCTCTTTTATGGCGTTTATGGGATGATTTATCTTGACTCTTTTTCCGTATATCCATATATTTCCCGAATCGGGCTCATCTATCCCCATTATACCCTGACACACTTCACTTCTGCCTGCTCCCACAAGGCCTGTTATGGCCAGAATTTCACCCTCGTGTACAGAAAAGCTTATATCCTTATAAAAGCCTACCTTTGATAAATGTTCGACTCTTAAAATTTCTTTTCCACGTTTTACGGGAATTTTGGGATATATGTCCTTTATCTCTCTTCCCACCATTTTTGAAATCAGGACTTCATTGGAAATCCCATCCACATCGTAGGTTCCAATATACTCCGAATCTCTGAATACTGTTACCTTTGAAGCCAGACGATACATATCCTCAAAGCGATGGGATATGAATATAACAGAGCATCCCTCATCCCTCAATTTTTCGGTTATGGTATAAAGCTGTTCACACTCTCTTTTAGAAAGGGCTGCCGTAGGCTCGTCCATTATCAGAATCTTTGCATTTATGGAAATTGCCTTTGCGATTTCCACAATCTGCTGCTCCGCAACGGTTAAATTACCCATTATTGCTTCAGGGTCAATTTTGCTGCCTATTTTATTCAGTAAAACCTCTGCTTCTTTATGCATGGCTTGCCAGTCCAACGTTCCCATTTTAGTCATTATCTCGTGCCCTATAAAAATATTTTCCGTTACCGTAAGATGAGGATAAGCCGTGCCGTGCTGATAAATGGCTGCTATACTCAAATTCCTTGCATCCTTTGGATTTTTTATATTGACTTTTTCCCCATTTATAAAAATTTCTCCCTCCTCAGGCTGATGTACTCCTGTTATAACCTTAATAAAAGTGGATTTCCCTGCTCCGTTTTCTCCCATGAGAGCATGGATTTCCCCTTTTTTAAGACGGAATTCCACATTGTTAAGAGCTTTTATGCCGGGGAAAATTTTGGTTATCCCCTTTAATTCCAGAACAAACTCTGACATTTAATCCAACCCTTTCAATAATCACATTGTCAGTCTTAAGTTGTCCGTTATCAGAATTTTTATGCAAAAAAAGACGTCAATCTTAAAGATTGACGTCTTTTTTTATTTGATTTCAAGAGGCTCTTTTTCACTTTCTATATTGTCTATGGTAGAAGAAACACTATGTTTTATTTCCTTCCACTTAACCTTTGAGAAAAGAGCCGTGATTGATATAGGAATATAAGTCAGCATAAATATTGGGAATGTGAAAAACGACCAGATTTTTCTTGGTGTTGAGCATTGTATGTTTTTCCATTCAAAAATACCGCTTATCACTCCAACTATAAATAAGGTAAGGTATATGAATATGGCGGTTAGCAGGATTTCTCCCATAACCAGATTTAAATAGTCTCTGTCAAACAAAACAGCATATAAGAATGCTCCCACATTTATAACTATGCTTAAAACCGAGGTTACAAATGACGGTGCTATTGTCATGAACATATCATAGCAGGAAAAGCCTCTTTTTCTGAATATTCCCTTAAACAGCTTAAATCCGTAATTTTTGAATATCTGTAAAAAGCCCTTGGACCATCTTAATCTCTGATGCCATGACTGTATAAAGGTTTCAGGCTGTTCATCATAGAAAATCGCCTGGTCGCAATAGGCAATTTTTTCGCCGTGTATAACACTGTCAACGGTAAACTCTATATCCTCGGTAAGTAAAAAATGCTTCCAGCCATTTTGCTTTTTAATTATACTGTTTCCGATTAAAAAGCCTGTTCCCGATACAGCACAGCTTGTACCCAAGATATTTCTTACGTTATTTAAGAATCTTGCCTCTCTCAAAAACCACAGAGAATATCCAGACGTAATCCAGTTTGTTCCGTAATTTTTGGAATTTCTGTAGCTGGTGATAATGTTATTTCCCTCCGAAAAGCACTTATCCATTTCCCTTACATATCCTGAATTAAGCAGATTATCTGCATCGAAAATAAAATATCCGTCGTAATATTCAAGCCCTTTTTCTCTTTCTATAATCCCGAAAAGATACTGAAGGGCATAGCCCTTTCCCACAAACTCCTTATTAAATCTTTCGTAGGCTATGGCTCCGTGTGCTATGGCTGTATATTTGGTTTTATCAGTACAGTTATCTGCCAGAACATACACATCCAAAAGCTCCTTGGGATAGTCCTGCTTTTTAATGGAGTCCACAAGCTGACCGATTACCGTCTCCTCGTTTCTGGCAGGAATTAAAACTGCATAGCGATGAGTGGGTGTAATCTCAGGATATTTTACGGGCTTTTTGAAAAAGCCGTAAATTATATAGAAAAACTGATAAGAATAGCAAAGAAGAAAAATTCCCGCTATCGTACAATTTATAATATGTAACCAATTCATTTTAAATACACCTCAAATTAAAACTTGCCAAGAATAGAAAGACTGCGTCTTATAAATTCCTGTAAATCCTCTGATGATAAGGGTTCCGATTCCAGTCTTGCAAGGTCATAAACCTGAGATGTCACTATTTTTTTCTTTTCATCGTCCATTGTTGATAAACTTAAAATCAAGGGGTTATTCAAATTAACCACCAGCTTCTTTTTATCGGGAAATTCCATTCCTCCCATTGCTGCTGACATCATACGCATTCTTCTTGCATATTCGTCTATCATAATCATGGCGGGAATTCCCTCTTCCTTTAACGCCACGGTTTCAACGTCCGTGTCCTTCGGAAGGTTTTCTGTAAAGATTTTCTTTATTACGTCTTTATCTGCCTTTTCTTGTTCACTCTTAAATGAATCGGGCGTTACCGAATCTATGCTTCTGAAGGTTACACCCTCGTTCTTGCTTTCCAAAAACTGAACAAAGGTGGCATCAATAAGACCGGGCATAAGCATAACCTCCAAGCCCTGATCAGAGAACATATTTATATAATTTTTCTGATATTCTGAGCTTGTTGCATAATATACTTCTTTTTTATCTTCTCCTAAATATTCACTTAAGGTCTCGTATTTGCCCATGGTTGTCTTATAAATAAGACAATCCTTTATTTTATCGTAAAATCTTATATCGCTCATGCATCCGAATTTGATAAAGCCGGATATATCCTCCCAGTATTTTTCATAGCTTTCTCTGTTTGTCTTAAACATGGCTGAGAGCTTGTCTGCAATTTTCTTTACGATATGGTCGGCAATTTTCGTAACCGTTCTGTCGTTTTGCAAAAAGCTTCTTGATACATTAAGGGGCATATCGGGACAGTCTATAACACCCTT
Source organism: Clostridia bacterium (assembly GCA_045588365.1). Classification (GTDB taxonomy): domain Bacteria; phylum Bacillota; class Clostridia; order CAKSNL01; family HGM11501; genus HGM11501. The sequence continues at coordinate 240,140 of JAZNEB010000018.1, read as the reverse complement.
TAACATAAGTAAAAATTCGGGAATTACCTCTTTTATGTTATCTGCCACGAAAACCTGATTGTTATAGAGCTTAACGGGACCGCCCACAAGATTTGGTCCTTTTTCTATAACGGGAAAATACAGAATCCCCTTTAAGTTAAAAGGAAAATCCGTATTCAAATGTATCCAGAATAAAGGCTCGTCATATCTTTTGAAAAGCTTCTGATAAAATGCCTTATATTCCTCGTCCGTACACTGTCCGGGTGCCTTCATCCATAAAGGCAGGGTTTCGTTTACCATTGTTCCCTTGTCTTCCCCTGCCTGATAGCAGTAGATGGGAACAGGCAAAAAGGCACAGTATTTATCCAAAATCTCTCTGATTTTAGAAATGGATAAATATTCTTCATCTTCCTCTGTTATATGTAAAATTACGTCAGTTCCTCTTTTTTCTCTCACGCCGGAATTCATTTCGTATTCTATTCCGCCGTCGCATATCCAGTGAGCACTTTTTGCTCCCTCGGCAAAGGAAAGACTTTCGATTTCCACCTTGTCCGAAACCATAAAGGAAGAGAAAAATCCCAGTCCGAAATGGCCTATAATGTGATTTTCAGGAGATTTATCCTCATACTTTTTAAGAAAGTCCTCCGCTCCAGAAAAAGCTACCTGGGTAATATACTTTTCAATTTCCGCTTCGGTCATTCCTATTCCGTTGTCAGAAACAGTAATGGTCTTATTTGGCTTATCCACCACAACATGAACTTCGTATTCTTCGTCCGACGGAAGTGTAACGCCTAAATCCTTTACCTTTTTAAGCTTTGTTATTGCGTCGCATCCGTTGGAAACAATTTCCCTTAAAAAAATGTCTTTATCTGAGTAAAGCCACTTTTTAATTACGGGAAAAATATTTTGTGTATGTACGGTAATGTTACCTTTCATGAATTTTTATCCTCCACTATATAGCTTTCAAAAAGCCTTTTGTAAAACTCTATCTCACCTAAGCTGTCCTTACTGCTTAAAAAGGTGATTTGTCCCTTTTTTCCGCTTTTATTTAATTCTCCCTTTTCTTCTATTCTTCTTTTGGTTTCTTTTGCAGTGCCGTATCCCCCGTCGAAAATCCCTATAGATTCTCCCAGAACTTTCTTAAGTGTGTTTTTTATAAAGGGATAATGTGTGCACCCCAAAACTACCGAATCAATTTTTTCGTTTTTATAGGGAGAGAACAATTCTTTTATATAGTCCTCAAGAATTTTCCCCTCTAAAACACCTTGTTCAATCATGCCCGCAAGCTTTGGTGCAGGCAAGGGAATTATATCTGCCTTTTCCTTAAAGGAATCTAAAAGATCTGAAAACTTCTTTTCCTTTAAGGTAACGGGTGTTGCCAAAACCAGCACTCTTGAATTCTCTTTCGCCAATACTGCAGGCTTTAATGCGGGCTCAACCCCTATTATGGGAAAATCCTTATACTTTTCTCTTAAAGCTGCCGCCCCTACGCTTGTTGCGGTATTGCAGGCAATTACACATGCCTTTGCCCCGAGAGAAATGAGCTTTTCTATATTATTTACGGTGAGATTTCTAATTTCTTCTGTCTCCTTACTTCCGTAAGGTGCATTAAGAGAATCCCCCAGATATATGTAGTTTTCATTTTCCATAAGAGCATAGAGCTCCTTGAGTACGCTTATTCCGCCTACGCCCGAATCAAAAACTCCGATAGGTCTTTCGTCTATCATTCTTCCTCTTCCTCACACTCTGAAATTTTATAAGCCAGAGTCATTAAACTGTCGCTTAAATGCACAGTTTCCAAAGGCAGAGAGCTTTTAACCTCAACGTGTGAAAAGTTCCACAGGCCTTTTATACCTAAAGCTTCAAGCTTCTTTGCCACTTCAGCCGTTCCGCCTGTAGGAATAGCCAGAGCGCCTATTTCAGGCTTTTCTTCCTCGCAGAATACTTCAAGCTCATCCATGCCCTTTATAACCAAATTTCCCGCTTTTTTACCGATAAGCTCAGGATTGTGGTCAAATATGCCCACAAAACGGAAACCACGTTTAGAAAAACCCGGGTAATTCAAGATAGCATGACCTAAGTTTCCTGCTCCTATAATAACAATTTTATAGCATTTGTCAAGTCCCAAAATTTTGCTTATCTCTTCTTTAAGCATTTTAACATTATAACCATAGCCCTGCTGACCGAAGCCTCCGAAGCAGTTTAAGTCCTGCCTTACCTGAGATGCGGTGAAGCCCAGCTTTTTACTTAAAACCTGAGAAGACACTCTCTCAATTCCCATTTCCTCCAAATCAGTTAAATATCTGTAATATCTGGGAAGTCTTCTTACCACCACTAAGGGCACATTTTTTTCATTCATCATTCTTCCTCCTTTATGGGTGCATACCTTTCATCAATTAGTTCTATCAAAGCCTGTCCGTTTGTGGCCTCGGTTATTTTCTTTTCAAAGCTCTCTGCCCGGGAAGATAAAACCGAAACCGAGAAAGATACATTTTCATCATATATTAAATCCTCAGGATCTAAATTCAATTTTCTTATTTCATATTCCACTTTTCCCCAAAGCGGATAGGAAACCTTTACTCTGTAAACCTTTGAATAGCACATTTTAACGGGCAAAGCCTCGGAAAGTGCCATAGCGGAGGTTCCCGAATAAGCACGGACAAGTCCGCCTCCTCCCAGCAAGATACCTCCGAAATATCTTGTTACAACCACCGCAACGTCAGTTAAATTCTGTTTTAATATAGAATCCAATACCGGCATTCCAGCAGTGCCCTGGGGTTCGCCGTCATCAGAATATCTTTGTATATTCCGATCTCTTACCACATAGGCATAGACATTGTGTCTTGCATCAGGATGCTTTCTTTTTATGGTGTTTATAAAATCTATCGCCTCTTCTTCCGTTTTCACGGGACAGGCATAGCCTAAAAAACGGGACTTTTTTTCTGTAAATTCCACACTGCTTTGAGTCATTACAGTTTTATATCCGTTCATACTTTTTATACCTCGCTTTTGTAATGGCGTCAAGCATTGCCGTAACCTTTGTTCCCTCTTCTAAATACTCCGTTTCTATAATCATCTCGTTTTCGTGAAGCTCTGACAACACAGAACCGTCCGTATAGGGAATCAAAAGAACTGCTTTTGTTTTTTTGTCGGGAAGCGCTTCCTCTATAGTTTCCATGAGCTTATCTAAATTTTCTCCCTTTTTTGCTGAAATTTCAACCTTATAGGTAAAGCCGTAATCTCCTAAAAGAGGTTCGCATCTTAAATCAATTTTATTAAAAACACCGATAACGGGCTTATCTGCACAATTAAGCTCCTCCAAAAGCTTTCTTACAACCTTTATGTGGTTTTCCATTTCATCACTTGACGAGTCTATGACATGGATTAAAATATCCGAAGACACCGCTTCCTCCAGAGTGGATTTAAAAGCTTCTATAAACTGATGGGGCAGTCTTCTTATAAACCCTACCGTATCTATAAGCCTTACAGACCTTGAATCCGAAAGCTCAAGTGCTCTTCCCGTTAAATCAAGGGTTTCAAAAAGTCTGTCCCTGGCTGTAACGGTAGCTCCCGTCAATGTGTTAAGAAGCGTAGATTTGCCTGCATTTGTATAGCCCACGATAGCGGCAACCTTAACGCCGTCTTTTTTTCGTCTTTGCCTTGCAAGGTCTCGTCTTTTCTTTATTTCTGAAAGCTCGTCTGAAAGGGCGCTTACCCTTCTCATTATATGTCTTCTGTCGCTTTCAAGCTTCGTTTCACCGGGGCCCCTTGTACCTATTCCGCCGCCCTGTCTTGACAAGACCTTTCCCATGCCTGTAAGACGTGGCAGCATATATTTAAGCTGTGCCAATTCTACCTGTATTTTTCCCTCGGCGCTTTGCGCTCTCTGGGCAAAAATATCTAAAATTAAAGTGTTTCTGTCTATGACGGTTATTCCCGTGGCATCGGCTATGTTTCTTATCTGGCTTCCTGTCAGGGCATCATCCACAACAATCATGTCCGCTTCTAAAGTTTCCGCCGCGTTTTTAAGCTCTAAAAGCTTTCCTTCGCCGAAATAGGTGCCAGTTTCTATTACCTGACGGTTTTGCACCATTTCACCCACTACAATTCCGCCGGCTGTTTCAACCAATTCCGAAAGCTCACGCATGGATTCTTCCGTGGTATCGTTAAGGCTGTTTATATCGCCCGTGTGCACGCCTGCGATTATTACTTTGTCTTTTTCTTTTAATGTTTCCTCCATGCGTAAGCCTCCTTACTTACATTTATTTTTTAGCCATTTTAGGCTCGTCTGCCAAGCCAAGGATTACTGCCGCTCCCAGTACCATAATCATCCCGATAATCTGATAAATATCAGGAATCTGTCTGAATAACAATGAGCTGTATATGGTAGCTGCAATAGGCTCTATAACCCCGAGGCACGCCGCCACTCCCGCAGGTAACCCTTTAAGACCAAGGGTGTATAAGAAATACGGCAGAGCAAAGGTCATAATTCCAAGACCAAACATCATAAGCGTTACCGAAAATGAATTTTCCATAGAAACCTTAATGATGTTCATGGGCTTTGAAAACAAAAGCCCGAAAAGACTCATAAAGCCGTAGCTGTAAAGGGTTGCCGAGATTGGGTTTACCTTTTTATTCATTACCAGTTTTGTTATTATGTTGTATATAGCATAGGAAAGACCCGATGCTATACCAATAAGTATCCCTAAAAAGTCATATTTCATTCCGCCCACTATTCCCGAAACCAGAGCGCAGCCTAAAAATACCGATACACCGCAGAATATTTTGACTTTAGTGAGCCTTTCTCCAAAATAAAGGGCGGCATAAATCAAAACGAAAATAGGCGCTGTATATAAAAGCATTACGCTGGTTGCAACGGAAGTTTTCTGCATGGAAAAATAGTATGTGGCAGAGGATAAAAACATCACAAGCCCCGTCAGTGCAAAAAACGGAAGATGACTTATTTTAATTTTGAAAAGCTTTCTTTTAAAAAGAGCTATGTATATTAAAAATATCAAAAAGGATACCAGACCTCTTATAGCTGTCATCTGGAGCGCGGTAACGTTGTATTTTGTAAGGTAGGGGGCAAAAATCCCCGATGTTCCCCACAAAAGACCCGAAAGTACAACGCAAAGAAGCGCACTTGCTTTCCCTTTATTCATTTTGTCAATCCTTCTCCCTGATTAAATTTCTACTCCAAGAAAATTCTTTGCAATTATACCAACAACAAAGGATACTATGGCAACGCCTATGCTTATCAAAGACATTTCTAAAAATCTCGGCTTGAATTTTTCGCCCTTGGCAACAGATATATAATAAGTAAAGCCTGCGATAATTAAAACCACAACTGCAATCATGGTAAAGAGAGCCGCCATATAATTTTCGTTATCAAAAATGAGATAAGGCAGTATTAAAAGTGCAACTGTTATGAGGTAGGCAATTCCCGTATAGCTGCAGGATTTAAGAGCATCGTTTCTGCCCTCGCTCTTTGCTGCCAGAAATTCGGAAGATGCCATGGAAAATGTAGCCGAAATACCCATAATAAGACCTGAAAGAGCAATTAAACGGGTATTTTGCATAGCGAAGGTAAAGCCTGCAAGAGAGCCTGTCAGCTCAACCAGTGCATCGTTCATTCCCAAAACCATGCTTCCGACGTATTTAAGTCTTTCCTCGTCAAGCATAGCTAAAAGCGATGCCTCATGTTCTTCTTCCTGCTCTTTTATTCTTTCACTTTCCTCTACTTCTTCTTTTAAGGTTCCATATTCCTTCTGGGATGCTTCCTCCCCGTTTTCCATAAGCTTTACTGCAAAGGTAAATCCTAAAATAAAGGCAATGGCCTTATATTTTAATATTTTCCCTTTCTGTGGCTTCATTTCAATTCCGGTATGGTTTTTCCATATTTCATAATGAGCTTTTTCTTCATCAGCAAGACGCAAAAGAGTTTTTTTGTTTTCCTCGCCCTTTGCAAATTTTGCAATTTCTTTATATATTACGCTTTCCGTCAATTCATTTTGCTGCATTTTCTTTATTATTTCCATCGCCTTTACGGAAATTTCTTTTACCATAAAATTTACCTCGTATTTTAATTTTCTATCTCCCATATTGTTTGCATCACTACGGGAGGTTCTTTTGCTTTGTTGGGGTGTGCATAATAGGTGGTTAAAATTTTACCATCCGGTAATTCTACAGAGCTTGGATATCCCAAGTCATGCGAAATACCTCCATTATCATATATTACATGATCTAAAGACCATGTCTCGCCGTTGTCATAACTAATCATAGCTCTTATCTGGTAGGGTTTCTGTCTGTATCCGTAAACCGAAATCAAAGCCCCGGAAGAATGTTTCAACAAATGTGCAGGAGCACCGCCCTTTTCAGGAAGAATCTGTCTCGGTTTTGAAAATTTAAAATCCGATAACAGCGCTTCACTCTGATATATAGTAAATCCTCCGCTATTATTCTCAACACGGATATGCACAATTACCTTGTTCCCGGAAACAATGGCATGAGGCTCAAAATCTCCCGCATCATCTCTGCATTTAGGTATTTCTGCTATTTTTTCATAGCTTCCATCAGGTTTAACTATGTAACAATGCACCTCTGCCTTTTCCGGATGTGCATCATAAATTCCAGAACTTGAAAAAACTGTACCTGCGTAGAATAAATTTCCGTCAGGCAATTCACACGGACCATGAGGAGCACTTACGGGAATCTTCTTGATGTCGCTGAATGTAACCCCGTTATCATGGCTTATGATAAATGTTGATCCCAAATATTTTTCTTCTTCGCCATATTTATCAACTACATCCAGATATGCTGAAATATATGCAATTTCTTCTTTATCTCTGTCGTCCCAGTCTTTATCTTCATAAGGAACATTCGCAAGTCTTTGATATTCAGTTTTGTTGTTAAAGCTTGTAACAATAACACTGCTTTCGCCGAAAGCACAAACACCGCCGTCTCTGTCATCTAAAGGGGTATCAATCAAAACCATCATCGGTGACCATGTTTTTCCGTTGTCACTGCTCACGGATGCAACACATTTACCGAAAGGGCAAACGTGCTGATAGCGAAGTCCCGATGCAACAACAATCAGTCTGCCGTCTTTAAGTCGTGTAACGGTGGGCCAGCCGCAATAGTTGTGAAAATTAGTATTATGAGATAGAATAACTTTTGTTTCAATAGTTTTTATATTCATATCTACTTTCCCCTTAATTCTTTTAATATTTACCAAACAGTAAATTCTCCAAGTGTTACTTAAAGGATATAGTTATATCTTCCTTTTCCAAAGCCTTTATGAATTCTTCTTTATCCGATACCAGATATATACTCTGAATAAGCTTTCCCTCATGCTCGATGAATAATGAAATGTCTCCTTTGTTTTTCACCACAAGGTCGTGAATTCTGTCAAGAGCATCTAAGCTTTTCACTTCTGCAATCAGGGTTTTAGAACTTAATTCCCTTACCTCTTCCACGCTTTCTGCCATCATTTCGCAGGTTCCTTCATCACGGTAGTTTATTCGTCCCCTTATAATTACAACCCTGTCTTCATCGGTGTACTTTTCACACTCTTTTAATGTCTTCGGAAAAAGCACAACTCTTAACGAGCCTGTGGTATCTTCCACATTCAAAAACGCCATAATCTGTCCTGTTTTTGTGATTTTTTCCTTTTTCTCCGCTATAATTCCGCAGACCTTAACCGTCTCTCCGTCCTTTACGGGAAGAATGGAATAGTCTCCGTCTGCAAAAAGCAAAGCTCCTTCTTTTAGTGTACCGAGAGGAACTGCTCCCGAATTTTTAACCTGCAGGGCATACTGCTCCAACGGATGTCCCGTAAGATAAATTCCCGAAGCTTCCTTTTCCATAAAAAGGCGCATTTTTGTATCGCAGTCGGGAGCGTCGGGAAATTCATCTGTCAGTTCTTCCCCGTCATCCTCACTGAAAAAGGAAATCTGCCCGTCTAAATTATTTTTACTGTCCTTCGAAATGCCGCTTAAAATATTTTCATAAGCTAAAAGCATTTGCATTCTGTTAGCCTTAAGGAAATCAAAAGCTCCGCATTTTATAAGGCCTTCCAACGTTCTTTTATTAACATCGGCACTTTTCATTCTTCGGCAGAAATCTGTCATCGAGGTAAAGGGTCCGTTTTCGTTTCTTTCCTTTACGCAGTTTATAATAATATTCCTTCCGACGTTTTTAATTGCCGCCATTGAAAAACGGATACCCCCGTCTTCAACGGAAAAAACGTCCGTACTTTTATTTACATCAGGGGGAAGAATTTTTATTCCCGCTTCCTTACAGTAGCTTATATAGTTTGCAATCTTATCACTGTCTCCCTGTTCACTTGTGAGCATTGCTGCCATAAATTCTACGGGATAGTAATACTTAAGATATGCCGTCTGATATGCCACAACTGCGTAAACCGTTGCATGTGATTTATTAAACGCATATTTTGCGAAATCAATCATCTCATCGAAAATTTCTCCGGCCGCCGCCTCACTTACTCCCTTGGAAAGAGCACCAGGCACATTATCTTCCGAAGAGCCGTAGATAAAGTTCTTTCTTTCCTTTTCCATAACGTCCATTTTCTTTTTACTCATGGCACGTCTCACAAGGTCGGCTCTGCCAAGGCTGTATCCGCCAAGCTCTCTTACTATCTGCATAACCTGTTCCTGGTACACAATGCATCCGTAAGTCATAGATAAAATAGGCTCTAAGAGAGGTGTTTTGTAAATTATCTCATTTTCATTTTTCTTATTTTTTATGTATCTTGGAATAAAGTCCATGGGCCCCGGTCTGTAAAGAGCTATTCCCGCAATAATATCTTCCATGGATGAGGGAGCAAGTTCTTTCATGAAAGAGGTCATTCCCCTGCTTTCAAGCTGGAACACGCCCTGGGTATCTCCATCCGCAATCATCTTATAAACCTCGGGAATATTGAAATCAATGTTGTCTATGTCAATTTCTATGCCCCTGGTCTTTTTTACGTTGGCAATGGCATCCCTTATAACCGTGAGTGTACGAAGTCCTAAAAAGTCCATTTTAAGGACGCCCAGTTTTTCTAAATTGCCCATGGCAAACTGAGTTGTTATAACATCATCATTAAGCTGAAGAGGAACACTTTCCCTTACAGGCTCATCTGTAATTACAACGCCTGCCGCATGGGTAGTGGTGTTTCTGGGTATCCCCTCGATTGCCATGGCTGTATCCAAAAGATTTTTTACATCAAGGTTTGAATCATACGCCTCTTTAAGCTTGGGGTTTACTGAAATCGCCTTTTCGATGGTCATTTTAAGCTCTTTGGGAATCATTTTGGCAATTACGTCAACATCAGCGTAATTCATACCTAAAACTCGCCCTACGTCCCTTACGGCACCTCGTGCCGCCATAGTACCGAAGGCAACAATCTGGCACACATGGTCCGAGCCATAGCGCCTGTTTACATAGTCAATTACTTCTCCTCGTCTTTCGTAGCAGAAGTCAATATCTATATCGGGCATACTGATACGCTCGGAATTTAAGAATCTTTCAAAAAGAAGATTATATTTTATAGGGTCAACGTTGGTTATATGGAGAGTATAAGCAACCATGCTTCCTGCTCCCGAGCCACGGCCAGGACCTACCATGATTTTTTCGCTTCTTGCAAAGCGGATAAAGTCCCATACAATTAAAAAATAGTCTGTATATCCCATGGAAGTTATTACAGAAAGCTCATAGTCAAGCCTTTCTTTATAGATGGCATCAGGATTTTCTCCGTAACGCTCCAAGAGGCCTTCCTCACAAAGTTCTCTTAAATATTCCTCGGAGGTTTTTCCCTCTGGTACGCTGAATTTAGGCAGGTGGGATTTTGAAAAGTCAAATTCAACATTACACATGGAGGCTATTTTTTCTGTATTTTCCAAAGCCTCGGGAATGTATGAGAAAAGCTCACTCATTTCTTCTTCCGACTTTAAGTAAAACTCTTCCGTACTCATTTTCATACGGTTTTCTTCGTCTATTGTATGACCTGTCTGAATACACAAAAGCACGTCCTGTGCCTTGGCATCCTCTTTTTTAATATAGTGAACGTCATTTGTTGCAACCATGGGGGTATCTGTTTCCCTCGCAAGAGATATGAGCAAAGGAAGTACCTCCCTCTGCTCCGGAAGTCCGTGGTCCTGAAGCTCTATATAAACATTTTCGTTTCCGAAAATTTCCTTATATTCTAAAAGCTTTTCCTTTGCGCCATCCTTATCTCCGTTTAAAAGACGCTGGGGTATTTCTCCTTTAAGGCAGGCAGACAGGCATATAAGTCCCTCTGCATGCTCTCTTAAAATTTCCATGTCAATACGAGGCTTATAGTAAAAGCCCTCGGTAAAGCCAACGGAAGATAGGTACATTAAATTTTTGTATCCCGTCTGATTTTTCGCAAGAAGCAAAAGATGACCGTATTTATTGTCAATTCCGCTTTCTTTATCAAGACGGCTTCTTTTAGCCGTATATACCTCACAGCCTATTACAGGATGAATACCCTTGTCCTTTGCTGCCTGATAGAAGTCAATTACGCCGTACATTGCGCCGTGGTCGGTAATTGCCAGGTGCTCCATACCAAGCTCTTTGGCTTTTTCGAGCAAATCATTTATACGGCATGCTCCGTCTAAAAGACTGTATTCAGTATGCAGATGTAAATGAACAAAACTCATTCAAGCTCCCTCGCAATCTCCGTTATTTTCTTAAGTCTGTGATTTACCCCCGACCTGCTTAGACCCGACAATGAAGCTAAAACCGCAAGGCTTTCTTCGGGATTTGCCAGCCTTAAAAGTGCCATTTCAGAAAGCTCGTCAGGCAGTGAATCAAGACCTATTGTGTACATAATATTTTCAATATCTTCAATAATTTTATTTGCCGCTTCCGTAGTTTTGCCAAGATTTGCAACCTCGAAATTGGTTTTTCTGTTAATTTCGTTTTTCTGTTCCTTTTCTATTTTTATATTGGCAAGCTCCATCATACATTTGTGGGCGTTCATAATGTTCAAAAGATTTTCGATGCTTTCATATCTTTTAAAGTACATCACAAAGTATTTGTCTCTCATGACTCTTTTGGGGATTTCCCCGAATTTGTCAAGCGCCAATGTAAGCTCGTCTAAAGAAACCTCTCTTTTTGCCACAAACTCAAGGTGATAGGTTTTTTCGGGGTCAATCATCATTCCTCCGCTTAAAAATGCCCCCATTATGAAAAACCTTATTTCCTCCATATTGCCTAAAAACGAAAGGTCGTTTTCTATATAACCGTCTGTAACGGAATTCTTTTCCGACAAGCCCTTAAGGATAATTTCCGATTCCGCCTTTTCGTAAGAAAGACAGTTGCTTTTACCGGGTCTTGTACTCTGTCTAAGATTTCCGTCTTCTATGCCGAACTGTTTTTTGCATATAAAGGAAATTCTTTTTAAGAGAGTATCATTATCTCCGTAAAAATGCACTTTTCCCTCTTCTAAATTGAGCGCAAAGGAAGAAAAGCCTTTTAAGAAAGCAAAGGCCGAATTTTTGTTTCTTAAATCTACTTTTAAGATTTCCTCTTTGATTTTAGCGGAAAAAGACATGTAAATCACCCTTTATTTTGAGTCAATGTCCCTATGACTCGCAAGGCAGTTGTAGCCCTGTTCTTTAAGATAATCATAAACCTTCTGAGTTATGGCAACGCTTCTGTGTCTTCCTCCCGTGCAGCCTATTGCTATAACCAGATTGCTCTTACCCTCTTCAATATACTGAGGGATTAAAAAGTCCAGCAAAGAATTAAGTCTTTTTAAGAATTCATCTGCCGTACCATCTGAAAAAACGTAGTCCGCCACGTCCTCTTCAAGACCTGTTCTTTTCTTCATTTCTTCTACATAGTAAGGATTCGGCAAAAATCTCACGTCAAATACCAAATCAGCATCCAGTGCCATTCCAAACTTAAAGCCGAAGGATTCAACCTCCACGGTGAAATGCTTTTCTGTCTCGCCGTCTGAAAAAAGCTCGGTTATCTTTCGTTTAAGGTTTGCCAAAGTCATATTTGAAGTATCAACTATATAATCTGCCACTACCCTTATGGGCAAAAGAATTTCCCTTTCCTTTCTTATGCCGTCTAAAATAGACCCCTCTGATGCCAGAGGATGCTTTCTTCTGGTCTCCTTATATCTTTTTATAAGGGTTTCTTCTTCTGATTCCAAAAAGAGAATTTTATATTCGTACCCTTTGTTTTTAAGATTGGAAAGCTCATCTGTAAGCTGCTCAAACAAATATCCGCCTCGCAAATCCATAACAAGTGCCACTTTTTCAAGCTTTCCCTGGGAATGAAGGCATATATCCGCAAATTTATCAATTAAAACCGGAGGCAGATTATCAATACAGTAATATCCCATATCCTCCATACAATGTGAAGCCTGGGTTCTTCCTGCGCCACTCATTCCTGTTACAATAACAAATTGCATATAAAACTTCCTTTCGGTAGTCAGTTTTTCTTTATGATTTTCACTTCCGGCTCTAACATAACGCCGGACTTTTCATAAACCGTAGTTTGAATATGGGAAATCAAATCCTCCACATCTTTGCATGTGGCATCACCTGTATTTATTATAAAGCCCGCATGGAGAGTGGAAACCTCCGCTCCGCCGATTTTCTTGCCTTTAAGGTTTGCTTCCTCTATCAACGCCCCTGCAAAATGACCCTCGGGTCTTTTAAATACGCTTCCTGCACTTGGGTAGGTAACGGGTTGCTTCTCCCGGCGTTTTTTTGCAAGAGAATTCATTTCTTCTCTTATTACCTCAGGATTTCCCGGCTCTAAAAGGATTTCGGCGCCGATAATTATATAACCCTTATCCGTATAAAAGCTCCTGCGGTAAGAAAATTCATGGTCTTTACATTCTCTTACGTTAAATTCCTCGTCAAGGTAAAAGCTTTTTTTAACCACATCTTTCATTTCGCCGCCATAGGCTCCTGCGTTCATGTAAATTGCTCCCCCGAGACTTCCCGGAATTCCCGAAGCAAAGGAAAAGCCCGAAAGACTTTCCTTCAATGCCGCCTGGCTTATGGAAGAAAGGGACGCTCCTGCATCGGCATAGATTTTATTTCCGTCAATTTTTATGGCGGAAAATCTTTCCCCAAGAGAAATAACCAAAGTGTCCAGCCCCTCATCCGAAACCAAAAGATTTGAACCTCTTCCGAAGATAAAGGGCTTGATATTATATTTTTTCGCCGTTTTTAAGAGAGCTATCAGTTCTTCTTTTCCCGAAGGCTCCGCAAAATAGCGGGCAGGTCCACCTATACGGAAGGTGGTGTGTTTTTTCATGGGTTCGTTTTCCGTTACCTTTGTAATTTTAGAAATTTCTTCGAAAAAACCTTCCATGCTGACCTCCTGAATATTAGTTCTTTGCCCCCAAAAATGCTGCACCTATAAGTCCTGCGTCATTGCCATACTCTGCTATTTTTATCTTTGTCTGTTCAACGTTTCTGGAATAACGGTTCTTTTCAACATATTCTATGATGGGCTTTAATATTTTATCGCCCTCACGGCTTATAGCTCCGCCTATGCACAAAACTTCAGGCTGGAAAATGTTTATCATATTTGTAATTCCCGATGCCACAAATGTAAGCCATTTACTTATAACTTCCTTGCCAAGACTATCTCCTGCTTCAAGGGCTGTAAATGCGGTTTTTCCGTTTACCTTTGATACATCTCCTCCGCAAAGGGATGCAAGGTAGGAATCGGGATTTTCTGTAATTGCCTCTTTTGTCATATCAATTAAAGCTGTGGTTGATGCATATCTTTCCCAGCAGCCACGTCTTCCGCAGGTACATTCCTTGCCGCCCTCAATCATAGATATATGACCGATTTCTCCGCCTGCAGAGTTGAAGCCTGAGAAGATTTTTCCGTTTATAATGATACCTCCGCCAACACCTGTTCCGAGTGTTACGAAAAGGAAGCATTCAAAATCTTCTTTCATCATTACATATTCGCCCAGAGCCGCACAGTCCGCATCGTTGCCCATATATACAGGCTTATTTATATATTTTTGCATTTCCTCTCTTAAGGGAACATTCATAAAGTTTATGTTATTGGCATAAACAATTACGCCTCTCTTATTGTCAACTGTTCCGGGACTTCCTATGCCCACGGACTTTATTTCATCCAGGGAAACTTCTGCTGTCTTTGCTGCATCCAGTGCACATTCTGCAATATCCTTTATTATTTCCTGATAATTTCTTTCTGCTCCCGTAGGTCTTTGTGCACGGCTTATAATATTACCGTTTTCATCAACCAATCCTGATTTTATATTTGTTCCGCCTAAATCAACTGCTAAATAATACATAATTATATCTCCTTAATTATTCTTCGTCTTCTTCCTCTTCTGCTTCCATTTGCATATTCATTTCCATCTGTCTTGTCAGTCTTTCGCTTAATTCCTCAGCTGCGTTGTATCCCATCTTCTTCTGTCTGTTATTCATGGCTGCAACTTCTACAATTACCGCCAGATTTCTGCCCGGTCTTATAGGAACTGTGATGGAAGGAATTTTAATTCCTAAAATTTCAGTGGTCTGGTCTTCCATTCCCAGTCTATCGTAGGATTTATCCTTGTTCCAATGCTCTAAATTTATTATAAGGTCAATCTTTTCAGAATTTTTAACAGCACCCATACCGAAGATTTTTCTTACATCCACAATACCGATACCGCGAATTTCGATGTAGTGTCTTATTACTTCAGGAGCACTTCCTACAACTGAAATAGCAGAAACTCTCTTTATCTCAACTGCATCGTCAGCAACAAGTCGATGTCCTCGTTTTAACAGTTCAACTGCCGCTTCGCTTTTACCTACTCCGCTTTCACCTAAAATAAGTACACCTTCGCCGTAAACCTCAACCAGAACACCGTGGCGTGTAATTCTGGGTGCCAATTCCACGTTAAGCCATGCAATGAGAGCACCCATAAACACGGAGCTTCCCAGTTCTGTACGGTATAAGGGAATTCCGAATTCCTTTGCTGACTGGATAAATTCAGGGAAAACAGAAAGTCCTCTTGTTACAATAACCGCAGGGACTTTGTGGGAAAAAAGCTGATCCAAGGTCTCTTTTCTTTTTTCGGGAGTAAGACTTCCCAGATAAGCTATTTCAACCTTGCCGAAAAGCTGAAGTCTTGTGCTGTCATAAAACTCGAAAAAATCAACTGCCAGCTGAAGGCCTGGTCTGTATATATCGGAGCTTTTAACCTTTCTTTTTTCGATGTCAGAAGGTTCTGTAATTACCTCAAGCTTAAAATGCTCGGCTATATTTCTTATGGATACCGTAAATTCTTTTTCAGCCATTAAAATCCCTCCGTTTTTTATTTTACATTAGCATTTTTTATCTTCCGTCGTACATTTTCATTGTTTCGGCAATGTCAGAAAAGCTGTTACAATGACCGTTTTTAACATAAAGGTAAGATGTGGTCATACCGCTTATAAGGCAGCTCTTGATATCAAGTTCTCCTAAGAGTCCCGCACAGAAGCCGCTGTTGAAGTTATCTCCTCCGCCCGTTGTCTTTTTGGGCTTTTCGCAAAGGATGCCTTCTACCTCAACCTCTCCTCCGTCAAAAACAGCCGCAGATGAGTCAACAGGATGAATTATTACCGTTCCGATACCTGAAAATTCCTTGATGGCTCTTGCAATGGGAAGTGAGCCCTTATATTCGCCCTCTCCTAAAATAGAATGCATAACCATAGCCTCGGACTTATTTAAGCCAAGATATGTGGGCGCATATGCTGAATATTTACCGAACATTTTAAGTGCAGCCTTAATTTCCTCCGGCTGTCTTTTTGCACAGTCTGCAATGTCTATGTAAATCTTTCTGTCCTTCTTTGATAAACGGGGCATTACTATCTCTAAAAACTTTTCGTAAATTTCATGGAAGTGAACAAGATAGCTCCAGTTTACAAGCGTTATAATATCGGCACTATCAAAAATTTCAACCAGTTCATCAATGCTTATACGCTCAATTAAATCGCTCCATCTTAAGCGGCTTATTTTCTCAATATCGCTCATAATGATTTTGCCGTCGCCGAATTCAAATACATAGGAATATCCGGGCTCGCTTATTGATATGGTCTTACAGTTGGGATTAAGAGCGAAAACGGAATTTTTTTCGGGATAGCCCATAGCTCCAACACAGGTGCAGGAAACACCCATATTGGCAAGGCCGTTGGCATAGTGAGGGCCGCAACCGCCGAAATCGGTACTGCTTACTATAAGCTCGATATTTCCGCTTCTTCCTGCTAAACTTGTGATTTTCTCGCCAAATTTATCAATAGTGGGAAAATAGGTGCAGTTTTTCTCGTCCTGTCTTTTTTCAACGGGACGGATAACTAAATCAACAAATCCGTCAAAGCCGATGCTTACTGTCTTTTTTTGGATTATTTCTTTTTTAGATATAAACTGTTCTGAATATTTCATTTCTACCTCCGTTTAGTTTTTCTATTTTTATTCTTTGTCCTTTAGGAAAAATTACTTATAAATACAAGGTACATAAGCGGAATTGTTATGGCACATAACGTCTGGGATATAACAGTCATTGAAGCACCCACCTTTGTGTCTCCTCCGTATGCCGCAGGAAAAACAATGGTGTTAAGTCCCATAGGGGTTGCATAAGCAATTAAAACCAAAATCATAATTTCCTTTTCTGCTCCTATCAAATACAGTAAAGCCATAAAAAATGCCGGTATTACTATAAGCCTAAGTAAGCTTACAATATATATCTTTTTATTTTTAATGAGTTCCCCTATATCAAAGCCTCCGATTACAACACCTGCCAGTATCATAGCGCAGGGTCCCATACAGGAAGATGCATTATTAAGAGCACTTGTTAAAAAATAGGGAACGAATTTTTCTGCGTTAAGAAGTCCTAAAATACAGCCTATCACTATGCCAAATATAGGAGGAGTCAAAAGTCCCTTTTTAAGATTTTTAACTAAGCCTCCTTCTTCCTTTGGCACCAGAACATAAAAGCCCCAGGAATTACAAAGAAGACTTAAGAAAAAGTTGAATATCGTATACTTAAAAAGCATTTCATCCCCAAAAATACTCAAAATAAGAAAGTTTCCCATAAAGCCGAAATTACCAAAAGTCAGAGCGTATCTGAAAATATTTTTCCTGCTTGTCTTCTCGGCATTTCCCTTAGCTCCCTTTATAAAAAATTCTGCCAGCAGGTGGGCAATCAAAAGAGCTAAAACTGCAAAAAACAATCCGTACAGTATGAGCTTTGAATTCTTCCTGAAATTTTCCACCGTGCAATACTTCATAAGTGTTATAACAGAAAGTGCAGGAGTAAATATAAAGGTTTCAAGCTTGGAGATGGCAACATCCGTTTTTTCAGGCAGAATATTCATTTTCTTTAAAATAAAGCCTAAAACAATGAGTGTCGTCATCATCAGAACCTGACTTAAGGAGAGAGAAAACATCTCCATTACAAAAGCACCTCTTTATTTGTTCCGTAAAAAATATCGTCTCTTCCTGCCAGAACCTTAAGTACATCTTCAAAATCCTGCCAGGTATCCTCTATGTCAAATTCAAAGGTGTGTCCCCAGATATATAAAATCATATCTTCTTCACTTTTTGCATTTATAAAGTCTTGTGCCAGCTTCATAAACTTTTCCTTCCCGTCACCGTGAGGATAGCAGGTAGGATTAAATCTGTAAAGATTTTCCTGCTTATTGAAGCTGTATGTAGAGGTTATTGTCCTTGCATATCTGACACCTGTGTGATTTTTGACCACTCCTGCCACACGGTCATCGTTATTGACGCCACCGCAGGGATATGCCATTCCCACCACTTCATAGCCTACTATGTCAGAAAGCTTTAATCTGTCTTCTTCCACCTGTCTTATAATTTCTTTTTCTTCAAGTGTAGTTAAATTGGGGTGGGTTAATGTGTGTACTGCCACTTCGTGGTTTTTATAAAGCCGATTAAGCTCGCTTTCGGTAACCTTGCCGAAGGGAATGGATTTCCCTCCTCTTGGAAGAGTGCCTTCTCTGCCAAGAAAGGAAGAATTAATATTGAATGTTCCCTTCATACCGTACTTATCCAAAAGCTCCATAAATCTTAAATCCTGCCTTACACCGTCATCATAACTGAAGGTTACAGCTTTCTTCTTTCCCTGTATCATTTAATCTCTTCTTTCTGTCTGAATTCGCAAACCAACCTCTTAAGAAAACCTTTGATTACTTAACAAACTTATGGACATAGGGCCAGGAAAGGTCCGCATAGAAGCGGTGTCCCAGAGGACCTTCAACGTGAACACATCTATCCTCCATACCCGTTTCTCTATATATCTTTGTGCCTTTTTCAAACATTTCCTTTGCAGAATCAATGGGGAAATCTGTATCCTCTTTACCATTGATCTGTATATAATATTTAGGATATGTCATAGCAACAAGGTCGTCCATATCGAAAAATTCAGCGATATGAGGAACGAAGTTACAGGGGCAGTGAGGTCTTGCACCGATGGAATCCTTATAGGAGCAAACTGCACACGAGGGCATTGCAAGCACAATTCTGTCTTCTAAAGCCGCTGTGTATATTGTGGTTGTTCCGCCGCCCGAATTACCCATAAGGCAAATTGCATTTACATCAATTCTCTCGGCAAATTCGGTTTCAAGAACGTCTATGGCTCTTTGTATATCCCAGACACGCTCTGCCACAGTGGTTCTTCCGAATAAGCTTGCTATCATTTTGGAATAGGTACAGTCGGTTGCTCCGGGTCTTGAGCTGCATTCACCGAAGTTTCTCTGTTCTAAGGCAAGGGCTGCATAACCTTCCTTTAATGCTCTCACGCAGAAATCTCTGTCTCCTCCGCTTATTGTTTTCTCGTCATTATTATAAATGGGCCTGCCCATTGATATGTGCATACCGGTGGAATGTCCCTGAAGGCAAATCATTACGGGAGGCTTTTCTATTCCGTCGGGAAGCAGTAAATGGCAAGGAACTCTATATCCCTCTTCACTTTCGAATGTGAAGCGGATTTCAGTAGCGCCTTCTATTTTTTCTTCAAACTCAATTTCTGTATTTGGGGAAACCTTAGTAAATCTGTCAAGTCCTATAAGAGAAACAAGCTTTTCTCTGGCTTCCTTTTTCCAGGCATCATAGTTTTCTCCCTTATATGACATTGAGGGATTTACTTTTCTTATTAACTCCGTGTTAAACTGAAATGCTGATTTCATAATAATTACCTTCCTTTTATTTTATTATTACTCCACCCTTTTCATAAAAGTGGTTACCTTCCATAAGATATTTTTTGACCGCCCTTTGCATACTCGTATCCTCAGGCAACGTTTCGGGAGACACAATATTTTCCACATGGAAAAGGAATACAAAAACGTCTTTTCCGTCATGCTTTAAGGGAAATGCAGTAAAGAGATCTGCAAATCTTGTTATATTTGTGTCTCTTCCCATAATTCCTCTTAATCTTTTTTCCAGCATCCAGGAAAATGTGCAAAAGGTCTTAAACTTAAATTCCGGATAGTATTTATCAAAAATTTCTGTAGCTTTACTGATAGATTCTTTGCACTCTTCTGCCGTAAAAGGCTCCTTTGCAGGAATGTGAACACTCACAAAATTATCTCCGTATCGTAAAACCTCGGTGTATCCTTTTAAGGTTATCTTTTCTTTAACGGCTTCTCCGTACTCATTAACACCGTAACCGGTAACTTCATCTTTGTCCTCGGTTATTTCGGCAAAATATCTGCCTTTTTCGTCATCCTGACCTACGGAGCCGAAGACCATGCCCTTTTCGTGCATATAGTCTCCGTCGATTAAAATTTTAATATCTTCATCCTTTTTATAAACTCTTATTTTATGCTCAAACTTTGACATTTCAAAATTGAGTCTTCCGACACGGATTAAGTTGCATTTTACAAAAAGCATAAACCATTCTACGTAAATTCTCATTCCGCTTCTGCCGAAAATCCCGTAATAATCATTGATTTCCGCATCAAAGCCCTGAAGCGTATCAGAAATTATCTTAAATGGAAGTCCCCTTTTTTCCATATTTTCAATCATATCTTCAAGAGAATATAAAAGCGAAAAAATAGGTGCAAAGTCTGTATCCATTCTTTCCCTGTCGGGCATTTTCATTTTGGTGAGGGGCGAATCCTTTTTAATCATGGCGTGAAGTATATATGTAAAAAGCAGTAAATCCTGATCCTCTTCCACCAATTTTGCAGCTTTTAAGACATCCTCAAACCAAGTCCTTAAAAAGTTATATTTGTTATTAAGTCGTATTAGTCTTTCGGTGTCCGTAATCTTTTTGCCGTCTTTTTTATAAAGAGCCAACCCTTCCTCGTAAAAAGGTACGAACTCATTTGTAAACTCTATATTAAGTCTTTCGCAAAGCTCTTTTGCTGCATTTTTCATAAAATCACCTACATCGTAAAAAGTTTTGCAAGAATTTTATTCATTTCAAGTAGCTCATCGCATAAAACATGCTCGTCTGCCTGATGTGCTCCGCCATATTCAAAGAACTTTCTGCCTACACCGAAGCAAAATGCTCTGGGACTTCCGTATTTTAAGAATATAGAAAGGTCGGACTGACACATACCGCAGGTTTTCATTTCTCTTCCCGAGGTCAATTTTCCTGCCTCTATAAGCTTTTCTATAAGCGGATTATTCTTATCTGCTTTCATGAAGTGGAAAAATCTTGTGGTTTTTTCAAACCGGTCAAAGGCAAGGCCCAAAGGCTCTAATTTTTCGTCTAATTTTTTTGCCATAACGTTAAATTCTTCATTTATTTCTTCCTTTGTGGCTGCCGCATAGTAGCAAAGTTCTATATGTGCCTTATCTAAATTGGTTCCCGCATTTCCCGCTTTAATCTCTAAAAATCTCACTGAATCTTCGGGAATATTCGTAACTTTATATTCCTCGTGGGCATTTAACTCTGCCACACGCCTTTTTCTAAAGTCATCAAAAACTTCTTTTAAGATGTTAATGCCTGAAAGCATTTCTCCGCAGTCATCAATAGGCCCTTTAGCTTTTATGTGGGCTCTCATCTCTTCGCCACCTACGGCGCAGTCAGCAATTTCAAATACCTCTCCGTCTAAGTTTATAATGTCGTCAGACGGATACTTAAGGCACGCCGCCAAAGCTCCGTGACTTCCGCCGTATTCCTCATCACAGTAAGCTGTAAATACTATATCACATGGGAATTTTAACCCCTCTTCTTTAAATACTTTTATTAAAAAGAGAGCAGTTGCTATTCCGCACTTGTTATCGCAGGCGCCTCTGCCCCATATTTTTCCGTCTTTTATAAGTCCACCCAAAGGAGGCACTGTCCAGTCAGCATCTTCGCCGATTGCCACGGTATCAATATGTGCTGCCAACATAACCCTTTTTGATGAATCAATACCGGGAATTACAGCACTTACGTTGAAGCGTGTTTCCAAGTTATGTCCGGGCCTGTAATCGGGGTGATTTTCCATGCCCTCTATAGATAAGGGTGAATATACATCGGGAGTATAGCCAAGCTTTTCAAGAAAGCTCTTAAGATACTCTGTTATATTGGCTTCTTTTCCGGTGTTTCCAAAGCTCTGAGTATCTATTTTTATAAGGTCGGAAAGTATATTAAAAAGGTCTTCTTTTCTCTCTTCAATTCTACTTAAAATGTCCATTTTCATCCCCCTTTGCTCCGCACACAATCCAACGAGATTATTATATCACTAAAGGAAAATAAAAGCAACAGAAAACGCCTTATTTTTTCAAAAAAAAATAGTGCAAATTTTCAAAATTTGCACTATTTTTATTAAGTTAAATTATTCAGCGATTTCGGAAACAACGCCGGATCCAACTGTTCTACCACCTTCACGGATAGCGAAACGAAGACCCTTTTCAATAGCGATGGGCTTAAGAAGCTCAACGTCGATTGTTACGTTATCACCAGGCATGCACATTTCCTTGTCAGCGGGAAGCTGAATTACGCCTGTAACGTCAGTTGTTCTGAAATAGAACTGAGGTCTGTAGTTGGAGAAGAAGGGCTTATGACGGCCACCTTCATCCTGCTTAAGAACGTAAACTTCGCCCTTAAACTTTGTGTGAGGCTTAATAGAACCGGGCTTTGCAAGAACCTGACCTCTTTCGATGTCCTTTCTGTCAACACCACGGAGAAGTGCACCGATGTTATCGCCTGCTTCAGCGCTGTCAAGAAGCTTTCTGAACATTTCGATACCGGTTACAACAACTGTTCTGCTTTCGTCTGTAAGACCAACGATTTCAACTTCGTCAGAAACCTTAAGAGTACCTCTTTCAACTCTACCGGTTGCAACTGTACCACGACCTGTGATTGTGAATACGTCTTCAACGGGCATAATGAAGGGAAGGTCATTTGCTCTTTCGGGTGCAGGAATGTAGCAGTCAACAGCTGCCATGTGCTCAAGGATGGGAGCATATTCAGGAGCGTTGATGTCTGTAGATGCGCACTCAAGTGCTACAAGTGCAGAACCCTTAACGATCGGAATGTCATCTCCGGGGAATTCGTAGTCAGAAAGAAGTTCTCTGATTTCCATTTCAACGAGTTCAAGAAGTTCTTCGTCGTCAACCTGGTCAACCTTGTTCATGAATACAACGATGTAGGGAACGCCAACCTGTCTGGAAAGAAGGATGTGTTCTCTTGTCTGAGGCATGGGACCGTCAGCAGAAGATACAACCAAGATAGCACCGTCCATCTGAGCAGCACCGGTGATCATGTTCTTAACGTAGTCAGCATGTCCGGGGCAGTCAACGTGAGCATAGTGACGAGATTCTGTCTGATACTCAACGTGAGAGGTGTTGATTGTGATACCTCTTTCTCTTTCTTCGGGAGCCTTATCGATGTTAGCGTAATCTGTGAATTCTGCGCCACCGTTCATAGAAAGAACCTTTGTGATTGCAGCGGTAAGAGTTGTCTTACCATGGTCAACGTGACCGATTGTACCAATGTTTACATGGGGTTTTGTACGTTCGAATTTAGCCTTTGCCATAATTTTTTCCTCCTTTAATATAAGAACTTTATTTTTTATTATTTTACTACATTACGGATTAAAAATCAAGTGTTAATCAGTCTTTTTTTGCTCTCTGATCAATAATTTTTTCCATAATGCTTCTGGGAACCACTTCATAATGGCTGGGTTCCATTGAATAGTTACCACGACCCTGGGTCTTGGAACGAAGGTCTGTTGCATAACCGAACATTTCAGAAAGCGGAACGTGTGATGTAATTGTTGCAACACCGTTTCTTATGTCACTTTCCTGAATCATACCACGACGTGAGTTAATATCACCCATAACGTCGCCCATGTATTCTTCGGGAACAGTAACACTAACCTTCATGATGGGTTCCTTAAGCTGTGCATCAGCCTTTCTCATACCGTCCTTGAACGCCATAGAGCCGGCAATCTTAAATGCCATTTCTGAGGAGTCAACTTCGTGGTATGAACCGTCGTAAAGAGTTACCTTTACGTCAACAACCTGGTATCCTGCAAGAATACCGGATTCCATAGCGCCCTGGATACCTGCGTCAACTGCGGGAATGTATTCCTTAGGAATAGCACCACCCACAACCTGGTTAATAAATTCATAACCCTTGCCTGCTTCCTGGGGCTCCATAATAATCTTAACGTGACCGTACTGACCACGACCACCGGACTGACGGGCATACTTGTGGTCAACTTCAACTCTCTTACTGATTGTTTCCTTGTAAGAAACCTGAGGATTACCAACGTTTGCTTCAACTTTGAATTCACGTAAAAGTCTGTCTACGATAATTTCAAGGTGAAGCTCACCCATACCGGCGATGATTGTCTGACCTGTTTCTTCGTCAGTGTAAGCCTTGAATGTGGGATCTTCTTCTGCCAGTCTTGCAAGAGCAATACCCATCTTTTCCTGACCAGCTTTGGTCTTGGGTTCGATAGCAACTCTGATTACGGGCTCGGGGAATTCCATGGATTCAAGAATTACAGGAGAATTCTCTGCACAGAGAGTATCACCTGTTGTGGTGTTTTTAAGACCTACGGCTGCAGCGATGTCGCCGGCATAAACCATATCAAGATCTTCTCTCTTATCAGCGTGCATACGAAGTATACGTCCGATTCTTTCCTTATTGTCCTTTGTAGAGTTAAGCACATAGCTACCTGTTGCCAGAGTACCTGAATATACTCTGAAGAAGCAAAGCTTACCTACGAAGGGATCGGCAATAATCTTGAACGCAAGAGCCGAGAAGGGCTCATTGTCGTCTGCATGTCTTTCAACTTCCTCGCCGTCTAAGGTTGTACCCTTGATAGCGGGAATGTCTGTGGGAGCGGGCATATAGTCAACAACTGCGTCAAGCAAGGGCTGAACACCTTTGTTTCTGTATGCTGTACCACAGAATACGGGGATGATTTCGTTAGCGATAGTAGCTTTTCTGATTACCTTCTTAAGCTCAGCTATGGTAACTTCTTCTCCCTCCAAAACCTTCATCATAAGATCATCATCGAAGGAAGCAATTTCTTCAATTGCTGCATCGTGATACTGCTGAGCAAGTTCCTTCATATCTTCGGGAATTTCCTCTTCTCTTACGTCGGTTCCGTCATCATTGTAGTAAACTTCAGCTTTCATGGTAAGCAGGTCGATGATACCCTTAAAGGTATCTTCCTTACCGATGGGAAGCTGAAGTGGAACAGCCTTACACTGAAGCCTGTCCTTCATCATTTCTACAACGTTGTAGAAGTCAGCGCCCATGATATCCATCTTGTTGATGAATGCCATTCTGGGAACGCCGTATTTATCAGCCTGTCTCCATACAGTTTCAGACTGAGGCTCAACACCGCCCTTTGCACAGAAAACAGTTACGCTTCCGTCAAGTACACGAAGTGAACGTTCAACCTCAACGGTGAAGTCAACGTGTCCGGGGGTATCGATGATATTGATTCTGTGTCTTACGTCATCTTTTGTCCAATAGGCTGTGGTAGCAGCAGAAGTAATTGTAATACCTCTCTCCTGTTCCTGCTCCATGTAGTCCATTGTAGCATTTCCGTCGTGAGTATCACCAATCTTGTGAATTTTACCGCAATAGTACAAAATTCTTTCAGTAGTGGTGGTTTTTCCGGCGTCAATGTGGGCCATAATGCCTATATTTCTGGTTCTTTCAAGCGAAACTTCTCTTGCCAAAAATATCTCTCCTTTCGTCGGTTACTACCTTGGTAATACTACCATCTGTAATGTGCAAACGCCTTATTAGCTTCAGCCATCTTATGAGTATCTTCTCTCTTCTTAACTGCTCCGCCAAGGCCGTTTGTAGCGTCAATGATTTCGTTTGCCAGTCTCTCGCACATATGTCTTTCGTTACGAGCTCTGGAATATACTGTAAGCCATCTAAGACCCAATGTACGACGTCTTTCGGGACGTACTTCCATGGGAACCTGATAGGTGGCACCGCCGACTCTTCTTGCTTTTACTTCAAGCACGGGCATAATGCTTTCCATTGCCTGAGTGAAAACCTCGAGGGGCTCCTTTCCTGTCTTCTCACGTACAATATCAAATGCATCGTAAACTATCTTCTGAGCAACACCTTTTTTGCCGTCAAGCATGATGTTGTTGATAAGTCTTGTAACAGTTGTATCATTGTACATGGGATCCGGTAAAACATCTCTTTTGGGAACAAATCCTCTTCTGGGCACTGTTCTTCCCTCCTTCATAAATTTTTGTTAATGAATTCATAGGTACTCAAGAAATCCTTTCTTGTAAGTGCAATCTATATAAATCCGTAGACCGCACAACCTAATTTTGTTATTCCATCTACGGAACAACACACTTAAATTTCGGCTATATCTTATTTTTTAGCCTTTGCTTTCTTAGCGCCGTACTTACTTCTGGACTGCATTCTGTTTGCAACACCGGAAGCATCAAGGGCACCTCTGATAATGTGGTAACGTACACCGGGAAGGTCTCTAACCCTTCCTCCACGGATAAGAACAACGCTGTGTTCCTGAAGGTTGTGTCCTTCACCGGGGATATAGCTTGTTACTTCATTACCGTTAGTAAGTCTTACTCTGGCAATTTTACGAAGAGCTGAGTTAGGCTTCTTGGGAGTCTTTGTCTTAACGTAGGTACAAACACCTCTCTTCTGGGGAGAGCTCTGTTCTGTAGCCTTGTTCTTCAAAGAGTCAAATCCCTTCTGAAGCGCAGGAGCAGTAGACTTGGTTACCTTCGTAGTTCTGCCGGCCTTGACCAACTGGTTAAATGTAGGCATCTATTTTTCACCTCCTATGTAATTTTTATATCAACAGGCACTGCCCGTTAATAAACGACAACAACAGCAGCGCCCACATCAATTCCTGCGGCTCTGCCAAGTTCTTTCATTTCCGAAACCTCAACTGTCGGGATTTCGGTTTCTTTTAATGCTCCCTTTATTTCATCTATAAGTGCGGGAGCTGCATCCTTTGCGATAAAGACCTTTTTGGCCTCACCGCTTTTTATCTTTTTAATAGACTGTTTAAGACCTACTGTCTTACACGCTGTCTGCAATTCGCTGAGCATTTTTTAATCACCTTTTCCTGAACATACCCATACGAATATACATTCTAACATCCTTTTATTGGTTTGTCAAGACTTTTTTATCTTTTAAGAAAAATGATACTCATGGGATTTATGGTGAACTTTTTATTCCTCTCACCTGTCTCCCTGTTTTCCCATTCGTCCTTAAGGTCTAAAACATAAGGCTCTGTTCCGAAGTTTGAAACAACAAGGTATTTATTTTCGTTTACAAACATTGATGCACACATTTTATCTGTTATGGGAGATAAAATGTCATCGCATTCTGAAAGCTCTATATAAGCGATACTGTTATCTTCAACCATAGGCTTGTAAAGCTTCATAAAACGGCACCATCTGGGATATTCATCCACGTCATCGGGAACAGAAGACCAAAGGCTGTATGTATAGGGGCCCTCAGGATGGTCCTTCATATATTCCTTTACCTTCTTGTGGTGCACATAGTCCCCTGCCTGAATGTATGTTACCCCTTCTTCCTCAATTCCCGTTCCCATTAAGGGACGACCTCTCTTAAGAAGAGGGAACTGCATGAAAGGAATGGTCTTTACATAATAAGCATCGGGATGATTTACATCTGCATACATAGCATGCTCACAGGGAACTACATAAGGCTCGTGCTCTTTTCCTGCACCCACATCATCAGAGTTTACACATTCACCAATCCAGATGTAGTCGTATACCTTATCCTTTACCGGAGGCTTATTGTTTTTATCGCAATGGATTTTAACATAGCCGCCTCTCTTTTTAAGCTCCACATAAATTGTGCTGAGTAAATCCTCAAGATAAGGGTCATAGGGCATATCAAGTGCCTTTAATTTATGTCCGTCTATACCCTTTTCCTTAAGTCTTGCTCTTTCAAGGTCGGCTCCGTCATAGCCCCAGTCGTTGAACATTCCGTCAAAGCCGTAGGTATCTATAGCGTTAAAAAGCTTTCTTAAAAGATACTCTTTCCATTCGGGATGTGCAGCATTACATTTCTTATAATGAAGATGCTCCCCGAAATATCCACCATCGCATATTGAATATTCTTCTTTATAATCAGGGTCTCTTGAATCAAAAAATCCCGTTGACGCATAAGCCAGTACCTTAAATCCCAAATCATGAGCCAGCTTCACAAAGTTTATAAGTCCCTGATGGTCATGGGAGGAGAACTTATCTGCGCCAAGATGACGGATTGCATCGTTCCACTCCTCATGAAGCTGTATAAGCTCAACCCCGTTTTCCCTCATACTCTTTAAGAGATTATAATCATACTCCGTAGGCTCAATTGAAAAGCGCTTAGGATAGTCGCCAAGATTATATACCGCCTGTCCGGAAAGATACTCTCCTATTCTGTGACGACGAAGGTACTTTCTGTTTCCTGCCTCAGCTTCCCTTATGTTGTCAATTCTCTTTTTTGTCTCTTCAACCGTTAAAAACCTCATAACATGTCCCCCTTAAATAAATTCCTTATTCCAACGTGAAGCTTTCGTCGTAGTTTACGTATCTGAATTCCACATCAAAATTATCCGTAAGCTTCACAGAAGAAGCTCCCACATCGCTTAACTCGCCTTCATAGTATAAGAGCCAACCTTCATCCATGGTGGAGGCGATTCCTTCGAAATTATCAAACATTCCGTTTTCAAAGGTATAAGGAATCCTGAATTCTGCACAACCTTCTATAACAGCATCAGCTGCGGTGGCATTTTTCTTGGATACAAAAACCTCAGAGTCTAAAATAATCTCACCGGAGGGGCCTGTTATCAAAACCACTCCGAACAAAGGCTCCGACTTAAAAGTGCAACCTGAAAAGCAAAGAACCATAATCGAAATTACTATAACTAAGGAAACCATTTTTTTAATCATTCAAAAAACTCCCTTTCAACCAACTGATTTCAAATATAAATATTTTACCATAAATAAGTAATAAAGTCAATTATTTCATTGTATTATTTAAAAATAAGTTTTTAACGAAATTATGTTCCAAAGCTTATGAAAGGAGCTATTTCCCCCACATGAAAAAATCTTTTACCTATAACACCTTCTTTATGGTCTTAGCCAACATCCTTACCCGCTTTTTAGGATTTTTATACAGAATATTTTTAAGCAGATTTATAGGCGCCGAGGGACTGGGGCTTTTCGCCCTTATTTCTCCCGTATATGCTGTCTGCTGCTCTCTTGTGGCATCGGGACTTCCGGTGGCTTCCATGAAAGACGTATCGGAGCATCTGGCAGAAAATAACCATTCTTCCGCAAAGGCCTCCACCTATGCCGCCCTTTTATTGGTTTTAATTATTTCCGTTGTTCTTTGCGCTTTTATTTTAATTTTCGCTCCCTTTATAGCATCTTTACTTGGAGATGAGCGAACGCTCCCCTCCTTATACATCTTAGCCTTTGCGGTTTTAATCACCGGCTTTGAAAACATTTATAAATCAAGCTTCTATTCGGAAAACTCCGTGAAAATTCCCGGGATAACGGAAATCGCAGAACAACTTTTCAGAATTTCTTTTGTTATAATTCTACTCATATACTATGCAGGGAATGATTTTACCAAAGGAGCTTTCGTTCTCACTTTCGGAATTTTTGCAGGAGAGGCTTTAAGTCTTGTGATTTTATTTTTCTCCTACAGAAAAAGGACAAAAAGCATAAGGGCAACTCATATTAAAAAGAGCTTCTCACCCCTTTTAAGCACCGCAGTCCCTGTTACCGTCTCGAAAACACTGGAAACCCTTATATCCTCTGCCTCAAACATTTTAATTCCTGCAATGTTTGCCTTATACGGCTTTTCAAAATCCGAGTCATTGGAGCTTTTAGGCGTAATATCGGGAATGGTTATGCCCCTTTTGTTTTTGCCGTCGGTTGTTTCAAATGCTCTTTCGGTAAATTTAGTCCCCTTTATTTCGTCAAATCTCGCCAAGGGGAATTTGGGTGCGGTCAAGAGAAAAACCGAAAAGATTTTATTTACCACTTCCCTTTTTTCTTTTCCTGCATTTTTCGCACTGGGAGCCTTTTCAAAGCCCATTTCCCAGGTGTTTTTTGCTGATTCCAGGGTTGCTCTTTTTCTGCCTCTTATGAGCCTGGGTGCAATCCTTGCCACATTCAGGCACATACTGACCTCTATAATGAATGCGGCTTCTATGGCTAAAAAAGCTTCTTTTTATTCCTTTTCCGGAAATGTGATTTCTCTTTTGCTTTCCATAGTGCTTATTCCTTTCACAGGTGCTTCAGGATATATATTTTCATATATTTTTTCCAATTTGCTCCTTTTTATTCCGTCATTCAAGGCAGTTTTATCAGTTATTCCCTTATATGGCGAAAGTCTGAAAAAGCTTTTACTCCCCCTCCTTCCCGCTTTAGCCTCCTTTGTGCCCGCTATTTTTCTTTATGAAAAATTATCTTTTTTCATTCACCCTTTAGAAAGCCTTTTACTTTCGGGAATTTCAGGATTGTTTTTATACCTTTTCCTTATGTTCTTAATTCTCAGAAATAAAAAAATAATATTTTTCGCCAAAATAACTTGACTTAATAAAAAAAATAGGGTATAATCTTTCTATCACTTTGTGAATCCCGCACATTTTCGTAGCAGATTTAAGTCTGCTGATCCAAATTGCGGAGGGAGGGATATATACTATGTCAGAAATCAGAGTTAAAGAAAACGAGTCATTGGATAGTGCGCTTCGTCGTTTTAAGCGTTCTTGCGCTAAGGCAGGAGTTATTTCCGAGGTTAGAAAGAGAGAACATTACGAAAAACCCAGTGTTAAACGTAAAAAGAAGTCCGAGGCTGCTCGCAAAAGAAAGTTTATGTAAGAGCAAATCACCTTCGCTTTAATAACGCGGGTTTTACGAAAGCGATAATGACAAAAATTAAACTCGGGTGCAAAGCACCTGAGTTTTTTTCTTAGGAGTGTTTATTATGGTAAAGCTTGGCAACGACTGGGACAATATAATCGGGAATGAATTTAATAAGGAATATTACTTAAAGCTCAGGGAATTTCTTAAAGAAGAATATGCAAAAGGCTCCGTATACCCCGATATGCATAACATTTTTTCCGCCCTTAAAACCACAAGCTATAAGGACGTTAAAATCGTTATCATCGGTCAGGATCCTTATCACGAAGTAGGTCAGGCTCACGGCATGAGCTTTTCCGTGCTTCCCGGCATCCCTGCTCCCCCGTCTCTCGGGAACATATATAAGGAGCTTAAGGCTGACTTGGGTTGTTTTATCCCCAATAACGGTTATTTAATGCCCTGGGCTAAGCAAGGCGTTTTACTCTTAAACACTTTATTAACTGTCCGTGAGGGCGAGCCCATGAGCCACAAGGGCAAGGGCTGGGAAATTTTTACCGACCGAGTAATATCTGCCCTGTCCGAACGAAACGACCCCATCATATTCCTCTTATGGGGAAAGCACGCCGAATCAAAGGCGGAGCTTATTGATAAAAACAAACATTATATCTTAACTGCCGCACATCCCTCTCCCTTATCCGCCTCACGAGGCTTTATGGGATGTAAACACTTTTCCAAGGCAAATGAAATTTTAATTTCCCTGGTAAAGTCACCCATCGACTGGCAGATAGAGAATATATAAAGAGAAGAACTAAGGCATTGCCTTAGTTCTTTTTAATTATTTCAGATCAATCCACAAAGCGGGGCGGACGGCAATATCAACGCTGTTGACAGAGTTGCCGATCTCGCCGACACCGCCGCCACTGC
Source organism: Clostridia bacterium (assembly GCA_045588365.1). GTDB lineage: Bacteria > Bacillota > Clostridia > CAKSNL01 > HGM11501 > HGM11501. The sequence continues at coordinate 208,931 of JAZNEB010000018.1, read as the reverse complement.
CGACAAAGGCGGCATAATTCTGAGTGTCGCCGGGCGACCTCAGCCACCACCAGCAGTTGCCACTGTCGCTTTCCCAAGCGCCATTAGCAACTGCAAAATCCGTAGGCTCACACTGTCTTGCACTATCGGAACTGAAATATTTATTCGCTTCCGTGATTCTGAGCAAGAACACCTGATCCTCAGTTGCGTTGCCGGGATTTGTGTCATACTCAGGATTTTTATCTGCTGATACCGTCACAGTAGGAATCATTGCCTTTTCATCTGAGGAAAATGCACTTTTAATAAATTCGTCATTAAGCCACTTACGAAGTGTGCACGTTTCCCAGGTGACGCTTGTGTAAGTTGAGTTATACTCTATGCAATCTAAAGCGTACTTACTTATTACCAGAGCTTTACCGTCCTTCACCTCTAACACAAGCCACTGGATAGCTTCCTTGCCGTTTTCTGTGTTGTTATCCTGTTCGTACGAGCCAAACCAAACACTGTTTCCCACTTTAGAATCAGCAAGCGATTGTTTTTTTATTTCTTCAATTTTTTCTTTAGAATCTTTATACTCTCCAAGACCTTCAAAAATCGAAACCGCATTTCCATATTCGCCCGCTTCCATCATAGCAACGGCTTCTTTATATTGATTACTTCTTTCCACCGCAGGCAAAATAACCGTGTTTAGCAAAATCACAAGTGCCACAACAGCACAAACGATGGGCGTTGCTATCTTCACAACTTTTATTGCTTGTCTTTTCCTCTTTTCCGCAGCTATCCTTGCCTCTTCTGCCCTTCTTTCCGCTTCGAGGCGTTCTCTTTCCTTTTCTGCTTTTATTTCAGTAATCCTTCTTTTACATTCTTCCATTTTTTGGGCAGAATCCTTATAGGCTTTGATTGATTGCAGAAGTGTTATAGCCTCTTCATAGTAATATATACCATCCATTTTCATTTTTGCTTTTGCCTCGATATATATGGCTTCTTTTCTGGCTTCCTCTGCCTTGCGCTCGGCTTCAAGCCTTTCTTCCTCTGCTTTTCTTTCAGCTTCAATTCTTGCCTTTTCATTTCTGTCGTTGATAAAATCAATATAGCCCGAAAGCTCTGCCTTTAATTTTTCATCGCCGAAGCGCATTACTTTTTCATAGTTAAGGCTGGCATCAAAAGGTTCATCGCAATTTTTAAGTTCCTCTTTTTTGAAGGCGCTCTCCTCCGCCATAAGCTTGCCCAAGTATGCATCTGCACATTCGGGGTCTATGTCAAGCACCTTTTCGCAGTATTCGTTGGCAGAACGCCAATCCCCATCCTCCAAAAACATAAATGCACGCTTTAAAAGCGGGGCAGTATTGGCGTTTCCACCGCTAATTACGGTTTCTTTTACAACCGTAGCCTTAGGCTCGTCAGCTTTGGCAATTTTCTTTATGCCTCGGATTAAATCCTGCATAAAGCCAAGCTTTGCCATATCCTGCGCCTGAAGATGTGAAAATTCCTCGGGCAAATCGTAGGGATCCATATCCTTATAGGCGGGGATAAGCATTTTCTTTGCACCGTTTTTAATAAGTGCAAGATAACGGCTCCATTCATTTTTCACCCATACGGCGTTGAAAAATTCGGGCTTTGTACCAAGGACAACCATTACCTTGGCGGAATTAAGCGCCGCAAATATGTAAGGCTCGTAGGCTGAGCCCAATTTATCCTCTAAAGTAATTCGGGCAAAGAAAACCTTAAAGCCTTCCTGTGTAAGCTGGTGATATAAATCGTTCGCCAGAACGGAGTCGGGCGTTCTTCTGCCACTGTTATCGGTTTCTTTATAACAAATAAACACATCAAAGGGCTCTTCCTTCTGGGATATGGCTAAAATTCCCTTCTGGATTTCGTTTATCGCCTTTGCTTCTTCTTCATAAACGGATTTCTGGAAGCTGTCGGCATACTCTATGGCAGACTTATAGTTATCATCATCATAAATTGAGGTGAACTGTGCACGGTTTACCGTGGGGATTCTCTTGTGCGAAGAAGGGTCTTCTACATATTCTATACCGTAACGGCAGAGTACCAGTGACCAATATGCCTCGGCATCAGTATTATCCTCGTTTAAAATCTGCTCATAAATACCCATTGCCTTGTCAAATTCGTTGTTTCGGCGAAAATGATTGGCACGGTCATATAAATTTGCCCTTTTTTCGTCGTCAAGCTTGGGCAAGGTCTGCTTTGTTCCGCAGTATTCGCATTCGATTACGCTTTTACTTTCATTAATTTCAAGTGCGCCCCCGCACATTTTACATTTAAATATCGCCATTAGTTATTACTCCTTTTTTGTTTATCTCTCAACTTTCTATCTTTTGTTTTTGTATTCATAATTGACAGATTAATTTCACTGTAGACTTTGTAAAATGCGATAATATAATCTATTGGAATACATATGAACGCAGTTTGTTTATTCAAACTTTTAGTTTCACCCATAAAATCAAGTATTTCTATATATAATTCAGACCCAACTTTATACATTTTTGTCTGTCCATGAGCTATACCGTTACGGATATGCCTAATCAAATCTTTTGCAACAGATTCACCTTTAACCATCATAATCAACGCGCTACGCTTGCGACGACTTCCTTTAATTTGATTTGGAAAATCAGATGGATTGATTTTTTCATATAAAAACTTTTGGTTTTTAATTCCGGGAATTTGTTTAATTTTTTTTGCAAAAAGGCTTGTATAACCGCCATTCCAATTTCGTTCTTTAGAAAACTTTAAATCATCAAATATCCAATCAAGAACTTCTGCCCAATTCGCAATTAGATTTTCAGATACCAATTGGTTGAAAAATTTAGACATCACTTCAACAACCTGCACTTTTTATTTCTGTCTTCAATTAAAATCATAAGTTCTTTAGAAAACGTTGCAATTTTTTCATCCGCGCCGTTTTCTACAGCAGATGAGAACTCATTAAACTTAAGCGTAATGCTTGCCTCTGCCGAGGAGAGTGCATCACTGCTCATTGGATCGGAATAGCGGACTGCCTCATAAACCTTTTTACATTCTGCCCTTGTTTCATCACTTAACGCCTTTGACATAAGGGTTTCGGCATCAACGGTCAATGACTTTATGAAAAATGTTTTTTCCTTTATCTTTTCTTCCACCTTTTCAGCCTCTTCCCCTGCAAGGTTAGCCTTAACAACAGAAATGGCATTGAAGGAAAGAATTATAAAGCAGAGAATAATGCCAACCCAGTTGGGAAGGTTTGGAATTGCCATACATAAAGCACCGAAAACCAGAGTCAGTATAAGGCCTGTATAGCTTATTTTTATAAGTGGAAGCTTGTAGAAAAACTTATCAAGGTTTTCAGCCTTAAATGCAATAAAGCTTACTGCAAGCTGTCCTAAAAATGCAAGAGTTATAAATATGTACCCTGTCCAGAAAGCACCGCCGAATTTACTTAAATTGCCCGCTTCGGAAGGTGATACAAAAGTAATTACATTGAAAAGCACCAAAAGGATCGCCCAGATTACTATATATGAATTAAAAGTCTTTTTCATTTTTATTCCCCCTTATCAAAGCTTCTCGCCGCACTCAAGACAGAACTTTGCACCATTGGGCACTTCGACTCCGCACTTGGGACAATTTTTTACAAGCTGTGATCCACATTCAGAACAGAATTTCCCTTTTGCTGTTTTTGCACCGCAGGAGGGGCAAATTGTTTCATTTTCCGAAAGTATCTCAATTTTTGCGCCACACTCAAGACAGAATTTTGCATTTTCCGGAACCTCTGCACCGCAGGAGGGACATTTAACTTTCGTATTTTCTTCAGAGGCACTGTTTTCTTTTGTTTCAAGAGGGGCGGTAAATCCTTTTAACATTTCGCCCATCTGACCACTTACAGCACCTGCCGCTGCTATGCCAACGCCAAGACCTAACATATCGCCGGCAACGGAGCCGCCACCGCCTGAAATATTCATATTACCGATGCCTTCTGCATAAGCCTTTTTAACTTCAGCCTCAATAACATCCTTTTCGTTATAGCCCTTGGCACGCATAACCTCAGCCTCTGCAAAGCCTGACATTTTTGTAATCTCTGCTTCAGCCTGAGCACGGATTATTTCTCTCTGTGCTTCATGGCGTGCCATTTCCGTTGCGGTGTTTTCTTTTTCAATGACAGCCTGTCTTTCAGCAACGGTAACCGCTGCTTCAGATTCTGCCATAGCTGTTTTTACTTCTGCTTCAGCTTCCACCATCTTCTTCTGAAGAGAAATTGTATGTAATTCTCTGATGCGCTTATAGTTAGGGTCGTTTTCAGGAAGAACAACCGTGGTTACAAAAAATTCAGGAATAGTAAGTCCGTATTCCTCGAATCCCGGAGTTATGCTCTTTTTAAGCACATCTGAAAGCAGTCCTAAGCTCTCATCAATTTCCAGAATGTTTAAGTTGTTAACTTTTATGCAGGATGAAAGATTCGACTTTACAGCGCTTGAAATAAGCGGACGGAAAGATGCAGAAAGAGACTTTGTAAAGCCTGCTTCCGAATCATCCCAGGCAATACCCTTCGTCGTTCCCACAAGCTTTATCAAAAGCTTTCTTGAGTCTGACACAGCAAGGTTCATTTCACCTGATGCTCCGATTTCAAGGGGCACTCCGTAGTTGGGGTCTAAAAATCGAACCTTTGAGTCTGTTCCCCACTTAATTGCCATTTGTACGGTTTTATTAATAAAGTAAACCTCACAATGGAATGGTGTTTCACCGTCCGTTGTTCTGTTTAAAAATTTTCCTATCTTGGGAATGTTCTGGGTTTCCAATGTATAACGACCGGGACCGAACAAATCCAGAGCCTGGCCATTTAAGAAAAATATGGCTTCCTGGGACTCGTGCACAATTAACTGTGTCAGCGAGTTAAAGTCCTCCAGTGGATGTTTCCATATAAACGTGGAGTTGTCTCCCTCATATTTAATTATATCTGCAATATTTGACATAATAACTCCCCTTTCTTTATTTTTCTATTATAGCACGCCAAAGCTTATTTTGCAACTAATTTTTAACTTAATTTATGACTCTGTTTTTGCTTATATTATTAATGTCTAAAATCAGTTAAAATTAAGGTATGTGGAGGTGCTTTTATGGAATTTATAATAAAGAAAACAACAAGCTCAAACAGAACAGTAAGAATGCCCGACGATTTAATTGAAAAAATAAGCATTCTTGCAAGCGAAAAGGGGATTTCGTTTAATCAGCTTGTTATTCAGTGCTGCGAATTTGCATTAGAGCATTTGACTGAAGATAAAAAATAATTTTTGATAACAAAAAAGCCCCGACAGACTTTCATCTGTCGGGGCTTTTTTATGTTTAATTATTTTACTAATTCGTAAGTGTCTCTTGCAATCATAAGCTCTTCGTTTGTGGGGATAACAAGCATCTTAACGGTAGCTCCGTCTGCTGAGATGTCGTTTTCGTCAGAAGTTCTGAATGCTTTCTTATTCTTCTCTTCGTCAACCTTTACGCCCATAAACTCAAGGTTCTTACCAACTCTCGCTCTATACTTGGGATTGTTTTCACCTATACCGCCTGTAAATACGATGGCGTCAACTCCGCCCATTGCTGCAGCATAGCCGCCAACATACTTTGTAATCTGGTGGCAGAGCATATTTTCGATAAGCTGATAACGCTCGTTTCCGTTTCTTGCGCCCTCTTCAATGTCACGGTTATCGCTGGTTGTCTGAGATACACCCAGGATACCTGACTTCTTATTTAAGATAGTGTCAACTTCCTTAGCTGTAAGGCCTTCCTTTTCCATGAGGAAAGGAATGATAGCAGGGTCGATGGAACCGGAACGTGTACCCATCATAAGACCGTCAAGAGGAGTAACACCCATTGTTGTATCAAAGGACTTACCGCCCTTTACAGCTGTGATGGAAGAACCGTTTCCCAAGTGACAGGTTACGATGTTAATCTCTTCAGGCTTCTTGCCAAGCATCTCGGCAGCACGAGCTGTTACATAGCGGTGGCTTGTGCCGTGGAAGCCGTAGCGACGAAGCTTGTACTTTTCATAGTATTCGTAGGGAATTGCATAAAGATATGCAAAGTCGGGCATTGTCTGGTGGAAGCCTGTATCAAACACACCAACCTGAGGCAAATCTCCCATGATTTCTGTGCATGCGCTGATACCTGTGAGGTTTGCAGGGTTGTGTAAGGGGCTGAGTTCAGAGCATTCCTCAAGTGCATTGATGATTTCGTCATTGATGATAACGGAGCCGGAGAACTTCTCGCCGCCGTGAACAACTCTGTGTCCTACTGCGTTGATTTCGCTCATAGATGTGATTACACCGTGGTCAGCATTGGTTAAAGCTTCGATAATAAGCTTTATACCGTCTCCGTGGTTAGCCATCTGAACGTCTACCTTATAGGTAATGTCCTTTGCGATGTTAACGTGTTTGAAGTTTCCTCCTTCGATACCGATTCTGTCGCACTGTCCTTTTGCAAGGAGTGTCTCATCTGTCATATCAATAAGCTGATATTTAATGGATGAGCTTCCCGCATTGATAACTAATACTTTCATTCTTATAAATTCCTTTCTCTATATTAAATTTGTTTAATATACTTGCCGAAAAAACGCTTATTTGCGTTTTTCTTTGTATCGTCATTCCGCTTGAACGCTTCATGACGATTTCGGCACAAAATTTCTTTATTGAAATTATTGTGCCTGTGCCTGTACACAAGTTATGGCAATAACACCCACAATATCGTCGGCGCTGCAGCCACGGGACAAGTCGTTTATAGGCATTGCGATACCCTGAGTGATGGGTCCGTAAGCTTCTGCCTTTGCAAGTCTCTGTACCAGCTTGTAGCCAATGTTTCCTGCGTCTAAGTCAGGGAATACAAGTACGTTTGCCTTACCTGCAACCTTAGAGCCGGGAGCCTTGGATTCGCCTACGGAAGGAACGATTGCGGCGTCTAACTGAAGCTCGCCGTCAACGTTTAATTCGGGATGCTGTTCTTTAACGATTTTAGTTGCTTCCACAACCTTATCAACGTCAGCGTGCTTTGCGCTTCCCTTTGTAGAGTGAGAAAGCATAGCAACTCTCGCCTCTTCCTGAACTAAAAGCTCAAAGGATTCAGCAGAGCAAGCAGCAATTGCCGCAAGCTTTTCGGGATCGGGATTCTGCTCAAGGCCTGAATCCGCAAATACAAACGCACCGTCAGCACCGTATTCACAGTTAGGAACAACCATTAAGAAGAAAGCGGATACCAATTTTACGCCGGGCTTTGTTTTGATAATCTGAAGTGAGGGACGAAGAGTGTTTGCAGTTGAGTGGCATGCACCTGATACAACACCGTCAGCATCCCCCGCCTTTACCATAAGGCAGGCATAATACATATAGTCGGAAAGCACTGTCTCTTTTGCTTCTTCGTAGGTTACGCCCTTTGCTTTACGAAGCTCTACAAAAAGGTTTAAGTACTCCTCTGTCTTTTCATAAGTAAAAGGATTGATAATAGTTGCCTTGGACATATCAAGTCCCTTGCTGTTTGCCTCAACCTCTTCGGGAGTACCGATAATTACGATATTGGCAATATCTTCCTTAAGCACCTTTTCAGCTGCTTCAAAGGTTCTTCTGTCCATAGACTCGGGCAAAACGATTGTCTTTTTGTCCTTTTTTGCCCTTTCGATTGTTTTTTCAAGAAATGTGCTCATTTTTTCTCCTTCTTTCAGAAAAATATTGATTTTTTAAATATATTATATTAAAATAATAAACGATGTTAAACTTCCACGAAAGGAGCTGATTAAATGAAGGTAGCTGCCATTATCGCAGAATATAACCCTTTTCACACGGGTCATGAATTTCATATTGCCGAAACCAAAAAAACAGCAGATGCCGTAATCGTCCTTATGTCGGGAAGCTTTGTTCAGCGTGGCGAAGGTGCAATTTTTTCCAAATTTGCCCGTGCCAAAGCCGCAGTCTTATCAGGTGCGGATCTGGTTTTGGAGCTACCCTTTATCTACTCCACCGCTTCAAGCCGTGATTTTGCCAAAGGAGCAGTGAACCTCTTAAACTCCCTTTCTGTGGTCGATATCCTTTCCTTCGGCTCGGAGTGTGGCGATTTGGACCTTTTAGTAAAACGGGCTTCTTTAGAAGAAACCGATTCATTCAAGACTGTCTTAAAAAAGAATTTATCTTCGGGACTTTCCTATCCAAAAGCGGAAGAAGAAGCCCTTAAGGAATTGTCCCTGCCCTATATAAGCGGGCCTAATGACTCACTGGGAACAGAATATTTAAAAAGTCTTTTATCCTTAAATTCCACCATTACTCCCTTTTTGGTAAAACGCACGGTTGAGCACGATTCTTCTATAGAAAAAAGCGGCTTTTTAAGTGCGAGTGCCTTAAGAGAAAAGATTGAAAAAAACGAAGATGTGTCTTCATATCTTCCTTGTCTATTTGACGAAAAACCATTAGCGGAAGATTTGGTCTATCCCCTTATCTCCTACGCCGTAATGAACCTTGACAAGGAAAATTATCCCATTCGCTCAAAGTCCGATTCAGACCTTATATCCACCATAAAAAACACTCCATTAAAAGGAGACTTTGAATCTTATCTATATAATATTAAATCAAAAAGGTACACAATGTCAAGAGTAAAAAGAACTTTATTGCATATTTTGTTAAATTCAGGTGAAAAAATCCCTGATTTTGCTCCTTATGCAAGGGTTCTTGCTTTGAATAGTGTGGGCGGCATCCTGCTTAAGAGAATTAAAAAGGAGTCTTCCGTAAAGGTTATAACCAAACTTAAAGAAGCAGACTTAAGGGATAATTATTCTCTTTCTCTGGACGTCCGTGCAACGGATTTAAGAAGCATTGCTCTTTCAGAGAGTACGGGACAAGATTTTTTAGTGAGTCCGTTTGTTTCAGAATGAAATTATTTTCCTTTTTTTCAAAAAAACTCTTGCTTTTTAAAGTCTCTTAGTGTATAATAGTAATTCGAACGCCGGTGTGTTGGAATTGGCAGACGAGGTGGACTCAAAATCCATTGATAGCGATATCGTGCGGGTTCAAGTCCCGCCACCGGCACCAAATAAAAGACCGTATACCGAAGGTATGCGGTTTTTTATTTGCGTTTCAATCAAAGGGACCCCACCCCTAAGGTAAACTGCTTTTTTTATAATTTTCACCTATGCTGATAAAATTTGCATTTTATCTTCCTTTATATGTTGTTTTTGCTTGCTTTTTTACTTTCTGTATGATATAATAATGTTAATATTGCCTATTTTGTATACAAATTTTACTTTTGGGGAGAGGAATAGTAAAATGAAAAACTTAATCAGATTTACTAAAAACAAGTATCTTCTGAGTTATGACTTTCTTTTGGCAGGCTTAGGTTTAATTTTTACCAAGATATTTTTAAATGCTAAAATCCATTCTTTCACAGACGTCTTCACTGTGAAAACCTCTTTTGATGTGGAAGACCTTTATTACCTTTTATGTACGTTTTTTATTTATTTTGCGGCGATTTATATATCTAAAAGCCACCAAGTTATGTGGCTTCATGCAGGAACGAAAAACTATCTCACTTTAATTTGTTCCCTCTTTATTTCTACCTTGATAAACATTGTTATGAGCCGCATTTTCTTTACCGGTGAGCGTTTTGCCATTTTGTTTAATTTATATTTCTTCTTATGGGTTATATGCTCCCGTATGGCGGTAAGAGGCATAAATAAAATCTTAAAAACCAGAAAGCATCTTAAAAAAGCAACACTTACAAAGAATGTTTTAATCATCGGTGCCGGAGACGGCGGCACAATTCTGCTTCACGACCTTACCACCAATACCACCTCTGAAATACACCACAACGTAGTTGGATTTTTAGACCACAATGCTTCAAAAAAGAACACTTATATAGAAGACGTAAGGGTTTTAGGCTCTTTAGATATAATCGATAAAGTTTGCAAGGACTATCTTGTGGATGAAATTCACCTTGCAATCCCCTCTCTTTCAGCCAAGCAGAGAACTGAAATTTTAAATAAATGCAATAAGACAGGCTGTAAACTGAAAATAATGGTAAGCCCCGAAAACGCTCTGGTTGACGGTTCAGAAAAATTTGTTTCAAGAGATGTTCAGATAGAGGACTTACTGGACAGAGAACCCATAACCCTTGATAACAGCGCCATAGAAATGGACATAAAAAACAAAGTTGTTATGGTAACCGGCGGTGGAGGCTCCATCGGAAGTGAGCTTTGCAGACAGATAGCAAAATACTCTCCCGCCCACCTTGTGGTATTTGACATTTATGAAAACAACGCCTATGATTTGCAGATGCAGCTTAAAGACCTTTTCCCCGAACTTAATTTATCTGTAATTATCGGTTCTGTCAGAGATTATAACAGATTGGATAAAACAATTTCCGAGCTTAAGCCTCACATAATTTTCCATGCCGCTGCTCACAAGCACGTTCCTCTTATGGAAGATTCCCCCTCGGAAGCCATTAAAAACAACTGCTTCGGAACTTACAATTTAGTAAAGCTGGCATCGTTACATAAGGTTTCTAAATTTGTTATGATATCCACAGACAAAGCGGTTAATCCCACCAATGTTATGGGCGCCACAAAGCGTATGTGCGAAATGATTGTTCAGGCTATGGACAAAGAGAGTGAAACAAAGTTTGTGGCAGTTCGTTTCGGCAACGTTTTAGGCTCAAACGGAAGCGTTATTCCCCTTTTCAAGCGCCAGATTGCCAAAGGCGGTCCCGTAACGGTTACTCACAAGGATATAACAAGATTCTTTATGACTATACCCGAAGCTTCTCAGCTTGTAATTCAGGCAGCATCCCATGCCAAGGGCGGAGAAATTTTTGTTCTTGATATGGGCAGCCCCGTAAGAATATACGATTTAGCCGAAAACCTTATCCGTCTTTCGGGCTATGTTCCCAATGTGGATATTCCCATTAAAATAACAGGCTTAAGACCCGGAGAAAAGCTTTACGAAGAGCTTTTAATGTCGGAGGAAGGGCTTACTGATACACCTTACAAGAGCATCTTCATCGGCAAGCCTTCTGATATAACTTTGGAAGATGTGGCTGAAAAGCTTTCCAAGCTTAAAGATGCAATCGATAAGGATAATCCCGAAATTATAAGAACGGTTCTTAAAGAAGTTGTTCCGACTTATAATCCCGCAAATCAATAAAAAAATGCAGCCTTCTAAAGGCTGCATTTTTTTGAAGCAGGACTGTAAGCCGGGTTCTGTATCAGACAATCATCTATCTATGCCATATATCTCTATATGGCTAAAGCCGCCGGCCAAAAAGGAGACGGGCCATCTTTAATCCTTTCTGCCATTACCGACGTTGCTCCGAGTGGGGTTTACAAGGCCTTCGGATTACCCCGAAGCCGGTGAGCTCTTACCTCGCCATTTCGCCCTTACCCCAGGCAGACTTAAAGTCCGCACAAGGGCGGTATATTTTCTGTTGCACTTTCCTTAAAGTTTCCTTCACCGGGAGTTACCCGGCACCCTTTGCCCTGGAGCCCGGACTTTCCTCATTACAGGATTGCTCCTGTCCCGCGATTGTCTGTCCTGCACCAATCTAATTATATCATAAAAACCAAATATTGCAATAGCAAAAAAAGAGGATGTAAAACTTTTTACATCCTCTTTAATCTTTACTTATTATAAGAAGAGCTGTCCCCTCTCCAATGCTTATATCAGCAATATCATCTATTACCACATTGCTCACCGTAAGGCTTGATCCAAATTCCACGTCTCTTTCTTTAAGTGGATAATAAAAGCCCTCTAAAGTAAGACCTTTTAATTTATCTTCCAGGGGTAATATAGATACCGTTGCTCCCTTTTTGCCTTCAAGAGTGAATTTCCCGGATACGGCAAAAATTTCATTGTGGCTGTCTAAAATTTTTATGAAAATTTCCTTTTTTATGTATTTGAAAAGCATACTCACATTAGCAAGGGAATGGTCAAATCTCGTACCTAAGGCTCCTGTCAAATGAATTTCGGTAAAGCCCATTTCTATTGCTTTTTCTACAGCAGCCTCGGTATCCGTAAAATCTTTCTCGCATGGAAGTTCAACTTTTGGAGCTTCGATTTTTTCGTCTTTTACCGAGTCCATATCTCCTATAAACAAATCCACGCTTATTCCCATATCAAGAGCTTTATCGTAGCCACCGTCTGCTGCTATAACCAAGTCGTATTTTTCCTCCAACAGGACATTTTCTGTATTTCCTGCGGCTATAATCAACGCCTTTTTCATTTTGCCACACAGCTTTTCATTTTCAGTATTTCCTCTTCGGGATTTTCCGCATTGAATATAGCAGAGCCTGCCACCAAAACGTTTGCTCCCGCATTTACTACCAAGGCGGCATTTTCAGAGCTTATTCCTCCGTCAACCTCTATATCAATGTCTCTTTCTTTAATTAAAGCTTTGACCTCTTTGATTTTTTCTACTGTTTCGGGAATGAATTTCTGACCACCGAAGCCCGGATTAACCGTCATTACCAGAACCATATCCGTATGGTCAAGGACATATTTAAGGCAGGATATATCCGTTCCGGGATTTAATGCCACTCCCGATTTCAATCCCAAAGCCTTTATTGCCTGCAAGGTTCTGTGAAGATGGCGTGTCGCCTCCGCATGTACTGTTATAATATCCGCCCCTGCTTTTTTAAATTCCTCAAGATATCTTTCCGGTGCATCTATCATAAGATGTACATCAAAGGGCTTTTTTGTGCATTTTCTTATGGCAGAAATAACAGGAAGCCCATAAGAAATATTGGGCACAAAGCTTCCGTCCATAACATCAATGTGTATAAGGTCGCAGCCCGCCTCATCAATTTTCTTTATCTCCCTTTCAAGGTTTGCAAAATCCGAAGCTAAAATAGAAGGTGAAATTTTAATCAACATTCTCATCCTTTCTTAAGCCAAAGGGTGCCTGACCCAATAAGGCTTAAAATCATAAATTTTGCGTAATACTGCAGAAAATCCTGCAAATATACGCCAGTATTATTTTTGTATTTTCTTTGTCTTCCATCAAAATTTAAAGGTTTTAAGCTCTCCGACCTTAAACGCAGGAAAATTTATGCGGAGGACGAAGTAAGGCTAACGCCTTTCGAGGACGACAAATTGAAAGTGTGCAAATTTAACAAGTTTAAGGCTTATAGAGACAGGTACCCTTTGGCTTAAATTAAAAGCGATACTTTTCTTTTTCTCTTTTTTCCTTTATCATTTTAAGATAATTTTCATATCGGCTCTGATGTATTTTGCCATTTAAAACAGCCTCTTTCACCATACAGTCAGGCTCATTTTCGTGAGTACAGTCCGAAAATCTGCAGCCTTCGGCATGACTCAAAAATTCAGGGAAGCAGGATGCCACATTATAATCCATGACCTCAAAGGAGCTGAAGCCCGGGGTGTCCAAAACAAAGCCTCCATAAGAAAGGCTTAAAAGCTCTGCATGGCGGGTAGTGTGCTTGCCCCTTTCGATTTTTTCGCTTACCTTTCCTGTTTTCAAGATAAATTCCTCGCCGAAAGCATTTAATAAAGAGGATTTTCCAACTCCCGATGCTCCCGCAAAGGCGGTTATTTTATCCTTTGTAAGTTCCTTTAGCCTTTCTATACCGCTCCTGTCTGAAAAACCCGTTGCGATTACGGGAAAGCCTGCCTTTTCATATATTTCCTCGTAGGCTGAGCTGTCCTTAAGGTCCGTTTTCGTTATACATATAATAACCCCGATATTTTCAGACACTGCCGTTGCCGTAAGCTTGTCCACCAAAAGCAAATCAGGCCTGGGACTTTTTACGGCAAAGGTTATAAGTAAATTGTCTATATTGGCAACATTGGGTCTTATAAGCATATTTTTACGGTGGCATATTTCACAGATGGCATAAAGAGAATCATCAACCCTCTCTATTTTCACTCTGTCTCCTACCAATGGAGACAGGTAGTCCTTCTGCCTGAATTTACCCCGCACGGAGCATTCAAACATTTCTCCTTCGCAGTTTACCGTATAAATTCCGCCGACGCCTTTAGTAATAATACCCTGCATTAACCCTGCACGCTCTTTTCTTCGTAGAATGCATTATCTATATAAATTTCATAGGTTACCGTTCCCATAATCTTAACCTTTATGGATACTTCATCTCCGGGATTGTGATTTTTCTTATAAACCACATCCCCGTTATCCTTTCTTATAACCTTGACGTTAAGCTTATCTTCCCCGTCAGGCACTCTGAAAGAAAGAACGGCATCCTTTACCCCTTTGCTTTCACCGCTTGCTACAAACAAGGTTATTACATCCTCTTCATTCAGTCTTTCGTTTCCTGCCGGCTTTTGTGATATTACTGTATCCTTCTCGCTTTCGCTTTCCACATATTCAATTTCTATATTGAAATAACCTTTTCCGTTTAATCTCTCTCTTGCCAAAGCCAGCTTCATTCCTGTAACGAAAGGAACTTCAGGGTCTATATTTTCTCCTCCAAGGCTTTTAAAAATAGTTACAATTCCACCATTTTTAACGATTTCACCGGCTTTGGGGTCCTGCCCGGTAACTCTTCCCTCATCATACTTTTCGTTTAAATCATCATCTTTTTCGTCTTCTATTATGCATCTGAGTCCTGCGCTTTCGATTTTTTCCTTAACCTCTTCGGCTTTATCTCCCACGAAGTTGTCAAGCTTTATTTCCTCCTGCCCCAGACCTATTGTAACATAAATTTCCTTTGAACCTGAAAGCTTTCTTCCTTCAGGAGGTTCCTGGTCTATAATTTTCCCACGTTCTTCCAAAAGGCTGAAATCTTCCTTTTTGATGATTACGGAAATTTCCTCATCAACTGACAAAACCTTTTCTTCTGCCTCTTCAAAGGTAAGCCCTTTAAGGTTTGGAACTTCCACGGGTTTCTGTCTTCCCATTAAGATTAAAGAAAGAATTCCCCCTGCCACAATAAATGCTAAAGCTATTATAACTCCGATTGTTACAGATTTCTTCTTTTTCTTTTCTTTCGTTTCCTTGTTGTTTTTTTCTATAAGTTCATCATCTATAACGTCTATCTGCTTGGTGGAATAAAATCCTTCGTTTTCATCATCACTTAAAGAAACCATTGGGTCAGCCAGAACTCTCAATATATCAGAATTCATCATGACAGCAGAATTATACCTCTGGGACTGCTCTTTTCTCATTGCCTTAAGTATTATATACTCCACTGCACCCGGGAGATTTTCTGTAAGCAATGAGGGATTTTTAGGCTCCTTCTGTAAGTGCTGCATAGCAACCGCCACAGTAGTATCTGCATCAAAGGGAACCTTTCCCGTTATCATCTCATAGAGGCATACACCCAGTGAATAAAGGTCGCTTCGCTCGTCAGTAAATCCACCTCTTGCCTGTTCGGGTGAAAGGTAGTGAGCCGAGCCTAAAACCTTTGAACCAATTGTCATGGTGGAGGCAGATGTCGCCCTTGCTATACCAAAGTCCATGACCTTCAAGACTCCCCCATTGGTTACCATAATGTTATGAGGCTTTATATCTCTGTGTATCACCTTTTTAGAATGTGCCTGGGCAAGTGCTCCTAAAATCTGCGATGCGAACTTCAGAGCCTTTCTGTAGGGAAGCTTTCCCTCTTTAGAAATAAGCTCCTTCAATGTTTCGCCCTCTATGTATTCCATTACTATATAATGAAAATCTTCATGTATTCCAACGTCGTAAATAGAAACTATATTCGGGTGGTTAAGTGCCGCAGCCGATTTAGCTTCGGCATCAAAGCGTTTTATAAACTCCTCGTCCTCCTTGAACTCAGGTCTTAAAACCTTTATAGCCACACTTCTGCTTAACATCTTATCCTGGGCTTTATATACGATGGCCATACCGCCTTGTCCTATTTCACGTTCTATTACATATCTTCCGCCGAGAATTATTTCTCCCATTTCATTCATCCCTCTTATTCAAAATCGCAAGCTATAAGGCAGGTTATATTGTCAAGCCCCCCTGCTTCGTTAGCCTTTTTAACCAATTTAGCCGCCGCCTTTTCTATTTTCTCCTCACGGCTTATTATGTAAGCAATTTCTTCGTCAGATACCATATTTGTAAGTCCGTCGGTGCAAAGCAGGATTTTATCGCCCTTTTCGATTTTTAATTCGCAAAAATCCACTTCGCACGTCTGGGCTACCCCCACTGCCCTTGTTATCATATTTTTCATGGGGTAGTTTTCCGCTTCTTCTTTTGTCAGTTCACCTTTTTGCAACAGCATCTCCACATAGGAATGGTCCTGAGTAAGTCTTTTAGCCTCTTTTCCTCTTATTACATAAACACGGCTGTCTCCCACATGCCCTATATAAAGAACTCCATCCTGATACAGGCATATATCAATAGTGGTTCCCATGCCGCTTTTTTCTTCCGTCCCCATGGAAAACACCTTTTCATTCGCCTCTTTTATACTTCTTCCTATAATATCGAAAGGTGCTTCAAAGCCTCTTTTAAGAAGGATGTCTGCTGCAGTTTCCACCGCTTCACGGCTCGCTATTTCTCCTGCATTATGTCCGCCCATACCGTCTGCCACAATGAGGATATTTTCCTTTGCAAAGGCATAGTCTTCGTTGTTGTCTCTGACCTTGCCTTTATCTGTATTTATTGTAAACTGCATTTTAACCCTCCTTTACAAAAGATTTTTTAAGCTGGCCGCAGGATGCACTTATATCTTTTCCCAGCTCACGTCTGACCGTTGCATTTACCCCGTATTTTTCCAGGATTTTTACAAATTCGTATTTATTGTTTCCTCTTTTGAAATCCTTTCCCGTAACAGGGTTCACCTCTATTAAATTCACATGGCAAAGCTGTCCTTTTAAGAGCTTTCCCAGCTTTTCAGCCGCAGAAAGGCTGTCATTAACTCCCGCTATCAGGGAATATTCGTAGCTTACACGCCTTTTGGTCTTATTAGCATATTCATCCATCAAAGAAACCAGTTCAGAAATTGTCGTACTCTTTGCCGAAGGCATTATCTTCCTTCTTTCCTCATCCTCCGTGGCGTGCAAGGATAAAGCCAATGTAATGGGAATGTCTTCCTCCATAAGCCTTTTTATCCCTTTTGTAAGTCCGCAGGTAGATAATGTTATATGGCGAAAACCTATAGAAAGACCATCGGGATTATTTATGGCGTGAAGTGATGAGAGAACATTGTCGTAGTTATCCAACGGCTCTCCTATTCCCATAAGTACAACATTTGAAACCCTGACACCTGCTTCTTCGGACACTGCCCTTATCTGCCCCTCTATTTCGGAGGGCGTTAAGTTTCTTATAAGTCCGTCCTGAGTTGATGCACAGAAAGCACAGCCCATTCTGCATCCCACCTGAGTGGAAACACACACCGAATACCCGTGTTCGTAGCTCATAAGTACCGTTTCTACAATATTTCCGTCATCCAGTAAAATAAGATATTTCTTTGTTTTGTCTATTTTTGATTCAAATTTCATATAAACCCTGGGAAATGAAATTTTATATTCGTTTTTTATTTTTTCTCTTAATGCAAGCGGAATGTCAGTCATAGCTAAAGCATCGGTAACGCCCCGTCTTATCCACTTATAAATCTGTTTTGCCTGAAATGTCTTTAATGAAAATTCCTTTTCAATCAAAGATACAGGCATATCTGCCAGGTTCATTCCGCTCACCTTCTTTCATTTTTTCATTCTGCAAATAAATGCTCCGTCGGTTTTATCCGTATCAGGGTAATAGGTCTTAAATCCATCTTTACCGCCATCAAAGGGATAAAGCATAAATTCAGGATGCTTCTTTAAAAAACGTTCTATTACCTCTTCGTTTTCCCTCTTATCAATGGAGCAGGTAGAATAAACCAAAATTCCCCCATCCTTTAAGGCCTTGCTTCCAGCCTCAAGAATTTTTTCCTGAAGATGCCAAAATTCCTCATCTTCTTTTCTGTTCCACTTGATATCGGGACGGCGGCGTATTATTCCAAGTCCCGAACAGGGCACATCCAGCAAAACCCTGTCGCATTTTTCAAAAAGCTCTTTATTTTCCTCTGACGCATCGAAAATACCTGTCTTTATTATATGAATTCCAAGTCTTTCGGATGCTTCTTCAATGAGTCTTAACTTGTGGGGATATATGTCAAAGGCAAAAATTTCTCCCTTATCCTCCATAAGCTCCGCCATATAGGTGGTTTTTCCGCCCGGTGCACTGCAGCCGTCAAGAACCGTCATCCCCGGTTTCAATTCCAAAATCTCCGCCGTTTTATTAAAGGGAGTTGCCTGTACCGTAAAAAGTCCCTCCGAAAAGCCTTCTATCCCGTAAACAGCGCCGTTTGAGTTTAACGTGAGCATATTTCCTTCACGTTTTTTAACCAAATCGCCGAGCCTTTTCTCCAAGTCCTCCGCACTTATTTTAAGGGTATTTGCCCTTATTACCATATCCGCTTTTTCGTTTCCCGCTTTAAGCAATTCCTCCGTCCTTGTTTCCCCGAAATCTTCTATAAAACGTTCAACCATCCACAAAGGATAGGAATACTTCAAGGAAAGCTCTTCCTTTTTATCCTCAGGCAGACGTGGTATTCCTTTTTCAGATGCCTTTCTTAAAAGTGCGTTTACAAAGCCTGCCGAGGCGGAATGTCCGTATCTTCTTGCAAGCTTTACACTTTCGTTTACTGCTGCAGAATCAGGCACCTTATTCATAAAGAAAATCTGATAAAGACCAAGTCTTAAAATATTTTTTATATTTACGGATATTTTCTTTAATTTCACCTTTGAATAGCCTGAGATTATATAGTCAAGGTAAAGTCTGTTCCTTACAACTCCTCTTACAATCTCACTTAAGAAGGATGCATCTTTTTTTGAAAATCCGTCCTTTCTTAAGACTTCGTCAAGCAAAATATTCATATAAGCGCCTTTTTCCTCAATATCCTTAAGGATTAAAAGAGCACTTTCTCTAACTTTATCCATATCGTATCCTCAGAATTATTCTTCCCTGTAGGCATCAAAGAAACTGCCCTTATCCATGGCGTGCCCTCTCAAATAGTCCTCTGCTGCCATTTCCTTTCCGCCGTCTGCCTTTAATCTTTTTATTCTTACGGCGTCATTACCGCAGGCAACCACAAGTCCCTCTTTTGCATCTGAAACCAGGATTTCTCCGCTCTTACCCTGAATTTTTTCCACCTTGGTTTCAAGAATTTTAATTTTAAGTCCCTTGTAAAAGGCATATGCCGAGGGCCAGGGATAGGTGCCTCTCACCAGATTGTGTACGCATTTTGCGTCTTTTTCAAAATCAATCTGACCCATCTTTGAGGTAAGAGGTGATGCATAGGTGCTTTTTTCATGGTCCTGGGGAATTCTTTCTACCTTTCCTTTTTCAATAAGCTCTATTCCCTCAAGCAGAGTATCTATGCCTAAAGTTTCAAGCTTTGTAAAAAGCGTTTCCTGATTGTCATCTATATCTATAGGACAGCTTTTTTTAAGTATCATATCTCCTGTATCAAGACCTTTGTCCATATACATAAGTGTTATGCCCGTCTCTTCCTTACCGTCGATTATGGCACTCTGTACGGGAGATGCCCCTCTATATTCGGGTAAAAGTGAGCCGTGAACATTTATACATCCGTATTTCGGATATTCAAGGACATATGACGGCAGAATTTTCCCGTAAGCCACAACCACTATAAGCTCGGGGTCATACTTTTTGAGAATGTCTTCTATCGCTCCGTCTTTAAGGCTTTCCGGCTGATAAAAGGGTATATTAAGTTCCATAGCACTCTCTTTTACGGGAGGTGCTGTTAAAATCTTTTTTCTTCCAACGGGTTTATCTGCCCTGCAAAGAACAAAGCTCACCTCATGACCCTTATTTACCAGGGCTTCCAGATGTACTTTAGCAAAATGAGGTGTTCCCATAAATCCAATTCTCATAGAAATTCCCTTTCTCAGTCTTCTTCTAAAAATCTTTCTACTTTTTCTGTAAAGACATGTCCCGATAAGTGCTCGATTTCGTGGCAGAATGCCCTTGCCAAAAGCTCTTTCCCTTCAAAGGTGCATTCATTTCCAAATCTGTCCTTTGCTTTTACCTTTACATAATTGGGACGGGTTACCTCTCCCCATTTACCGGGAAAGCTTAAGCACCCCTCTGTTCCTGTCTGTTTGCCTGTTTCCTTTACTATTTCGGGATTTATAAGCTCAATGAGACCTTCTCCCGTATCTATAACCGCAACTTTTTTAAGCACTCCCACCTGAACTGCTGCAAGTCCCACACCGTTAGCCGCATACATGGTATCCGCCATATCGTCCAAAAGAGTGTGAAGTCTTTGGTCAAATTCTGTTACTTCTCTTGAATTTTTATATAAAATTTCATCAGGTTCTTTCCTGATTTCTCTTATTGCCATAATAATTCCTCCTTAAAGCATACTTCCGGGATTTATTTCCAGAGTGAAGCGTACATCCTTATGCCGTTTCGACAAGGATATTTCACAAAGCCTCTCTCTTAAATTTTCATCTATATTGCTTTTAATCCAGAATCTGTATCTGTAATTTCCTTTGATTTTCGAAACCGGACATGGCATTGTTCCGTATTTTGTGTATTCTATCCCCGAAAGCATCTCTTCTGTCAGTTTTTCGGTTTCCTCGCATACGCTTTTTGCCAGTTTTTCGTTTTCTGAGGAAAAAACAAAGCTTATGATATCGCAAAATGGCGGATAACCGAAGAATTTTCTAAAGGCTATTTCATTTTCATAAAATGCCAAGTAATTTTGTTCCTTTGCCAGATTTATAACCTGATTTTCAGGGCTATAGGTCTGTACGATTGCTCTTCCCTTTTTATTGCCTCTGCCTGCTCTTCCCGATACCTGGGTTATTAAGTCAAAGGTTCTTTCAGCTGCCCTGTAATCGTCTATATTAAGGGACATATCTGCAGCTATAACACCAACTAAGGATATATTTGGAAAATCCAGTCCTTTTGATACCATCTGCGTTCCTAAAAGTATATCCTTTTTCTCTCTGCTGAAGGTATCAAGAATCTTCTCATGGCTTCCCTTTTTCGTAGTGGTGTCAACATCCATTCTTATAACCGAAGCTTCTGGAAATTGCCTTTTTATTTCCTCTTCGAGCTTTTGTGTTCCTGCACCGAAGTATTTAACATGATGACCCTTGCATGAGGGACATTCCTTCAAAACATCAGTTTCGTATCCGCAGTAATGGCAATTTAACTTTTCTTCTGACTTGTGATAGGTAAGAGCTATACTGCACTGGGGACAGTTCGCCACATATCCGCAGTCCCTGCAGGAAACGAAGGTGGAAAATCCACGTCTGTTAAGAAAAAGTACCGTCTGCTCCCTGTTTTCCAGATTTTTTCTTATTTCCTCTGACAAAGAGCGGGAAAGCATGCTTCTGTTTCCGTCCTTAAGCTCTTTTCTCATATCTGCCACTTTCACATAAGGAAGCTTCACATCATTGTACCTTTTAGTCATTTCAAGAAGCTTATACTCTCCGTTTTTCGCCTTGTAGTAGCTTTTAATATCAGGAGTTGCCGATGCTAAAAGCAAGGGAGCTTTGTGCATACTGCACCTTTTTTCCGCCACCTCTCTGGCATCGTATCTGGGGGACTGCTCAGAGCGATAGGTATTTTCATGCTCCTCGTCTATTATAATAATGCCAATGTTTTTAAGGGGTGCAAAAACCGCAGAACGTGCTCCTATTACAACCTTAGCTTCGCCCCTTTTTATTCTGTTCCATTCGTCAAGTCGTTCTCCCTGTGAAAGTACGCTGTGCAATATGGCAATTTCATCTCCAAAGCGACCTAAAAATCTCTCCGTCATCTGGGGCGTTAAGGATATTTCAGGCACAAGAACGATGGCTGTTTTTCCTTTTTTCAGTACCTTTTCTATTATCTGCATGAAGACTTCTGTTTTACCGCTTCCTGTAATGCCGTGAAGCAAAAAGGTATCGTTTTCTTCTTTATCCAAAGATAAAGACAAAGCGCTTATAGCTGTCTCCTGCTCCTTTGTAGGATGAAGCTTTTCACTTTTTTTGATTTCTTTACCCAAAAAAGGATTACGCCTTTTATTTTCAAAATAAGTCTCCACAATGCCTTTTTCCGAAAGAGCCTTTATAACCTGATTTGACGAAAAGGGCTTTTCACATATTTCGCTCAAAGCCAAAGGACCGCCAAGTAAAAATCTTGCGGTTTCAAGCTGCATTTTGCTTTTGCTCTTCTCAAGAATTTTTGTAAATTCTTCTTCTGTTTTTAAAAGCCTTACAAATTTTCTTTTAAGAGAAGTTACCCTCTCCTCCTCTTTCATAAAGATATAAGGAGGGCACATCAGCTTAAGACAGTCGCAAAAAGGCGCCACATATATTTTCCTCATATATGCAGCTAAAGCAATATCATCTTCCGTTACAACAGGCTCATCTCCTATTATTCCGGATATTTCCTTCAGGTTAAAGGGCGAATCCTCGTTTGAAAAGCCTACTACTATACCTTTTTTCCTGCCTCTTCCAAAGGGGACTTCAACCAGATGTCCCAAAGAAAGGCTTTCACCTTTCTCTTTAGGAAAAAGATAGTCAAAGGGCTTATCAAGGCTTTTAACTCCCGTATCAACAGACACCTTAACCAGCTTGAAAGATGAGTCTGCCATATTATTTAGAAAAATCTATTTTGCCTTCGTAAATTTCTTCTACCGCTATTGTAACGGGCTTTGCTGAATTGGTTTCAATCAAAGGCTCTGCGGGATTTTCCTTATCTTCAAGCTCTCTGGCTCTTTTAGCCGCTGCAATTACAACACTGTAACGGCTGTCGTATTTCTTCATAAGTTCATCAACTGAGGGATAAATCATCATAATAAAAACTTCCTTTCACACATTTTTTATGTTTTCTATTTCATTTTGATTGTTTTTTACCAGTAACGAGCATGAATCTATAATCTTTTCCAGATCAGAAATTGCATTTTCAAGCTCATTATTTACTATTATATAGTCATAGTCTTTAATTTTTTCGTATTCTAAAAGTGCCCTTTCCATTCTCTTTTCAATGGCACTTACTGCCACGGGGTTTCCTTCGTCTCTTTTTAAAAGTCTTCTTTTAAGCTCTCCGTATGACGGGGGAACAACGAAAACCAGGACCGCATCGGGGAAAATCCGTTTTGCCTTAAAAGCCCCTCCCACCTCAATTTCAAGAAGGGTGTTTTTACCATTTTCCATAGCTTCCTCTATGGGCTTTTTGGGGGTTCCGTAGTAGTTTCCCACATAGTTTTCCCATTCTAAAAAATAGTTCTGGTCAATTCTTTTTTTAAATTCTTCCTCTGTAATGTAGTGATAATTAACTCCGTCCTCTTCCCCGTCTCTGGGCGCTCTTGTGGTGCAGGATATGGATAAAAACATATCATCTCTTTTATCTATAACGCTCTTTACAATGGTGCCCTTTCCAACGCCTGAGGGACCCGATACTATAAATACGCTGCCCTTAGCCATCAGCCTCTTCCTCCTCATTTAAGTCAAATCTGTGTCCTATGGTGTCAGGCTGAAGTGAGCTTGTTATAACATGGTCAGAATCCGTAACAATAACCGCTCTTGTTCTTCTTCCGTAGGTTGCATCTATAAGCTTACCTCTGTCTCTGGCATCCTGCACCAGTCTCTTAACAGGTGCGGATTCGGGAGAAACCACACATACAACATGGGTGGCATTTACAATATTTCCAAAGCCTATATTTATGACTTTCATAATAAATCTCCTATTCAATATTCTGAATTTGCTCTCTCATCTTTTCAATTTCTGTCTTCATTTCAACAACCATTTTTGTTGTTGAAACGTCGTTGGATTTTGAACCTGTGGTATTTACCTCACGGTTAATTTCCTGAACTAAAAAGTCGAGCTTTCTGCCTGCCGGAGCATCAGAATTTATTATGGTAGAAAGTTCCTTTACATGGCTTTTAAGTCTCACCATTTCTTCATCCACATTTACTCTGTCCGTAAAAATAGCAACCTCGTTTAAAAGCCTTCCCTCATCTATAGGAACATCTTTAAGAATTTCCTCCATATTGCTTCTCAATCTTTCAGAATATTCCTTAACAATCAAGGGCGCTCTTTCTTTAATTTTATCTACATAGGAGGATATTATATCACCCTTGGAAAGAAGGTCTTCACCTAAGCGGGCACCCTCTTCCTTTCTCATGTTGTCATAGGCCTTAAGTGCCTTTTTGAAAACCGAAAGGACATCACATGTAAGCTCCTCCTCCGAAACGGGAGGCTTATCCACCTTGAACATATCGGGAAATCTCGCAATATCTGTTATATTTACATCTCCCGGAATTTTCAGTGTTTCAGAAAGAGCTTTAAGCTCCTTAAGATAGCTTTTAGCCAGCTCACTATTAGCACTTACCATTACACTGTCCTCGTTATAGTCCACGATGCTTAGATAAATGTCAACCTTACCTCTTTTTACAAAAAGAGAAGCTTCCTTTCTTAAAACATCCTCCAAAAAGCCGAACTGTCTCGGCACTTTAACTGAAAAATCAGTATATCTGTGGTTTACTGAGCGTATTTCTGCGCTTATTTTTCTGTTGTTAAGCGTATCCTCGAAATGCCCGTAACCCGTCATGCTCTTAATCATAACTTCCTCCGCCTTTAAATTCTTATCAAAGTCATTAGATGGCTTAAAGGGGCGTTTTTAAGCGCCCCTTTTCATTATTTTACCTTTGTAAGCTTTATGCCCTTTATTTTAGAATCCTTTTTGGAAACTTCTGCCGCTGCCATAATTTCATCAGTATAGATGTCGAATGCCTCACCCAAAAGGACATTTTTTACGGTATCCTTTACAGAATCGGTGTTATCGTCAAAGTAGTTTTCGGGAATTTCATATCTCTTTATAATGTGGTAGCCTGAGTAGCTTCCCTCAACCTTAACTGCCTCTTTTGTATATTCGCCGATGCCAAGTGCTGCGGAAGCATCTTCAAATGCGGGATTTCCAAAGTCTCCCGCCTTAAATACATATCCCATATCTCCGCCGTTTACATTTCCCTCTCCGTCGGTATCCCCTGAAAATTCATTCATCAATTCTTCAAAGGAAGCACCCTTTTCAAGGGATGCCAAAACCTCGTCAGCTTTCGCCTTTGCACTTTCCATATCGGGAATTTCTGCACCGTCAACCATGATTAAAATGTGCTTTACTCTCATATAGTTTTCATTGAAATATGATTTCATTTCTTCCTCGGAAACTTCGTTTTCATTTGCAAATTCACTTTCAAGCTTTGAAGAAAGTGCCGCATTTTCCCAAAGAGTATAAAGCTGGTTTTCGGTGAGATTTATTTTAGCCAGAGCATTTTCAAATGCTGTTTTTGAACCCAACATTTCAATAAGGCTGTTTTTGAAATCCTTGATGCTTTCGCTCTCTTCTTCTGTTAAAGCAATACCCTTTTCAAAGGCTGCATCAGAAGTTGCATAGAGCTTTGCTACAGCGGTAAATACCGCATCCTTAACCAAAGTCCCTATCTTTTCTCCGTCAATCTCCTTATCCCAGATGCTCTTACCCTCTTCGGGTGTTCCTGCCTTTGCCATAATGTCGCTTACTGCTTCATAAGCCACATTTCCTGCCAAGGAGTCATACATAGCAACCGTTGAAAGCTTATCTTCGTAGTCAACAACGCCCATATACATTTCTGCAATGCGAAGAACATACTTATAAACCCCGAGAGGAATATCTTTTCCGTTTACCATTCCTGCCTTTGCCACGTTTACAACTGTGCAGCCTGCAAAAAGGCAAAGAGCCAGTGTGAGAGCCAAAATCATTTTAAGTGTTTTTTTCATATTGATACATCCCTTTCATTTGTGCTTAATAATCACTTTTTATTTTATAATTATACTATATCAGCCTCTGCTTTTCAAGTTTTGTAATATTTTCTTAACAAACTCAATGGTGTCCTCTGTATTCATCTGTCCGCACCTTACGTAGATGCAGGGCCTTCCCGTTGCGCCGAACATAACCCTGCCTCTGAACACTCCGTTAAGAGTAGCTATGGCAGAGGGTATATCCGAAAACTTATCCGAAGGATAAATCTTTATTCTTTCATTATTTTTTCCTATTTCGGCAATTCCCATTTTTCTGGCCTCCGAACGAATCAAAGCCACATCAATGAGCTTCCTTACTTCTTTTGGAATGTCCCCGAATCTGTCTTCAAGCTCCTCTTCCACCAGATAGCTGTCCGCCAGATCTAAAATTCCCGCAATCTTTTTATACATCTGTATTCTGGTGTTTCCGTCAGATACATAGCTCTCGGGAATATATGCCGAAATGTCCAGATCCACTAAACATTCGCCTTTTTCCTCTACCGTTTCTCCCTTAGCCTCGGATACCGCATCCGACAAAAGATTGCAATATACTTCATATCCTACGCTTACCATAAAGCCTGACTGCTCGGGACCCAAAATATTACCTGCACCTCGCAATTCCAAATCCCTCATGGCAATACGGAAGCCCGAGCCGAATTCCGTAAATTCCTTTATTGCCTTTAATCTTTTTTCCGATATTTCCGACAAAACCTTGTCTTTTCTGTAGGTAAGATAAGCATAGGCAAGACGGTTTGACCTTCCTACCCTTCCCCTTAACTGATAAAGCTGGGAAAGTCCCATTCTGTCGGCATCTTCAATTATAATTGTATTTACATTGGGAATGTCAAGTCCCGTTTCTATAATGGTGGTGCAAACTAAAATATCAACTTCCCCCTCCACCATTCTCATCATAATATCTTCAAGCTCCGTTTCGTTCATCTGTCCGTGAGCAACTGCCACATTGGCGTCTGAAAACCGTTCTTTTATTTTCTCCGCCACCTTATATATGCCTGATACTCTGTTATAGAGGTAGAAAATCTGCCCTCCCCTTGCCATTTCTCTTTCGATGGCTTCGTTTATAACGCCCTCGTTGTATTCCATGGCAAAGGTCTGCACCGGAAGTCTGTCTTCAGGAGGCATGGTGAGAACGCTCATATCCCTTATCCCTATCATAGCCATATTAAGGCTTCTGGGAATGGGGGTTGCAGATAAGGACAGAACGTCTATATTTTTCTTAAGCTCCTTTATAGCTTCCTTATGCGCCACACCAAACCGCTGTTCTTCATCAATTATTAAAAGTCCCAAATCCTTAAAGCCCACATCTTTTGATAAAAGCCTGTGAGTTCCGATTAAAACGTCAACCTCTCCCCGCTTTGTCCTTCTTATTATATCTTCCTGCGCCTTTTTGCTCTTGAAGCGGCTGAGCATTTCGACCTTTATGGGAAAGTTCTTCATTCTTTCTGTAAAAGTGGCATATTGCTGTGCCGCCAGAACTGTTGTAGGAACAAGATACGCCACCTGCTTACTGTCAGAGACGCATTTAAATGCTCCACGCATGGCAACCTCGGTTTTGCCGAAGCCCACGTCTCCCAAAAGAAGTCGGTCCATGCACTTATCCGACTCCATATCCTCTTTCATTTCCAGTATCGAACGCTTCTGGTCCTCGGTTTCCTCGTATATAAATTCGCTTTCAAATTCCCTTTGCCAAGTATCGTCCTCCGGGAAGGAATGTCCCTTCAAGGCACTTCGTTCAGAATAGAGCTTAACCAATTTTTCCGCAAGAAGAGCCACGTTTTTCTTTACGTTGGATTTTGTGTTTTTCCACTCTGCTCCGCCAAGCTTGTTAAGCCTTACGCTTTTACTTTCCGTGTCTCCGTCAGACAGTGAGCTTCTGTACTTATGAAGCATATCCAGCTGTCCCGTAGGAACATATAAAACGTCATCTCCCCTGTAGGTGATTTTAAGATATTCCTTTATGCAGCCTGCGGCATTTATTTTCTGCATTCCGCTAAAGACACCTATTCCGTGTATCTCGTGAACCACGTAATCTCCTACAGAAAGCTCTGTAAAGCTTGTTATATCACTTGCATGTTTAATGTGCTTTTTATACTTTTTCTTTTCCACGGAAAGCATCTGTCTGTCGCTTATCACAACAGTATGAATCAAAGGATATTCATAGCCTCCCGAAAAGCTGCCGTGAAGTATCAGGACAACTCCCCTCTCGGGCAGTTCGTCTTCATTTGTGCTCACACTTATGCCCTTATCAAAAAGTACGGCTGAAATGGCTTTTATACGCTCGTTACTTCCTGCCATTAAAATAATTCTGTACTTTTTCTCCTTATAGTAGGATATATCCTCCGTTAAAAGCTCGGTATTGCCATTATAGCTCTGCATAGATTTTACAGTAAGGCTCAAAAGCTCCTTCGGTCTGAAATCAGGGGTGGAAGGAGAAATTGCCGCCAGAGAAATTATCTGTCTTTTTGTAATTTCTGATAAAAGATAAGAATATTCATTTATATACTTATCTTTCTTTTCCGCCAGAAGCTCATTTTCAAGTAAGGTTCTGACTCTTTCAGCCACATTTTCCTCCAGAGCCTTTGCCTGCTCGGATATTCTCACAGGCTCGTCAAAAACAAAAAGCCAGTCAGAGGGTATATAGCTCAAAAGAGAGCCTGTTTCATCTATTTCCCCTGCGGGAATTATTTTGACGTCATTTGTCTTTTCGGTGGAAAGCTGACTTTCGGGATCGAAATATCTTATGGAATCAATTTCGTCTCCGAAAAATTCCATTCTGAAAGGATAATCGGAGTCGGGAGAAAAGATATCCAAAATTCCGCCCCTTAAGGCAAAGCTTCCCTTTCCTTCCACTGTATCACATCTTACATAGCCTATTGAAACCAATTTTTCACAAAGGGCTGTAAGGTCTTTCTCCTCACCTACCGAAAAGGAAATCATTCCATCGTAAAAAGCCTCTTTAGGGGTAACCAACTGAAGTAAGGTCCCCACAGAGGCAATTAAAACTTCCGCATTTTTTGAATTGTAGAGGCTTCTGAGCTTTTCATATAAGGCATCATGCCCCATGGCATCGTATTTTCTTAAAGCAAGCTCCTTTTCCTTTATGTGCATGGATGAGTAGATAAAAGGCTTTATATCATTTTCCATCCTTTTTGCCGAGCGGTCATTTGCGGTTAGAATGAAAATTTTCTTTCCCGTATGGGTATAAAGGCTATACAAAAGGTGAGCCTTTTCTGCCTCCGTAACCCCCGTTATATGCAAAGGAAATTTATTATCTTTAAGACTTTTAACTATTTTCTTATATTCTTCTGATTCAGCTAATATATCAGCAAAAACCTTCATTATTTAGCACCTTCTGCACGATTATAAATATTCATGGCTTCATCAGCTTTGCCCTTTATAATAAGTTCAATTATATCGGGCATCTTTTTCACCGCTTCAATCATCAGGGTTGTTTCTTCCTTGGAAAAACGTCCCAGCACATGGTCCGCCATATCTCCCTTAGCTGCCCCTATACCAAAGCGTATTCTTAAAAACTCATCCGTTCCCAGATGATATAAAATGGATTTCATTCCGTTATGCCCCCCTGCGCTTCCCGAGGGTCTTATTCTTATTCTTCCCACAGGCAGGGATGCTTCATCAAATATTATAATACAGTTTGAAAGGGGGATTTTATAATAGTCCGTAATTTCCCTTATGCTCTCGCCGCTTAAATTCATAAAGGTCTGGGGCTGTGCCAAAATAACCTGCTCTCCCAAAATCTTTCCTTCGCCAATTAAAGCCTTATGCTTAATTTTCTTTAAGGGAATATCATAAAAGGACGACAAGACATTTATAGCTTCAAAGCCCACATTGTGTCTTGTATTTACATAATCACGTCCCGGATTTCCAAGTCCTGCTATCAAGTACATATTTTCTACCTCTTTATCTTACAAATCTCGGTAATATATTATACACCGAAAACGAAAAAAATGCAAGCAGCTTATGCTTGCATTTTATCCTCTTACTCTTCAACAACAGGCTCTTCCTTAAGATATTCTTCGTATCTTTCAATTATTGCCTTATGAAGCTCTTCTCTCGCCTCCTGAGTTATGGGATGAACGATATCCTTAAACTCACCGGTAGGAGTTTTTCTTGACGGCATCGCAACAAACATTCTTTCATTTCCGTCAATTATCTTTATGTCATGCACTACAAAAGCGTCGTCAAATGTAACTGAAACTACTGCCCTCATCTTTCCTTCTGTACTTGTTTTTCTAATTCTTATGTCAGTAATCTTCATAATGTCTGATCCCCTTTCATTACAAAAATCATTTGCCAACTATAATTTTATCACCATTATACAAAATTGTCAACATGGTTGCCGAAAATTTTGGCATTTTGACCACATTTTTTACTGTTTTTTGTTGAAATATACCTAAAAAATTTCAATAAATACTTGATATAAGCGAATTTTGTGCTATACTATATAGTATAAGACTTCTTATCCTACAGAAAGGATTGATATTTTTGCCCGATAAAATTAAAGATATAAAAAAAGGCGGACACATACATTTTATAGGTATCGGCGGTGTTTCCATGAGTGCACTTGCTTCTATTCTTTTGTCCAAAGGCTATAAGATTACAGGAAGCGATTCGGGAAACAATGTTTATATAGAAAGATTAAAGGCCAAAGGTGTTGAAATTTTCCCCTGTCATGAGGAAAAGAATGTTTTGGGGGCTGATGCGATAATTTATTCTGCCGCCATTAAAGAAGACAATCCTGAAAGACTTTATGCAAAGAAAAACAATATTCTCTCTTTAGAGAGAAGTGCACTTTTAGGAGAAATTGAGGATATGTTCCCCTGCCCCATTGATATTTCGGGAACTCACGGAAAGACCAGCACAACAGGAATGCTTGCCCACATATATTTAGAGGCAGAAACTGACCCCACGGTTTTAATCGGCGGCGACCTTTCTTTATTGGATGGCAATATGCGAATCGGAAATGGTGATTTTTTCATTTCCGAAGCCTGCGAATACCACAGAAGCTTTCTGGACTTTCACCCTTCCGTTGCTGTTATCTTAGATATCGAAGAAGACCATCTTGACTACTACAAGGATTTAGCTGACATAAAGGATGCCTTTCACGATTTTGCCCTTCTGGCAAAAAAAGCGGTGGTTATAAATGCCGATGACAAAAACACTCTTGATGCTGTTTCAGGCATTAAAAATGTTGTTACCACCTCAAAAAACCAAAAGGCCGATTTTTATGCTAAAAATCTTAAAAAAGGTGCATTTGGCGAATACAGCTTTGATGTATTTAATAAAGACGGATTTCTCACACGGGTTTCTTTATCAGTGCCAGGACTTCATCATGTAAGCAACGCTCTTTGCTCCTTTGCCGCTGCTTTTATAACGGGAATCGAGAGCGAAAAAATTGCAAAGGGACTTAATTCTTTCAAGGGTGCAAAAAGGCGTTTTGAATTAAAGGGCGAGGAAAAAGGAGTCAGGGTTTACGATGACTATGCCCACCATCCCACGGAAATAAAAGCAACCTTAGATGCTTTATCGGGCTTTTCAGGAAACAAATTTATAATTTTCCAGCCCCATACTTACACCCGTACAAAAACACTGTTTTCAGACTTTGTAAAGGTTTTATCAGAGGCTGATAATCTTACACTTCTTCCCATATATGCCGCAAGAGAGAAAGACCCGGGAGATATTTCCTCCGCTATGCTTTCAGACAAGATAAATAATTCTTATATGGCAAAGGATTTTAATGATGCCAAGCGCCACGTTTTATCCCTTGTAAAAGAAGGAGATATCGTAATGACCGTAGGCGCAGGGGATGTATTTAAAATAGGCGAAGAAATACTAAATGAACTCAAATAAAAAAGTAAGTGAAAACCATTGGTTTTCACTTACTTTTTTATTCTACTGTAGTTTCTGCCACTTTCTCTGAAAGTGCTTCCTTTTCTGATGCCTTCAGGCTCAACCTACTTATCAGCACGCCTAAATAAGTTACTCCAAAAGATGCTAATATAAGAAAATGTCGTGCCTCCCATAAATATTTGTCAAATTCCTTTAAGGGCTTCCATACATTCATGAAAATAAATGTACCCCCTGCCAGAAACGTGGTAATTATAGATGGCATTCCCTTAATTCCCAACTGCATTAAAAATGCCACTATAAAAGCTCCGATATAAACAATAAAGACTTTATATACTTTAACCTTTCTTAAGTAAATCCCCATAAAGTTATAATATATCAAAGTCAAGATGGCAAATCCGACACGGAGATAAACTTTGCTCATTCCTCCTAAAAGGGGACTAATCCCAAAAGAAATTAAAGTAAGCATTCCTCCGCCCAAGTGTACCAGAAGCACTTTTATCCAGTCATTTAACCTATTCATTTTCACCCTCCGTTAACTTACCACAAACAACCTCTGAAGCTTTTTCTTTTTCGGAAATTCTGTAGCTCACTCTGCTTATGAGCATACCCACGTATGTAATTATAAACGGAGCGAATACTGCCGCCATCTCCAGATAACCTTCAACGGGATATCTTCCAAATATAATTTCTTTCACCAGAAGGAAAATACTTGCTCCTCCGGAAAGGATTACAAACAAAGGCATCACAACTATTTTTCCTATCAATGCTTCATCAAGCAATACGGGATATAAATACGATAAAGCTAACACAAACAACGCTGCGAAAAAGTATATTCCCAGTATAATAAACACCTTGTAGCCCTTGACATTTTTAAGAAAGAAGCCCGCCAGATTATAATATACTATAGTCAATACAAAAAAAACAATAAACACGGTACATCTGAATTCCCCTCTCACGACAGGAGTCAGTGCTATAGAAAGCCAACTCAGTACTCCTCCGCCCAAGTGTACCAGGAGCACCTTAAGCCAGTCATTTAATTTGCTTATTTTCATATTTCCTTCCCTGAAAAATTCATGCATCAGTTTGTAATTTCTCTCTGTTTTCTTGTGAATTTTTCTTCTTACTAGCACACTTATATAAGTTATTAAAGATGGTCCAACTACGCATAGTGCAAATAAAACTTCTATATACTGCTCAATTTCTTCACGAAATACCCATAAAAGATTATTAAATACAAGTCCGCCTCCTGATAGTATAACTGCAAAAGCTTTCGGCACGAAGCTTAAATCAGATGATACTATTTTAGTTGCTTGTTCAAAAAGCAAAGTTATCGGGAACAATCCTAAAAAAAGGATAAATATTTTATAAGCTTTTACATTTTTTAAAAAGGCTCCTGCAAGGATGTAATAGAAAACAGCCAAAATCGAAAACACTCCCCACAGATATCCTCTGAAATCCGCTGACACAACCTTATTCATTCCTAAACAAACTATGTATATCAGCCCGCCGCCCAAGTGTACCAGAAGCACCTTAAGCCAGTCATTTAATTTGCTTATTTTCATATTTATTCTCCCTCAGCATTCAATTCACTTAGAGTACAAATTTTTCTGGTATATCGTTTCTATGACATCAGAATAATTAGCTGCATCGCTTGCCATATCATTGATCTCCCGTGTATCTACAATGGGTTCTTCTCTATCACGAAGTGCATTTTCCCGTTCCTTTTCTTCCACTTCATCCAGGTTGTTCACACCATGTTTCGAATTAAATCCCAAAGCATCAAAAATAACTTTCCCTGCAAATCCAGTTAATATTTTAGCTTTATCAGCTACACTTAACTTATCTTTAGTTACCGACCCGGGAATATATCTTTCTTCCGTTTCTGCTTTTTCTTTGTTATTTACATTTTTTCTGTCCCATGTCCACATGGTTTTTTTTGCCTCTCTTTGTATTCAGCATCTTCTTTGTCCCACATGGAATTCCACGTTTTGTCTCCAAGCTTGCCATCCGCCACAAGTCCGTTGTCTTCCTGATATTTTATGACAGCGTTATAGGTGTTAATACCGTAGTCTCCGTCAACATCAAGCTTTATTCCTCGCCCGTCAGTATATCCGTTTTCATTAAGATACTCCTGCGCTGCTCTTATGGCCGGTGCATTTCCTGAATCTAAATACAATATTTCTCCGACATTTTTTAATTCTCTTTTTCCCATTATATATTATCTCCTTTCAAAAATCAATGTTTTTTAGTTCCGCAATATAGCATTATTATAACTTGTAGCTAAGTGCACACAAAATTAAATTTTGCATAAATTGCAGATTTTGTCGGTTTTAAAAATGTATAACAATTTCTGTTCAATATTGAACATATACATTATATAACATCTTATGCACTTTGTCAAGGAAAAAGTTCAACTATTTTGAACTTTTTCCTTGACAGCAAGTTCAAAATCAATTATAATATCAATGAGGTGATTGTATGGAAAAGGTTTCAACCGCCGAAAGGCTTAAGGAACTTATGGAAGAAAGAGGCCTTAGACAAATAGATATACTAAATCTTGCTATGCCCTTTTGCAAAGCTAACAGGGTAAAGTTGGGCAGAAGTGCGATTGCTCAATATCTGTCCGGAAAGGTTGTGCCCGGACAAACAAAAATTTTTATCCTGGCAAAAGCCCTCAATGTATCTGAAGCATGGCTTTCGGGCTTTAATGTCCCAAAGGAACGGGCAGACATACAAAACGAAACTTTTAAGCCTTACAACCCGCAACTGAAAAAAATCCCCATTCTTGGTTATATTTCCGCAGGTATGCCCCTATACGCTGAAGAGCATATTGAAGATTACACCTATACCGACAGCCAGGGTGAAGGAGAATATTTTGCCCTAAGAGTAAAAGGTGATTCAATGAATGCCGCACACATCAACGACGGAAATATACTTATCATCCGCAAGCAGGAAAGTGTTGATAATGGCGAAATAGCCGTAGTTATGGTAAACGACGAAGATGCAACAGTTAAAAGATTTAAAAAGGAGAATGGCTTTGTTCAGCTTATTCCCCAGTCGTTTAATCCGGAGCATCAAATCCAGATTTATAATCTCAAAAAGGACAAAATACGTATTCTGGGCAAAGTAGTCGAATGCAAAATACTGTTTTGAAAAACGTAAAAAAGTAAGTGAAAACCAATGGTTTTCACTTACTTTTTTTATTTACTTAATTCTTCTATTGCTCTATCTAACTGTTTTTCGTCATCTTCAATTACGATATCCGGGGTTATTCCCACTTCGTTTATATATTTGCCGCCTGCGGTATAATATTTTTCCACAGTAAGCTTAAGCAGGCTTCCGTCAGGGAATGTAATTATTCCCTGAACAAGACCTTTACCGTAGGTGGTAGTACCTATCACAAGACCTCTTCCCTTTTCCTTTACCGCCGAGGTTAAAACCTCCGATGCGCTGGCAGTATTTTCATTTACCAATAAAACCAGGGGTAAATCAATATAGTCGTTATCCTTTATTTCGTAGGTGGTCTTATCTCCCTTTGCATCAAGACTGTAAAACAAAGTGCCCTTTGGCAATATGCATTCGGCTATATCCAAAAGAGACGTTACACTTCCGCCGCCGTTGTTCCTTAAATCAAGGATTATGCCCTTTTTATCTTTAATTTTTTCTACGGTCTCCTTAAATTCCCTGGCACTTTCTGTTGAAAATTCCGAAAGGGTTATAAGGGCTATCCCGGGATTACTTTCTATATCTTCTACACTTACGGGTTTTCCCGTAAATTTTTCACGCTTCATATTTACCTTAAAGGTTTCTTTACCCCTTTTAAAGGTAAATTCCATTTCCGTTTCGTCATCGGGAGAAGCCTCATCCATGCCCTTTATATAGTATATAATCCTTTCGTAGGTTTCTTCTGACATTTCTAAGTCATCCACGGATACAAGGATATCTCCTTTTTTGAGTCCTGCCTTTTCCGCAGGAGTATCGGGAAGAATATCCTGAATCACAGCGTTTTTATTTTTCCCATCATATCCGATGGTTACGCCTATTCCCTTATATGTTCCCTCTATTTCTTCCAAAAAGCTCTTTCCCTCTTTTTTATCCATATAGACGGAATAAGGGTCTTCAAGTGCCATAACCATACACTTTGCCGCCACGTCCTCTATATATTCCCTGTCGTATTCAAGTGGAAAGGTGTTTTCTATGATACTCTGAATAAAAGTAAGCTTATTTTCATTTCTGCCAACGAAATTACCCAGCTTAAATGATGTAAGCATAAGAATTATAATTACCAGAACAAGTACAACTGTTTTCTTTTTAAGCTTCAATGAATTCACCCTTTTTTATTATATTCAAAAGCTGTGCGCCCTTTCGGCACACAGCTTTTTATCAATTAACATAATCCCTGGGATTTACCCTGGACCCGTTTACGGATACTTCAAAATGAAGATGCGGTCCGCTGGATATTCCCGTAGAACCTACCTTGGCGATAACCTGACCCTTTGTAACAGTTGCGCCTGCCTTCACCAAAAGCTGACTGCAATGAGCATAAAGAGTTGTTATTCCGCCGCCGTGAGTTATAACAATATACTTTCCGTAGGAAGAGCTGTTGCCCGAGAAAAGTATTGTTCCCGAGTCTGCCGCCACAATATCTGCTCCCATGGATGCACCAATATCTATGCCCTTATGGTTTGTAGATGCACCCGCCACAGGCTGACTTCTTGACCCGAACTCGCTTGTTATATTCTTTGTAGAGGGGCAAGGCCACTGCATAACGCCTGTTCCCGTTGTGGTGATGGTGCTCACGGTAGTGGTGTTCTGCGATGCCAGCGCCTGATTTATAAGCCTCTGAATTCTTGCCTCTTCCGCCTGCTGCTCGGCAATTTTTGCCCTTATTGTAGCTTCCTGGTCTGAAAGCCTTGTAATAACGGCACTTTGTGCCTGCTGCTTGGCTGAAAGAGTTCCTTTCATTTCAGTAAGAGTCTGCTTTCTTGTTTCCTGCTCTTTCTTTATGGCTTCAATTTCATTTTTCTGCAGGGCAATCTGCTCTCTTACAGCTTTTCTTTCATTGAGTACCTTATTATCATACTCCAAAATGCTTCGCATTATTTCTATATTTGATAAAAACTCCGAAAAGCTTCCTGATGAAAACAAAATTTCTATATAGGTAGAAGGTCCGTTTTCATACATTATTCTCGCCCTGGTCTTAAATGATTCAAACTGCTTTTCGCAGGCAATTTCCGCTTCATA
Source organism: Clostridia bacterium (assembly GCA_045588365.1). Classification (GTDB taxonomy): domain Bacteria; phylum Bacillota; class Clostridia; order CAKSNL01; family HGM11501; genus HGM11501. Next base: position 172,046 of record JAZNEB010000018.1, on the reverse strand, counting down.
AAGCTCGGCTTCTTTTTCTGAAAGCTTTCTTGCCGTAGCGTCAAGCTCCGCCTGGACTGATGCGATTTTTCCATTAAGCTCCGCTATTTCCGCATCCAGCTTTGCCTTATCGTCTTCAGCAATCTTCTTTTGTCCCTTTATATTGGAAAGCTCCTGTTCTGCCGCCTTTCTCTGGCTTTTCGCCTGATTTAACTGACTTGTAAGATCAGCTCTTGCAGGGAATACGGATGCCACGAATGTGAGCAAGAAGACAAGCGCCATGACAACTGCCATAACAGAAATTAAAACTTTTCTTTTTTTCACAAGGCACCTCCATTAAACCTTAAGATGCCTTGTGGTGGACCAGGTGCTGGCAAAAGCACCCATAAGACAACCAAAAGCAACTACCAGTAAAATGAGTATTCCCGAAATATCTGACGGAGCACAAAGCTTCATGATGGGAAATGTCTCCGTTACAGAATTGTATAAGGGAATGTATCCCGAGAATGTAACTGCCAGAGCCAAAATACTTCCTATAAAGCCGATTATTATACCCTCAATAATAAAGGGCCAGCGGATAAACCAGTTGGTCGCACCCACAAATTTCATAATGTGGATTTCTCCCGAACGGGAAGCAACCGAAAGCTTTATGGTATTTGAAATAATGAAAAGCGAAACTATCATTAAAATGAGCATAATGATAAAGCTTGCATTTTTAACGTAAGATGTAACGCTTATAACATTATCAACTGTGTCCTGATGGTTTATAACCTCTGCAATACCCGGGATTTTCTCCACCTCTTTTGCAGTTTCGCTTGCAAGAGAAAGGTCCTCCAAGGTAATTTTAACACTGTTTCTTAAGAAATCTTCCCCTTCCAGCCCCTCTAAGGCTATGGAATTACCCTGAAGTCTTTCTGAGTAGTTACTGAAAGCCTGGGCTTTTGTTTCATAGGCAGTATCCGCCACGTTAGGAACATCCTTTACCCTGTCTGCTATGGCAAGGGCATCCTCCCCGTCAATGGAAATATCAATATAAGCCTGAATTTCGCACTGGGATTTAATCTGCTCGCTTATATAGTTTATATTAAGTGTAAAAAGCATAAATACGCTGAACAAAAACAAGCAGCATCCGATTGTAAGAATTGAGGATATGGACATAAGCTTGTTATGTACAATGCTTAAAAATGCTGTTTTTGTGTAATATCTGGAATTATTCATCAAGGTTATACAATCCTCCCTCCTCGTCTCGGGTGAGTTTTCCGTCATCCACCACTAAAAGACGTTTCGGACGGGCATTTACAATCTCCGATGCATGGGTTGCCATGAGAATTGTAGTTCCGCTTCTGTTTATAGCTTCCAGTGTGTCCATGATATCCATGGCAACAATTCTGTCAAGGTTTCCCGTGGGCTCGTCCGCTAAAATTACCGTGGGACGGTTAACCAGTGCACGGGCTATTGAAACTCTCTGCTGTTCACCGCCTGAAAGCTCTGATATATCGCATCTGGCTTTATTTGAAAGTCTTACCTGATCCAAAACCTCAGGAACTCTTTTCCTTATGGCTTTACCGCTTGCACCAACAACCTGCATTGCAAAAGCAACGTTGTCGTACACTGTGGTTTTGGGAAGCAATTTAAAATCCTGATAAACCATACCCAGGCTTCTTCTCAAATAAGGGATTTCCTTCCTTGAAAGACCTGAAATTTCAACTCTGTCAACAAAAATCTGCCCATCTGTAAGATTTTCTTCACGCATCAAAAGCTTCATTATAGAGGATTTTCCTGCACCGCTTCTTCCTGTCAGGTACACAAATTCTCCCCTTTCAATTTTGAAAGACAAATCATCCAGCGCTTTTGTTCCGTTGGGATATGTCAATGTAACGTTTACAAATTCTATCAAGTACTTTCACCTCAAATCTTGTTGGGGTTGGACTCAAGATATTTCTTAACCATCATTGCTACTTTAAATACTATTGCGTCATCAAACACTCTTAAATCGAGACCCGTAAGCTTCTGCACCTTGTCAAGTCTGTAAACTAAAGTGTTTCTGTGAACATAAAGCTGACGTGATGTTTCTGACACATTGAGATTTTTCTCAAAGAATTTCTGGATTGTAACAATAGTTTCGTGGTCCAACGTATCCAAAGAGCCTTTTTCGAAAACTTCTTCCAAGAAAAGCTTGCAAAGTGTGGTGGGAAGCTGATAGATAAGACGGCCTATACCTAAATTGTTGTAGCTCATTATAGGCTTGTCCGTATCCATAACCTTTCCTACCTCAAGTGCCACATGGCTTTCACGATAGCTCTTAGCAATATCCTTCATGTCTGTAACAACTGTACCTATACCGATAAATGCATTTATCATAAGCTCGGCATTTATGGTATCAAGCAAAGACTTGGCAATCTTTTTAACTTCTTTGTCTGTGGAGTTTGCCTTTATTTCCTTTACGATTGCGATATCCTTTGCATCAATTCTTATAATGAAATCCTTTTCCTTGTCAGGGAAAATGTTGGTTATCATATCCATAGCCGCATTGTCATGCTCAGAATCCACTCTCACCGTCATAACAACCCTTGTTACATCTGTGGCTATATGAAGTTCCTTTGTCTTTGCCGTAAGGTCCCCGGGAAGTATATTATCCAAAAGAACATTCTTTATAAAATTAAGCTTGTCAAACTTTTCGTCATAAAACTGCTTTATACTTAAAACTGATACAGACAGAATGCTTACGTCCTTTTTAGCTTCTTCATCTTCACCTTCCACAAAAGCGATAAAATCAGTCTTTCCTCGCATTCCGCCGCCGATAAATGTATATCCGCCTGCCACATAAACTCTTCCCGGCTCGGAGCACTGTCTTTGTACCTCTTCCAAAATTTCTTCTATACCCTTTATGTCCGCAAAAGAGCTTATGGTATCGTTATCCAAAATCACTCCTGCAGGACGCCCGAAAGCCTCCTTGAGCTGATATACCACGCTCTGAAAAAATTTATTTGACACAACAATCATTCCTTTCCAAGCTTTCACTTATACTTAGATACAAAAATACTATCATATACTATATAATACTCTTTTTTTGTCAATTTTGCAAGAAAAATCTTTAATATTTTCGTGATTTTTTTATTTTTTATCTTTTAGTGTCTTAAAATGTTACACTGCATAAAATATTTAAGGGTAATGAAAGGAGTGAACCCCATGCTTATCGTATTATATTCAGGAACAAGTGCCCAGAGGCTTAAAAGAATTCTGGCATCTATCAATATTCCCTCCGAAATTATCCAGACCCCCAAATCCATTTCCGAAGGCGGTTGCACTTACTCCATCAGAGTGAAAAGTGAACATGCGGATAAAATACTTCCCCATCTTAAAGAATCCCGCATAAATGTAAAGGGAATTTTCGAAGAACTAAAGGGAAGCTATATCCCCTACACCGAAAAATTTCTGTAAAAGGAAGGGGCTATAGTTTTGATATATCTTGATAATGCAGCCACTTCATTTATAAAACCGGACTCTGTAAAAAAAGCCGTTCTTTTTTCTCTTAACAATTTATCAAGTCCAGGAAGAGGCTCTTATAAAAATTCCGCTTCGGCAAGCGAAATTATCTTTTCTGCCAGAGAAGCTTTAGCTAAGCTTTTCAATATAGAAACCCCCGAAAATATAATATTTACGGACAATGCCACAACTTCCATTAACACCGCTCTTAAAGGTCTTATTAAAAAAGGAGACTCTTTTTTAATTTCCTCCATGGAGCATAATGCTGTGGCAAGACCCTCTCATCTTCTTATGGAAAAGGGAGCAAATCTTCTCTTTGCCAAAGGTAACGAAAAGGGGTTTGTGGAAAAAGACTCCGTTATTTCATCCCTTACCCCTGATACGAAGCTGGTTTGTCTTATTCATTCGTCAAATGTAACCGGCAGTATAAACGATATTGTAAAAATCGGCAGAGAGCTTGAAAAGAGAAATATCTTATTTATGGTTGATGCTTCCCAGAGCGCAGGCTCAGTTCCCATTGATGTTGAAAAATCATGTATTGATATCCTGGCTTTTCCGGGACACAAGGGGCTTTTAGGCCCTCAGGGAACCGGAGGCCTTTATATTAAAGAGGGCATTATGCCCGATTCTTTGACCGAGGGAGGTACGGGAAGCTTTTCAGAATCCCTTTCACAGCCTTCAATCCTTCCTGACAGGTTTGAAAGCGGAACTCCCAATGTTCCCGGAATTGCAGGACTTCTTTCAGGAGTTAATTTCATTTTAAGGCATAAGGTTAAAAACATTCACGACTATGAAACAGAGCTGATTAAAATTCTGGCAGAAGACTTCAGCGTGATACCCAAAGTAAAAATAATGGGCACCCCCGGAGATAATACAACCTCTGTTTTATCCATAGTTACCCACATGGATTCTTCCCTCTTAGCCGAAAAGCTTTATAAAAACTTCGGGATTTGCGTAAGAGCCGGTCTTCACTGTGCCCCTCTTGCCCACGAAACCATCGGAACTTTGGATACAGGAACTGTACGTTTTTCTCCCGGAATTTTCAACACAAAAGAAGAAATGAAAAAAACAGCCTATGCCCTATGCAGATGTCTTAAATAAAAAATGAGGTGCTTCGCACCTCATTTTTTAAAGTATTCATCTACGATTTTTTTCATTTCGGGAAGCTTTTGTTCAATGTCGTAAACCAGCTTAAACTGATTTCTCGCCCTGTCTAAATTGTGGTTTTCTTTATGGATTTTAAAATAGACATCTCCCATTATGTAATCAGAGAGAAAGCGTATTCCGCATTCTAAGGTCAGAAGCTTTGCGGAGAAGGGCAAAAGCTCTTTTTCCGCTTCTGTCAGAATTTTCCCCGTCTCCTCTAAATAGCCTGATACAAAGGCTTTGTATAAATCCATATCAAACCACACCTTTGAAAGGTCGGTTTCATCCTCAACTGCACTTGATGCACCAAATCTCAGGGCGTCGCCGAAATCATATAAAAGAGAGCCGGGCATAACCGTATCCAGATCCAGAACGCAAAGACCACATCCCGTCTTATCATCTATTAAAACGTTATTAAGCTTTGTGTCATTATGGGTTACCCTTAAGGGAACCTCTCCCTTTTTTATTGCATCGGTAACTTTTGATGCCTCATTTCTTCTCGCCATAGCAAAATCAATTTCTTCTTTTACTGTCTTCGCTCTTCCAAGCGGGTCTTTCTTTATAGCTTCGTCAAGCTGCAGATAGCGAAAAGGTGTGTTATGAAAATCCTTTATGGTTTCATGAAGGCTTTCGGCAGGATATTTATCGAGGTACATGGCAAAACGCCCGAAGGCCCTGGCTGCCTCGCAAAACTGTGTGGGATTTTCCGCCAGATTATAGCTTTTTGCTCCATCTATAAATTTATAGATGCGGTAAGCATCCCCTGCTTCTGACCTGTAATAATTCTTGCCATCCTTGGTCTTTACCAGGGTCAGAGTCTCTCTGTCAGGATTTTTTCCGTCTTTTTCAAGCTCTTTTCTTAAATATTCCGTTACTCCCGAAATATTTTCCATTAAAGAATCTACATCCAAAAATATATCTGTATTTATCCTCTGGAGTATGTAATTTTTATGCGTAAGTATATAAGTGTCATTTATATGCCCATCTCCGTAAGAGGAAACTTCCCCCTCCAAGTGATAGACCTTTAATATTTCACTTATTAAGTCCATCGTAAAGCCCCTTTTTCTGAAGTTCCTGAAGTGCACATCTTACACCCTCAGCATCCTCTTTATATGTAACACCATACCACTTATCATCGGTTTCGTAAACCTTAACGGTGGTAAGCCCTTCTTTAACCGCTCTGCTTATTGCAAGAGGAATGTAAAATTCGCTTTTAGGAACAGCTATCTGTTCTTTTAAAAATTCATCAAAATAGGGAGTTATATAATCAAAAAGCTCGGGTGTCAAGCCCCACATATTCATGGAAACCAGGGTGTCTTCGCTATAGCCTGAATTTTTATCTACACTGGTTTCGTCTATTTCCAGAAGGTATCCGTCCTTAGTTTTGCAAACGCCTCTTGATACAGCTCCCGTCTCGGACAAGGTATTGTAAAGCTTATATCCTGCCAGAGCAAAGCCTTCTTCTTTATCAAGATGCTCCTTTAACTTTTTAAGGCCTTCCTTACCGTAATAGTCGTCGGCATTTATTATTACAAAGGGAGAATCAATCAAATCCTTTGCACACAAAATAGCGTGTCCCGTTCCCCAGGGCTTTACTCTGCCCTCAGGAACACAGTAGCCTTCGGGCAATTTGTCAAGCTCCTGATAAGCATATTTAACAGGAATTTTAGCCTCTGTTCTCTTTCCTACAGTTTCCTTGAAGTCTTTTTCAATTTCCTTTTTGATTATAAAAATCACTTCGCTGTAGCCTGCTTCGATTGCATCATTTACGGAAAAGTCCAAAATAGCTTCACCGTTAAGCCCGAAGGGCTCCATCTGCTTAAGTCCACCGAAACGGCTTCCCATACCTGCTGCCAGAACCACCAAAGCTGTTTTTTTCATAAAAACACTCCTCTACTCTTCTTTTTTATCTCTCATCATCAAATCCAATACTGCGGATTTGGGATTTTTATTTTCATAAAGAACTGCATAAGCCTCATTCACAATAGGCATCTCCACTCCTGCTTTTTTTGAAAGCTCGTATGCCGCAGAGCAGGTGGTTATACCCTCTGTTACCATCTTTATTTCATCTAAGGTTTCCTCAAGGCTCTTACCCTGACCAAGCAATATTCCCGCACGTCTGTTTCTGCTGTGCATACTGGTGCAGGTTACAATTAAATCACCTATTCCCGTAAGTCCCATAAAGGTCTCACTTTTAGCTCCCATTGCTACGCCCAGTCTGGTAATTTCCGCAAGTCCTCTCGTCATCAAAGCCGCCTTTGTGTTATCTCCGTAGCCAAGACCGTCAATCATCCCTGCACAAAGAGCTATTACATTTTTTAATGCCCCTCCGATTTCTATTCCCTTTAAATCGGAGTTTGTATAAACCCTTAAGGATTCACACATAAATATCTCTCTCGCCTTTTCGGCATCTTCCATATTTTCCGCTGATGCCACAACTGCCGTAGGTATAAAACGGGCAACCTCCTCTGCGTGAGAAGGACCTGTCAAAACTGCCACACGGGCATCTTTGATTTCTTCCTTTATGCACTCAGACATGGTTTTATAAGTTCCCTGCTCCAATCCTTTTGTGCAGTTTATTATAAGTCTTTTTCCTATATAGGGAGCCATTTTTCTTGCATAGTCCCTTAATCTATGGCTGGGAAGCACGGTTACAACCGCCTCCGCCTTTTTTACCGCTTCTTCAAGATCTGAAGTGAATTCTATACCACCTGGAATTTTAACCCCGGGAAGAAAAGCCTTATTTTCTCTGTCTTTTCTGAGTCTTTCACTTTCTTCCTCCTGCCAGGACCATAAAGTAACCTGGTGGGAATTTTCAGACAGTAAAATTGCAAGGGCTGTTCCCCATCCTCCTGAACCGATTACTGATATTTTCATAACTATCTCCTATTTTTTACTGAATGTGGTTTTACTTTCTTCGCCTTTTATAAGTCTTTTAATATTGCTTCTGTGTCTTATAATGGTGAGCACAGCTGCAAAAGCAATGAACAAAAATACATATGTATCAGACATAAATGACGAAAATATAACTGCCATACATGAGGATAAAACAGAGCCTAAAGACACATATTTAGTTATTCCGAAAATAACTATGAATGTGAAAATTGCAATAAGCCCTATTTTATAGTCCAGCATGAAAAGTGCAGTGGCGGAAACCAAAACACCTTTTCCGCCCCTGAAGGAAAAATAGAGCGGGAAATTGTGTCCCATTATACAGCCTACTGCTGCGGCTATTTTTCCGTAAAGCACAAGTTCAGGATTTATAAACTTTGCCAATAAGCCTGCTATCAAAAGAGAAATCACACACTTTAATATATCGCATAAGGTAACAAGCAATGCCGCACCTTTACCGAAATTACGCAGTGTGTTGGTTGCTCCTGCATTTCCGCTGCCCATTTTTCTTATGTCAGTACCTTTTATTTTCGAAAAGATAATTGCAGGATTGATGCTTCCGATTAAGTAGCCTGAAAGCAGACCTATGATTATTATATAAGCCATAAAACTACCTCTTTTCTTCCTCGTTACGCTCTCTTATTATAAACTGGACGGGAGTTCCCGTTAAATCAAAGGCTTTTCTTATCTGATTTTCCAGATAACGAAGATATGAAAAATGCATAAGCTCCTTATCGTTTACAAATAAAACAAATGTAGGAGGTGCTCCCTTAGCCTGGGTTGCATAATAAATCTTAAGACGCTTACCCTTGTCTGAGGGCGCCTGATTTTTGTTTACCGCCTCGTTTATTATATCATTTAATGCACCTGTGGAAATGTGGGTATTATGAGCCTTGTGAACAAAATTAACCATTTCTAAAAGCTTTTCCGTCCTCTGCCCCGTCTTGGCACTTATATAAACCTGGGGAGCATAATGCATAAAGGGAAGCTTTTCCTCGATACTCTTTTTGAATTCCGACATGGTTTTATCGTCTTTTTCGATTAAATCCCACTTATTTACGGCAATTATACTTGCCCTGCCGTTATCGTGAGCATAGCCTGCGATTTTGGAATCCTGCTCGCTTATGCCCTCTGACGCATCTATCATAAGAATTGAAACGTCGCTTTTCTCGATGGCAGCTAAGCTTCTCACAACGCTGTAACGCTCTACATTGTCGTCAATCTTACCTCTTTTTCTCATGCCTGCAGTATCTATAATCAGGTATTTCTGACCGTCTTTTTCAAGGTAGGAGTCGATTGCATCCCTTGTGGTTCCGGGAATGTCTGATACAATAACTCTCTCCTCTCCCAAAAGATGATTGAATAAAGTGGATTTTCCTGCATTGGGCTTGCCTGTTACGGCAACCTTTATAACATCCTCATTAGCTTCCTCATAGTCTTCATCCGTAAAATGGGAGCAAACCTCATCCAAAAGCTCTCCAAGCCCCATACCGTGAGTCGAGCTTATGGCAATAGGCTCTCCTATCCCTAAATTGTAAAACTCATAAAATTCCATGGGAGGATTACCAGGAGAATCACTTTTATTAACGGCTAAAACCACGGGCTTTCCTGATTTCTGAAGCATTGCAGCCACCTCGGCATCAGATGCAGTCATAGATGTTTTAATATCTGTCATGAAAATAATTACATCCGCCTGCTCTATGGCAAGATTTGCCTGACGCTTCATCTGGGAAAGTATTATATCATCACTTTTAGGCTCTATTCCACCTGTATCAATTAACGTAAATGCTTTTCCGCACCATTCCGCATCCTTATAAATTCTGTCTCTGGTGATGCCGGGTGTATCTTCAACAATGGCGGTTCTCCCTCCTGTCAGTCTGTTAAACAGGGTGGATTTACCCACGTTTGGTCTTCCCACTATAGCTACACAAGGTTTCGGCATAATAAAGCCTCCTTTCAATCTTTCTTACATATAGCATTGACGGTAGATATTCCGTCGGTTTTTATCTTTCTTATTTTAACCTTAAGTTCTTCTTCCAGAGTTTTTATGCTTACATCGTCCAGCATAATATCTGTGCCGTCCTTAAACATTACCTCGGGCATTAAAATTTCACAAGGAAGGCTCTTTCCTTTAAGCTGGGCTATCACGTCTTTTCCCGTAACGAGTCCCGCTACAGTAACGCTTTCTCCGAAAAAGTCATTTCTTATGGGATAAATATAAAGCTTTATGTTTTTATACTTTTCCTCTATTTTTACCTTTGTTTCGTTAAAAAGCTTCTCCGCCGCATAGCCCGTTATAATACCCACCTGCCTTTCGGGTAAATCGGAGGGCAAATCGGAAAGTGCGAAGTCTGCCTCTTCCCTGAAAGAGGTTATCATTCCCACGCCGTTTTCAATCTGCGGATAGCCGTCATATTCCCATTCTTCAGGAAGGGGCTTTTCTGCCTTTAAGTAAAATTCATCAGAAGCATAGACAAAGCCCACCTTATGCTTTTTCCTTGCCTTTTTCTGAAAGCTTTCAATTAAGCTTATTACCTCTTTGGAGTCTTCCTTTGTGAAGGCAGAAAGGTAAGGAAGATTATCCCTGTATTTTGTAAGTCCCACAGGAACAACGCTTAAGCTATTTACAAAAGGATAAAGGCTTAAAAGCTTTTTAATTGTTAAGGAAAGCTCCTTTTTATCATTGACGCCCTTAACCAACACAACCTGGCAGTTCATGACTATTTTATGCTTTGCAAGCTTTTTCATGAGCTTGAAAACCTTTCCCGCATCCTTGTTTTTAAGCATTTTCACTCTTAAATCAGGGTTCACGGTGTGAACAGACACGTTAACGGGGCTTATATGCTGCTTTATTATACGGTCTATATCCTTTTCTGAAAGGTTTGTAAGAGTAATATAGCTTCCCGTCAAAAAGGACAGTCTTACATCGTCATCTTTAACGTAAAGACTTTCTCTCATGCCTTTCGGCATCTGGTCGATAAAGCAGAAAATACACTTGTTTTTACACCTTTTTGTCTTTTCGGCATCACCGTAGCATAAGGTAAGACCGATATCCTCACCCAATTCGTTTTCCAAAGCAAAGGATATTTCTTCATTTTCCCTTACCGCTTCGATTAAAAGGCAGGGGTCGGATGTGAAAAAGCGATAGTCAAGTATATCCGTAATTTCTTCGCCGTTTACCTTCTTTATTCTGTCCCCTATTTTTATTCCCGCTTTAGCTGAAAGGCTTTCTTCCAAAACCTCCGTTACAACTGGATAGTTCATCAAACAAGCTCCTTGATTAAACTCAGTATTTTTTCAACATACTTTTTCTGAATGGTAAATTCTAATTTTCCGTTTCTTAAAACTCCATAATTCATAGCGTCATAGGAAACGTACTCGGTTACATCCACCTTATTTTTTGTTTCAAAGACAATTCTTACCTCGCTTTTTGGAGAAGCTATTTCCTTTTCTGCTCTTCCGTCGTAGCAAAGGGAGACTAAGTTTTGGAAAACATCCTGAGCTGTCTCTTTTCCTATCTCTTTTCCGTTAAGGAAAAGCTTGTCTTTTATTATAAGCTCATAGCTTTCGCTGCCGCATTCAACTTTAACCTTTGCCGTTTCATCAAAATAGTAAAGAGCGATGTGCTTATCAACCAGATCAAAGGCATCTGTTTTCATAAATGAAAGTTCTTCATCAGATACTATATAAGCACCCTTTACACCTTGTTTTTTAACATAGGTGAGGCCTTCTTCCGGTGAATTTCCCAAAAGGAAGTATCCATTTCCATTTTTGCTCTCAAAGGAAAAATATCTGTTTATTTCATCAAAACCGCAGTCTGCATCCTTTGCGTAGGGGTCGTAGCTCTGAGCAGTTACAGACGCAAAATCCTCAAAAAATGTCTGGGTAGCGGTGGGAGATGCATTTTCATTTACAGGCTCTCTTAAGGCGTAGGTGAAAAGTGCACTTGCCCCCTCTTCCATAAGCTCGCTTTCACTTTTTTTAGCGATTTTCACTGTATTTCCCCAGTTATAAAAAGTTACGGTTTTAACATCCTCTATGTTAAGAGCAACCAGACTCAAATCGGCAAAGGCTTTCATTCCTGCCATAAGAAGACCTGCTTCACTTGAATCCATAGTATAAACTGTTTTGTCATCCAAAGTAAAGTAGTACTTTCTTCCCAAAACGGCATTTCCTATTTTCAGACTTCCTTTTTCTCCTGATACCGTTTCAAAGGAAGCTATAACAGACGGCTTATCCAGTCCGTATTTTCCTATTGATGCTACATTTTCCTCAATGGTATCAAGTGCCATGGGCTTTTTTAATATACTTTCAATTGCGTAAATTGTATTTCCCTTTGTTTCAACCTTTTCGGTGAAAATATTGTACCATACACCGTTTTCTTTTAAAAAGCCGAAAACGCCCGATGTGTTAATTAAGTTTATTTCCTTTATTTCGTCTTTAATTTCCCTTACATAGAAGCCTTCATTGTCATTCTCCTGAGATGAGTCCTTATTCCCGTCCTCCTTTGTAAGCATAAAGGCAAAAATCCCCAATGATGCAACAACTAAAAGGAGCAGTATAAGCTTTAAGCTTTTTTTCACAGACGACTCCTCCTTATATAGACATAAATACCAAAGGCAAATAAAATAACGGGAATTACTGCAACAAGCAGGGTAATACAAAATACCAACGTGCTTTGCTTTAATACTTCCATTTTTTCTCTGACAACATGTTTAGCAGCCACAGAAACGGGAGCATCTTCAATTCCTGACATATAGTTTATGCTCTTTACAACCAAGTCCTTATCTCCATAGCTTGAGGAACCGTCAATCATTCTGTCAAAAAGCATATAATATGAGCCTGATACTAAAAGTCTTGCTGTGGTTTCAGAGTTATTCAGGGGATTTTTTCTTAAATATACGGTTATATTGTAAGTTCCCTCCTGGCTCTTTTCGTACTCTTCACGATTTAACTTTTTGTTCCAGTCTTCTCTTGACATAGTAACGCCGCTCATACTGGTGGTAACCAGGGGCGTCGCCTCAATTTCGTTTTTTTCCGTTATTGTAACAGAATTGGTGTCTCCCTCCGGAGTTCTGAGTCTTGCATTTACGGAAAGTAAATATTCGGTCATTGCATGATTTACGAGAACGGGAATAAGGAAGCTTCCCCCTGCACTTTTCGCAATGTAGCCCGAATTTTCATCGGTAACACAGTTGTTTTCAACCTTTACACCCCAGTTTTTCTCAAAATATCCGTTTAAATTGGATAAATTGTAAGAGGGATTTGAATAAAACTGCATTCTTCCGCCCTTTTCAAGATAGTCATCAATTTTCTTTAATTCATCATTCGTAAAATCTATAGTGGGACCTGCAAAAAGAAGCATATCCGTATCCTTCGGGATATCGTCCGTTGTTATATCAAGAACCTTTACAGTCATAGCTTCTGAGTAAAGCATATTCATAAGATGATCCAGAAAGTCAGTGTTTTCAGTTACTTCACCGTGTCCCATAGTAATATATACGGTTAAGGGGTCATCACCTGTTACATAACGGAGTGCTGCGGAAATGTAGCCTTCAAGGTAACTTACCCTTGTGCTTTCCACACCCTTATCATTGGCTAAGCTGTTTTCTATTAAAGAGTTGTCTATAACTCTCTTTTTTCCTGTCGTTTCACTTTCAACAACAACACTGTTGTAGTTTCTTACCTGATATTTTCTGGAAAAGCCGGGGTCTGTATCAATGTTCACCTCGTTAACTTTAATAAAAGGAGATTCGTTTTTGAATTCCTCCAGTATCTCCTGATAACGGGCATTTCTGCTGTCCGCATTGGTAGCATAGTAAATGGTGATGTCTTTATCTATTGTGGCCAGAACCTCTTTTGTTTCAGGAGCAAGAGTATAAACTCCGCCTCCTGTCAAGTCCAGCTTAAGGTCGTATTTTTCTCCCAAAACGCCGAAAATAATGTTGACAAATAAAACCAAAAGCAATACCAATGCTGCAAAAGCTGTGCCTTCCAATCTTACTTTAATTTTGTTTTTCATAAAAGGCACCTCCTACCATCTTCTTCTCTCTATGCTTAAAACCGTGAAGTAGTTAAACATAAGAGCAACACTTATATAGTAAATCAAAGAAGTAATATTCAATATTCCCAGAGAAAAATCCGTATATCTTGAAGCAAAGGATATTCCCGAGAGAATTTTATATAACAAGGGACTCTGAATTGAGGGAACCAAAAGGATTTCCACTGCAAGCATTCCAATGAAGGTTGCGAAAGTGAGTACTGCAGAAATAACCTGATTTTCTGTTAATGACGAAATGAAAAGACCTATTGAAGCATAAACCGAAGCATAAAGCAAAAAGCCCAGATATGCTAAGAAAGTAGTGGAAAAATCGGGGTTTCCCCTTAAAATAAGTACCACAAGATGAGGTACGGTAAAGCAAAGTGCCAGAGCCACAAGTACCATTACCGCAAAGAATTTACCCATAACTATATCCATGGATGAAACGGGACTGCAAAGCAAAAGCTGGTCGGTTTTACCTGCCTTTTCCTCTGCCAAAAGACGCATGGTTATAAGAGGCATTAAGCAAAGCATTGCATAAATCATCCAGGAGAAGGTGTAGGAAATGTTGGAGCTTGTAAGTCCGTAAAGATTTACATAGCAGAAAATTCCCGAAAATATCAAAACGAAAATACCTAAAAACACATAGCCCATGGGGTTATTTAAATAGTTGTCAATTTCTCTTTTAAATATCGCTTTCATCTTCGTTGCCTCCCACGTATTTAAGGAAAATATCTTCTAAGCTCAGTGAATCAAGACCAAAGGACTTAACCTCTACATTTTTTTCAACCAGACGGCTCATTATACTTAATCTTATATCCTTTGAAGTCTTAAAGACAACCTCTGCCACATTGTCTTCTCCCGAGGGCACTTCCTCCATGCTTAAAATTCCGAAGGTCTGCCCGAAGATTTTCATTATACTTTCGGCGTCTCCCGATGCTCTGAGTCTTAACCTGGTAACATCTTCAAATTCCTTCATAAGCTTATCGGTAAAGGAGGCTGCCGCAATTCTGCCGCCGTTTATTATAATAATTTTTTCGCAGACAGCAGAAACCTCGCTTAAAATATGTGAGCTTAAAATAACCGTATGGTCTTTCCCTAAATCCTTTATTAAGTTTCTGATTTCTATAATCTGAACAGGGTCAAGACCTACTGTAGGCTCATCTAAAATCAAAATTTCAGGATCGCCTATAAGTGCCTGGGCAAGTCCCACTCTCTGGCAATAGCCTTTGGAAAGGTTTCTTATAAGCCTTCCTTTAACACCCAGTATTCCGCAGCGGGCACATATATCTTCTATATGCTTATCCTTTTCGGATTTTTCGCCCGCATCTGCCTTTTTATCCAATTTAACGCCCTTTAAATCAAATACAAAATCAAGGTACTCCAAGACTGTCATATTGGGATAAAGCGGAGGCTTTTCAGGAAGATAGCCTATGTGTTTTTTAGCTTCTATAGGCTTTTCTGCCACGTCGATACCGTTAATCAAAACTTTCCCCGAGTTTGATGAAAGGTATCCAGTTATTATATTCATAGTGGTGCTCTTTCCTGCGCCGTTTGCACCTAAAAATCCCATTACCTCTCCTTTTTCCACACGAAAGGTTATATTGTCCAAAACCTTGTGTGAGCCAAAGCTTTTTGTAAGTCCCTTAACTTCTATCATGACTTTTTTGTACCTCCAAATTCAATTTGGTTTTATTCTGTGATTTTAATGTGTAACTCCTTAAGCTGTGCTTCATCAACCACATCGGGAGCGTTAGACATAAGCTCCGATGCATTCTGCACCTTGGGGAATGCAACTACATCACGAAGTGAATCGGCATCGCACATAATCATTGCAATTCTGTCAAGACCGATACCCATTCCGCCGTGAGGTGCGGCACCGTACTTATAAGCATCCACTAAGAAGCCGAATTTAGCCTTGATTTCTTCTTCGGTAAGTCCCAGTGCTTCAAACATTTTCTGCTGAAGAGCTGCATCTGTTATACGGATGGAGCCGCTTGATAATTCTGTTCCGTTTAATACCAGGTCGTATGCCTTCGCTCTTACCTTACCCGGGTCAGAGTCAAGATAAGGAATACATTCATCCATGGGCATTGTGAAGGGATGATGCATAGCATCCCAGTTACCCGTTTCCTCGTTATATTCAAAGAAGGGGAATTCTGTAATCCAGAGGAAGTTATACATTCCCTTGGGAATTATATCGAGCTTTTTAGCAACAGTAAGACGGAGTGAGCCGAGAACAGAAAGAACTGTTGACTTTTTATCCGCAATGAATAAAACAGTATCGCCCTTTTTAGCTCCAACTTTTTCTAAAATAGCCATAAGCTCCCCGTCCTTTAAGAACTTGGAGAAAGAGCAATTAGGCTCGTCCTCAACCCATCTTATATAGGCAAGACCCTTTGCTCCTATGCCCTTTACATATTCTGTGAGCTTGTCAATTTCCTTACGGCTTAAGGTATCCGCACTACCCTCTGCAACGATTGCTCCTACAGCGCCGCCATTTTCCACTGCAGATGAAAATACCGAGAAGCCTGATTCTTTCGCAAGGTCGGATATATCACAAAGCTCCATAGAAAATCTTGTGTCGGGCTTGTCGGAGCCATAGCGTTCCATAGCCTCAGCATAGGTCATACGAGGAAGAGGCATGGGAATTTTAATGTCAAGTACATCAGAGAAAAGTCTTTCAACAAAGCCTTCAATCATTTTAAGGATATCGTCAACGTCAACGAAGGACATCTCTAAGTCTATCTGTGTGAATTCAGGCTGTCTGTCAGCTCTCAGGTCCTCGTCTCTGAAGCAACGGGCAAGCTGAATATAACGGTCGAAGCCCGAAATCATGAGTAGCTGCTTATAAATCTGAGGAGACTGAGGAAGAGCATAGAACTTACCCTCGTGAATTCTTGAAGGTACAATATAGTCTCTTGCTCCCTCGGGAGTAGATTTAATCATCATGGGTGTTTCAATTTCAATAAATCCGTTTTCGTAGAAGTAGTCTCTTGCTGTCTTTGCAATTTTGCTTCTTCTCATGATGTTTTGCTGAAGCACGTTTCTTCTTAAGTCAAGATAACGGTACTTTAAGCGAAGCTCCTCATTTACGTTGGTGTCATCTGTAATTTCAAAGGGAGTTGTCTCTGCCTTTGAAAGAATTCTTAAATCGTCTACATAGATTTCTATATTACCTGTCTTTATATCAGGATTTTTGCTTTCTCTTTCCCTTACCTGACCTTTTGCCATAAGCACATATTCTGTATGGCACTTAGATGCCTTTTCAAAAACTTCTCTATTTGAGTTTTCGTCGAAAGCAAGCTGAACAATTCCTGTTCTGTCTCTCAAATCAATGAATATGAGCGTGCCCATGTTACGGATTTTCTGCACATATCCGCCAACAACTGCCACACTACCTATTTTTTCAACATCACCGCAATAGCTTGTACGGGTGAGACCTTTCATTGTATCCATAATGCTACCTCTTTTCTCTTAATTAAAAAACTCTGAAATTTCAGAAAGCTTAACTTCCTTCTGCTCGCCTGTTTTCATATCTTTTATATTTACAAGTCCATTTTCTATTTCGTTATCACCTAAAACCATGGAATAACGAGCGCCTATTTTATCGGCATATTTCATCTGTGCCTTTACGCTTCTGTCCAAAAGCTCACCTGAAACGGACACGCCTTTCATTCTTAAAGCGTATGCTATCTTTGCCGCTTCGGTCTTTGCCTTATCGCCCATGTGAGCAATAAAGAGGTCGGGGCCTTTGTCCTCGGGCATTTTGATTCCCTCGGCTTCCATCTCCATTAAAAGTCTTTCAACGCCCAGGGCGAAGCCTATTCCTGGAGTGGGATCTCCACCTATTATTTCCACAAGTCCGTCGTATCTTCCGCCGCCGCAGATGGTCTTCTGCGCCCCTATATCCATTCCCGACTTGATTTCGAAAACGGTTTTTGTATAGTAGTCAAGACCTCTTACAATGGAGGGGTCTATATTATACTCAATTCCCAAATCTGTAAGGTGGTTTTTTACACCGTCAAAATGCTCGCTGCATTCATCACAAATATAGTCAATAAGTCTCGGTGCATCCTTTCCTATTTCACCGCAGATGGGGCTTTTGCAATCCAATACTCTTAAAGGATTTTTGTCAAGACGCTCTAAGCACGTGGGGCAAAGCTTGTCCTTATATGCACTTAAATATTCTCTCAAATGAGCATTGTATTCCTTTCGGCAGGTGGGACAGCCGATGGAATTTATATTGATTGTGATATTCTTTATGGAAAGCTCTGTTAAAAAGAGAGCAGCCAGACTTATGATTTCCGCATCAATGGAGGGACCCTTTGCGCCGTACGCTTCTATACCAAGCTGATGGAACTCACGGAGTCTTCCTGCCTGGGGCTTTTCATGACGGTAACAGGTAATGTCATAAAAAAGCTTGTTTATAGGGCTTTTCGCATAGATGCCGTTTTCAAGGTAGGCTCTTGCTGCACCTGCAGTTCCTTCAGGTCTTAAGGTTATGCTTCTGTCCCCTTTATCTGCGAAGGTGTACATTTCTTTCTGCACAACGTCGGTGGTATCACCAACTCCACGCTGAAAAAGCTCCGTATATTCGAAAACGGGAGTCCTTATTTCCTTATAGTCGAAGCGGCGGCATATATCACGGAATTTTCCCTGAACAAAGCGCCAGCTTTCCACTTCCTCGGGCAATATATCAAGTGTTCCCTTTGGTCTTTTAATCATTTATTATCATCCTTTCAGGCCTTATGAATTTTCTTTTGTCAATGGCCATAATCCAAGCATTTTACTATCTTATTATTTTATTCTTTTTTTACCTTTTTGTCAAGTGATAGAGCGTATTTTTTCCATTATATGCACATAAAAAAGGAGAGGCTTTCACCTCTCCTTAAAAATTTATGTTTTTTTATTTATTTGTGATTGTGATTTCCTGAGTTGCGCCGTTCCAGGAAACCTTATAGCCAAGATTTTCAGATACAAATCTTAAGGGAATAAAGGTTCTGGAATCCTTAATCATGGGAGCAACGGGAGAATTATATCTTACATCGTTTATATATACTCTGTTGTTCTCAATCTGGAATACCATATAGTCCTGAATCTGAGAAAATACTTCTATTTTCTGGTCGTATGCCACCCAGTTGATATCAGCGCCCATTTCCTCCAAAAGACCTCTCAAAGGAATCATGGTGGAGCCTGATGCGATGAAGGGAGCAACGTCCATAGTCACAGTCTTGCTCACTCCGCCCTTTTCAACTTTGATTTCGTTGGAGCCGATTTTAAGGATATACTTTTCCAAATCCAAAGCGGTTTCCTTTTCGTAATCAGCTTCTGTTGTAAGGAAGTATATTTCCGCACCTGAAGCATAGTTTCCTTCAGAATCCACAACCCTGATCTTCATCTGCTTATGGCAGAAGTTTTCTTCAAAGCTTATAGTCTTTGTAAGCTTATCGCAACTGTCAAAGGTGTATGTTCCGAAAAGCTCATAATCCATTGCATCGTCGGATGAATATATTTCAATTTTCTTAAAATGACCCGTTGTATTGCTCTGCTTGGGAACATATCTTATACCCGTTAATGTATAAGGATAGGAGAAGAAGTAATCTATATCGATATACTTATCGTCATACTGTGCCTGCCAGTAGGAACTGATAATGCCATCTGCCATATTTGTAACTACTTCTCTCATGTTTACGTTGGGGTCACCCATTTTACCTGTTGCTTTTACTGTCATACCTTCAAACTGAGCTTCTACAAGATTGAAGCCGCCCATGTTTGCAGTATATTCAGAATAAGTAACGGTCTTTCTGTCTTCCTTTTCTTTAAGAAGTCTTATTTCAGCGGCACTTCCGAATCCGATTGAACCCTTGTTTATAACAAGCTTAACAGCCTTAACTTTAATGTTTACGGGGAATTCAAGCTCTTTTGTGGAAACGTCATCTTTCCAGTTACCTCTTGCAACGTTGGTGAAGTTTACACCGTCTTCCGAAATGTGAATTTCATAGTCGAGTACAATACCTACACCGTAGTCCGCTCTGGGATAGTAACGGTATCCTGAAATTGCAGTAACCTCAGGCATTATAACTGTGATGTGATGAGGATAGGGTGCCTTGGGGTTAATCATTGTCTGCCAATGAGTGTTGAGTTTTCCGTCAACAACAAGTTCAGGAACTTCGCAGGGAACACCGTTATTCGCATTGGTGGATGATGCATCAAAGGTCCAGCCATATACGGACACTTCGTCTTCTGCAACCTTGGATAATTCACTCATAGGAATTCTTTCGCCCGATACAACTCCTATGGGGAACTCAGTTAATGCAAGAGTCTTCTTTGCGCTTGATGCAGAAAGAAGTCTGATTTCTGCTGCAGAAGCAAATTCAAAGGAGCCCTTATATACAGCAAGCTTAACGTATTTAGCCTTTACATTGTATAAGAATTCAGCATTCTTTGTTTCAATGTTATCTCCCCAAGTACCTTCTGCAAGCTTGTAGAAATTCACACCGTCATTTGATGCGTGGATTTCGTAATCCGTTACTATACCTACACCATAGTCAGGTCTGGGATAGTAGCGGAAGCCTGAAAATTCCTGCTCAGAAGGAAGTGTGATTGTAAGTGTGTGAGGAGGCTTCGCCTTGGGGTTAATCATTGTCTGCCAATGGGTGTTGAGCTTGCCGTCAAAGGCGTATTCGGGAATTTCGCAGGGAACACCGCCGTTGGCATTTACGCTGGATGCCACCGCTGTCCAGCCCTTGGTGGAAAGCTCGGTAAGACCTTTTCCTTCACCTTTAGGGTTAACAGCCACATTTTTAGGATCACCAGTATCTTCGGCAGGTGTAGTAGTGGGTGTTGCAGCGGGAGTAGTGGTTGTAGGTGTTGTTGCAGCGGGAGTGGTTGTTGTTGCTGCAGGCTTTTCCTCCACTTTTCCTGCTGTGCTTTCTGTACTTATAGTACCTGTAAGCTGACTCACTGCAACTGTCTTATTTCCTGATACAGGGCCAAGAACTCTTATTTCAGAAGCACTGCCGAAGCCAAAGCTTCCCTTGTTTATAACAAGCTTAACAAACTTTGTCTTTATATTCTGGGAAAACTTTACTGTCTTTGTTTCTGTATCATCTCCCCAGTTACCCTCTGTTACCTTTTTGAAATTAGTACCGTCGTCAGACACATGAATTTCATATTCAAGAGCTATACCTACACCGTAGTCAGGTCTGGGATAGTATCTGAAGCCTCCGATTTCGGTTATCTGAGGCATCTCTATTGTAATATAGTGAGGAGGCTCTGCCTTGGGGTTAATCATTGTCTGCCAATGAGTTTTAGGATTGCCGTCAAATACATATTCTGCCTTCTCGCAGGGAACTCCACCGTTGGCATTAACGGATGAAGCCGTTGCTTTCCATCCTTTGGTGGAAAGTTCAGCTAAATCACCGCTTGCTGTAGCAGTTGTTGTAGTAGTTGTTGCAGGTGCAGTAGTGGTGGTTGCTGCTGCCGAAGTGCTTTCAGCGCTTACTGTGCCTGTAAGCTGGCTTACAGAAACTGTCTTATTTCCTGCAATAGGATTAAGGAATCTTATTTCAGAAGCACTACCAAAGCCAAAGCTTCCCTTGTTTATAACAAGCTTAACAAACTTTGTCTTTATGTTCTGGGAAAACTTTACTGTCTTTGTTTCTGTATCATCTCCCCATTTACCCTCTGTTACCTTTTTGAAATTCTGTCCGTCGTCGGATACATGAATCTCATATTCAAGAGCTATACCTACACCGTAGTCAGGTCTGGGATAATATCTGAATCCGCCGATTTCGGTTATCTGAGGCATCTCTATTGTAATATAGTGAGGAGGCTCTGCCTTGGGGTTAATCATTGTCTGCCAATGAGTTTTAGGATTACCGTCAAATACATATTCCGCTTTTTCGCAGGGAACACCGCCATTGGCATTGACAGATGAAGCGGTTGCTTTCCAGCCTTTGGTGGAAATTTCATCATCAGCTGCAAAAACTGCAAAAGTGCCCATTGCCAATATCAAAGAAAGAATTACAGCAATTATTTTTTTCATCTTTTTGTCCCCCTTCCATTAAAAGCTCAGTGCATCAACGGAAGCGGCATTTATGCCCTTTCCGAATGCAGCCTTGTTTCCCTGTGTGTAAATTTCCACACCGAAAACTTCATTGATTGTTGTAAGTGCAATATAGGTTGTTCCGTCCATAAAGGTAACGGGATGTGTGATATACATATCTCTGCCGTTTTTCTTTATGGCATTGGAGCCTAAAGTGCAGTAGAAGAAATCCTTACCTGTATCAAGCTTATAGATTCCTCTTTCATAATCGTAGGTTGTTCTGTAGTTCAAGGATTCTTCCAAAATGTAGGAAGGAATGTACATAACGCCGTTTATCATCTTTGCAGTAACTTTAGTATCAGGCTCGTAGATGTGCATCTTCTTGCCATTTACATAAATCTTGTTAGAGCCGTCCTGAACAACAGATGTACCTTCAAGGGCTGCTCTTTCAGCGTCGGAGAGATACTTTTCTGCAATCTGGGTATATACATAGTTGAATCTTCCCATTGGAGCTGAGTTACCGTCAATATAGAAGTTCATTATATCGCCTTCTGCATTGTCAACCCACTTAAATTCAAAATTAAGTGTTCCTGTAAGACCCAATGTAGCTCTGGGGATTTTTACAATCAAGGTCTTGCCGGAAAGTGAATATTCAACGGTTCCTATCTTTACAGCTGTTCCTGTTGCAAGAGAGGAAATATCACCTGCTGCGGGACAGTTTACTACAAAGTCATAGCCTTCCCAGCCGGTAGCGTGGTTTCTGTCTACGTCAATGTAGAGCTTCATCCACTTGCTTCCCTCGGGAGCAGTGATGTTTTCATTTGTTTCTGCATAGAAATAAAGGTTTGCTGCATCTCTTGAAACCTTAGAGATTATAACGTTGTTTCTTGCGGTATAGTTGGTGTAGTAATTGTCACCGAAACCTGCATGGTCTCTGTTATATACACCCTTATCGTTATAATATACAGGTGTTACGTCGCTGAAGGATGTGGGATTTTTTATATCAATGGTCTTTTCAGCACCTGCTACGGGTGTAGGCTCTACGCCCTTGAATTTTCTTATAGCATCAACTAAGAGACAATAGTAAATGTCCTTAAGCTCGCCCTTTGTAGGCTCAGCATCACGGCTTGACTCGGTGTCATATACGTCGGGGCTTGCATTAAGTACGCCTGCCCAGTTATCAACTCGTCCTGCCTTCCATTCATTCCAGCCAGTAATGAATATAAGCTCGGGGTCCATCTTCAGAGCATAATTCATCTGCTCTGTGAAGAAATAGCCCTTCTTCATTGCTCCGGGAGAGTTATCGTCGCCGAAAGCATCTGTATAGTTTCTGCCCATGGAGAAGGGGTCATTCATAGCAGTAATTTCATCATCCACATAGGAATGGTTTACTGCAACGCCTACTGTCATTTCTTCAAATGTTCCGTCTTCGTTCTTAACGAACTGCTTCTGGGGATAGGTCTGAAGCCATGCCCACTGTCCCTTTATAACCTCGCCAACCTTGTGTGAGGGCTGGGGACCACGGAATGTAAAGAAGTTTTTGATTTCTTCCATTAAAGCTGCATCATCGGGATCGTCTGCTCTGCCAACAAGGGTATTGTTATAAGCCATAATTAACGGCTTGCCTTCCCAGTAGTACCAGAGGTCGGAATTCTTACCGTCCTTATAGTAGTTCAAATAAGTTCTGGTAATGTTGTTTTTACCTGTTCCTGCATTGGGAGAGAAGTTTGACATGAATGCGATTTTAGGAACATTAAGTCCGTCTTCTCTTGCATCATGGAATGCATTACACATAGCATCAACAGTTCTTCTGAAGGTAAACTGGTTGTTGGTGCAGTCGAAGAAAAGCACGTCAACACCTGCGTTTGCAAACATTTGACCATGCTTACGGAGTACCCAGTAGTCAGCGCCTGCATAGAAGCCGAACAAAGGTTCATCCCAGTACCAAATTGTATTTTTGGGCCAAGCGGGATTATCGTAGTCGTACTTAAGTTCAGGATGAGCTGCAGCAAAGTTGGTCATGCTCATAGCATCTGAAGTTTCCCATGCAGAATGCCATGTCCAGTAGAAAAGAGCAACCTTTTTGCCTTCTCTTACGGGGCCTGCCTCTTCAAAAGAAGCTACTTTTCTTCCCAAATCGTCGGTAAGTGCCCATGTTGTATAATGGGTATCAACGATTTTTTCTTCGGGAACGGGCACATACTTAGGAGCTGAATATGTATTGGGACTTAAAGATATTCCCTGAATATAACAGGTTTCAGAACCGCCTGCATAACCCATTGTGCTTACAAAATAAAGCTTATGAATGCCCTGTGTAGGAGTAATCGCTCCCTTGAACACAAGAGATTCGGTAGGTGCATGCTTATCTAAGTCAACATATCCCAAAAGTTTTCCTTTGGGCGAATCCAGTCTTACCTGAATTACATCACCGTCACCAAAATTATAGTGGCTTACCATTGCTGTGATTTCAACAGATTTCATACCTGTTAAATCCACGTTGTCAAAGCCAATGTATGAATACATACCGCCAAGATAATAAGCTTTTCTCTGCTGATTATAGGCAGCTGCACTCACATCTGACACTTTTTCTATGTCAAGCACCACATTTGCTGATGCAGGAAGCACAGAAAAAAGCGTCATAACCATTATGATGGTTAAAATAGTTGCCAGAAGTTTTCTCATATTTTTTTCCTTTCTTTCTCTTAATTTTCCATATCTCTTACACCAAAAACGGTGAAATCCCTGACACCGATTTTGATATTAGCTGGTTTATCCTTGATTGACAGTCTTACCTTTATAACACTTTCAGGTTCAAAGGTTCTGTAATCAATATTAAAATCCCTGTCGTCATCTAAATTATCGCAAAGGGGGAACCATTCTCCCTCTTTGAAGCTTCCCTCCAAAGTAAACTTAACTACCCCGGGAAGTCGTCCCTCGGATTCGCAAATGCCGATTTCCTGCCAGAAAAGTCTTACCGCTCCCACATAATAGGGAACTTTAAGATTAACTATAATATTGGGGTTTTCGTCATCTTCTTTAGGCTCCCACCATGTTATGGTGCTTCCGTCGCAAGCGTAAATAGCCTCTCTTCCGTATACGAAAGAAGAAACTTTGGGACGATACTGAATATTTAAGGGCAAGTAGCCCGGGCTGTTACATTCTATGGGGTTTTCCATAACTCCGGGAGCATACTGAGGTGTATCAGTTACTCCGTGAGGACAGTAAAGCTCTCCATCTTCGTTTATGGCAACAAGGTCCATACCTATTCTTCTTTCATTGGGATGAGAGAAGTTTGTTGCAATAGTATAAAATGCCCAGAGTGTGTTATTGGGGCCTTTTTCTACAGAGCCGTGGCCTGCTCCGTTTACTATTCCATGCCTGTTGAAAGTCAATGGATTGTTTTTCTGGAGCTTAAAGCCCGAAAGGGGACCTTCGTCAGAATAGTAAACCGCCATAACATAGCTTCCCTCCTGTGTTCCGGGAGTTGCATATATATTGTAGTAACGGCTTCCCACCTTAAGGGCGTGAACACCCTCAATCCAGCCGAAACGTGTGTCCTGATTGTTATAACCAAATCTTTCCCAGGGGTTATTCTCGGGATCCATTTTATAAAGGGTAATGGGCCCTCTTACAATCTTTGTAGGGTCTTCCCTGTCCAGCTCATAGCCTGTGGTTCCGCCCATATGCATACCCTCGCCACCATATTCGAAGTCGCAGAAATGAGCATACATATAAATTCTCCCGTCGTCGTCTGTGAAAAGTGCAGGGTCGCACTCCAAAAATTCTCTTCCGTCGGGCATTTTGAACTTTCCTAAAAGCTTAAAGGGGCCAAGAGGAGAGTCTCCCACATATAAAGGACACATCCAGGATGTCAGAAGGAACTTATCCCCCCACTTTGTAATGGTGGGAGAATATTTTGTGAAGTAGGGGTCCATTTTGTGATTTTTCCATGTCTTAAAATCTTCTGTGTACCATACTCCGCCATAGGAGGGATATAAATACCATACACCCTCGTGATAAAATACTGTGGGGTCTGAAATGGAACGGTAATCGGGGTCAGGACCCAAAGTTCTGTCAATTTCATTGAACATTGCAGGCATTCTTATCATTCTGTTGTCATCACCAATGGAAATGTTAGGGAGTGCCATGGGGTTGCAATAGGTGTCTTTCGCTGTTTTTACTATCTGCTTTACCATACCAATCTCTCCTTAAAAAACTTTTTATTTCTCCATATCTCTTACGCCGAATACGGTAAAATCACGAAGACCGATATTAAGTCCCTTAGGCTTTTTGGTGATGGTAAGTCTTACCTTGTCGCAGCTTACGGGCTCAAAGGTTCTGTAATCAATATTGTAGTCAATGTCGCCGTCTTTATTGTCTATAAGTGTAAACCACTGACCGTTTAAATGTCCCTCTAAAACATAGCCGATGGGCGCAGGAAGTCTTCCCTCTGCTTCGTTAAGACCGATTTCCTGCCAGAAAAGTCTTACTGCTCCAACGTAGAAGGGAACCTGAATTGAGCTTGTAATTACGGGAGTTTCATCTGTTTCTTCCGGTTCCCACCAGGTGAGTGCGGAGTTATCAGATGCGTAAAGAGGTTCTCTTCCCGGTTTTGCGCTTGTAGCGGTGGGTCTTAAGAAGTATGTAAGGGGCAAATAGCCGGGTGAGTTACATTCAATGGGGTTTTCTGCATATCCCGGAGCGTACTGAGGAGTATCTGTTACGCCGTGGGGGCAGTACATTTCGCCGTTTTCATCAATAGCAACAAGGTCCATACCTATTCGTCTTTCGAATACAAAGGTGGGGTTTGCCGCCATGGTGTAAAATGCCCAGAGTGTATCATTGGGACCCTTTTCCACGCAACCGTGACCTGCGCCTGCGCAGATGCCGTAACGGTGTTCTGTAAGGGGATTTCTCTTCTGAAGCTTAAATCCGTCAAGAGGACCTTCGTCAGAATAGTATACTGCCATTACATAGCTTCCGTAGTTTGTTCCGGGAGAAGAATATATGCTGTAATGACGCTTTCCTACCTTTATGTGGTGAACGCCTTCAACCCAGCCGAAACGAGGATCCTGATTGTGGAATCCGCGTCTTTCCCATACGTTGGTTTCAGGATGCATTCTGTAAAGCTCAACGGGGCCTCTTACAACCTGAGTGGGATTGTCTCTATCAAGCTCCCATCCGATAGTCTTCGCAATATGTATTCCTGCGCCCTCGCAGTCTTCTTTTCCATAAGCGTACATATAAATTCTGCCGTCGTCATCAGTGAAAATCGCAGGGTCGCAGGGAACGAATTCGGTTCCGTCTATATTCTTGAATTTTCCGAGAAGAGTAAAGGGACCCAAAGGAGAATCGCCTACATAGAGGGGGTTATTCCATGACGTAAAAAGGAACTTTCCTTTCCAGGGAGTGATGCAGGGAGAATATTTTGTGTAATAAGGATCCATCTTGTGATGTGTCCAGTTCTTAAAGTCGGTTGTGTACCATACTCCACCGTAGGAGGGATATAAATACCATGTTCCTTCATGATAAAATACCGTGGGGTCGGAAATTGAACGGTGAGTGGGTTCAGGACCCAGTGTTCTGTCAATTTCATTGTACATCGCAGGCATCTTAATCATTCTGTTGTCATCGCCGAAGTTCAGGTTCGGAATGTTAAGTGGGTTACAGTAGGTATTTTCCGCTGTAGGAATTTTTTTGTTTTCGCTCATCTTAATACACCCTTTCAAAACTATTTATCTTTCCATATCTCTCATGCCAAAGACAGTAAATTCTCTTATTCCGATAATTATGTCCTTGGGCTTTTTTGTGATTGTAAGCTTAACCTTATCGCAGCTTTTTGCCTCAAAAGTCTTATAGTCTATATTATAGTCTGTGTCTTCATCAGTATTATCCAAAAGTGTGAACCATTCGCCCTTCCAGTGTCCCTCTAACCTGTAGCCCACGGGACCGGGAAGTCTTCCCTCAAATTCCGAAAGTCCTCTCTCGCTCCAGAACACTCTCGATGCACTTACATAGTAAGGAACCTTAAGGTTTACTGTTATACTTGGATTTTCGTCATCATCCGAAGGCTCCCAACGGGAAAGGTTATTTCCGTCGCAGGCATAAAGGCTTTCCATTCCAAGCTTTTCACTTGATGCGAAAACTCTTTCGCAGACATTTAAGGGGTAAAGACCGGGTGAGTTGCACTCTATGGGGTTTTCTGCATATCCCGGAGCGTACTGAGGAGTATCTGTTACTCCGTGAGGACAGTACATTTCTCCGTTTTCGTCGATAGCAACAAGGTCCATTCCTATTCTTCTTTCAAACTGATGGCTAAGACCTGTGGAAATGGTGTAAAACGCCCAGAGTGTATCATTGGGGCCTTTTTCCACGCAGCCATGGCCTGCGCCGGATACAATTCCGTACTTACTTACTGTAAGAGGATTTCTCTTCTGGCACTTATATCCGTCAAGGGGACCCTCGTCAGAATAGTAAACTGCCATTACGTAGTTTCCGTTGGCCGTGTCGGGAGTTGCATATATGTTATAATAACGCTTGCCCACCTTTATCTGGTGAGTTCCCTCTATCCAGCCGAAACGAAGGTCCTGACCGTCAAAGCCGTTTCTCTCCCAGGGATGGTTTTCGGGGTCCATTCTGTATAATTCAACAGGGCCTCTTATAACCTTTGTGGGGTCATTTCTGTCAAGCTCGTAGCCTATTGTTTTAGGGATATGTATTCCCGAACCTTCACACGCTTCCCTTCCGTAGGCATACATATAAATTCTGCCGTCGTCATCTGTAAAAATTGAAGGATCGCAGGGAACAAATTCTGTTCCGTCTATATTCTTAAACTTACCCATAAGCTTAAATGGTCCTAAAGGTGTATCCCCCACATAAAGAGGGCAGCACCAAGAGGTGAAAAGGAATTTATCTCCCCATTTGGTTATGCAGGGAGAATATTTTGTAAAATTAGGACTTAATTTGTGATATTCCCAGGTCTTAAAGTCTTCTGTTGTCCAGGCTGAGCCGTAGCTGGGATAAAGATACCATTTATTATCGTGGTAGAAAACCGTCGGATCTGATATTGAACGATGCGAAGGATCAGGGCCCAGAGTTCTGTCTATTTCGTTATACATTGCAGGCATTCTGATCATTCTGTCGTCTTCACCGAAGTTAAGATTAGGTATAGGAATAGGGTTGCAATATGTATTTTCTGCGTTTTTTATACATGTCTTTTTATCCATACAAACCAACCTTTCTGCATAATGCAGCTATGTTATTTCATTATACATAATACATAAATTTGCAAAAAAAGTCAATGCAAAAAAACGACATTTTAGATATAGAAATACGTATATATTTACTTGTACGTCTATGAAAGACAAGCAAAAAAAGAGCCTTTCGGCTCTTTTTTACTTCATAACTATTTTCTTTTCTTTGAGATTGTATTCTCGCTTGGTTGCAATGTCGTGGTGATAGCCTGTGTTTTCCTTATAAAAGCTCATAACCTCAGTAAGCTTTTTGCCGTCAGTTTCCACTGTAATTTCATAGTCTCCGTAGAAGCCTTCAAAGGCAACTCTTCCGTTAGCGGCGGACTTTTCACAGATTTCGGTTTTCCACTCTTCGTTGATAAGCTTATTTAATGCATCAAATGAGGGCTTTCTTGAAAGGTCGTTTCTGAGTAGACCTCCATGGAAACCGTTTTCATAGGGATCCATAGCAGTACCATCCACCATGTTCCACCACACGATGGACTCAACCTTTTCCTGGCTGAACCAAAGCTTATACATTCTCTTTGTAAGCTCTGCCTGGATTTCTTCATCCTCAGGCTCGTTTGAATAAGACGGAATTGTGATTTCGGAAATATGTATAGGAAGATTAAATTCAGAGTACACCTTCATAAGCTCCATTGTGCGGAGAGGGTTATACACGCAAAGATTGTCCTTAAGGCCCGCTTCTTCCTTTCTGAATACATGAAACTGCATACCGATTCCCTCAATAGGAGCCCCCATTTCAATCCACTTTTTAAGCATAAGATAATATCTGCTCTTATTTCCCTTGAAGTCATCAAAACCGAAAACCTCATAACAGCCCTCGTTCCAGAAAAGACGAGAATGAGGGAAATATTTCTTAGCCACATCAAAGCACCATTTTTCGTGGTCTTCTTCGTCGGTTATGGAGTAGTTTCTGGGCCATCCCTCGCCATAGGCATTTTTATACACCAGATACTGCTCGTTTATGACATCTAAATCCACATAGTCATTGCCGTACCTTTCTGCAATCTTACGGCTTCTCTCCTCCACCGCCATCTTAAGCTCCCTGTTGGTTTTGGGAATCCAGTCAGGCTGGAAGGAGTTATACATAAGGCAATGGCCTTTTACTCTTAAATTATTTTCTTTTGCCCATTCGTGAACCGCATCAAGGGCGGGACGTCGATATACATTTTCCGAATCCTTGGAAAATCTGGGTTCGCCCTCCTTGGGTTCAAGTCCCAGCCAGTACAATGGAGCCACGGTATAGTTGAAAAGCTTAAGATAAGCTTCTTCCCACCCTTTGTTCTTTTCTTCTTCTAAAAACTGTCCCAGCATAAAAGAGGTGCAGCCAAACTTAAATTCGTGGGAAATCTGCTTTGCAGTTACCTTTGCATTTTCTACGGGAGCACCCTTTTCATCAACGACCTTTATCATGAAAAGGCCTTGTCTGTGCTCTTCTATGCCACGGTTTATTTTCTTTTCGATATGCCCTGAGAGTTTGTCAAACTCTTTTACAAAAATCCATTTATCCATATAAATACCCCTTTCGCATCTTCATATTAACACGAAAGGGGTATCAAGTAAACCCAAAAAACGATTATTTAAATGTCTTATTTTCGCTACTTTGAGTTTTTAGAAACAGCCTTTTTAATCGGTTTATTTAATTCAAAGCCTTAATTTCGCCTGTTTTTGACTTGAAGAATTTATATTCGCCCGCTCCCACCTCAAAGGTTTTGTCTTCTATGATGATGGATGCTTCCTTGGGCACTTTAATTTCATATGTTATTCCGTCTTTTTCGTACTTCCAGTATGACGAAATTACACCCTCTTTTATTTTGTGGGTAGCCTTTACATATCCAAGTCTTTCATCGGGAACGGGCTTTACGATAACCTTGGAAAATCCGGGATTTTCTTCGGACGCCACAATACCCCCTGCAACCTCATACATCCAGGATGCAACCGCACCATAAGCGTAGTGGTTAAAGGAGTTCATGTCAACGCTCCAGAATTCGCCCTCTTCATTCATGGAATCCCAGTGCTCCCAGACGGTGGTCGCACCCCTCAAAACAGAATACAACCAGGAAGGCGCTTCCTTTTGTAAGAGAAGCGAGTACGCCACATCTGCCTGTCCGTTATCGGAAAGGGCATACATTATGTAAGGAGTGCCCACAAAGCCTGTGGTAAGCTTGTTGCCGTTGTCCTTTATCATTTTTGCTAAGGATTCGGCTGTCGCCTTTTTATCCTCCGCAAGGTCAAAGTTAAGGGCTAAAACATGCTCTGTCTGTGTCTTGTAGTCAGGGAATTCATTTCTGAAAGCTTTAACTATATTTTTATGAAGTTCTTCGTACTCGGTAGCATCTTCGCCCAAAACCTTAAGGCTCTTGGCTACTAAAGAGGTTGAGTAAGCATAAAAAGCAGTATTTATAAAATCCTTTCTGCTTGCACCTAAATATGATCCTGGAGGTGCGTCCATAGCCAGCCAGTCACCGTGATGGCTTCCGGTATTCCACAAAAATTCATTGTCTCCTGATTTTCTTATAAAGGAAATCCAGCCTTTCATGGATTCTATCTGGTCTTTAAGTATTTCTTTATTTCCATACATCAAGTATATTATCCAGGGACAGATAACCGCAGCATCACCCCAGGCAGAGCTTCCTTTCATTCCTCCGCCACGTACGAATACGTTGGGAACAACGTGAGGCACACAGCCCTCATCGTCCTGGTCAGCCGCCACGTCTCCAAGCCACTTTTTGAAAAATGCCTCTACGTCGTAGTTGTATGCACCTGTCTTTGTGAAAACCTGAGTGTCCGCAGTCCAGCCAAGTCTTTCGTCTCTCTGGGGACAGTCTGTGGGAACATCAAGATAGTTTCCTCTGTGTCCCCATATAATGTTTTCATAGAGCTTGTTTACCAAATTATCTCCACACTCAAAGGTTCCTCTTCTCTCCATATCGGAATATACTGCGATGGCAGTAAAGTTATCAAGGTCGATTTCGGCGGGATAGTCGTCAAGCCTTATGTATCTGAAGCCCATAAAGGTGAGCTTGGGCTTATAGGTCTGCTCTCCGTCCCTACAGAGATATTCAAGTCTCTGACGTGCGGTTCTCAAGTTTGCGGTATAGAAATTTCCGTTTTTATCCAAAACCTCGGCGTGGGAAATTGTAACTCTCTCATTTTTCTTTGCATTTATCTTAAATTCCACATAGCCTGTTATTTCCTGACCGAAGTCAATAACCCTCTCTCCTCTGGGAGTTATAATAAGCTCTTTCGCCTTTAATCTTTCGTGCTCGGTTACAAAGGGGCCTATCTGGGGAACCAGATTGTATTTAAGGTCGGAAGCGATTACTGCTTTCGCCTGTCTTCCCTGTCTTCCTCTTCCGTCATACATTTCTCCGTGATAAAGCTCGGAGTATATAACTCTTCCCGGTGCAACCACCCAGGAATCGTCAGTTATAATAACTTCCTTTTTGCCGTCTTCGTATGTAATTTCAATTTTTGCAATTATTGCGCTTACCTCTGCATAAAGGTTTATTTCCGCAAAGGATAACTGGCTTCTGAACCAACCCTTACCTACATCTACCGAAAGCTTGTTGTTTTCTAAGAGTAAATCAGTAATATCATAGGTCTGATACTGCACTCTTTCCTGATATGCAGTCCAGCCGGGAGCCATTATGAAATCGCCCACTCTTTTTCCGTTTAATGTAGCCTCATATGTACCTGTCGCAGTTATATGAATGGTTGCTTTTTTAACCTTGCCACCGCAAGCAAATGTCTTTTCATATTCAGGACATCTGTCGTTAAAATCAAAGGCAGGTTTAATCCACAAAGCATCTTTTAATGCACATTCTGACACAAAAATTCCCCCTTAAAATAAAACTCCCTTAGATTATAACTTAGCCGTATTTTTTTGTCAACCTTAAAAGTGTCATTTTGAGAATAATGTCAGTCAATATAGTACAAATTTAAGTCAAAATCATTAAATTAAGAGAGTTTTAATCTATTGATTTTCTGTCTTTCTTCATGTTATAATTATTATAGATACTAACGAAAGGAATTTAAAATATGAAAAAGATACTTGCACTTATCATCGTTTTGTCTTTAGCACTCTCCTCTCTCTCATTTATTTCGGCAGAGGAAAAAGACATCACCGTTATTGTAAACGGCACCAAAATCAAGTCTGACGTGCCTGCACAGATAGTTGAAGGAAGAACTCTTCTTCCCGTCCGTGCCATTTTTGAAGCTTTCGGTATGTATGTGTCCTGGGACGCTGATACAAAGACCGTAACGGGAAAAGGCTTTGACAGCGCTATCACCATGAAAATAGGCGATAACAAATTAAAGCTTTACGGCGTGAAAAACTTCACCGAAGCATCTTCCTTTACCGAATTTTCTGCTGATGTTCCTGCTCAGATTATTGACGGCAGAACCATGGTTCCCGTTCGTGCTTTAGCTGAGGCATTGAATTCCGAGGTTTTATGGAACGGCGAAGACAGAACCGTTACCATTGAAAAGAAAATAACTTCCGATAAGGATGCAGACGGCTTTTATTCCATTGACGGAAACTCTGTACGTATCATCGGAAGATATTACAAAAGAGGACTCTACCTCTTTTCCTCTCATTCCGCTTCAGGTATAGAAATCCGTTTCAAGGGTACTGAAGCAAAGCTGAATGTTACGGCTGAATGCAGAAAGGCTGATGAGCCTGCTTACATTCACGTTTTTGTTGACGGAAAAGAAATATTAAATCAGGATCCCAAGGATGATAACAGAACAGCTCTTAATCAGGGAGCAAACACCATTACTCTCTGTGAAAATCTGCCCGATGGTGTACATACAGTTAAAATCTTAAAGGCAAACGAGGAAAGAGTAAATAAAATCCGCTGGGACGGCTTTTATACCGACGGCGAGCTTTTAGGCCCTCCACCTGCCCGTGAAAGACTTATTCAGGTTCACGGGGACTCCATTACCGTAGGCTACAACAACATGGCATTCCCCGACAACGACGATAAGAAGGATTACGGCTCACTTTATCAGGATTCTTTGATGACCTACGCAACCTACCTTGGAAGATTCTTTGACGCAGATATGGAAATTTTCGCTCAGTCAGGCTATTCTGTATATAATTCCATCGGCGAAGGCGTAATTATGTACGACAGAGCGTCCATTACAAATCCCGCTTACTCCTCCTGGGACCACAATATAGCTCATCCCGACTTAATCATTTTATTCTCCTGGGTTAATGACTACGGAAGATATAACAAGGGTCAGGTTTCAATGGAGCAGATGGAGGGTAACTTCTACAGCCTTACATATCATTTCTTAAATACACATCCCGAAGCAAAGGTTTTATTGATTTCATCAAGATTCAGACCTGACTTTACGGAGATGCTTAAGAGAATTAAAGAAAACTATGCTAAAGTCGGCGATGCATCCAGAATCCTGGTTTACGAAACCCAGTGGATTTATCAGGGTCATCCGAAGCCCGCTGAGCATGAAGAGCTTGCAAGAGAATTAGAGCCTATAATAGCTGAATATATGGGCTGGTAAATAAAAAAACGACACTTTCTAAAGTGTCGTTTTTTCTCTTGACAAACATTTAGATTAGCAGTAAAATTAAAGCGAATTTTACTTAAGGAGGATTTATATGAGAAAAATACTTGCTATCGTTATGGCTCTGGTTTTAGCCATAAACGTAACTGCGGTTTTTGCCGAAAAAGTCACTTCTCCCATTCAGAAGGACGAGCCTGTAAATGACGGCAATATCCAAGTTTTTGTAAACGGAAGCTTTATAAAATCCGATGTTCCCGCGCAGATTGTTGAAGGAAGAACTCTTCTTCCCGTCCGTGCCATTTTCGAGGCCTTTGGCCTTTCCGTTTCCTGGAATGCCGATACACAGACCGTAACCGGCGTCGGCTACGACAACACCTTAAAAATGACAATAGGCGACAATAGAATCAAGTATTTCGATACCATTTATGTTACAGGTTCTTCGGAATTTGATGAGTTCACGTCGGATGTTCCCCCTCAGATAATTGATGGCAGAACAATGATTCCCGTCAGAGCCTTGGCAGAAGCTCTTAATTCTTCCGTAAATTGGATTGCAGAGGAGAGAAAAGTAGTGATTGAAGAAAACATTACCCCCATGAAAACCGCTGACGGCGGAGTTAAAATTAACGGAAATTCCGTTCGTATTATCGGAAGATATTACGAGAGACTTTCCACTATTTATTCATCCTTTACCGCTTCGGGTATTGAGCTTCGTTTCAAAGGGACTGAAGCTAAGATAAAGCTTAAAGTAGATGGCAACGAAGACGCTTACTTCCATGTATTTATAGACGGTGATGAAACTGTTTACACAGACCATACCGAGGATAATCGTATGAAGGCAGCTCCCGGGGAATCCACAGTAACTTTAGCCGAAAATCTTTCCGATGGTATACATACAATTAAAATCTTAAAGGCAAACGAGGAATTGAGAAATAAAATCGGTTGGCTTACATTCTATACAGACGGAGAGCTTTTAGCTCCCCCTGCCAAGAGAGACAGACAGATTCAGGTTCATGGCGACTCCATTACCTGTGCATACAACAATATGAACTTTGCTGATAACGACGACAAAACCTACTACGGTTCTCTCTATCAGGATGGTGTTATGTCCTACGCCGCTTTCCTTTCCAGAACATTCAATGCTGATTTAGAAGTTTTTGCACAGTCAGGCTATTCCGTAAAGGCATCTATCGGCAGCGGAACAGTTGCCTACGACAAGGTTTCCATTACAAATCCCGGCCTTGGCGACTGGGACCACAACATAAATCATCCCGACTTAATCATTCAGTTTAACTGGATTAACGACTATCATGGTGCTTACAAAACAGGAAGCATTGGAATGGACAATATGGAAGAAAACTATTACAATTTAATCTGGCATATGCTGAATGTTCATCCTTCCGCAAAGCTTATTATAATTTCTCATCAGACAATTCCCGACTTTAATGAAATGCTTGACAGAATTCTTGAAAAGTATGCAACAGTGGGAGATGCATCCAGAATAAGAGTTCTTAAGTCCGATAAATCCTATTCCCGTCATCCCTTCGCTTCCTATCATATGGAAATAGCAAAGGAATTGGAACCTTTAGTTTCAGAGCTTATGGGTTGGTAAATAAAAATAAAGACCGAAAGGAAACTTTCGGTCTTTATTTTTTCACATTTTCCCCTTTTTCCCATACAATATATTAGATTTGGAAAAGGAGTGTCTTTATGAAAAATATGAAATTCACTTTCATCGGCGGAGATTTGAGACTTGCAGCCGCCCATTTATACATAAAGAAAATGGGATTTCCATCAGATACCTTTCTGATGGAAAAAGCAGAGGGATTATCCACTCTTGAAAAATGTATCGTTTTCCCAGCTTCTGATGTTTATGTTCTCCCGCTGCCGGTAACAAGTGACGGAACACATATAAACTCCCCTTTAAGCGACCTTTCATTATCCTTTGAGGAATTTTTTTCGCTTATAGATCAAAGTGCTTTGGTTTTCGGCGGTCTTTTCCCCGATGAAATAAAGCTTATGGCAAAAAATAAAAACATCTCTCTTTTGGACTATTATAATTTTGAGGAATTTCAGATAAGAAATTCAATTCCCACGGCAGAAGGAGCTTTAGAAATCGCACTCCGTGAAATGCCCATCACATTATACGGAACAAAATCCCTTGTTTTGGGGTACGGCAGAATTTCTAAGGTTTTATCCCCAATGTTAAAAGCTTTAGGAAGCGAAGTATATTTAAGTTCACGAAAAAAAGAATCCATGCTATGGAGTGAAATTTCAGGTTTTAAGTCCATAAATACCTCATTGATTTCCGAATCTTTAGGGGAATTTGATTTGATTATAAATACCGTTCCCTCACTTATCTTAAAAGAAGATCTTTTAAGAAAATTAAAGGCAGATTGCCTTGTTATTGACCTGGCTTCACGTCCCGGCGGCGTTGATATTAAAAAAGCCTCAGAACTTGGTATTCGCGTAATCTGGGCACTGGGGCTTCCCGGTAAGTGCGCCCCGGTTTCGGCAGGTTACATAATAGGCAATACTATCTTAAGTATGTTATCTTATGACTGACAGAAGTTTTACAAAAGGAGGTGATTTTACGGAAAGCGATGACAAATTACGGGTTGGCTTTGCGCTTACAGGTTCATTTTGTACCTTTTCACGGGTTATTCCCCAAATGGAAAAGCTGGTATCTTCGGGAATTGACGTTCTCCCTATTATGAGTGAAAAATCCTACACTACAGATACCAGATTCGGCACCTCTGAAGAATTTGTTAAAAGAATACGGGCTATTACGGGAAAGAATGTACTTCACACCCAGGAGGAGGTTGAGCCCCTGGGCCCGAAAAAAATGGTAGATGCCTTAATCATTGCTCCCTGCTCGGGAGCCACATTATGCCGTCTTGCGATGGGTCTTCACGATACCACTGTTTCCCTGGCGGCAAAATCAGTTTTAAGAAATTCTTTTCCCATAATAATCGCTGTTTCCACAAACGACGGACTTTCCATGAGTGCCAAAAATTTAGGAGTTTTATTGAATTCAAAAAATATATATTTTGTCCCCTTCGGGCAGGACGATTTTCAGAAAAAACCACGTTCATTGGTAGCCGATATGGAGAAAATCCTCCCCACCTTATCTTCTGCCATGGCAGGAAGGCAAATTCAACCCATGTTAATATAAAAAAGATGCGGAATTTAAGAAATTCCGCATCTTTCTCTTTTATTTAAGTTAAAGGGTGCCTGACCCTATGCCTTAAGATATTCGTCTATTGCCTCTGCACTCTGCTTTCCTGCGCCCATGGCAAGGATAACGGTCGCCGCACCTGTTACGGCATCGCCACCTGCATATACGCCGGGAAGTGATGTGGCACCGGTTTCGTCAATCACCTTTATGCCTCCCCACTTTTCGGTATCTAAGCCTTCCGTGGTGGATTTTATAAGGGGATTGGGTGATGTTCCGATAGACATAATTACCGCCTGGCAGTCTATTGAAAAGTCAGAGCCTTCAATGACAACGGGACGTCTTCTTCCTGATTCGTCAGGCTCCGAAAGTTCCATGGAAACACATCTGATGCCTGATACATATCCCTTGTCATCCCCTATAATTTCTGTGGGATTCGTAAGAAGCTTAAATTCTATTCCCTCCTCCATGGCGTGCTCAACTTCCTCACGTCTTGCAGGAAGCTCATCTATTGATCTTCTGTATACGATATACACCTTTTCGGCACCGATACGAAGAGCACATCTTGCCGCATCCATGGCAACGTTACCGCCGCCTACAACTGCCACATGAGCACTTTTCATTACAGGCGTAGCGGAAGTTTCCTTGTAGGCTTCCATTAAGTTGATTCTGGTTAAAAATTCGTTAGCTGAATAAACTCCGTTTAAGTTTTCACCGGGAATGTTCATAAATTTTGGAAGTCCCGCTCCCGAGCCTATAAAGACCGCATCAAACTGTTCTCTTAACTCTTCAACTGTTAAGGTTTTTCCGATAATTACATTTGTTTCAATTTTTACTCCCAGCTTACGAAGACCGTCAATTTCTTCTCTCACTATATCTTTGGGAAGACGGAATTCGGGAATACCGTAAACCAGAACGCCGCCCGGAGTGTGCAATGCTTCAAAAATCGTTACATCATAGCCTTTTTTGGCTAAGTCTCCCGCACAGGTAAGTCCGGTAGGTCCTGAGCCTATAACAGCAACGGATTTACCGTTTTTGCTTATTTCTCTTTTTATACTTTTTCCGTTTTTACTGTACCAGTCTGAAACAAAGCGTTCAAGTCTTCCTATTGCAACACTTTCTCCCTTTATTCCCCTTATACATTTGCCCTCGCACTGATTTTCCTGGGGACAAACTCTTCCGCAAATTCTGGGAAGTGAGCTGGATTTCTCTATTATTTCATACGCCTTTTCAAAGTTGCCGTCGGCTACTTCCTTTATAAATTCAGGGATATGTATTTTAACGGGGCATCCTGCCACACAAGGCTTATTTTTACAGGAAAGACACCTTTTTGCTTCGCTTATTGCCTGCTCTTTTGTATAGCCCAAGGCTACTTCCGAAAAGGTTTTACCTCTTTCTTTCGGGTCTAAAAGGGGCATTTCGTTTCTTTTAACATTAATATCAGCCATTTATATCACCGCCTTTTAAAAGATTGCAGGTCTCCTCATGACGCTTTCTCTCAAAATCTTTATATACGGAGCCTCTCTTTAAGGCTTCATCAAAATCAATTAAGTGTCCGTCAAATTCAGGGCCGTCAACGCAGGCAAACTTTGTTTCTCCCCCTACAGTAAGACGGCAGCCGCCACACATTCCCGTTCCGTCAATCATAATGGGGTTCATGCTGGCAACGGTTTTTATTCCGTACTCCTTTGTTAAGGCGCATACAAATTTCATCATTATAAGAGGACCGATGGTTATAACCAGATCGTACTTATTACCTTCTTCTATGAGCTTTTTAAGAGCATCGGTAACAAGTCCCTTTTCACCCTTTGAGCCGTCGTCGGTCATAAGCTTAAAGGTACCGGATGCCTTCCTGAATTCATCCTCCAAAATAACCAGCTCTTCATTTCTGAAGCCTGCTATAACGTGAACCTCTGTACCTTTATTAAAAAATTCCTTTGCAACGGGATATGCAATGGCACAGCCCACACCGCCTGCAACAACGGCAACCTTGGAAAATCCTTCGGTTTCGGTGGCTTTTCCCAAGGGGCCTGCAAAATCCAGAATATAGTCCCCTTCACCTAAAGCATTAAGCTTCTTAGTTGTAGCACCAACTACCTGAAAAATTATGGTAATGCTTCCTTTTTCTCTTGAATAGTCTGCTATTGTCAGAGGAATTCTCTCTCCTCCATTTTCAACCCTTAATATTATAAACTGTCCCGGAAGAGCCTTTTTTGCTATTAAAGGGGCTTCCACTTCCATCAGGGTAACCTGTGGATTCAATACTTCTTTTCTTAAAATTTTATTCATTATTCCAACCTCTTAATGTTAATTTCTCCTTATATTATAACAAAAATCCCTTATAAAATCAAGGGCTAATCCATAATGATTAGCCCCATAATTTATTTATTTTACAAATTTATTATACACAGCCCTGAGCCTTCATGGCTTCAGCAACCTTTAAGAAGCCTGCAATATTTGCACCTGCAACAAGGTCATCACCAAGACCGTATTCGTTAGCTGCCTTTAAGGAGTTGTCAAAGATATTCTTCATAATGCCCCTAAGCTTTTCGTCAACCTCTTCAGCGCTCCAGGAATAACGCATGGAGTTCTGTGTCATTTCAAGACCCGAAACAGATACACCGCCGGCATTAACAGCCTTGGAGGGAGCGATTATTATGCCGTTTTCCTTAAGGAAAGCAGCAGCTTCTGCTGTGGTGGGCATATTTGATACCTCTATATAGTACTTAACGCCGTTTGCCACAATCTTCTTGGCTTCTTCAATTCCAACTTCGTTCTGAGTAGCGCAGGGCATAACGATATCAACCTTTGCTCCCCAGGGCTTTTCACCCTTGAAGAAGGGAACGCCGAACTTATCTGCGTAGTCTTCAACTCTGTTTCTGCAGGAATTTCTCATTTCAAGCATAAAGTCTATCTTTTCGTCGGTGGAAACACCGTCTTCGTCGTATATGTATCCGTCGGGGCCTGAGATTGTTACAACCTTACCGCCAAGCTGGTTAATCTTCTTTACTGTACCCCATGCAACGTTACCGAAGCCGGATACTGCAAAGGTCTTACCTTTAATATCATCACCAAAGTGCTTTAAGAGTTCAACTGCATAGTAAACTGCACCGTAACCAGTTGCCTCGGGACGGATTAAAGAACCGCCGTAGGTTGCTCCCTTACCTGTAAGAACTCCCATGAATTCATTCTTAAGTCTCTTGTACTGACCGAAAAGATAACCGATTTCTCTTGCACCTACACCTATGTCACCGGCGGGAACGTCAATGTCAGCACCGATGTGTCTGTAAAGCTCAGCCATAAAGCTCTGGCAGAAACGCATTACTTCAGCATCGGACTTTCCCTGAGGGTCAAAGTCAGCTCCGCCCTTACCGCCGCCCATGGGAAGTGAGGTAAGGCTGTTTTTGAAGGTCTGCTCAAAGCCTAAGAATTTGATGATACCGGAATATACGTTGGGAGCAAAACGAAGTCCTCCTTTGTAAGGACCTATTGCAGAATTGAACTGTACACGGAAACCTCTGTTTACCTGTACCTTACCGTTATCGTCAACCCAGGGAACACGGAAAGTAATCTGACGCTCGGGCTCAACCATTCTTTCAATTACACCTGCATCAATTAAATCCTGCCTTTTTTCTATTACGGGCTCGATGGTTTCAAAAACCTCTGTTACTGCCTGAATAAATTCGTCTTCTCCTGCGTTTCTCTTTTTAACCTGCTCTAAAACATCAATTAAGTACTGATTTTTTAAGTTCATTACTATCACTCCTATAAAAAAAGTATATTCATTGAAAGTATATAGTAATCAAAAAAAAGTGTCAACAAAATCGCCTTTTATTCCACTCACTGGAATAATTATTTTAGTATTTTGTCCAAAGAGCTTTCTCCAAAATTTAATCTTTTGTGAATTTTTTCTACAAAAAAGCTCATACTTATCCCGTTATACCGCAATTGTCTTTTTTCCTGTATTGGCTTAACAGCCAATTTTCGCACAAGGTTTCGCTGAACTGGTGGCCTCCGTCAAAAACATCAATATAGCATTTTGCCTCCGGATATCTTTCCATCATAAGATTATAAAATTTTATACTCTGTGTAACCGGTACTACATTATCGTACTTTCCGTGAAATATTTTTATGTTGGCTTTTGCAATTTTATCTATATATTTCATAGGTGAACGGTCGTACATTTCTTCCCCATCCCCGCCTGTGCAGGCAATTATATGTTCATAATAGAATTCCGGAGCTTCTTTAAGCCACGTACCTATATCACTGATTGGAACGAAAGGAGCTATAGCACGAAAATATTCGGGAATAAATCCCGCCATCAGCATAGCCATGTGCCCTCCTCCCGAAAGTCCAACCAGAAAAATATTGTTTTCGTCTATACTTCCGCTTTCCTTTATATAATCTATAGCGTCTTTAATATCTGTTTTTGCAAAAATCGAGCCGCACGCCTCTTTGTGCATAGGATTATCTTTTAAATTAGGACCTCTGAATTCCGGTAAAAGCAAGTTGAAATCATGCTTTTTTGCTATTCCCAAAAGATATTGTATTTGATTTTCACGTCCGAAACTCCATGTATGAAGTCCTACTAAAAGAGGTCTTAAAGCCTCTTCTGCTGCAAAATACAGCGATGGTTGCATACTGCCGTCAAGAGACGACTTTACATATATTTCTTCTCTTATCATTTTTTTAATCTCCTGATTTAAGCTTAAAGTCCATTAACTATACTTTCAGGCCTTTTTTCCGAAAGATACCGACAAACGTTGTCCGTAACCTCCTTATGCAGGTTTTCCAAAGCATCGGGAGTGTTCCATGCAATGTGAGGTGTCAAAACCGCATTTTCCGCTTCAAGTATACGTTTATCAAGATATCCGTTTTCGTCTTCAAACACATCAAGTCCTGCTCCTGCAATTTCCCCTTGCTCCAGAGCATGAGCAAGTTCCTCCTCATTTATTACTCCCCCACGGCTGGTATTTATTAAAATTGCAGTTTTCTTCATTTTTTCGAACTGTTCTTTTCCCAGAATATGATAAGTTTCATCATTAAGCGGAAGATGGCTTGATACAAAATCAGAATTTCTTAAGAGAAAGTCCATATCAACCTTTTTTGCCCCGTATTTTCTGAGTATATCCTCCTCTACATAAGGGTCGTACACCAAAGGCTTCATGCCGCAGGCATTCGTACGCTCACATAAGGCTCTCCCTATGTTGCCGAATCCCAGAAAGCCTATGGTCTTTCCCGAAAGCCTTATCCCCGTCTTTCCTCCTGTCCCCCATTTTCCTTCTCTGACACGGTCATTCATCGAAATCAGATTCTTAGCTGTAGCAAATATGAGTGAAAAAGTGTGCTCCGCCACATCAATAACTCCGTACTTCGGGGAATTGCACACATAAATTCCTTTTTCCCCTGCGGCAACAAGGTCAACATTGTCATAGCCTATGCCGTAGCGAACCATAAGGCGGCACTTTTCAAGATGTTCTATTATATTTCTGTTAAAATTCGTTGCAGTGAATAAAATT
Organism: Clostridia bacterium; assembly: GCA_045588365.1. Classification (GTDB taxonomy): domain Bacteria; phylum Bacillota; class Clostridia; order CAKSNL01; family HGM11501; genus HGM11501. Next base: position 128,977 of record JAZNEB010000018.1, on the reverse strand, counting down.
ACCTCCGCATCATGCGTAAGTTCAATTATTTCTTCTTCTGTTTTTGCAACTGTATCTATGTAAATTACATCAGGAATTTTTGAAAACATCTCACTCTCATAAGATGGTTCTATTGTAATTTCCGCAAGTGAAACTATCTTTCTCATACTTCTCTCCTCAAAGCTCTTCAATAAATTTTTTAGTCCTTTTTATCTCACATCCAAGCATAGCTATATCAACAGACACCCAAAAAATGTTCATGCCCTCATCATACCATTTTTTTATATCTCCGTCCCATGCCATAAAAATACCCGAGGATACTTTATGCTTCTTACAAATTGATATAAGGCGGCGGATATGTTCTGTCATCTCTTCACTTGTTCCCAGTCCCAGCCCCATAGATACCCCAAAATCGGTGGGACCAACCAAAATTCCTGCAATCTGCTCCTTATATTTTGTAAGCATTTCATCCAGAAGGTCAACTCCCTTGACGGATTCTATCTGTATGAATAAAAGTCGGTTATCATTAAATTCCTCAATTTTTTCGTCCTTTCTCAAAATCCCTCTTCCACCAACGCCTTTTTTGCCTATTGGCGGCAACCTCAAAGAATTTATAGCTGTTTCAACCTGCTCTAAAGTTTCCGTTCTCGGAATTAAAACTCCGTCGCATCCCATGTCTATGCACTTTGAAATACAGTGATATTCGCAATCCTGAACTCTGGCTATCAAGGGCAGATCTTCACATCTCGCTGCATAGCAAAGGTCCCCTACATTTTCAGGAAAAAATGAACCATGCTCCATATCAATAACAAGAAAATCCGCTCCGTTATTTTTATAGATAGCAGGCATCCCCGTAAAGCCTATGTGCAAAAGGGTACTGCCAAAAACCTTCTCCGTTTTTATAAGCTTGTTTTTAAGTAATTTAAGTCCGTCCATTTCATATTCCTCCTTAATTATTGACATTAAAAGAATATTATCTTATAATCTATTCTGTATAGAATTATACTTAAGTCTAAGCATTTTTGAATAGATTATCATTCGGCAAAACTGACTTATCTTTCATGCTTTTAAAAAGGAGGTTGAAATATATGTCAAATATAATAAAGGTAAAAAATATAGTTGCTGTTAATTTCTTCGACCTATCTCCCCATTTCGTTTTTGGAGACCACAGTCATGACGACTGGGAATTTATTTACGCCGATACAGGCTCTCTTGCATATGAATATGGAGGAGTAAATCACAAGCTGTCCCAGGGCGAAATCATATTTCATCCGCCGGGCACATTACACAAAACCCTATGCGACGGAGTTCATTCCGCTTCCTTTTTTAATATGATTATATCCTCAAATTCCCGAGCCATGAAAATCTTTGAAAGAGGTTCCTTTAAGGTTGCTGCAGAGTCAATTTCAATACTTCGCAAATTGATGACTGAAGCGGAAAAAACCTATCTTGTCTCTGTCCCGCCATTAAAAATAAAGCCAGATGCTCCGGATGACGGAATTCAGACGGTAATAAATCTTACTGAACTTTTCTTATTATCCTTACGCCGCCAGATTAAAAATGCCGCCTCTCCTCATAACTATAACGCTTCCATCTCTCCCCTTTCTTCAAAGGAAATTTGTGATTATCTTAAGGAACATATAGATAAAAAAGTCTCTTTGGATGAACTGTCTTACCATTTTCATTTCGGAAAAACCCGCCTTTGCGAGCAGTTCAAAAAAAACACAGGAAAATCAATAACGGATTATTTCCTCGACCTTAAAATCAAGGAAGCCAAAATTCTTTTAAGAGAAACCGAATCTACTATCCAAGGAATTTCATATACTTTAGGCTTTGACTCTGCAGAATACTTTTCAAGACTCTTTAAAAAGCGGGTAGGAATCTCCCCTAAGGAATTCCGAAAAGCCATTATTTCAGGGGCAAAGGTAAAAAGACAATAAAAAAAACACCGCAGAAAGAATGAATCGATTCTTTCTGCGGCTTTTATTTACGATGCCAAAAGCTTTGTCCAGGCGTCAGACCAGAGCTTTTCCGCTTCGGGAGTAAGCTCTAAGAAAATTTCACATCGTGAAAGCTCTTCTTCTGTAGGATAGTGGTTTTTATCATTTGCGATATTCTCATCCAAAAGTTCTACTGCTGCCGTATTGGGTGATGTATAGCCTGTTTCTTCTGCATTGCGAAGAGCGATGTCGGGTCTTAACATAAAGTTAACGAAGGCTTCTGCCAGTTCTATATGCTGACTGTTTTTAAGTATAACCATTGTATCTATGGCAAGATTGCTTCCCTCTAAGGGTACAGCGGTCATTCCAAGGCTTTCGCTTTCAGAAAGTGCCTTATTTCCCTCACCTGAGAAAACCAGAGCCAGTGCTGCCTCACCGTTTACCATTTTATCACGGACCTCATCACCTACATAAGCCAATACTCCGGGTTTTTGCTTTATCAAAAGCGCCTTGGCTTCGTTTATTTCATCGGGATTTTCCGTATTCATGGAATAGCCAAGATATTTCAAGGTCATACCTAAGGTATCCCTCATTCCGTCAAGCATCAGAACGTTGCCCTTATATTTTTCGTCAAATAAGATGCCGATGCTTGTAACATCCTCATCTACCATTTCCTTATTATATAAAATGCCTAAAGTGTTCATCATATATGGTACGGAATAAGCACCTTCCACGTCATAGCTTAAGCCCTTATAAGCCTCGCTTATGTTTTCAGCGTTGGGAATATTATCAAAATTAAGCTTATGAAGCATATCAAGACCTATCATTTTAGACACGGTGTAATCCGAAGGGAACACCACATCATAGCTTGAAGAGCCTGAGTTCTGTACCTTCGCCATCATTGCTTCGTTGCTGTCAAATTCCTCGTAGATAACACGGCAGTTATATTCCTTTTCAAATTCATCTATAACTCCCTCAGCGATATATTCGCCCCAGTTAAACACCTTAAGTGTTTCCTTCTTCTCTCCGCAGCCTGCCAAAGATAAGAGCATTAAAAGAGAAACCGCCAAAACCAAAAACTTTTTCACCTTGACCAATCTTTCCTTTCGTCTTTCATTTTTTATTTCAGCACATTTCATCAAGTGCATTCATAACAATTGCTATAACCGTACTTCCTGCCGTTTCGGTACGAAGTATCCTTTTTCCGAGTGTGATTATTTTAGCACCCAGCTTTTCGCCACGGGAAACCTCCTCAGGGGCAAAGCCTCCCTCGGGGCCTATTATAATACCCACAGAATCAACCTTGGGCAAATCCTTAAGTGCTCCGTCCTTAGCCTCTTCGTAGGGGAAAAGAGCCAGCTCCTTTTTACAAAGCTCTGAAACTGCTTCCTTAAAATCAATAGCGGGATGAACCTTTGGTATAATTCCTCTTCCGCATTGCTTCGCCGCTTCTGCAGCAATCTTTTGCCATCTGTCGCTTTTTTCACCCTTGGCAACACATCTTTTGGAAAGGACAGGAACTATTTCATAAACGCCCAGCTCCACGGCCTTTTGTATAATGGAGTCCATCTTTCCCTGCTTGGGAATACACTGAAAAAGCGTTACTTTCACCTTGGGCTCAGCAGGGCAGATTTCCTTACTCTCTATGGAGCAGATAACCTCGTCCTTTGTTATACTTTGGATTTTGCAAAAGTAGTCCGTACCCTCTTTATCGCAGATTTTGATATCATCGCCGATATTCATCCTCAAAACCCTTGATATATGATTTACGTCTGTTCCCGTAATAGTAATATTATCTACAAAAACCGACGATTTGTCAACAAAAAATTTTGACATTTTCTTTTTCCTTTCTTTACTTTGTTCCTTCTGCTTCTTTAAGTAAAATTTCTTTAAGCTCCTTATAACCTTCAAGCTCATTTTTTCCCTTTTCTGTCAGGGAAAAGCGGTTTTTATTTTTCTCGAACCAGCCATAATAATTATTGTCAATTATCCCCTTTGCCTTGGGATTTCCCGTCATATAAGGAAGGTCTGAAATCTTTATTTCCCCGTACTTTTCAGAAAGTGCTCCGATTAAAATTGCCCTTTCTCTGTAAAGGGTGGTGATTTTTCCGTTGCTTCCCCCAAGATTGTTATCCCCGTGTCTTCCCGAAAACTCCTCCATCAGCTGTTCTTTTTCTTTTTTGCTTCGTCTGACGGAAGCGGCAAGGTCAAGCTCTTTCGGTAAAAATGTGATTTTCGCACCATCACTTTTTACCGTTATAAGCCCTATACCGAGCCGTCTTAAAACGTGGGAAACATTCTGTCTTTTTTTAAGTTCTGCCCTTTTTGGGGAAGGTACTGCAATATAAACCTTATCGCAAAGCTTCTGCCTTAAGGCTGCCTGCACTAAAACATCCAAATTAAGTCTCAATTTAAGCTCAATTCCAACGGTTTGACCATCCTTTACACAAAGAACGTCGAAATCCTTAACTTCGGCTTTAACTTCATATCCAAGGCCTTCAAAAAGAGCCTTAACCGGCAAATAAAGGTCTGTTTCAGGCACTTTTATCACTCCTTTTTTAATTGACTTAATTCATGGTATAGTGTATAATATTTTCGAGGTGATGTCAATGAAAAAATTTGTTTCATGGAATGTCAACGGACTTCGTGCCGTATATCAGAAAGGCTTTATGGATATATTCAATGAATTTGATGCAGATATATTCTGTCTTCAGGAAACCAAGATGCAGGAAGGTCAGATTGAGCTTGACACTCCGAACCATCATCAGTTTTTCAATTATGCCGAAAAAAAGGGCTATTCGGGAACTGCTGTTTTCTCCAAGGAAAAGCCCTTAACTGTTACCTACGGTATCGGAATAGAAGAGCACGATAAAGAAGGACGGGTTATAACCCTTGAGTTTGATAACTTCTTTTTCGTGTGCGTTTACACCCCCAATTCACAGGATGAGCTTCGCCGTCTTTCCTATCGTATGGAATGGGAGGATGCCTTCCGTTCATACCTTTGTTCTCTTAAGGAGAAAAAACACGTGGTTGTAACGGGCGATTTAAATGTGGCACACGAGGAAATTGACCTTAAAAACCCAAAAACCAATCGTAAAAATGCGGGCTTTACAGATGAAGAAAGAGAAAAGTTCACCCGCCTTTTAGCTTCGGGCTTTCACGATACCTTCCGTGAGCTTTATCCCGATACACAAACCTTTTCCTGGTGGAGCTATCGTTTTTCCGCCAGAGAGAAAAATGCAGGCTGGAGAATAGACTACTTTTTAACCGATACAATGGACATTGTCTCAGACAGTAAAATACACACGGAAATTTTCGGTTCGGACCATTGTCCCGTTGAGCTTTTGGCTGAGCTTTAAGATAGGTGTTTTATGGAAAACTTAAATTTTGAAATACATCCTGCCTTTAAGGATTCAAAGCCCTATTTTTTCTATAACGTAGGGGAGCATATTCCCTATCGCAACTGGCATGAAAACGTGGAGTTTATGTACTGCACCGAGGGCAGCGGAATACTTCATTATGACTCTTTGGAATATGAGATAAAAAAAGGTGATATCGCAGTCATCAACTCCTATGCCATACACTATACAGAAACCAACGACGGTTTGGTTTTCAGGGACCTTATTCCCTTTTCCGATTTTTTCAGCCATAACGGCCTTGACTTACCTAAAATGCACTTTGCTCCCATTATAAGAGATATATCGGCAAACGAAAAATTCCTGACAATAGTAAAAAATTCCGAATCTTCCTCTCCCTTTTCCGAGGCTAAAATGCTTCATTCCATACTGGATTTTCTTATCTATATGGCAGAGCATCATCTGGAGGAAGCAAGCATAAGCACCAAAAAAATTGATATTTCCATAAGGCAGGCCTTAAGCTATATAAATTCGGAATTTCAGAAAAAGCTCAGCGCTGATTTAATTTCCCAAAAGGCGGGCTTTTCCAAATATCATTTTCTTCGGGAATTCAAAAACGCCACGGGGCAGACATTTTCCGATTATCTTACCAAAATCCGAATAGAGAATGCAAAAAAACTTCTGCTTACAACCACCCTTCCCATAAAGGAAATATGCTATAGGACAGGATTTGAATCAGAAGCGTATTTTTCAAAGGTATTTAAGTCATTTTTAAGCATTACACCAACAGAATACAGAAAAAAATAAGCGGCTTAGCCGCTTATTTTTTTACCATTCGAAATTTTTCTCTATTTCAGGATAGGGGTTAATTTTAAGATGCTCGCTTAAAGGAAGATTTTTTCTCGCCCTTTGGATAAAGTCCATAAACTCCATATAGTCGGGAAGCTTGTGGCGGTGCTTTCCCGGTCTGAACCAGGCACCCGCATTATCCTCGCAGCCCAAATATCTGTAGCATTCCTTTACTGCAGAAAAGTTCTGCCACGCACCGATAGGATTAATCCAATAGTCCTGCATTCCCTCACACTGGAGATAGTATCTTGGTGCTATCATTGCACCGAAATAGTGCATATCATAAGGAAGCTCATTGACTCTTCCCCTATAATCAGAAAGCTCAGTTCCCATCCAGGTTGGGAACATTTCAAGCATATCCTCCAGGGTTTCTGTTCTTGCATCAGTCTCGCCCTGTCCTTCTACCTTACAACGGTAGGACACCGCTCCGTGGCAACCGCTGTTATTGGGGCAGACATACTTTATTCTCTCATCAACTGCAGCGGCCAGCATAACTGTTTTTCCGCCACGGGAATGACCGGTAATGGCAACCTCCGTTTCATCAGTAACGGAAAGTTTTTCAAAAACATCCATACAGGTTAAATATCCCCATGCCCAGGCAGCAATATCCGTATAATCTCCCTCGTAAACCCTGTGAAGTCCGCCCTCACGGCTTCCCTTTACATCGTTTGCCAGCTCTAATCTGTTAAACTTTGCAGCAATAAAGCCTCTCCTGTTGGCTTCCTTTATAACCTCGGTATTCATATTGTCATAGCATCCGTCCCCCGTTAAAATTACGGGATATTTTTCATCCTTGCCGAAAGGTCCCACCTGGCAGGGGCTGTATCCAGGAATCCAGGGAATATTTAATTCAAGAGTAAATGAAACCTGTTTTTCCTTTGTTCCCGCATAAATTTTATAGTATAAAGGAACATGGCTTCTTGTAATTTCGTTAAGTCTTTCAATTTCAAGGTATTCGGGCTTGGGAGGAATTTCACCGTATTCTGTTTTTACAATTTCACAAAGAAGTTCCTTTTTGTTTTCCATCCATTCTTCGGGAGTCATTTTTGTTCCGTCAGCTTTTTTGAACGGGTCGGGCATTTTTCCTAAAAATTCGATTTTTCTCATAATATTCCTCCTTAAATAAATCTTTTAACTTATAATACCATATAGTTTTTTTAATTTCCTTAGTTTTTTTGCTATCCAAAGGCTTTTTTCTTTGTTTTTTTGTTGTAAAAAATCTGTGTATCAAAGATACACAGATTTCAACTCAGTCTTTTTTATTGCTTATCTTACTTAAAACAACAGTTACAAGGGCAATTATTCCTATTACAATGAAAATACCCAGCATGCCCTGTCCCATATAATTAAGGTTTTTTACAAAATTTTCAGGGTGGAATTCTATCTTGGCTTCTGTACTTACTTCTTCGGTTACTAAAGCCTCTCCCTCTATTTCTAAGGGCAAGGTTTCAGTATTCATAACTTCATTCATATTTTCGTTCATTATAAATCCCCCTTACATAAAGAAATTAAGGATAAGACCGCCTGCTATAACAGATGCAATCTGTCCCGATACGTTTACGCCGATGGAGTGCATTAAAAGGAAGTTCTGAGGGTCTTCTGCAAGTCCCATTTTATGCACAATTCTTCCTGACATGGGGAAAGCAGAAATACCTGCCGCACCAATCATGGGATTGATTTTCTTCTTTAAGAAAAGATTTAAGAATTTTGCAAAAAGTACGCCGCCTGCAGTATCAACTATAAACGCTATAAGGCCGAGACCTAAAATCAGAAGTGTCTGAGGCTGAAGGAATTTATCTGCCTGCATCTGTGTTGCGATTGTGATACCTAAGAAAATGGTAATTAAGTTTGCCAAAACTTTCTGTGCAGTTTCGGACAGAGAATCCAACACACCGCACTCACGGATTAAGTTACCGAACATTAAAAATCCGATTAAGCTTGCAGCCGAAGGTGCAATCAATGATGCAATAAGCGTTATTATTATGGGAAAAAGAATCCTTGTAAGCTTGGACACGCTCTTTTGCTGGTAATCCATTCTTATAAGTCTTTCCTTTTTTGTTGTCAAAAGCTTGATTACAGGAGGCTGGATAATGGGTACCAGCGCCATATAAGAATATGCCGCCACCATTATAGCTCCCTGATAAGCGGAGTTTAATTTTTCCGCCACAACGATTGAGGTAGGTCCATCTGCTGCACCTATTATGGCGATGGATGCCGCATCGTTAATTTCAAAGAACATAGATGCCATGCAAAGGGTAAAGAAAATACCAAACTGTGCAGCGGCACCGAAAATCATAAGCTTGGGATTTGATAAAAGTGGCCCGAAATCTATCATGGCACCTATACCTATAAATAAAATCAAGGGGAAAAGCTCATTTGCTATACCTGCATCATATAAGGTATTGAGCGCACCGATTTCCGTTCCCTGGGTGATTGCTCCCGAATTCGGAATGTTTACCAAAATTGTACCAAAGCCCATGGGAAGTAAAAGTGTAGGCTCCATGTCCTTTTTGATGGCAAGGTATATAAGTATACCGCCGATTATCCACATTACGACCATACGCCAGTCGGTTAATTCAAGTAAATTACCGAATATAGGCTTTAAAAACTCTGCCAAGAAAATTCCTCCTCTTAAGTAAAATTCAACCTCGCTATTATACTATAGGAAAATCCAAAAGTCAACAATTTTCCCCTTTTTATTATGGCTATAAAACGGTTTTTATTTTTTCAATTCCATAGTACAAAAGAGCCTCTATTGCCTCTTTTGTTATCCTCTCTCCGCTTATCACAACCGGAACTGCAGGAGGGCACGAAATTGTGACATCCGCACATATTTTGTTTTCAGAAAGGAGAGTATCGGCAAGCTCGCTTTCGGCAAAAAGTGCCTCCCTTATTGACATTTCTTTTACCGGGGTTAAAAGAGGCGGAAAGTTCCTTATAACTTCTTTTCCGGCTCTAACCTTCCCGAAAAATCTTTTTAATCTTTCAAAGTCGCGTTTTCTGTTTTTTGGGGTTATCATAAGAACAAGATAATCCTCGTCAGAAAATTCGGCTTCCATTTTTTCTTCCCGCATCATTTCTGCCAGCTTCTTACCCGTATATCCTGACTTTGCGGCATTTATTACAATTTTAAGTGGCTCACTTTCCAAAACATCAAAGCCTCTTTTTTTAATAAATTCTTTTATCTTCTCCGTTTTTTCCACGCAAGAAGCCAATTCTTTCCCAAAATTATCTTTGAGATATGAATTACACATATCCATGGATTTAAGCATCAGATAAGAGGGACTGGTGGAAGAAAATAGAGCAATTTTCTCCTTTGCCCGACCTATGAATTCTTCTGCCTTTTTTGAAATATGAAGATAAGCTCCCCCTGTTATTACCGGAAGCGTTTTATGTGCAGAATCAGAGCATATATCAGCTCCAAGATCTAAGGGATGCAGGCTTTTTTTCAGAAACTTAAGATAAGCTCCGTGGGCATTATCAACCAAAAGAGGTATTTTATATCCACTTAAAACCTCGGAAATACCTTTAATATCTCCCATATATCCAAGATAATCAGGTGAGGTTATGTAAACTGCAGAATACTTTTTATCCGCCATACAAATTGCATCTTTTACCTGCTCTTTTTTAATCCTGCAGCTTAAAACTCCCGTTGAAGATTCCGGCATAAGCCAGTCTACCTCTATATCCAGAAGAGCTGCCGCATGTATAAAAGCCTTATGCACATTTCTTGCTGCTAAAACATAAGTTTTTTCACCCTCAGGCTTTTTTATTAATGCCAGCATGGCACATATGGCAGCACTTGACCCCCCCGTAATATAAAAGCTTTGTCCGCTTCCGTAAAGGGATGTGAGATTTTTTTCGCTTTCTCCTATAATTCCCTTTGCTTCACTTAAAACATCTGCACCGTCTATTTCGGTAATATCATATTTTTCAATTCCAAGAGAGCCCATTCCTTTATGACCGGGCATATGAAATCTTGAAAAATTGCTTTTTGCATAGTTTTCTATAAAATCAGAAATTGGCGTTTTCATATATCTTCCTCAGCTATACACATCATAACGGCACATTCAATTCTCTTTTTGAAAAGCTCGCAGCCGTATTCATAAACTCCACCTATGCTTCCGGTAGAATGATAGGAGTTTGCGGCACAGCCTCCTGAGCAATACATTCTTGCCCAGCAATCCTTACATTCGGAACGTGCATATGCATTGCATTTACGAAATTCATCCTGCACTTTTTCGTTTTCCACTCCGTCCCATATATTTCCGAGACGGTATTTTTCATCTCCTACAAACTGATGGCAAGGGAAAAGCTCGCCTGCCGGTGTTACTGCCATATATTCTGTTCCTGAGCCGCAGCCGGTTATTCTCTTATATATACACGGGCCGTTCTTAAGGTCAAGCATATAGTGATAAAAGGTAAAGCCTCTCCCCTCTTTTTTTCTCTTTATCATTTCCTTTGCCAGTATTTCATACTGCTCCATCAAAATGGGCAAATCTTCCTTTGTAAGGGCATAGGGGTCTTCAGGCGGACAAACCACAGGCTCCATACTGGGCTCTGTAAAGCCCATATCCGCCATATGCAGTATATCGTTTGTAAAATCCGTATTGTTATGAGTGAAGGTTCCGCGGATATAGTAGTCCTTGCCTTCACGCTTTTCCACCAATCTCTTGAACTTAGGCAAAATAACGTCATAGCTTCCATTTCCGCTATAGTCTTTTCTGAAATGGTCATGAACCTCTTTTCTTCCGTCTAGACTTAAAACGACGTTACTCATTTCCCTGTTTAAGAAATCCATCTTTTCTTCATCCAGTAAAACTCCGTTTGTGGTAAGGGTGAATCGGAAATTTTTATTATGCTCTTTTTCTATACTTCTTGCATATTCAACCAGCTTTACAACCACATCCCAGTTCATAAGTGGCTCACCGCCGAAAAAGTCCACTTCTAAATTTCTTCTGGTTCCGGAATTTTCAATAAGAAAATCAAAGGCTCTCTTACCTACTTCAAAGGTCATAAGCGCACTTTCTCCCTTAAATTTTCCCTGGCTTGCAAAACAGTACGAGCAATTTAAATTGCAGCTGTGTGCAACATGAAGACAAAGGGCCTTTATTACCTTTGAGTTGCTCTTATATTCCTCCGCAAGCTTTTCATATTTATCAACGCTGAAAAGCTTACCCTCATTTTCAAGGACAGCTATATCTTCGATACATTCTGCTATTTCCTCTTTTGTCACATCAGGCATATCCTTATATTTCTCTGAAATATCGGAAATTATTTCCTCTTTCGATTTTTCTTTATACAAAGATATAATGTCATATGCAACTTCGTCAACCACGTGGACAGAGCCGCTGGCCGTGTCAAGCACAATATTATATCCGTTTAATTTATACTGGTGAACCATAAACTTCTCAATCCTTTTTAATTTCTTTATAAAATTCAAAACCGCTGCCGTGCAGCGGTTTTATTGAGCATTATTTGTTTATGCTTTCGCACTTCTGATTTGCTACGCCGCAAGATGTTTTGCAAGCTGACTGGCAAGATGTCTGGCATTCGCCACATCCACCGTTTTTAACTGAAGTTTCAATATTTCTTGTTTCAACTGTCTTTATTCTTTTCATTATAAAGCCTCCTAAATTATTGTTCCGCTTTCACTTTGCAAAAGCTTTTTTCATATTATACCATTTTGCGCAAAAAAAGTCAAGGCTTAATTATCTCCATCCCTTTGACACGTATGCTTGCGTCCGTGTGGCTTAAAAAATAACCCATTAAGGGGCAAGGGGGATTGCGATTTCCCCCTTATGCCCCCTAACACCCCTGTATCCCCTTAAATCGCTTATGTTAGTTTGTGTTTTGGCAAAATTTAAGGACGTGCCTATTTTAGCACGTCCTTAAAAATTTCGTTATTCAGGATGATATTGGCACTTGCAACACATTTGCTTCAAATTTCCTGAAAAATTGCTTCTCAATTCTTTCGGTAGAAAGCACTCCGGAGAATTATCTTCTGCAACCATGGAAATGTCAAAACATTCATCTCCGCTAACTTCTCTTTTGCATACAATGCAATATACTGTTTTTTTATTCATGTAATATTTCCTCCCATATCATCTTAGTTTTACTTTTATATTCATCATATCTAAATGCAGTACGTATCACATTATCCTCAACTCTAACATAAGCTGCTCCAAATTCTGAATAATAATTAATAAAAGTATATCCAGACCAATGTTTTCTTTCTATTGAATATTTTGCGTTTTCTATAAATGAAATTGCCTCCGTAAATTCCACTCCATGATTTCTTTCGTTTATATGCTTCGTATCCAACGTTAGAGTTTTCATATCAATTTTTACAGCTGGAACTCTGACTATTCCAATTTCACCTGTGTTTTTTATCTTTGTATACAGTTGATAATCGGTTTCGGTCGCTTCCGGAACTCTTGCTTTGTAATCATCAAAATTTTCGACATCAGCTATTACATCACGGGCTTTTTCTCCCTCCATTATACCACTATCCTCAAATTCGTCAAGATAGTCCGTAGCGTCGATTAGGACTTCCAAGTCTTTTCCTTTCCCTGTTTTTCCCAAACAAAAAGGACGCTTTCGCGTCCTTTTGTTTGGATATATCAGTATTTCACTTTTCCTTTTTTGTGTTTCCCATAACCTTACCGTCCTTTACCCACGTTCCATCCGGCAGTACATAGTCAAGCATAGTTGCTTCTCCCGTTTCCATATTCACCTTAACTGTTGCATAAACAGTCCAACCCAGATGGTCAGGTTTCAGATCAGGTCTGTCATCGTCGTCCTGAAACAAGTATGACATTGTAAGGTATCCGTCATAAACACTTCGGCATATTGCAGAGTCTCTGTGAGCTTTTACATAGTCAAAGCCAAATACTTCTGCTATTTTCCGTATTCCTATTATTATAGCTTCGGTCTCATGATACATCTTCTCACTCCTTAAATAAATCTTCGTAAAACTTTTTGTTATCATTAGAAATCCACCTATTCGCCGTTCTCACTTCGATTATGCCGTTTTTATTGTATACCGCATATCTTCCGTCAGGGGATATAACATAGAACTTATCTTGCCAGTACATTTCTTTTGCCAATTTTAAATCGGACTTTGATACCTTCAAGTCTCCGACATAAGGATGGGAATGACAATTTAATGTCCCTCCGTTCACCCGCATTTCTTCAAGTAATTTTTCTGATATAGGTGTTCCTTTTTCATCACCTTTTATCAAATAATGTTTGTCTCCTATTGTAACTGAAGCAAACTCAGTTCCCGTTTGTCTTGACATAAGGCTTATATCGTAAAAATCCAATTCTTCATTTACTTCAATATAACTTCCGTAATCCGGCATTCGGTTTATATAGTTGTTTATTTCTGCGGGTATTAATTCTGAAGAATAGGGCTTCGCCAATTCCCCTGAACCATATTCTGTATTTATTATACCACTATCCTCAAATTCGTCAAGATAGTCCGTGGCGTCGATCAGGACTTCCAAGTCTTTTCCCTTGCCGTTTTTACGCTGTGTGATGCCGTATTCATAGGCTTCCAATTCCTTTCGCCCGTCATATTCATGTCCCGCGGCTCGTCCTGCAGCAACGGATATTTCCTCTGCATTTGCACCTGCTTTGGCATAAATTCTTTCTGTTTCAGTCATATTTCGGACTCTTTCTAATGCTTTGGCATCATAAGGATTTCTTATAACATTGCTGTATATATCTCTAACTGTCATTTTTGAGTTATAGATGTTTGTGATGCTGTCTCCTGCTCCACCCAGAAGCATAAGTGCTGCAAAGGTCGATTCTGCAGTATCGCCCAGTCTGTCTCTCATTTCCTTCCAACCATACACGCTCTCACCTTTATCTATCTTTCCTCCAAGGTTTACTCCGCCCATGGTTACACCTTCCTGTGCCATCTCTACTACAGTTTCTGCAGTTGCATTACCGAATCGTTTCGCAATATAGTTATATAGCTTTTTTACAAACGGCTTGGTTAAATCTGATGCATCAAGTATCTTAAAGGACTTCACCAAATCATTTATCTGCACAGCTTCAAGCAATCCGTTTATTCCTCCTACGCCAAGAGCTATATTCCGTGCTATGTGCTCATCAATCCCGTTTTCCAGCATTTCACGGTATGCAAGTCCTGCCTCTACCTCAAATGCCGATTTTGCCTGAAAAGCTAAATTAGCTGCGAGATATGCCGCCGGAGCAGTTAGTATTTCTTCAGGTAGTGCCGCCTGCGGACCTGCCTGTCCTGCAAGAATTGTCCCACCTGCTGCACCAAGACCTGCCCCAACTGCTTCAGGATCTGTCCACTGGTGAGCCTGACCTCCCAAAAACTCCGAAGCATTAGAAACCATTTTCTCAAACCGATTTCCGGGCTTAAAATTATAGTCTTTGCCCTTTAATAGCTCATCATAATAAGCATGGCTGTTGTTTTGTCCGGTAATATTCTTGTAGATTTCTTTACCAAGATTTCTTGTGTTATATCCCCGTTTAAAGCTGTTGACCGTTATATCTTTAATTGTTGCATCCCTCAAATAGTTATCGGCAACTCCACGTTCCTCCAATATTTTCTGATACATGCCCGCTTCATCCAAGTATTCCTCTTTTAGCTTGTTATAACTTTCTCTTTTATTTTTCCGTTCGGAATTTTCTGACTGTTCCTTAAGCCACGCTCCTTCGTTTTGCGGTGAATAACTGACCGTATTTCTTTGTGCATTCGCTTTTTGTTCTGCCTTATCTGCCCTTTCATAAGCTTTATCCCTATGATAGGCAATTACCTCATCAGGAGAAGTGGCTCTTGACCTGTTTCTTAGCCAAGCGGTTTCGTCATAGTCCATTTCCTCTCGCTCACCCGTCAGAAATTCCGCTTCTATCCTTGCCGCCTCGTTTACAAGCTCGGCATAGTCCATCCCCGCATATTTCTTTTCATAATAAGCCTCCTTGTCAGGCTCTTCAGATTTAACCTCTTCATATTCAGGCTCCTTTGGCTCCATAGTTGAAGCAGGGGAATTTGTCAGCCTTCGCTTATACCCCTCGGAATAGTCGTTATTTAATTTCACCTCCTTTTCCTCTTTTTCCGTGAGCGTTACTGCAGGGGGCGGTTCCTTTATTACCTCTGTACTTTTCGATTCCGCCGTTTTAACCCCGCTTCCGCTTTCCGTAGTTACGGTTGTTACCGTTTCTTTTTCGCTTTTTTCAAAAGCTTTATCTGTTCCTGTTAATTCTTTGTAGATATCATTTGCCTCTGATGATGTTATTTTTTCTTCTTTAACCTCTTTTTCAAGATAGTTTTTAAGTCCCGTTTCTCCCTGCTGCAAAAAATATCCCTCTGCGCTTGCCTTTATCTGACCGCTTATGATTTTTACCTCCTTTAATTTTAATATTCAAGTTTAAAGCGGCCGCAATTAACCTTGTATTATATATTATAACCTATCCAGTTACAAAAGTCAAGAGTTATTTTTGCTTTTTGGGTTATTTTTTACTTTTGCAGTTAAATTCACCGGCATTTTCTGTTTTTATGCTTTCAATAATAAATCTTTTATATTGACTTAAAGGTGGTTTTAGTATAAAATAGATGCATTAGTAGTTTTGAAAGGATGTTTATGATGAGTAAAACCTACATCCCCGAGGGTTACCGCCCTCTTTTGGACAAGTATGACACTCAGCTTGCCATTTCCTACATAAAAAAAACCTTCCAGTCGGAGTTTGCCTCCGCCCTTAACTTAAAGCGAGTTTCTGCTCCTTTATTTGTAACGGAGGGGTCAGGCCTTAACGATAACTTATCGGGCGTGGAACGCCCCGTTTCCTTTGACATTCCCGGTGCGGGAGTTGATGCCCAGATAGTTCACTCTCTGGCAAAATGGAAACGTCTTGCCTTAAAGAGATATGACTTCCGTGTGGGCGAAGGCTTATATACCGATATGAATGCAATACGCCGTGATGAGGAGCTTGACAATCTTCACTCCATATATGTTGACCAGTGGGACTGGGAGAAAATAATAACCGAAGAAACCAGAACTCTTGACTACTTAAAGCTTATGGTCCGTGCCATTGTAAACGCCATCTGCAACACCAACGAGCGTCTCTTGGCACACTTTCCCCAGCTTGGGGCAAAGCTTTCCCGTGATGTGGTGTTTATAACAAGTCAGGAGCTTGAGGATATGTATCCCGATAAAACCGCCAAGGAAAGGGAAAATGCCTTTGTCAAGGAGAACCGAACTGCATTTATTATGCAGATAGGCGGTGCTTTAAAAAGCGGAAAGCCCCACGATAACAGAGCCCCCGACTATGACGACTGGGCTCTTAACGGGGACATTTTCTTCTGGAACGATACATTAAATCAGGCGGTTGAAATTTCCTCTATGGGTATAAGGGTAAATCCTGAAGCCTTAGACAGACAGCTTACCATATCGGGACACAACGAAAGAAGAAACCTTACTTTCCACAAAATGTTACTTGCAGGCGAGCTTCCCTTAACCGTGGGCGGAGGTATCGGTCAGTCGAGACTTTGTATGCTTATGATGGGCTCTGCTCACATCGGCGAGGTTCAGTCCAGCATATGGGACGAGGAGACCCTAAAAATCTGCAGGGATAAAGGAGTCCGCATATTATGATGAAAATCAAGAAAATTGATATTCATGCCCATGTAAAGCCGTCTTTTATAGATGCATCAGGCAGTACTTTAAATGAAACGGAGCTTATTAAAATGTATGATGAGCTCGACATTGAGAAAGGTGTTATTTTACCCTTTATGCCTGACGGCTCAACTAATGGAAGCCTGTCTTGCGAAAACGCAAAACTCATTTCGGAAAAATATCCCCATAAGTTTTTCCATTTTACAGCAGTTGATTTAACAGCGTTTGATTTTGAAAACGAAAGCTTATATAATTTTCTTTCCAAAGAAAAAGAAATGGGTGCCAGAGGCGTTGGAGAAATTGTATCAAATATATATTTTGATGACGAAAAAATCAATGTACTGTTTTCTGCCTGCCAGAAGCTCTCTCTCCCTGTTTTATTCCACTTAACCTATAACTTGGGCAAAGGCTACGGCATCGTGGATTCCCCCTCTCTCCCGAGGCTTGATTCCATGCTTTCAAAATACCCCGACCTTAAATTTATCGGCCATTCTGAAAGTTTCTGGAATGAATTTTATAAATCCTGGGAGGATACCGACCGTATCTCCTTCCTTATGCGAAAGCATAAAAATCTCTACTGCGATTTATCCGCAGATAGCGGAACGTGCGCAATGACAAAAGACATAAATCATACCATTTCCTTTATGGAGGAATTTTCCGACCGTATTTTGTACGGATGCGATATAACCACTCCCACAAACACCCACCAGTATATAATGGCGGAATTTTTTGACGGACTTTATGAAAGCGGCAAAATTTCTGAAACAGTGTATAGAAAAATCGCAAGAGAAAATGCAATAAAACTTTTTAAAATATAAAAAATACCCGACCGGTGGTCGGTTATTTTTTTATTTATATATTTCTGCTATTTTTTCTCCTGCACAAAGTCCCACTTCATTATAAGCACTCTGATGATAATGAAATTCATCTTTCATATGCTCCTTGTAATTAAAAAATGACCCTGCAGTATATATGTGTTCATTTTCCTTTGCCAGCTCAACCTGAGCATCGTGTACCGCACAGTATGCCGCATCACGATTTTCGCTGTCCTGATTGCCGTTGTAGTGCCCTGTTTTTATGATGAATATATCACCTACTCCAGCCTCTTTCATATAATCAAATATTTCAAGGCTTGCACTCTTGTAAGAAGCTATATCCTGCTTTCCTTCATATATTCTGTCCGCATCGCTTTCACCCTGACACCACACCATAAATATTTTATTTATGGTATATCCATTATCTTCAAGATAGTTTTTCGCAAGGGTAAGCCTTTTCTGAGCTTCTGTCTTTCTTATATCACTCGTCCAATAAGAGGTTGAAGTTCCCCCGCAGGAGCATGCCACACCTACTATGGCTCTTTTGGTTTTTTTGTAATAGCTCTCCATCAGGGAAGATACCATATCGCCTTTTCTCAAGGTGTCTTCAACATTTTCGTTGTTTTCATTTTTACCGAAAATTCCTGTTACAGGAAAGAGTTTGTCAGGGGAAGTTACTGCCCGAAATTCATATCCGTGCCCCTCCGGACAAACTGTGGCATTTTCCGCCTCGCCCCTGCCTGCCATATTGGACTGCCCCATGAATATGCCAAGGTCAACTGTTTTTCCGTTTAGCATAACTTTCCTCACTTAAATTCGGCACATAAGGGATAATGGTCGGAAAGATAAATTCCCGCATCCACATCTTCCCAGGCCGAAACGCCTAAAAATCTTTCCTTAAGCTCGTCGCTTACATATATGTAGTCGATTTTTGAGCCGTCTCCCCTTCCGAAGTTGTGGAAGGTTACATCAAATCCCTTTGTAAGGTCGGTAATTTTTTGGTTTTCCTCCATTAAAGCTACCGCTTCTCCACCGGGCTTGGAATTGAAATCGCCCAATATAACATAAGGAAGGTATAATTCTTCGTTATACTTATCAACAAAGTCCAAAATTAACTTGAGCTGGTCCCGTCTCGCTTCTTCTGTCTTCTCATCAAGATGCACGTTGAAAATCCTCATAAGTTTTCCGTCCTCTTTGCATCTTACCTTTGTTATATTTAAGGTTCTGGGGCAAACGCTCTGATTTGGAAATCTTGATTCGGGAACGAAAGGCGTGGGAGAAAGCCACACCGTATTATTTTCAATTAACTGCATTGAGGATTTTTTAACTGCAGTAAATACACCCTCGGAATTATATGTATTTGTTCTTCCGTGGCCCGTTATTATATATTCGGGGAAAAGTCTTTCCAAAAACTCCTGCATTTCGGGAATAAGCTCCTGAAATGCAATTATATCTGGCATTTCCTTTAATATTTTTTCGTAAATTAAACCTGCCCTGTGGATAAATCCGTTTATTCCGTCAACTCGCCAGGCACAACGGATGTTGAATGTGGTTATTTTCATAAGTAAAACTCCTCTCAAAATTGTATTCTTTTTTAAGCTTAAATCCAAGAATGTACAAACCTTTGAAATAATTATGTAATCAGGTGATAGGAAGGATACCACGCTTTTGGCGATATACTCACTTCGTTCGTGCGATATATTTGTTTTACAAATGCGATATAACTCCTCTTTGCTCCGTTGCGATATGATATAAATTCCTTTCCTCGTCCCGAAGGGACATATCGCATTACAAAGTAATATATCGCACCGCAAGGTATATCGCAAATTCCGTCAGGAATTTATATCGCTGATTTCATCTTTGATGAAATCATTATAGCACAAGCCTTAATTTTTGGCAATCTTTTTCGGGAAATTTTTTAATGCAAAGTATGTTATTAAGAAAAACCTTGTCAAGCCCCTGCCTCTAAAATGTAAAGATTTCTCATATAATTTCAAAAGCAAAAAAAGGGCGTATAATCAAGGCTTTTTTGAGTTTTCCACAACCTTTACTCTAAATGGCTTTTAGATGTGGAAAAAGTGGATAAATCTGTTGAAAACTGATTTATACGGGGTTTTCAGGTGGATAATTTTATCTTAAAAATATATTTAGATTATTTTTTTGTGTATTTTTTTGTCATAAAAAATCTCATTTTAACAAAAAAACGACACTGACATATAATGGCTATGACAACTTTTTTGGAGGTCAGTAATGAAATTGGTGTTATTAACAGCCTTAGGTGTCGGAGGCGCTACCATTATAGGTGCCGTCCTGGGCTTTATTTTTAAGAAAATAACAAAAAGGGCAAACGACTTTTTCCTTTCCTTTGCGGCGGGAGTCATGCTTTCTTCTTCCTTTTTCGGTCTTATTATCCCCTCTCTGGAGTGCGGTAACCGCCACCCCCTTTTAACTTCTATTGCGGGCATCTTTGCGGGTGCTCTTTTAATAAACCTTTTAGATAAGTTAACGCCCCATTTAAATAAGCTTACAGGTATTGACAATCCCTCATCCTTTGACCCGGGCAGGGAAAATAAGGTTATTCTTTTCGTTCTGGCAATGGCTATACATAACATTCCCGAGGGAATTGCCGCAGGGGTGGGCTTCGGAACGGGAAACACAAAAGAAGCTCTTACCATTGCTTTCGGTATAGCCCTTCAGAATCTTCCCGAGGGAATGGTCATAATAGCTCCCATGCTTTCACTGGGTATGAGCAAAACAAGAACCCTTATAAGCGCCTTTGCCACAGGCTTTGTGGAAATTTTAGGCACTGTCTTAGGCTATCTGGCAGTCAGTATATCAGAGGTGATTTTGCCCTTCGCCCTTTCCTTTGCAGGAGGCACCATGGTATATGTAATCGTTTCTGAAATGATTCCCCAGACTCATTCGGGCGAAAACAACTTATCTTCAAGCTATGCCTTTTTAATCGGCTTTTCTCTTATGATAGCAATGAATTTTTTAATATGAAATATTGCTTTTTCTCTTTTTTGGTGATATAATAAATTAATTACAAAAGAAAGGATTGTTTCCTTTGATTTATCTGGATAACAGTGCAACCACAAAACCCTCGCAATATGTGGTTTCTTCAATGATGAGTGTTTTAACTGAAGACTTCGGAAACCCCTCCTCAAGGCACAGCTTAGGGCTTTCTTCAGAAAGAATTTTAAGTAAAGCCAGAGAAGCTGTGGCTTTATCCTTGCATGCCTTGCCAAAAAACATCATTTTCACATCAGGCGGTACGGAAAGCGACAATCTTGCCATAATCGGCGGTGCTAACATAAAGGCGGGAAAAAGGATTGTAACTACCCAAATAGAGCATGATGCCGTTTTAAATGCCTTTTCCTATTTAGAAACACTGGGCTTTGAAGTGGTTTTCGTAAAGCCTGAAAAGTCAGGCATTGTAAGTGCCGAAAAAATACTTGATGCCGTAAATGAAGCTACCTCTCTGGTCAGCGTTATGCACGTAAATAACGAGGTAGGCTCCGTTATGCCCATAGAAAATTTAGGTCCCATGATAAAAAGAAAAGCACCCAGAGCACTTTTTCATGTGGATGCGGTTCAGTCCTACGGAAAAATTGAACTTTTCCCTCAGAAATGGGGCGTTGACCTTTTGTCCGTAAGTGCTCACAAGGTTCACGGTCCCAAGGGCGTGGGTGCTTTATATAAGGGAGATAAAGTAAGCATAAAGTCTTTACTTAAGGGCGGCGGTCAGGAAGGCAATTTCCGTTCGGGTACGGAAAATTTACCGGGTATTGCAGGCTTTGGGGCTGCGGCGGAGGAAATTAACCCGGGTGAGCATTATGAAAAAATTGCTTCCCTTAAAAATGACTTTGCAAAAAAGCTTTTGGCACTTCCCGAGGTTTACTTAAATGGTGATCTGGTTTCTTCCTCACCTTATATATTAAACGTATCCTTTAAGGGCATACGCTCTGAAATAATGCTCAATGCCCTGTCGGAAGAAGGAATTTATGTAAGCTCAGGCTCTGCCTGTGCCAAGGGTGCCAAAAAAAGCTCCACTTTGTCTTCCATGGAGGCACTCTATCCCGATAATGCAATTCGTTTCAGCTTTTCAAAAAATACAAAAGAAGAAGATTTAATAAAAACCTATGAAACAATTTTAAAGAAACTGGAGATACTAAGATGAGAGAAATGATTCTTGCCAAAACAGGCGAACTTATATTAAAGGGCGGAAACCGCCGTCGTTTTCAGGATATATTGAAAGGAAATATGTCCCGCTCATTAAAAAGTGTCGGCAATTTTTCCATTTACGACCAGCAGGCAACGGTTTACGTTTACCCTGAAAACCCTTCTGACATAGACACTATGGTAGAGCGCCTTTCCAAGGTTTTCGGTATTGTTAATATCTCCAAGGCGGGAATTACCGAGAAGGACATGGAAAAAATTCTTAATTTTGCTCCTATATACCTTAAAAACACCTTAATGGTTGCAAGAACCTTTAAGGTTGAGTCCAAAAGGGCGGACAAGTCTTTTCCCTATAAGTCCCCTGAAATTTCTGCTATGGTGGGCGGTGCACTTTTAGAGGCTTTCCCCCACCTTAAGGTTGACGTTTTGTCTCCCGATGTGGTGGTAAGGGTTGAAATCCGTGATACCGATGCCTTCGTTCATGCAGAAAAAATCAAGGGAGCAGGCGGTATGCCCACAGGCACCAACGGAAAGGCAATGCTTCTTTTATCAGGCGGTATTGACAGTCCCGTTGCAGGTCATATGATTGCAAAGCGAGGAGTGTATTTAGAGGGAATTCACTTTTTCAGCTATCCCTATACAGGCGAAAAGGCAAAGGAAAAGGTTATAACTTTAGCCCAAAAGCTCTCTGAATTTACGGGCTCTCTTCCTCTCCACATTGTGCCCTTTACCGAAGCTCAGCTTGCCATAAGGGATAACTGCCCTGAAGAACACATGACGCTTATAATGAGAAGGCTAATGATGAAAATTGCAGATGAGCTTGCCAAAAAGCGTGATTGTCAGGGTCTCATTACGGGCGAATCCATAGGTCAGGTGGCAAGCCAGACTGTTTGGGCTTTGGGTGTTACCGATTCTGTTACCTCAATCCCCGTTTTCCGTCCCTGTATCGGCATGGATAAGGATGAGATTGTAACCATCGCAAGAAAGATAGACACCTTCGAAACCTCCATCCTCCCCTATGAGGATTGCTGTACGGTGTTCACTCCCAAGCATCCCACCACAAGACCGAACATAGAAAATATATTAAAAAGCGAAAGCCACATTCCCTTTGATGACTTGGTTGCCCAGGCTTTAGCGGGAATAGAAACCATAAACATAAAAAAATACTGATTCCGAAAGGATGACTTTAATGAAAGCAGAAATAATCTCCGTTGGAACCGAGCTTTTAATGGGGCAGATTGCCAATACAGACGCTCAGTTTATCACTCAAAGATTATCAGAGATCGGAATAGATGTTCACTATCATACGGTTGTGGGCGACAATAAAAAAAGGCTTAAGGAAATCTTAAGCCTTGCTTTTACCCGAAGCGATGCTGTTATAATCACGGGTGGTCTCGGCCCTACTATGGACGACCTTACAAAGGAAACGGTAGCATCCTTTTTCAATCTTCCCCTGAAGGAAGACGAAAACGCCCTTAACTCAATAAAAGACTATTTCAAAAAGATGAAAAGGGAAATGACCGAATCCAATAAAAAGCAGGCTTTAATCCCCGAGGGTGCTATGCCTTTATACAATAAGTTCGGCACAGCTCCGGGTTGTCTTATAAATAAAGACGGCAAAATCGTCGCTATGCTTCCGGGCCCTCCCAGAGAATTAAAGCCCATGTTCTCGGAATATTTAATTCCCTACTTTAAAAAAATCAGCGGATTTCACTTAGAATCAGTTTATTTAAGGATTTTCGGAATAGGCGAAGCTGAAGCGGAAAGCAAAATAAGGCATTTGACCGAATCTTCAAATCCTACTGTTGCTCCCTATGTAAATCCGGGTGAGCTTATATTAAGAATAAGCGCCAAGGCTGACTCAAAAGAAGCCGCCCTTTCTATGATTGCACCCGTTAAGGCTGAGCTTTCAGAAATCTTTTCAGATAAAATCTACGGCGAAGGACTTTCCTATTCGCTTCCTCAGGCGGTTTTAGACATTTTAACAGAAAGAAACCTTACATTTTCTTCTGCTGAATCCTGCACGGGAGGAATGATTGCTTCTGCTATTACAGACCTTTCAGGCTCATCCAAGGTCTTTTTATACGGTGCCGTAACCTATGCCAATTCCGCCAAGGAAAATGCTCTGGGTGTAAAGGCTGAAACCTTAAAGGCACACGGTGCAGTATCAGAAGAAACCGTTCTTGAAATGGCACGTGGGGTAAGAATTAAGTCAGGCTCGGATATAGGCGTTGCCACCAGCGGTATTGCAGGCCCTACCGGTGGCACTTCCGAAAAGCCTGTGGGAACGGTTTATATCGCAATTTCAACGAAAAAGGTTGATAAGGCAATAAGGCTTTTTATACCCGGCATGCGTGATAGAGTCAGAAATTCCGCAATGCTCAACGTATTTGACCTTATAAGAAGAACCGTATTGGAGGATTTGGTATGATTAAACTCTGGGACGATGGAAAAATCCCTTTTAAAAATGAAAATTCCGAGCAGATTCCCCATATAGACGCTTACTTAATTGATAGTGATAAGCCTCTTGGTGCTGTAGTTATCTTTCCCGGAGGCGGATACCGCTTTTTATCCATGGACCACGAAGGAAAAAAGACGGCGGAGTTTTATAATTCAATGGGCTTTAACGCCTGTGTGGTGTCCTACCGTATAGCTCCCGACTATGCCCATCCCGCCATGTTAATGGACGCTCTCCGTGCCGTAAGATATGTAAGGTATCACGCAAAGGAATTTAATATAGACCCCGAAATGATTTGCGTTTTAGGCTATAGCGCAGGAGGTCATCTGGCAGGAAGTCTCCTTACCCATTATGATTTTTCAATTGATAAAAATGACGAAATTGATTTGGTTTCAGCAAAACCCGATGCAGCCATTTTATGCTACGGCGTCATTTCACTTGACGATAGTTACACTCATATGGGCTCAAAAACAAATCTTCTTGCTCCATATAAGGGAGAGGAATATGATAGTTTGGCAGAATTTCTTTCATCTGAAAAGCAGGTAACGGAGGATACACCTCCCACATTTTTATGGCACACTGCTGATGACGGGGCTGTACCGGTTCTAAACAGTATAAATATGGCAAAGGCACTTTCAGAAAAGAAAGTGCCCTTCGAGCTACATATTTATCCCCATGGTCCTCACGGCCTTGGAATTGACCCGTCAGTTCCCCATGTAAAAAGCTGGGCTCCTTTAAGTGCCGCCTGGCTAAAGGATGAAATGGGATTTAGTTTTAAAGAGGATTCCACACAGTGAATCCTCTTCTTTTTCATTTCTTTCTTTTTTCACAATCTGCTATTTTTTCATCAGTATCTTTATATCCCCTTATTGATTCAAAAAGTTCAAGAGCTAATTTTATATCCCCAACTTTGTACAAAACCATCGCATTTGTATAAATGTTTTCCATTTCTTTTTGAATTTTCTCTTGCTCTAATTTTTCTTTAGCTTTAATCTCATCCGTTGCTTTTTCATCCAACTCCGAAGGTACTGTTTTATTTTTACTGTTCACTACAAGTTCTCCAAACGCACTAATAAAAAGACTCACTAAATAAGACCACCCAAAATAGATAATTGCTCCCCCACTGCCTGCGAAAAGCAGCCACCATAAAGATTCAAATTCGATAAAAGAACAACACATTGTCACTATTCCGCAAATAGTTCCGATAAATATATTGCACCAAAACAGCCTTTCGGAATATTTTATAATTTTTTCACCAGGATTACTGAACATTTTCTCTTCTCCTTTCAGAATAATAATCACATTATACTCGTTATATCGACAATTGTCAAGTAAAAGAGTATGTTTTATTCTTTTACTTGAGGTGATAAATGTGATTTCTTATGCTCCGTTTTATAAAACGATAAAAGAAAAGGAAATTTCCACATATAAGCTTGTGAATCAATATAGTGTAAGCAGAAGCCTGCTTGACAGGCTCAAACATAATAAACCAATAAGTACGGTAACGTTAAATGATTTATGCAATATTTTACAATGTTCAGTTTCAGAAATATTGGAATTTATTCCGGATTAATAAAAAACCACCCATAACAGTGACCGAAATTAGGTTCACTGTTATGGGTGGTTTTTACAGGCTTCTCCTCGAGGAGAAGCTGTCGAACAACGTGAGACTGATGAGGTGTTTTGTATCGTTATCTTGAAATCTTAATTATATGCGCAATCCCACCTCATCCGTCAAAACCTGAGGTTTTGCCACCTTCTCCTCAAAGGAGAAGGCTTAAAGCTAGTTACAGCTAGTTACAGCTCCTTACATTATCATAATATAATTTTCTTCAAGTTCTCTCAAGGTTTTTTGAAGTCTTCCGTAGTTAAGACTTTTTGAGAGGACTTTTTCTTTTTCATTTTCCAGATACAAAACTTTTTTAAGATGCATTTTTGCCTTTAAAACCTCTTCATTATAGCTTCTTTTTATTTCTGAAAGCTCCTTTTGATATTTTTCATCCGTATCTTTTTTTACTGCCATTTCGTAAACGTCAAAAACTTCGTCTTCAGCTCTTTGAGGCTTCTTTTCGTGGGGATAAGTTGCGTCAAATACCGAAAGCCCCATTTCCCTTATTATAATCATGTCTAAGCTAACGGGGTCAAAGCTGCAATAATAGCTTGCAACAGAAAAACCTCTGTCCAAAGCTTCTTTTCTTATTTTTTTAAGTATGGTTGATTTGCCCGTACCCGGACGGCCGTTAATTAAAATACGTTTTTTCATTCCTTTTGTTAAGTCATCTATATAGTTTACGTTTCCCTCGGGGAGCATACTTCCAAAAAAGCCCCTTTCGTTTTTACCTGTCCCGCTTTTTGTCGGTTTTCCCCTGAAGATATTTGATATCAGGGCATCTGTCTTTCTCCCGAGTATATCAAAATCCATATTCTCTATGTAGATTTTCTCCCAGTCATCATGAATTTTCTTGGCAAGGGAAAGATGATAAAATATATTCTCCTTTTCTTCTTTTTCCTTTTTAATTATTTTTTCCTCATCTCCCACTGATAAAAAATCTCCATAGCAGTCAGAAAAATCCACTATATCCCCTTTTATCTTCTCTTTAATGCATTTTCCGTTTACAAAGAAGACATTATCGGTTTTTAAGGCATCACAGTGATTTATTTTTCCACATCCTAAAAGAGCTTTATATCCTGCATTGTTTTTATCTAAAACGTTACCGATTTCACCGAAAATCAATTCCGATGCCCTTTTGGTTAAATTTTTCATTATAATAATTTTCTTTGCCGAATGAATGTAATCTTCTATATAGCTTATGTGCCCCATGGAGCTGTATGCATCGTGAAAAAACTTATATGTATTACTCAAAAAATCACCTCTTTTTATTATATGACTATTTTTTTCATATAATCCTTCTTGACGAAAAATTCCTTTGATAGTATACTTAAATCAAAGGGATTTTCACCCCTTAAAAACAAAATAAAAAAATTTTTAAAAAACTATTGACAAAACATATGTTCGCATTTATAATATAGAAAAAGGCGAATATTTGTTCTTATTATAGGAGGTTACATAAATGAAAAAAACACAGTCCCCCAAATGCGATAACCAGTCTAAAGCTGATGCTTTGAAAAGCGCTCTTGCCCAGATAGAAAAGGATTACGGTAAAGGAACAATAATGAAGCTTGGTGAGTCAGGCAATTTAGAGGTTGAGGCTTTATCCACCGGTATTTTAAGTCTTGACATTGCCTTAGGTATCGGCGGTATTCCCAAGGGAAGAATTGTTGAGGTTTACGGTCCTGAATCTTCAGGTAAAACCACCTTGACTCTCCTCCTTGCCGCACAGTGCCAGAGAGAGGACGGAATTGTTGCTTTCGTTGACGCTGAGCACGCTCTTGACCCCGAGTATGCAAGAACTCTGGGCGTTGATATTGACGAGCTTTTGGTTTCTCAGCCTGACACAGGCGAGCAGGCTCTTGCCATCGTGGAATCTTTAGTACGAAGCAGCGCCGTTGACCTTGTAATTGTGGACTCTGTTGCAGCGTTGGTTCCCAAGGCTGAAATTGACGGTGAAATGGAGGATCAGCAGGTTGGTCTCCAGGCAAGACTTATGTCAAAGGCTCTCCGTAAGCTTGCAGGTATCATAAATAAGACAAATACCATCGTTATCTTCATAAATCAGCTTCGTGAAAAGGTCGGTGTTATGTTCGGCAATCCCGAAACAACCACCGGCGGTATGGCTCTTAAGTTCTATTCTTCCGTGAGAATGGACATTCGTAAGGGCGAGCCCATAAAAGACGGGGCAAACATCATAGGAACAAAAACAAAGGTGAAAATCGTAAAGAACAAGGTTGCTCCTCCCTTTAAGAAGGCAGAATTTGATATGCTCTACGGCAAGGGTTTTGCTCCGGAGGGTGTTGTACTTGATATGGCAGTTGAGCTTGACATTATAAACAAGGCAGGCGCATGGATTTCCTATAACGGAGAGCGTATCGCCCAGGGCAGAGAAAACGCAAAGCAGTATTTAATTGAACATCCCGAAATCTTTTCTGAAGTCAAGGAAAAGGTATTAGCCCACTATAAAGGTGAAGTAAAGGAAAAGGACCCCATGGACTCCCTCCTTTCTGACGAATTTTTAGAAGGCGACAAAGAATAAGATTTTCCTCTTTGATTATACATAAAAATAACCCCGAAGGATTTTCCTTCGGGGTTATTTTTATGCTAAAAAAATTCCGTGGCGTGTGCCACGGAATTTATGTATTATTCTAAGTTGGGTTTCTTCAAGAAAACAGGAATGTCGGGATAACTGTCGTCGCCTGAGTCAATATTAAGTGCGCCGAAAATAGAATCGCCCTTTTTCTTTTCCTTGCCTTCAAAGCCAGTAGCTATAATTGTAATGGAAACTTCGTCGCCCATAGACTCATCTGTAATCATACCCATTTTGAAGAATACGTTGGGGTCAGCATAGCTCTGAACAAGCTCAGCAGCTTCGTTAACTTCAAAAAGAGAAAGGTCTTCATTTCCTGTGATGCACATTAAGATGCCTGTTGCACCTTCAATGTTTGTTTCAAGCAAGGGAGCTTCAATAGCAGCCTTTGCCGCAAGCTCAGCTCTGTTCTCACCTGTTGCTCTACCGATACCAAAGTGTGCACATCCTGCATCCTTCATAACGCTTGTTACGTCAGCAAAGTCTGCATTCATGAAACCAACGTTACCGATAAGCTCTGTTATACCCTGTACGCCCTGACGAAGAGCTTCGTCAGCCATTACAAAAGCATCACGGAGTGTAGTTTTTGCACTGCCTATTGTGAGGAGCTTGTCGTTGGGAATTACAACGATTGTATCAACATTTTCTTTAAGAGCTTCGATACCCTCCAAAGCCTTGTCCATTCTTCTCTTACCTTCGAACTGGAAGGGCTTTGTAACGATACCAACTGTAAGTATTCCCTTCTGCTTTGCGATACCTGCGATAACAGGAGCAGCACCTGTTCCTGTTCCGCCACCCATACCTGCAGCGATGAATACCATGTCAGCTTCTTCCATAATCTTTTCAAGATCAGCCATAGATTCCTCAGCGGCCTTTTTACCAACTTCGGGATCAGAACCTGCACCCTGTCCCTTGGTTACCTTATCGCCAATCTGCAGAGTTCTGTCAGCTTTTGAGCAAGCCAAAGCCTGAGCATCTGTGTTAACAGCAATAAATTCAACGTGTTTGACTCCGGCAGCCACCATTCGGTTAATAGCGTTGTTTCCGCCGCCGCCTACACCAATAACTTTAATAATCTGTGTTTCGTTCATCTCAAACATTTTATCCTCCGGCATATTTTTTGCCTCCTTATCCAATTTTACTATTATATATTATAACATTTTTGCAACTTTGTCAATGATTAAAAATCATTTATTCTGAAATTTCTTCTGTTTTTTCCGTAGTTTCCTCCTTTTTTATGCTTTCCTCCCTTTCTGACTCCTCCGTACGGTAGGATACTCCCGAATCCACATTGGTTGCATCAATTACTCCGCTGACATTTTCGGGAAGAGTTGAAATCACTTCTTTTATATATGCCATTTTATAGGAAAATTCGTCCTCTGTTTCCAAGGAGCCTATTTTCACCTTGAGTCCTCTCCCTATAATCAGACATATATCCTTTGTATCTTCTATGTCAATCACTTTTACATTTTTAATATCGTAATCAATTATATATCGGAGGCATCTTATAAATGTTTCTGTTTTATCTGAATCCAGAAATGAAACATATTCGCCAAGAGAAAAGTTCCCGTCTTCGATGCCCTTTATTATGAGAAGATTTTCCGCTTCTTCATCATTTACTTCCTTTATGGATTTGCCGTACTTATCAAAGGCTATTTTTCTGTCAAAAAATTCCAAGGCCCCGAAAATATCTTCCTCTGATACGTTTATAATAATTTCAGAAGGATATTTTTTCTCTATCTCAACCTTGCTTATATAGGGCAATTTTATTATCTGCCTTTCCATATAAGAGGTTGTATGGTCAAAAATATTATCCCCTATATCCGTTCCCGATGAAGCTACTATATCTTCATAGGATACCAGACTGTTTCCTGAAACTGTTATTTTATCTATGTTAAAAAGCGGAGTTTTTATAAAAACAAGGAGTGTTGAAAGAATTAAAAGTATTAAAAACAATACTGTAAATATCTTTCTTCGGCGGTTTCTTCTTTTGCGACGCTTTTTAGACTCCGCCCTTCTTACTTCTTCTGCCTTTTCATATTCTTCCTTATTAAGTTCAAAATTTCTTCTTTTGTCATTAAAGTCCGCCAAATTATCACTTCCTTTTTATGTCCGCTCCCAAAGACATCAAATTATCTTCAAATTTTTCATAGCCTCTGTCTATGTATTTAACATTATCAACCGTACTTTCTCCCTCGGCTGAAAGAGCTGCTATGGTAAGGGCTGCACCGCCCCTTAAGTCCCATGCTTTTACATTGGCGCCCGTAAGCTTTTCTACTCCTCTTACTATTGCCACATTTCCGTCTGTTATTATATCTGCTCCCATTCTTCTTAAACCGTCCACATGACGGAATCTGTCATGGAAGATATTTTCCGCTATAATTCCCGTTCCCTCTGCTTTAGTCATAAGACTCATAAACACAGACTGCATATCTGTAGGAAATCCGGGATAAGGATAGGTTCTTATATGTCTTACAGCTTCAAGCCTCTTATTATACTTTACAAAGATGGAGTCATTTTTGCATTCAAAATCGGCTCCGCTTTCAGAAAGGGCTGATAAAAAGGCCTCCATGTGGTCCTTTCTTATATTTGCCACTTCTCCCTTTCCCTGGGTGAGTAATATAGCAGAAATATACGTTGCCGCCTCAATGCGGTCTGGAATCACTTTATGCTCGGAATTTCGGGATTTATCCGTCCCCTCTATGTAAATCTTATCGCTTCCTGCTCCGTACACCTTAAAGCCCGATTTATTTAAGTAATCCTGGAGGTCCACTATTTCAGGCTCCTTTGCCGCATTGCTTATTACGGTAGTCCCCTTTGCAGAAAGTGCCGCCAGCATAATATTTTCTGTTGCACCTACACTGGGAAAGTCCAGATGTATTTCTGCACTTTTTATGTTTTCACCGTTGCAGCATATAACTCCGCCCGAATCCTCTATTATAATCCCCATCTGCCTTAAAGCTTTAAGATGCAAATCTATGGGTCTTGGTCCTATTTCACAGCCTCCGGGCAGTGTGATTTTTGCACTTTTGCATCTGGCAATCAAGGCTCCAAGAAAAATAACAGAAGACCTCATTTTCAGCATAAGATGTTCGGGCACTTCGTTTTTCAAGATATTTTCGGAATTTATAATTACGCTTTCTCCCTCTCTTTTTGCCCTGCAGCCCAAAAATCTCAATATTTCAAGAGATTCCGTAACGTCGCTCAAATCGGGACAGTCGTGAATTATACTTTCCTTTCCGCTTGCTACAGCTGCCGCAAGGATTGGCAGAACTGCATTTTTTGCCCCGTGAATCTTCACTTTTCCGTCTAATTTGTTTTTACCGTTTATTATGTACTTACTCACATAAGGCACCCCCTTTAGCACATTTTATGCTAAAAGGGATTTTTTGTTAATTTTTCTCCGCAAGTTTTTTAGCGGCCGTGTATATCTTATCCGTCGCATCATAAATTGCCGCTGTTTTTGCCTTTATACCCATTTCCTCAAGACGCCTTTTATCATTTACCAAAGTCAGTATTTCCGCATTCAGTTTCACACCCGTAAGTTCATTGTCGTGGATTAGAATTGCAGCACCTCTGTCCGATAAATATTTTGCATTGTATTCCTGATGATTGTGCGCCACATTGGGACTCGGCACCACAACGGAAGGCTTTCCCGATGCTGCAAGCTCACTTACCGTAACGGCTCCCGTACGGCAGACGATAATATCCGCCGCCGCAAAGGCAACATCAGTATTATATATATAAGGCTGAATGTTTATGTTTTTGGGTATCTCGGAAACCTCTTTTTTGATTTCCTCCATAACGTAGTCGAAGTTTCTTTCCCCTGTTGAGGCAATTATATTATAATCTTCCGCCATATTTTTCGTTACAATCTGGATCAGGGCATCATTTATGCTTTTTGCCCCAAGACTTCCGCCCATAAATAAAACTGTGGGTTTTTCATCCAAGTCAAATTTAATTCTTGCTTCAAAGCGTGTAACCTTAAGCAAATCTGCACGAACGGGATTTCCCGTGAGAACTATTTTCTTATGTTTTTTAAGATAGTTTTTAGTGGTGTCAAAGCTTGTTGCCACAACATCCACCACGTCAGAGAGCATCTTTACCGTAAGACCCGGAATAACGTTCTGCTCATGAATTATTGTGGGAATTCCCATTTTGGATGCGGCATAAAGAAGAGGTCCGCAAACATAGCCTCCTGTTCCTATTACAACATCCGGCTTAAATTCCTTAAGTATTTTTCTACCATCCTTAATTCCCATAAAAGCTTTTATAAGAATGTATATGTTTTTTGGAGAAAGACTTCTTTTGAAGCCGTACACATCAATATACTTAATGGGAATATCCTGAGCGGGAACCAATTTTTTCTCAAGTCCGTTCTTGGTGCCTACATAAAGAATTTCAGAATCCTCTTCCACTTCTTTTATGTATTTAGCTATGGCAATGGCAGGATTTATATGTCCGCCTGTTCCGCCTCCTGATACTATTACTCTCATAAAATTCTCCAATCTCTATTTTACTTTATGAATAATGCCTGCTCCCTTTTTCTGATAGCGGGATATATTAAGCACTACTCCCGTTGCGGCAAGTATGATTATAAGTGATGTACCGCCTGAAGAAAAGAAGGGAAGCTGCATTCCCGTTGAGGGAATTAAATTTGTTACAACCGCTATATTTATTGCTGCCTGAAGCCCTATCATAACGGATACTCCGAAAGCAATAAGGCATCCGAACATATCCCTTGCATTCAAGGCTATTTTTATACCTCTCCACACAAAAAGTCCGAAAAGTGTGATTACAGCCATACCGCCCAAAATTCCCATTTCTTCGCAGATAATTGCGAAAATATAGTCATTTGACGCTTCTGGAAGCCAGTTATATTTCTGTCTGGACTGACCGAAGCCGATACCGAAAAATCCTCCTGAGCAAATGGCATAAAGAGACTGAAGTATCTGCCATCCGTTTCCCAGGGGGTCGGCTTCAGGATTCCAGGAGCCTAAAATACGTTCCAGTCTATAGGGCTCAAAAATAGCCAGACCGCCTGCTCCGATAACTCCTAAAATACCTATTCCCCATATTTTTCCTTTGGGCATTCCGTAAACGAAAAACATGGTAAAACCGATGCCGCAGATTATTATAGCACCTGAAAGATGACTCTGAGCCACCGCACCCAAAGCAGGAATTAAAATCAGAAGCTCTATCCTGAATTCATATATTATCCTCTGAAACAAATTCATGTTTGCTACATCCCGCTTTTTTTCTCCCGAAAGAACATTGGCAAGGTGTAAAATCAATGCTATTTTCATTATTTCCGAAGGCTGAAAGCTCAAGGGACCTAACTCTATCCATCTTTTGGCGCCAAGTCTTTCAGTTCCTATAAAAGGAGTGATGTACATAAGAAAAATACAAAAGCAATAAAAAGGAAATGTTAATTTTCTGTATTTCATATAGTCATCGGCTCTCGCCACTATTATCATAACGGTAAAGCCCAAAATAGCAATGATGCAGTTTTTTAATATGCCTCTGTAGGGACTTTCCGAGCCGATAGACGTAGGAGTACTGGCACTTATCAGCATCAAAAGACCTGCACAAACCAGGGCACAGAGCAAAATGAGATAAACTCCGTCCATCTCTCCTTTTTTTGTGCCGGCTTTTTTATTTATCTTTTTTGCCAAGTCAGGTGCCGCCATTTATATTTTCCTCCTTAAATCAAACTATTAAAAATGCACTTATAACTCCCATTACGGCGGTAATCAAAGACGCTACTGCCACAATCTTCACCTCAGACCAGCCTTTTTTCTCAAAATGGTGGTGTATTGGTGTCATCAGGAAAATTCTCTTTCCCTTTGTTATCTTAAAATATGTAACCTGAATAATAACAGATAGGGTTTCTATAAAGAAAACCAATCCAACAAGTATCAGCAAAAACTGAATTCCCATTAAAACAGCCGAAGCTCCTATAAGTCCTCCAAGGAAGAGAGAGCCTGTATCTCCCATGAAAACCCTGGCGGGATGGCGGTTGAAAAATAAAAATCCAAGTATTCCGCCCATGGATGCCAAAAGAAAAGCAAAAAGAGCATTTTCCTTCATGATGAAAGCTGCAAAAGCAAAAAATCCGATGGCTAAAAAGCTTGTGCTCCCCGCAAGGGCATCAACTCCGTCAGTCAAATTAACTGCATTACTTATGGCAAGCATTACAAAAATATTTAAGGGTATTACAAAATATGAAAAGTTGTATGTTTCAAAAAAGAGAAAAACCTCTCCGCCTTTTACATAATAAACTAAAAGGGCGAAAACCGCACTTACCAAAAGCTGTGATAGAAATTTAGCTTTGGCGCTGAGACCTAAATTCCTTTTCTTTATAACCTTTATATAGTCATCTGTATATCCTATAACACCGAAAAGGAAAGCTGTCAAACATACTAAAAGAAAAGTCAAATCAAAGCTTTCAGAAAGGATTAAGGTAAGAAAAGCAGCAGGAACGAGTCCTATGAAGAATATAAAACCACCCATTGTGGGAGTGCCGCTTTTAGCCTTGTGCCAGCTTGGACCTTCCTCTCTTATTTCCTGCCCGTATTTTGCTTCATGAAGCTTTTTTATGATATAAGGACCCGTTAAGAGGGATATAAAAAGTGCAGTTAAAAAAGCAATCAATCCCCATACAAAGTAATCCATTTAATCACCCTTTTCTAAGTATATCTTTTACGATTTCCCTTTCGTCATAGTGGATTTTTTCTCCCCCTATGTCCTGATAGGTTTCATGTCCCTTGCCTGCAAGGAGCACTACATCTCCCTCTTTCGCTATGGAAAGGGCATATTTTATAGCCTCTGTTCTGTCTGTTATAGCCTTATATTTATCCTCGAAGCCTGAAAGTCCCGGAAGGATATCCGAAATTATGGCATCCGGGTCTTCTGTTCTGGGATTATCGCTGGTTACCACGCAAAAATCCGCTTTGGATACGGCGGCTTTTCCCATTTTTGGGCGCTTATCTCTGTCTCTGTCCCCTCCGCATCCAAATACCATAATTATCTTTCCTTTTGCGAAGCCCTTTACTGCTTCTAAAATATTTTCTATTCCGTCGGGAGTGTGAGCGTAATCTATCATAACCGTAAAATTCTCGTTTACGGGTACAACCTCTGCTCTCCCCTTTACTGTGCGCACAAGCAAAAGACCTTTTAATATATCTTCATCCTTCAAGCCTAAAGCTACGCCAGCCCCTATTGCCGCCAGAGCATTATATACAGAGAATTTCCCCGGTATTGCCATTCTCATACGCTCTTTAGATGCACCGAATTTCCAGTCAAAGCTGACGCCTCTTTCGGAATATTCTATGTTTTCCCCAATCATATCGGGAGATTTTGTTATTCCGTATGTAATTGTTCTTTTTGCATTTTTCTTCATCACTTTGAAGTAAGGGTCATCTGAATTAAGTACCGCCGTCTTACTCATTGAAAAGAGCTTTGCCTTTGCCTCGGCGTAGCTTTCCATATCCTTGTGATAATTAAGATGGTCCTGGGTTAAATTCGTGAAAACTCCCACTTCAAAATTGAGTCCCAGACATCTGTCCAGATCAAGAGCATGGCTGGATGTTTCCATTATGACATATTCGCATCCCTCGTCTGCCATTTTTTTGAATATTCCGTGAAGCTCCATTGCCTCGGGAGTAGTGCCTGTAGAGGGAAGCTCGCACTCTCCTAAAAGATAGTGATTTGTACCGATTAAACCGGTCTTTACGCCTTTTAAGTCCAGTATCTGTTTTATTATGTGTGTAACCGTGGTTTTTCCGTTGGTACCCGTTACACCTATAAGCTTCATTTTATCTGCGGGATGTCCGTAAAAAGCAGCAGAAGCAAATGCCAGAAGACTTCTTGAATTCTCGCACAGAATAAGGGTTTTGCCGAAGGTTTCACACTCTCTTTCAGCAACAATGGCAACTGCACCGTTTTCTATTGCCTTTTCAATATAATTGTGTCCGTCTGCACCCAAACCTGTAAGGGCGAAAAACATATCTCCCTTTTCAATTTTTCTTGAGTCTATCTCTATTTTGTTTATTTCCAGTTCAAGACTTCCGTTTACCAGCGTATATTCCGTATTTTCCAAAATTTTGCTCAACTTCATTTGCGTCAATCCTTTCTCGGTCTTATAAGCATCTGCTTAAGTTTCTGCTCAATCTACGTCCTGCAATACAAATTTTACATATACAACGGTACCTATGCCTGCGATTTCGCCAGCCTTAGGACTTTGCTCCACCGCTATTGCTCCTCCGAAAGAGGATGTTCCTATATCCGAAGGTCTGAAATTAAGCTTTGCTCCTCTTATAACTGCCTCGGCATTTGCACTGCTCATTCCCGAAACATCAGGAACTGTTACAAGCTGTTCTCCTGCATTTCCCTCGGTATATATAATTACGGAAGAACCCTCAGAAAGCATAATTCCGCTCTTGGGCATCTGATCCAATACCTTTTCACCTGTTCCAACCAAGGTTACGTTAAATCCGCTTTTCTTAAGTTCTGCTTCTGCTTCTTTATGAGAAAGTCCGGTTACCTCGGGCACATACTGACCTGAAGATAATATTTCGCTTTCGCTGTACTGGGGATCTATTCCCATATATCTTAATATATCGTTAATCACAAGCCCTGCAGTTGGTGCGGCAATCTGTCCGCCACCTGCATTTATGTTGCCCTCTCCCACTCCGGGTGTAGGCTCATCCAAAACCACAAGCACTACAAATTCCGGGTCGTTTGCAGGCGCAAAACCGCAGAAGGATGCAATTTTTCTTCCGTCTCTGGGTTGCTTTTCACTGGTTCCTGTTTTTCCGCCCACTCTCTGGCCGGAAATTTTAGCTCCTCCACCGGTTCCGTTTTTAACAACACCCTCAAGGAAGCCTTTCATAATATCACTGGTTTCCTTTGATATTACACGTCTCACAACTTCTTTTTCAAAGCTTTTTACAATTTTGCCGTTTTCGTCTCTTAATGCCTTTACAACCTTTGGTTTTAAAAGCTCACCGCCATTGATAACCGATGAAACCGCCGTTATCATCTGGAGGGGTGTAACGTTTATGTTCTGTCCAAAGGCTGCTGTAGCCACGTCTATATCCTGATAAGTGGTTCTTACTATAGGCTCGGATTCGCCCGGAAGGTCAACCCCCGTTTTTTCCTCGAAGCCAAAGGCCTTTACATATTTCCTGAACTTTTCGCCGCCTAATTTAAGCCCTAAATTCATAAATACACAGTTGCAGGAGTTTGCAAGTCCCTCCTCAAGATTTTGTATTCCGTGAGGATTATAATATCTCCAGCAATTGATATTCCAGCCTGCCACATGCATATATCCAGGGCAGTTGAACTGAGAGTGAGTATTTACTATACCCTCCTCAAGACACGCCGCCGCTGTAATTATCTTGAATACCGAACCCGGCTCATATGTATCGGAAATACCCTTGTTTCTCCACTGTTTGTACTGTGCCTTTTTGGTTGCCTCCCCTTTTTCCTCCTGAGAAAGGTTTTCCACTTCACCTTTCATCGTCTCGTCATAAATCATAAAAGGCTCGTTAGGGTCATATCCGGGAGTTGCCGCCATTGCCAGAATTTCTCCCGTGTCAGGCTCCATGACAATAAGGCAGCCCTCTTCCTTGACGCCATATTTTTCTATTGCCTCCGAAAGTCTCATTTCCGCAATATGCTGTATGGTTTCGTCTATGGTCAGAACAAGACTCTGACCGTTTTCAGGATCAACGTACTTTTCATAGGCATATGGAAGCTCAAGACCTCCGTTTGCCACAGCCACGCTTTTTCTTCCGTTCTTACCCGAAAGAGTCGAATTATATATACTTTCAATGCCGTCAAGTCCCTGATTGTCATAACCCGTAAATCCCAAAATATTTGAGGCTAAAGAACCGTATACATAGTTTCTTTTTGTGTCTTCTTCAAGGATTATGCCCCGTCTGTCTTTAAGCTCCTTGATTTTTTTGGACTCATCCAAGCTTATTCTCTTTTTAAGAATTTCATAGCTGCTTTTTTTCTGACTTACTTTATAAACATCCTCATAGTCCATGCCAAGAATTTCTGCAAGCTTCAAGGAGGTTTCTTCGCAAAGGTTATATTTTTTAAGCACCGTGGGGTCTAAAATGACCGTATCCGCAGAAACGCTTACTGCCAGCTGTTTTCCGTTTCTGTCGTATATAGCTCCTCTTTTTGCAGCAACGGTTATATCCTTTGTCTGCTGCTCCCTTGCCGCCTCTCTGTAGCGTTCTCCCAGGGTTATATTCTGATAGATAAGCCATACTATCAAAAATGCTAAAATCCCCACAAAAATGAAGGACAGAATTTTCATTCTCTTTTTCACAGACAGCGCACTCATTACATAAACTCCTTAATTTTACCATTTTTGACAAACTCTTAATAAACGGAAAAATGCCGCAATCATAAAACGGCCTTTAGTCATTTTATCAATATGCAGCATATTTATTATTATGATTAACCGACCGATGAATTCATACTCGGAGAATACCCTCCGAAATAGCCCGAACCGTTGACCTTTACATTGTCTTTTTTAGACACACTTATATAAACAATCTGGTCCTTATTGGGGGTTATCATTCCGTATGACTCTGTCGCAATTTCCTCCACATGGGATAAATCTATTATTCTGTCTCTTTCTATACACAAATTGGTGCATTCGGTTCTAGCTTCCTCCAGAACCTTCTTGGTTTTCTGTATTTCAGAATTCAGTATGGAAATCTGGGCATAGCGAAGTATAACAACCATGGCCACAGACATTATCAAGAGCATAGTGGCGATGATTTGCTTTTTCCTTAATTTTACAAAAGCTTCATATCTGGGATTGTCTCGTCTTTCAAGTCTCTGTTCTTCCCGTTCCTGAATTTTTATTCTGTACGCATTACTTCCGCTCAAACGTTCCATTTTTCAATCCCTTTCTTAAATTTTTTCGGCTATTCTTAATTTCGCACTTTTTGCTCGGGGGTTGGTTAAAACCTCTTTATCCCCGGGCAATATGGGTTTTTTCGTAATTACCTTAACGGTAGGCTTTTTCCCGCACACACATATAGGGAAATCCGAGGGGCAGGTACACCCCTTCGCCATAGTCTGAAAAGCCTGCTTTACAATTCTGTCCTCTAAGCTGTGGAAGGTGATAATCCCTATTCTTCCTCCCTTTTTTAACAAAGCTACCGCTTTTTCTATGGCTTCGGTAACAGAATCAAGCTCTCCGTTTACCTCTATTCTTATTGCCTGAAATGTCCTTTTTGCAGGGTGTCCGCCTTTTTCTCTTGCTCCCTGGGGGACAGCCGCCTTTATTATATCCACCAGTTCAAAAGTGGTGTTTATCGGTCTTGACTTTACTATAAACTCGGCAATTCTTTTTGCCCAGCGTTCCTCTCCGTATGTACCGATTATCCTCGTTAATTCTTCCTCTGAGTAGCCGTTTACCACATCATAGGCAGAAAAATCGCTTTCGGTATTCATCCTCATATCAAGGGGAGCGTCGTGCATATAGGAAAATCCTCTTTCCGCATCATCTATCTGAGGACTGGAAACTCCCAAGTCTGCCATAATCCCGTCGAAAAGCTCAATTCCGTTTTCACTTGCAGCTAAATCTATTTCTCTGAAGTCTCCGTGATAAAGATGCACTCTGTCATAAAAATCCTCAAGTCTTTCCTTTGCAACCGAAAGAGCCAGAGGGTCCTTATCTATCCCTAAAAGCACTGCTCTTCCCGTCTTTTCCAGTAAAGTCTTGGAATGCCCTGCTCCGCCTAAGGTCATATCGCAGTAGAAACCGTTTTTATCGGTTATAATTCCGTCGGTAAGTTCATCCTTCAATACCGATACGTGAAAAAACTCAATAGCCATTGTTTGCCTTTTCCACTTCCTCGGCTGAAGTTACCATAGTGTTCTCTTCATCATTGATGTACTTACGCCATGCTTCCTTATCCCAGATTTCCACTTTGTTAACAGAACCGATAATGCTTACCTCTTTATCTATTCCCGCATATTCACGGAGAAGCGGAGGAATGAGCATTCTTCCCTGCTTGTCAATATTTATATCTACACCGCCCGAAGATAAATTTCGGTTTAATCTTCTGTGATGTCCATTGGTTTCATGCTCTAAGTTTTTCATCATTTTTTCAAGGCACTCTTCCCAACCCTTGTCATCATATATGGAAAGGCAGTTGTCATAGCCTCTTGTAATGTGGCAATGGTCTCCCAAAAGCTCTCTGAATTTAGCAGGAAGTATAACTCTGCCCTTTTCATCCAACGAGTGCTCATATTCGCCGTAAAAAATAACTTTATCCATACTACCTGCCTCCTTTCTTTGAGTTTTCCACCACTTTTTCCCACATTTCCACCATCAACTTACTACTATGTTACTATTATAAACCACTTTTCACAAAATTTCAATAGTTTTTTTCATTTTTTTCAAAATTTTTTTGACTTTTTTTATTAAGGCTTTTATAATTATAGTAAGAACTCTTAATCCAAGGAGATTTATATGAAGAAAACCCGCATTTACAAAGCAATTTCGCTTATTTTGATTATTTTACTTATGGCTTTCATTTTTTCGCTTTCAGCTGAGAATGCTTCCGTTTCCACCAACACAAGCCTCTCTGTTACAACAAAAGTTCTTTCGCTTATTTATGACGGCTTTGAATATCTTACAAAGCAGGAGCAGACAAAGCTTGTGGCAGCTTTTGACAAAACAGTGAGAACCATTGCTCATTTTTCGGAATATGCACTTTTATCCTTCCTCTTTACCATAAACCTTTCCCTTTATAAACTACGGGAAATAAAAAAAGCAGCCCTTGCTTTATCGGGATGCTTTATCTTTTCAGTATTTGATGAAATCCATCAGATTTTTGTACCGGGAAGAAGCTTTCAGCTTATAGATTTGTTTTTTGATTTTTTGGGTGCTCTTACCGGGCTTTTGGTTTTTCATTTGATTTCAATTTTTTTCTCAAAAAGAAAAAAGCGGAGACGTTAAATGCCGATGTCTGCCGGAATCAAATCGTATGAAATCCACAATTCAGGTTGCAAATATTCTTCTTTAAGATAATACACAAAAAGCCGACATACAAACGGCGGTACTCCTTAGGGAGAAGTGCCACCGAAGTATGTCGGCTTTTTTATTTATCAAGGAAAGATAAAAATGAAATATAAAACGTATTATGAGTGTTTACCTGTTTTAGTACATTAACGACAGATTCAATTTTGTGATTATAATAACCGCGTTAGACAGCATAAACATCCCCCTATCTTCAGTTATTCTCTCACGTTCCTTCTTCGGTTGTTGATACATCTCCGATTGCCTTTTTTGTCTTTCTGCGGCAAATAAATTTCCATGCAGTCCAGGATACTAAAAGCGTAATCCATTGATAAAGCATTGTTACCCCAAAAATCTCTGTTGAATCCGTACTATAAGATACCGGAAAATGAACCAGTTGGAAAAACAAAAGGCTTATACAAGAAAGACCAAGTGCCTTTTTTTTGATTTTTGTAGTTAATCTGTAGTTTATGATAGTGTAATATATTCCGCCAAGTACAAAATAGATTACTTCAATCGGCAAAAAGAAAATCGGATACATAAAAAATATTTTTTGCGATACCTTTACATACAATATTCTTATTATTGTAAGGATTATGGGAAGCAGATTAAGGACAAATATTTTACTGCATTTCTTCTTGCCCTTTTTATCTATAAATTCCCCGTTTTTCTTATGTTTAAGCTTATCATATGCAAACATAACTCCCCAAGCAAATACCAATGAAAGAAACTGGTATGCAAAAATAATAAGCAAAACGTTGAATCCGGATAAATCGCTTTCTCCAAGGCAATACCACAGACCACAATAAACCCCCATCGTACTAAGCAAAACGCCCAAAGAGAGAATAAAAGATTTTATATTTTTGCCTACTATCAAGCTATTTGCTATTGCTAAATATATTCCTCCCGAAGACCAAAAAAGCATCATTAGGGAAGTAATAATCAGACCCGCTCCGTCTTTGATATAAAGTGTGGTTATTGCATATGAAATTGCTATTAGCATTGGTATTAAATTAAAAATCAGCAGTTTTTTATTTTTCGTAAAAATCACTCCCAAATCCCTCTGAGTTTCTTTAATAACCTTTCGGAATATCTTTTCATATCTTGTCCAAATTCTTTTACATATTTTTGAATTCTTTCCTTTTCATAAGTAAGATTCGGCCATATAGTGCTCGTTACATGCTCTCCGCCAGACTTAAATATCTCATTTACCACTTGATCACAATTATTCCAAAAGAGTGCATATTTTTCCAGATCAACAGTTGCGTTTACGGCCGTATTAAACATATTTTTTCCTTCTTCGGCAGAAACATCATAGTATACCCATCTTTCATATTTCTCGTTTGAGTTAAATCCTTCGGTGGATAATACCGATGTTTCATTTCCCTTTAAGATTCCCAAAACTTCATACGGACTATATATCCCTATATTCATTCGTGAATCACCATAGAAAAAATTTTGTGTTGCGGCTCCGTAACTGAATAAAAATCCTTCACCATATTCATTAACTAAAAGAATACCTGTATGCCCCATATTTGATGCTCCATCAGTATCATTTAAATAATAAGCTCTGCATATTGAATCAGCATCAAATTTTCTAAAATCATTGGCAAAGCTTTCTATATTATTTTTATTTTGCCACTCGGCTGATTCACACATGTCATCAAGCTTTGAAATCATCATATACTCTACAGAGTCTTTACCATAGTCATCTGCATCGGGGTCTTCACTCCATTCTCCCTTTGCATTATAACCCGGCTTTATTACACCTGATTCTTTTATTTCGCTTGCCTCGGGGTTTAAGCCTCCTGCCCCGGAATTCATAAAATATAAATCCTCAGTTTCAGGTGCTTTGGCAGAAAACATATAATCTTCTTTTTCGCCGTCATACAGGGAGCTGTCAGGCTCCTTATTCTTTGGATAAGGTTTGAAATCGTCCCACGGAAAAGCAGGATTATTACCCTCGTTTTTTATGCCTTTAATATCTCCCGGTATTTCCCACGGAGAATTTCTCTTATATTCCGGAATATAAGAAACCTCAGCATTCGCTCCGTCATAGATTTTATTTCTTTTAGTTTTTTCTTCCTCAAACCAAAAAGTGTCATCCTTTTTCTTTCTGCCTGCCATGGATTTCCAGGTTTTATCCCCTACAACTCCGTCGGGATAAAGACCGTTATCCTCCTGATACTTTATAACGGAATTAAATGTGTTTATACCAAAAATTCCATCTTCGGAAAGCTTTTTGTCCCTTCCGTCGGTGTATCCCCACTTGTTGAGTTCCTTTTGCATTTCTTTTATCGCAAGAGGGTCTCCTGTATGTACGGATAATGTACTTCCCTTGTCTTTTAGTTCTTCAAATTCAAATTCGTTATTTTTGTTCATTATACCACCTTTTCTTTTTTATTGCAATTGTTTTTACTCGAGTAACACAGCAGGTTATATTATAACATATAAAGTTAAATATGTCAAGCGTTTTTTCATTTTTATTCAAAATATTAACCCGAAAAGTAAAACTAAATACAAAAAAGACAGCCTTACTTTCGTATGGCTGTCTTTTTACATCGCCTTAAGCTAAAATGCA
Organism: Clostridia bacterium; assembly: GCA_045588365.1. GTDB lineage: Bacteria > Bacillota > Clostridia > CAKSNL01 > HGM11501 > HGM11501. The sequence continues at coordinate 84,909 of JAZNEB010000018.1, read as the reverse complement.
TTTTCCCCGTGTAAACGAACTTAACTCTCCGCTTTTTTTATGATTTCAACCTTATATTTTTCATCAATATCAAAAACCTTTCCTTCTAATCCCTCTGATATTAAAAGGCGGTCGTCATCAGTTATAATCAAAAACTCAAATTCCTCTTTTTTATAGAGCTTTTTAGCCTCATCTTCCCCCATTACATAAAGGGCTGTGGAAAAAGCATCCGAGATGGTTCCTTTATCAGATATAACTGTCACGCTCTTAAGTCCCGATTCTGCAGGATGGCCTGTTTTAGGATTCATTATATGAGAATATATCTTACCTTTTTCTGTAAAATTTCTTTCATAGCCCCCGGATGTGGAAATGACACAGTTTTTCGCTTTTATATATGCTGAAAAGCCCTCGTTATCAGGGGATTTTACAGCCACATTTTTTTCGTCTCCACCATTAAGCAAAACCGTTCCCCCAAGGCTTACTACCGCTTCGGGGATTTTTTTATCTTCCATAATTTCTTTTATTCTGTCTGCTCCGTAGCCTTTAAGATATGCCCCCAAATCAATTTCCTCGCCCTTTTTTAAAAGGGCGTTTTTTATTTCCTCTTCCCCGGGAACACGGAAAGTTTCCCCGGTAAATCCCCAAAGCTTTGTAACGGGATAAATCCCGATATCAAAAGCTCCGTTTGTAGCCACTTTCAACTTGTCACACTCTTTTATTATTAAAGAAAGCTCTTCATCCGCCGCTTTTCCTTTGTTGTAAAGACTTAAGACTCCGTTTTTGTTAACGGAAAATTTATCTTCCAATCTCTCAAGCTCTTTTTCAATAAGCTCAAGAGCATTCTTTCTTCCCGCCCCTTTTACTTCAATAGAAATAACCGTATCCATCAAGAATAAATCTCTCTTTTCCACTCCGTCAAAAACCGAAAGCAGCAAGCAAGAAAAAATCAGAATCAATACCAAAACCAAAACTGTCTTATTCAAAATATATTCCCCTTTTTATAAACATAATTTAATTTTAACAAAAAAAATATTTTGTGTCAAGGCGAAGATAAACATAATATTCTATTTTTTATCATAAAATATAGTATATAAAAAAGCAAAAGAGGTGGTTTTTTGAGTTACTCAAAAAGCATAGACAAAGAAACATTTATCTCTCAGTTCAAAGAGGGAAAAGCGCATTTTTCCCGGGATTTTTTAGGCTGTCATAAATTAAAAAGCGGCGGACACATTTTCAGAGTGTGGGCGCCTTTTGCAAAATCCGTTAGAATTTTAGGGGACTTTAACCATTGGGATAAAGCTTCTTCACCAATGGAAAAAATCGGCGGAGGAATTTTTGAGGGCATTATAGAAAACTCAAAACAATTTGACTGCTATAAGTATCTTATAGAAAAACCTGACGGCACTTTCACACTTAAAAGCGACCCCTATGCCCTGCATTTTGCCACACGCCCCGAAAATGCCTCCAAGGTTTATGACTTTCCCGACTTTTCATGGACGGACAAGGACTATATGAAAAATATCAAAAAGAAGAATTCCCTTTCCTCTCCAATTAACATACTCGAGGTACATTTAGGCTCTTTTAAGAAATTTTCTGACGGCAATTTTTATTCCTACCGTCATTTTGCAGATGAAATAACAGAATATGCAAAAAAATTAAACTATACCCATATAGAGCTTATGCCCGTTTCTGAATATCCCTTCGACCCCTCCTGGGGCTATCAGGCAACGGGATATTTTGCCCCCACTTCAAGATACGGAACTCCCGAGGACTTTTGCTATCTTATAAATAAATGCCACAGGGAAAATATCGGGGTAATCATAGATTTTGTAGGTTCACATTTTCCAAAGGACGAATGCGGTCTTTATGAATTTGACGGAACAGCCTGCTATGAATATTCCGACCCCTTAAAAAATGAGCACGCAGAATGGGATACCCGAATTTTCGATTTCGGCAAGGGCGAGGTCCGCTCATTTTTAATATCTGCCGTGATTTTCTTTCTGGACAAGTTTCACGTTGACGGCATCAGATTTGATGCGGTTTCTTCAATGCTCTATTTGGATTACGGAAAAGAATTCTTTCGTCCCAATGAATTTGGCGGCAAAGAAAATTTAGAGGCCATCGAATTTTTAAAAGAGCTTAATAAAAGCGCCTTTGCCTTAAGACCCGATATCCTTATGATTGCCGAGGAGTCCACCGCCTTTCCGAAAGTTTCCCACCCCACATATTTGGGAGGTCTGGGCTTTAATTTAAAGTGGAATATGGGCTGGATGCACGATACCTTAAATTACTTTAAGACCGACCCATTATTCAGAAGCGGAAACCATAACTCCCTTACCTTTTCTCTAACCTACGCTTTTTTTGAAAACTTCGTTCTCCCCTTTTCCCACGACGAGGTAGTGTACGGAAAGGGTTCACTTATAGAAAAAATGCCTGGGGATTATAATGATAAATTCAGCAACTTAAGAGCGCTTTTTTCTTATATGATTGCTCATCCCGGTAAAAAACTGAGCTTCATGGGTAATGAATTTGCCCAGTTTTCGGAATGGGATTTTAAAAAAGAACTGGACTGGTTTTTACTTTCCTATCCCATGCACAAAAAATTCCACCGCTTTATTTCTGACCTTAATAAATTATATCTTAATGAAAAGGCTTTTTACGAAAACGATTTTGACTGGGATGGCTTTAAGTGGATAAGTTTAGACGATAAAGACCTTAATATCATCTCATTTTTAAGGACCGCAAAGGACGGCGAAAGCATTTTATGTGCTTGTAATTTCTGCCCTGTTCAAAGAAAAAATTATGTTCTTGGACTTCCTTACGGAACAAACCTTACACCAATATTTTCATCCAATTATAAAAAGTACGGAGGCTCGGGAGTAAAGCTTTCCACCGTTACCGTTAAGGAAAAGCCGGCAGGTTCATTTCCTCTTTCTGCGAAAATCACTCTCCCCGGTTTGTCCGTTACTTTTTACAGGGTAAAAAATAATTAAAGGAGGCTTTTTATGTATTTGAAAACCAAAGAGTGTGTTGCCATACTTTTGGCAGGAGGACAGGGCAGCAGACTTAAAGTTCTTACAGAAGAAACTGCAAAGCCTGCAGTTCCTTTCGGGGGAAAATACAGAATTATCGACTTTCCCCTTTCAAACTGTGTAAATTCAGGAATTGATACTGTGGGCATTTTAACCCAGTATCAGCCTTTAGAGCTTAATGAATATATCGGCACGGGAAGTCCCTGGGGCTTAAACCGCAATGTGGGCGGAGCACATATTCTCCCTCCCTATTCTAAAAGTAAAAAATCCGAATGGTACAAAGGGACCGCCAATGCTGTTTTTCAGAACCTGACCTTTATAAACAGATATAACCCCGATTATGTTCTTATTCTCTCAGGAGACCACATATATAAAATGGATTATTCTTTAATGCTTTCTTACCATAAAGAAAAAAACGCCGAGTGTACCATAGCCGTTTTAGAGGTTCCCATGGAGGAGGCTTCAAGATTTGGTATTTTAAGCTCTAATCCCGACGGTTCAATTTACGAGTTTGCTGAAAAGCCCAAAAAGCCAAAAAGCAATAAGGCTTCTATGGGAATTTACATTTTTAACAAAAAGCTCCTGGCTCAATACCTTACGGAGGATGATGAAGACGAAAGCTCCTCCCACGATTTCGGAAAGGATATAATTCCAAAGCTGCTTTCTCATAAAAAAAGGCTTTTTTCCTACGAATTCAAAGGCTACTGGAAGGATGTAGGAACAATAGAAAGCTTACATCAGGCAAATATGGATTTACTTGATGAAAAAAGCGGTCTTAATTTAAAGGATTCCAAATTCAAGATATATGCAAGAAACTACGCAAAGCCATCCAGCTATATAGGACCTTCGGCAGAAATTGAAAATTCATATATAGCTGAAGGCTGCAGTATAAAGGGAAATGTTAAAAATTCCATCGTATCCACAGGCTGCACCGTTGAAGAAGGAGCAAAAGTAGAAGACAGTGTAATAATGCCCAATACCCATATAGGTAAAGCTTCAATAGTTACATCTGCCATTTTAGGAGAAAATGTATTTCTTGAAAAAAATGTCCGTATTGGCGACAAAGAAGAATTTTATCCCGGGACTGACTGGGGAATTTCCGTTATCGGCAAAGGAAATACCATAAAACAAAATTCCGTCATCAAACCAAAAGAAATTATATAAAGGAGTGTTTTTCATGAACATGGCAGGCATAATATTTTCAAATCTTTTTGACGAAAACTTCGGCCTTTTAACCAAAAACCGTACTGTTGCCTCCATCCCCTTCGGCGGGAGATACCGACTTATAGACTTCATACTTTCCAATATGTCCAATTCAAATGTTAACAATATAGGTATCATAACAAAATACAATTACAATTCGCTGATGGACCATTTAGGCTCCTTTTCCTCATGGGATTTAAACAGAAAAAACGGCGGGATTTATTTAATTCCGCCCTTTTCCATGGGACGCACCAAGGTCTATCAGGGAAAGATTGAAGCACTCTTTTCCGCCCTTTCATACTTAGAAAAGGCAGACAAGGATTTTGTTCTTTTAACAGACAGCTCCGTTATTTGCAACATTGATTTTGAAAAGGCTTTAGCCTCTCATAAAAAGTCCGGGAAGGATTTAACCATAATTGCAAATAATGTGCCCGTAAATGATACCGCCTCCTATCCTCTCTTGATAGAAACCGAAAAGGGAGAGGCCATAAATCTTTATTTAAACTATCCCAAAAAGACTGAAAATGCCTTAGCTTCCATGGATATGTATATAATGGACAAGGAAAAGCTTTGCAGAGCCATATACGATTCGGCTTCAAAGGGGCTTCATCACTTGGAAAGAGATTTTTTCCTGCCTATGTTCAACAAAGGGGAATTATCCATCAATATATATGAATTCAAGGGCAGGGTTTTAAGAAACCACAGTATAAAGGATTATTTCAAAAACAACCTTGATTTAATTTCGGATGAAGCTTTAAGGGATGATATTTTTTCTTTGGAAAGACCAATATATACAAAGGTCAGGGATGAAGTTCCTACCTTCTACGAAAAAGGCTCATCCGTATCTTCTTGCATTGTTGCAGACGGCTCGAAAATATGGGGAAAAACAGTTTCTTCCGTTATTTTCCGTGATGTAAAAATAAATGAAGGCGCTTATATAAAAAACTCAATTATAATGCAGGGAAGCATTATAGAAGAGGACTGCTTCTTAGAAAACGTAATTGTGGATAAGGACGTAATTATAAGTAAAGGCACTACTCTTGCAGGGGCGAAAAATTCCCCTTTGATTATAGAAAAGGGTGAACGGGTATGAAAATTTTATTTGCAGCTTCAGAATGTGCCCCCTTTTTTAAATCGGGAGGTCTGGGGGATGTTATAGAAGCTCTTCCCAAAGAGCTTGCCAAAAACAAAGAAAACGAAATTTCGGTTATACTTCCCTACTACAAGACTCTCAAAGAAGACCCCACATTTAATCCCCGATTTATAAAAAGCTTTTATTTTAATCTTTCCTGGCGGAATGTCTATGCGGGCATATTCAAATTAAAAAAGAACAATGTAACATATTTTTTCATAGATAACGAATACTATTTTTTAAGGGAAGGCTCATACTACGGGCACTTTGATGACGGTGAAAGATTTGCCTTCTTTTCAAAGGCAGTTCTTGAATTTTTATCAGAGATAAATTATTTCCCCGACATTATCCACTTAAATGACTGGCAAACTGCCCCCGTTTCCGTTTTTTACAGAGCCTTTTTTGAAAAAATTCCCGAGTATTCTCAGATTAAAACAGTTTTTACAATTCATAATATTGAATATCAGGGGAAAATGCCTTTTGAATTTTCGGACAATTGTCTGGGTATCCCTCCCAGCTACAGAGATTTATTGACCTTTGGAGATTGCCTTAATTTCTTAAAGGGTGCCGTAATTTGTTCAGATGCCGTAACCACGGTATCTGAAACCTATGCTCATGAAATAAAATATCCTTACTTTTCCCATGGACTCGACTCTGTACTGTGGGAAAATGCATATAAATTAAGGGGTATTACCAACGGTATAAATCAGACCCTTTTTTCTCCCTCTAAAGACAAGGCTTTAATTTCGGGGTTTTCCTCTAAAAATCCCGAGGGTAAAATCCTCTGCAAAGAAAATCTGCAAAAAGAATTGAATCTTTTGATAAATCCCCACATCCCCCTTTTATCCATGGTTACCCGCTTAGTTTCCCACAAGGGTCTTGACCTTGTTATGAGGGTGTTTGATGAGATAATGGCTTTAGATTTAGAATTTGTGATTTTAGGAACGGGCGATAAAAAATATGAGGACTTCTTCCGCTCTAAGGAAAATGATTATAAAGATCGTTTCAGGGCAAAAATAACCTTTGATGATTCCCTTTCAAGACGCATATACGGAGGGAGCGACCTTTATTTAATGCCCTCAAAGTCAGAGCCCTGCGGTCTTTCACAGATGATTGCCATGAGATACGGGGCAATTCCCATTGTAAGGGAAACGGGCGGACTTTTCGATACGGTTAAGCCCTTGGATTTTGAATTATTAAATGGAGAGGGCATGACCTTTAAGACCTTTAACGCCCACGATATGCTTAACGCCATTAAAAGAGCCTGTGATTTTTATCATGATAAAGATAAATATATCCCCGTAATTAAAAATCTTTTAGCAAAGGACTTTTCATGGAAGAATCCTGCATCAGAATATGAAAAATTATATAATTCGCTTTTATAAAGGATGGTTTATATGAATTTAAGTAAAGAAGCATTAAAAAAACTTTTGTCTCAGGAAGCTTTAAAAAGCTTCGGCACCTCACTTTCGGAGCTTTCCGAAATACAGATATATAAAACACTTTGTGCTGTAATAAGAGATATCCTGGCAAAAAAAAGAAAGGAATTCAAGGACGATTTTTTCTCAAAGGAAAGAAAACAGATTTTTTATATGTCCATGGAATTTTTAGTTGGTAAATCCCTTGAAAATAACCTTTTCAATCTTGGACTTACGGAAGTTTCAGGTGAAATACTTAAAGAACTGGGCTCTGACTCATCTTCCCTTTTTTCCTTAGAGCCTGATGCAGGATTGGGAAACGGTGGCTTGGGGCGTCTTGCCGCCTGCTATATGGATTCCCTCTCAACCCTTGGTTATCCCGCCAAAGGCTTTTCAATACGCTATGAGTTCGGGATATTCCGCCAGAAAATTGTTGACGGCTGGCAGATGGAATTTCCCGACGACTGGCTTTCCATGGGCGATATCAATTTAAGACCCCGATTCGAAGATTCCTTTGAGGTAAAGTTCGGCGGAGATGTTTTTGAGCATTTTGAAGACGGAAAATTTTTCATAACTCACGAAAACTACACCTCCGTAATGGCAGTTCCTTATGACCTTTTCATTTCAGGTTACAACTCAGATGCCGTAAATCCGCTGGTTTTATGGAGTGCGAAATCCCCTTCACAAAATTCCATTGACTTAAATTATTTTGTGAGAGGAGAGCACTTAAAGGCACTTGAGCAAAACACTAAAGCAGAGGTTATAAGTAAAGTTCTCTATCCTGCAGACGACCATGATGAGGGAAAGATTTTAAGGCTCAAGCAGCAGTATCTTTTAGTTTCCGCTTCTCTTCAGAGCATAATAAAAGAACACATAAAAGTCTATGGGGATTTAAGGCTTCTCCCCCAAAAGGCGGCAATTCATATAAATGATACACATCCCTCTTTATGTGTTCCTGAGCTTATGAGAATTTTAATAGATGAACACGGTTTTTCATGGGAAGAAGCCTTTGATATAACAGAAAGAACCTTATCTTATACCAATCACACCGTAATGAGCGAAGCCCTGGAAAAATGGCCTGAAAGAATTTTTAAAAATCTTCTTCCCAGAATTTATCAGATAGTAAAGGAAATAAACAGAAGACTTATAATTTCCTTAAGAGAAAGCTATGGTGATGATACTGCCAAAATAAACTATATGTCTCCTCTTTCAGACGGTCAGGTTAAGATGGCAAATCTTTGCCTTGCTGCCTGCCACAAAATCAACGGGGTTTCTCATCTTCACACAGAAATCCTGAAAGAGAGTATATTTAAGGATTATTTTAACTTAAACCCCGAAAAGTTCACTAATGTTACTAACGGCATCTCCTTCAGAAGATGGCTTTTACAGGCAAATCCCTTATTAGCCACACTCATAAAGGATTCCATAGGAGATAATTTTCTAAAAGACCCAAAAAGCCTTAAGGAGCTTTTAAAATTTAAGGAAGATGCTTCATTTTTATCTGCATTAAGAGAAATAAAGCACAAAAATAAGCTTAAGCTTTCTGATCTTATATTAAAAACAAACGGAATTCAGGTGGATCCCGATTCAATTTTTGATGTGCAGATAAAAAGACTTCACGAATATAAAAGACAGTTATTAAATGCTCTTCACATTATGTACCTTTATAAAATGTTAAAGGAAAATCCGTCATCGGACATTCAGAAAAGAACCTTTATTTTCGGCGCAAAGGCTTCAAGCGGCTACTTTTTAGCCAAGCAGATTATAAGTCTTATTGCCGCCATTTCAGAAACCATAAATTCTGACAGCGAAGTAAGGGATAAAATAAAGGTTATTTTCATCGAGGATTACAAGGTTTCTTCCGCCCAGATAATAATTCCTGCGGCAGATATTTCAGAGCAGATTTCCCTTGCCGGAAAAGAGGCCTCGGGCACAGGCAACATGAAGCTGATGCTTTCAGGAGCCGTTACTTTAGGAACAAAAGACGGTGCAAATGTGGAAATTTTAGATTTGGTGGGCGAAGATAATATGTTTCTTTTCGGTCTTGATGCTGCTGAAGTTTCGGATATATTCAAAAAGGGCTATGACCCTCTTTACTATTTAAGGCACACTCCCTATCTTTCTTCCGTCCTCGATATGCTAAAAGGCAATACCTTCGGCAAAAGCTTTCCCGATATTTACGCCTCACTCACCCAAAATCGTTTCGGCCATCCTGATGCCTATATGACTTTAGCGGATTTCGATTCCTATAAAAAGGCTCAGGAAAGGGTATCAGAAGCTTATAAAGATAAGGATTTATTTTCAAAAATGTCTCTTACAAATATTGCCAATGCAGGCTTTTTCTCCTCTGACAGAGCAGTGGGTGAATATGCCGAAAAAATCTGGTATTTATCATGAGAATTTTGTTTGACAGTAAAAAATCCGTTCACAAAAAGCCTTTCGGATGTATAAAGGAAAATGAAATGTGCCATATATCCATTCACATCCCGAAAGAGGTAAATACTAAAAGGGCATATTTAATTATAGAAGACGAAAGGGGATTTTCTCTCAAAAATCCCCTTTTTTTAAGAGGCGAAAATGAAAATTATCACTTTTACGAAACGGATTTTTCACTTTTTAAGGCCGGTCTTTACTTTTACTTTTTTAAAATTGAAAAGGAAGATGATTTCTTTTTTCTTTATAAAGAAGGCTTTGGGGATACCAATATGGGCACGGGAGAAAAGTGGCAGCTTTCATGCATATTAAAGGATTTTAAAACGCCCGACTTTTTCAAAGGTGCCGTTTTTTACCAGATTTTCCCCGACAGATTTTATAAGGAAAAGGTCATTATAAATCCCGAAAAGCTTGAGCCTTATACCCTGCACGAAAATGAGTCCGACATTCCCGATTTTCTCCCCGATGAAAAGGGAGAAATTAAAAATTCCGACTTTTTCGGCGGAAATCTTCCCGGCATAGAAAAAAAGCTTCCCTATCTTAAGGAGCTTGGGGTTTCGGCGATATATTTAAATCCCATTTTCAAGGCGTATTCAAATCATCGCTATGATACTGCAGACTATTTAAAAATCGACCCCATGCTGGGGGACGAAAAGGATTTTGTAAGTCTCTGCGAAAAAGCAAGAAAACTTAATATAAAAATCATTTTAGACGGGGTTTTCTCCCATACAGGCTCTGACAGTTTGTATTTCGATAAGCTCAATCGCTATGAAAACGGGGCGTTTCACAACGTAAATTCACCTTACAGAAAATGGTACACCTTTAAGGATAATAACAGTTATTTATCCTGGTGGGGTATTGACACTCTTCCCGAGGTTAATGAAAATGACCCATCCTTCACGGAATTTATTAAAAAGGCTATTTCCCATTGGCTCTCCCTGGGCGCTTTCGGTATAAGGCTTGACGTGGCAGATGAGCTTCCCTCTGAATTTATCAAAACTTTAAGATGCGCCATAAAGGAAACAAAAAAGGATGCACTTTTAATGGGCGAAGTGTGGGAGGATGCTTCAAATAAAATAAGCTATGGAAAAAGACGGGAATATCTTTTAGGCGAGGAACTTGACTCCGTTATGAACTACCCTTTCAGGAATTTTATAATATCCTTTGTTAAAGGGGAAACGACTTCCTTTGATTTTGAAAATTCCGTCCTGACCATATGCGAAAATTATCCCGAGGAAATTTTGCATTGCCTTTTAAACATCCTGTCAACCCACGATACCGAAAGGATTATAACTCATCTTTCAGAAACCAAAAGACCTTTATCCAAAGAAGACAGAGCAAAATTCACCCTTTCTTATGAGGATTATAACAAGGCACTTGAAAAAGTGAAAATGGCAGCATTTTTGCTTTTTACCCTCCCGGGATGCCCCTCGATATACTACGGGGACGAGGCAGGACAAGAAGGCTTTGAAGACCCGTTTAACAGAGGATTTTTTCCCTGGGGCAAGGAAAAAGCGGAGCTTCTGGCTTTTTATAAAAGGCTTTCCTCCCTTAAAAATGAAAATGTCTCCCTAAAAAAAGGAGACATACAATTTACGGAGGAAAATCCTGAGATTATCCACTTTAAGCGGATTTACCAAGGGGAAAGCCTTTATTTTGTTCTTTGCCGTAATGCTTCATTTACAATAGAGGATAAAAAAATCCTCTTTTCGGAAAAGCTGAAAGACGGAAAAATCTCCCCCTTCGGCTTTGCAGTATATGAAAAATAGGAGGCATTAGCCTCCTATTTTTTTCACGTATTCAACTAAGGGCTCTATAAAACCTTTATCAGTAAGGTCAGAATTAAGGTCGCAAAGGTCAATTAAAAGCTTTTCCATCTGGCTTGGATTTTTCTTTGCGCTCATTATCTTTTTAAGGTTTTTAAGGGCAATTCTGTGAACGGGAGTAAGTTCATCCAAAATCATTTTTCCAAGGAAGTTATATACCTTTATTTTATCTTTCATTTCTTCCCTGAAATTCTTTTTTATTACCAGATCATCGTAATACCCTCTGCAATCTATTGGTGTTACACCCGTTGTAAATACAATTAAGTTTTTATTTTTGAGCTTATCATAGTTTTTTGTTATTAAAGAAACTCCGTTTATAACCTCTGCATAAAGTCCGCCACCGTAAATTATGGTATCGTAGGAAATCAAATCCTCAGGCGAAACTTCTTTTGCACTCTTAAGAGTGCACCCTAAGTCATCAGCTATCCACCTTGCATATTTTTCGGTGCTTCCGTATTTACTTTTATAAATTACAATTGTCTTCATTTTCTACCTCCGGCAAATTTCCAAGCAGTCCCAAAAACTTTTTTAAGCTTTGTGCCTTTTTTATTTCCTTAGAAAGTTTGGTTTCTTCGGGATAATTAAGAAGCATATAAACCCATATCTCTTTAAGCTTATAAAGAGTAAAGGTTTCAGATTTCAATAAATCAAGATAGTCATTATAAAGGCGGTGTGTAAAACCTATAAGCTCTTCTGTCTTTAACCTTTCCCCGCCTTTTATTTCACGGAAAATGGCAGGATTTTTAATGGCGCCACGCCCCAGCATTACGGAATTTAAGTTGGGAAAATTCTTTTCTATTTCAAAATAATCAGCTTTATCCCATATATCCCCGTTATAGCAAAGTAGACCTTCATAATCATTATATGCCTTTTCGAAAACTTCCATGTCAGGTTTTCCCTTGTAAAATTGTTCTCTTACTCTGGGATGGATAATAAGCTCTGAAAAAGGATAATTTTTATAAAGTTTAAGAATTTCATGAAATTCTGAAGGCGAATAAAAGCCAATTCTCGTTTTTACGGAAACTTTTATACTGTTTGCCTTAAAAATCTCATTAAAAAAGTCCTCCATTAAAGGTAAGTCCCTTAAAAAGCCCGAGCCTCTTCCCTTTTTTGTTACCATCTGGACGGGACAGCCCAAATTTATATTCACCTCGTCATAGCCAAGCTCTTTTATGTTTTCAGAAAACTTTAAAAAGGAATCTTTTTTATTTGTTAAAACCTGAACTTTGGGTTTTATTCGGTTATTTTCGGGCAAAATGTCCCTCATACCTTTTTTGCTCACCCTCTCCTGGTCGCTGGGATTTATAAAGGGCGCAAAATAATCATCACAGTAACCGAAAAAGTTACTGTGAGCATTTCTGTACGTATATGAAGTTATCCCCTCTAAGGGAGCAAAATAAAGTTTCATGGCCTACCTCGCAGGTTTTTATTGCATTATATTAACCAGCAATTCAATGCTTGGTTCCCTTTTGCCATTTTCATACTGGGAAAGTGCTTCACGGGAAATGTTTAAATCCATAGCTACTTTTATCTGTGTCAGTTGTCTCTCTTTTCTTAATTGTTTTAATCCTTTCAAAAAAATCACCTCAAGGAGATTTATATCGATGTTGAAAGTGTCAGCAAAGCGACACTTTCAACATGGTGAGTGAACGGAAACATATCATAAGGGCAGACTTTTTCCACCTTGTAGCCTTTTTGGCATAAAAACTTAGCGTCTCTTGCAAGAGTTGAAACGTCGCAGGAAACATAAACTATTCTTTCAGGCTTCATTTTGACAATGGCCGCCAAAAGCTTCTCATCGCAGCCTTTTCTCGGTGGGTCAACCAGGACTACATCTGCCCTTTCCCCCTCCTCTATAAGACGGGGAGCAACCACTTCTGCCTCTCCCAAGTAAATTTGGGCATTTTCAATTCCTGCCCGCTCAAGGCTTTTTTTAGCAGATTTCACTGCAGAGGGAACAATTTCAACACCGATTGCCTTTTTTGCCGCCTTGGAAAGCGCCGCCGTAATGGTTCCTGCTCCTGAGTATAAGTCAAATACCGTTTCCTTGCCGCTTAAATCCGCAAGCTTAACGGCTTTGTTATAAAGCCTTTCGGTTAAATATTTATTGACCTGGAAAAATGAATCGGGATATATGTCAAAGTCAGTTCCGCAAAGTGAGTCGGTTATAAAGTCCTCGCCGAAAATTTTAATATAGCTACCTCCCAAAATCTTATTTGTGTCCGTTTTATTTATATTAAGCACAAAGCCTTTGACGTTTGCTTTTTTGAGGGAAGGAATAATCTTTGAAAAATCAATTTTTTCTTTAGCTATAACAGTTAAAAGAATATCCCCTGTCTTTCCCGAAACCCTTGTATATATGTGGCGTATAACCCCCGTTTTGTCAAGAGGATTATAAGGGGGGATATTTTTTCCCTTTAGGTAAGAAAGAACAATTTCTATAACCTTTTTGGATGCCTCGTCCTGAATAACACAATGCGGCACGCTCACCTTCTGATTGGTGCGGTTTTTATACATCGCCTGAGTGTAATCTTCAGCCACGGGCATCTGGGTTTTATTGCGATAGCCCGTTTCCTTATCCGTTACTATTTTCTCCACCTCTACATCCATTTTACCGATATGCAAAAAGGCATTTTTGACCTTGTTTTCCTTAAAGTACGCCCTTTCCTTTTGGGACATGTGCATAATGGCACAGCCCCCGCATTCCTTAAAATGGGGGCATATGGGCTCTACCCTCTCTTCTGACGGAGTTAAGAGTTCAATTACCTTTCCGTAAGCAAAGGTTTTTTGCACCTTTACTATTTTAATCAGGGCATAGTCTCCCCTCACTGTCATAGGCACAAAGACGGGGAACTTCCCAATTCGCCCTACACCCGCACCCTCAGAGGTATAGCCGTCTATATACATTCTTATTTCGTCATTTTTGTTAATTTCCATAAAATCAGGCCTTTTTATAAGTAATGAATTTATTATAGCACAAAAAATTCCCTTTGCCAATATTACTTTGGAATTTTTAATTTTTTCTTGCTAAATTATAAATTTAAGCTTATAATATATAAAAGACCTTATGAGAAAGGAAAGTTTTTATGGATTTAGGATATAAAAATAAATCCGGCTGGGAAAATGCTGACCGCTCGGCAATTTTCGATTTTGCCGAAGGATATAAGGCGTTTTTAAATAGCGGAAAAAGTGAAAGGGAAATTATAAACGAAGCCGTAAGAATTGCAAAAAACGAGGGCTTCACAGACATAAAATCCAAGCACACCTTAGAGCCTGGAGATAAAATATATTCTCTTAACCGTGGAAAAGGGCTGCTCCTTGCAGTTATGGGAAAGGAGCCTTTAGGAAAGGGCTTCAATTTAGTTGGCGCTCATGTGGATTGCCCCAGACTTGACTTAAAGCCCAATCCCCTGGTGGAAGACGGAAAAATGGCTCTTATGAAAACCCACTATTACGGGGGAATTAAAAAATATCAGTGGACCAGTATTCCACTTACCCTTTCGGGCATTGTCATTAAAAAAGACGGTACTAAAATAGAGGTTTCCATGGGAAAGGATACTGATGACTACTGCTTTACCATATCCGATATACTTCCTCATCTGGCATCTGACCAGATGGGCAAAACCATGTCCCAGGGCGTATCGGGAGAGGACTTAAATGTTCTTTTTGCAGGAATTCCCCTCTTTGACAATGACAAGGAAAGCGTCAAGGATGCAATTTTGACTCTCCTCCGTGATGAATATAATATAGAGGAGGAAGAGCTTTTAACCAGCGAGCTTCAGTTCACCCCCTCCTTCCCTGCTAAGGACGTTGGTCTTGACAGAGGCTTTATCGGTGCCTACGGTCAGGATGACAGAGTTTGCGCTTACGCTGCTCTTCAGGGCATACTGGACGTGGAAAATCCTGAAAAAACTGCAATCTGCCTATTAGTTGACAAAGAAGAGGTAGGCTCTATGGGAGTTACGGGCATGCAGTCCAAATACTTTGAAAATATGATTGCGGAAATGATTGATATGTCTGATGAATATTCAGAGCTTTTGGTTCGCCGTGCATTTTCTGCGGCTACCTGCCTTTCGGCTGATGTCTGTGCTGCCTTCGACCCCAACTATCCTTCACCCTTTGAAAAGCAGAATACTCCCTTTGCAGGATGCGGAATTGCCTTTATGAAATATACAGGTGCAAGAGGTAAAAGCGGAGCTTCCGATGCTTCAAGTGAGCTTTTTTCCTCCATTGTCCGCCTGATGAACGAAAAGGGTATTTCCTGGCAGACGGGAGAGCTTGGAAAGGTTGATGCAGGAGGCGGCGGAACAATCGCACAGTACACCGCAAACCTCAACATGGACACTATTGATGCGGGCGTTCCCGTTTTATCCATGCACGCTCCATTCGAGGTGGTTTCAAAGCTCGACTTATACGAAAGCTACAGAGCTTACAGAGCTTTTTATTCAAGCAATATACAAAAATAAAGCGGCGTGCCGCTTTATTTTTTGTCTTTTTAATTTATTTATGTAAATATATCTATATAATCAGCAAAAAAAGAGAGAAGATATCTTCTCTCTTAAAATAACCAGGAGGGCATTGATCTGTCGGGCTTCTTTTCCTCTGCTACGGAAGCTTCTTCAGATGCAACCTCAACAGTTTCAACAACTTCTTCCTCTTTTTGTTCGGGTATAATTTCTTCTGCCTTTTCAGTTTCGGTTATAATCTCTTTTATATATAAATGCTCTCTTTTTGTCTTAGGCTTTTTAGGTTTTGCGGGACTTTCTTTGATTTTCAAAGGAAGAGCGGGAATTTCTGCCGTATCTACCCCACTTGTTATCTTTTCAAGATAAGAAATAATTTCACCTTTTCCCTCACTTGAAATTTTATAGTAAATCCATTTCCCTTCTCTTCTCGCTTCTACAATTCCTGAGTCGCAGAGAATTTTCATATGATGAGAAAGGGTGGGCTGTGCTACAGATAGCTTATCCAAAAGCTCTCCTGCGAACATTTCTCCATCACCCAACGCCATAAGAAGTCTCAAACGGTTTTCATCCCCCAGAGCCTTAAACATTTCAGCCATTATATTAAGTTCGGATTTCATAAAATCACATCCTTTATTATATAATACTATACATATTGATAAAAGTCAATATGTATTTTAATTATGTAAATTTAAATTTTCACTTGCTTTTTTTATTTTTTGTGTTATAATATAAAAAATAATGAAAGGAGTTGCAGGGAAATGTATTTTAAAAAGAATTTTGTCATGTATATGTGTATTTTGCCTTGCAACAGCTCTTTTTCATAAAAGCTTATTGCAAAGGCTCTTTTTCGTGGCCTTTGCATTTTTTATTTCGAGGAGGTTTTTTTATGCCAGATTACAAAATTGAAACCAACTGTGTCCAGGCAGGATACACGCCTAAAAACGGTGAACCCAGAGTTTTGCCTATTTACCAGAGCACCACATATAAGTATGACTCTGCCGACCATCTGGGCGACCTTTTTGACCTTAAGGCCGAGGGACATATGTATTCCAGAATTTCCAACCCCACGGTAAGTGCCGTTGAAGAAAAAATCGCAATTTTAGAGGGCGGTATCGGTGCACTCTGCACCACCTCGGGTCAGGCGGCAAATTTATTAGCCATATTAAACATTGCTCAGAGCGGACAGAACTTTGTTTGCCTCTCCTCCATCTACGGCGGTACCATTAACCTTTTTGCGGTTACCATGAAAAGACTCGGTATCGAAGCCAGATTTGTTACAGGGGATATGACTGATGAAGAAATTGAAGCTAAGTTTGATGAAAACACACGTCTCGTTTTCGGCGAAACCATTGCAAATCCCGCACTCAACGTTCTGGATATCGAACGCTTTGCTTCCATTGCTCATAAGCACAACGTGCCTTTGATGGTTGACAACACCTTTGCAACACCCATTTTGTGCAAGCCCTTCCAGTTTGGTGCGGATATCGTAATTCATTCCACCACCAAGTATATGGACGGTCATGCCTCCGTTGTGGGCGGCGTAATTGTTGACTCAGGTAATTTCAACTGGGAAAACGGCCTTTTCCCCGAGCTTTGCGAGCCTGACGAATCCTATCACGGAGTAAGATATGTAAAGGATTTCGGAAAAGCGGCATATATCACAAAGGCGAGAGTTCAGCTTACAAGAGATTTCGGTGTTCTTCCCTCTGCAATAAATGCATTTTTACTTAATATGAATTTGGAAACACTTCATCTCCGTATGGAAAGACATTCTGAAAACGCCTTAAAGGTGGCAGAGTTTTTGGAGGACAACGATAAAATCTCCTGGGTTAACTTCCCCAAGCTTAAATCTAGCCCCGACTATGCTCTGGCAGAGAAATATCTTCCCAAGGGAAGCTGCGGAGTTATCTCCTTTGGTATAAAAGGCGGAAGAGAAGCGGCAGTTAAGTTTATGGACAGCTTAAAGCTTGCAGCAATAGTTGTTCACGTTGCCGATGCAAGAACCTGTGTTCTTCATCCCGCTTCCACCACTCACCGTCAGCTCACAGAGCAGCAGCTTATTGATGCAGGTATAAGCTCTGACCTTATCAGAATGTCCGTAGGTATAGAAAATGCTGAGGATATTATAGCTGACATCACCCAGGCTTTAGAAAAAATTTAAGGAGTAAAAACTATGCCTATTAAAATTCCCAACGGGCTTCCGGCTACAGAAACACTTCACAGCGAAAATATATTCGTAATTAACGAAACCCGTGCCGTAACTCAGGACATCCGTCCCCTTAAAATTTTGCTCCTGAATTTAATGCCCACCAAAATCACAACAGAAACCCAGTTTGCAAGGCTTTTGGGTAACAGCCCTCTGCAGGTTGAAATGGAGCTTTTGCAGACTGCCACTCATAAATCCACCCATGTTGATTCTTCCCATATGTTAAGCTTTTACAAAACCTTTGACGAGGTTAAAAACCAGAAGTTTGACGGAATGGTTATAACAGGCGCTCCCGTTGAGCTCATGGAATTTGAAGAGGTCAACTACTGGCAGGAGCTTTCGGAAATCATGGAATGGAGCAAGACTCACGTTACCAGCACCCTCCATATATGCTGGGCGGCCCAGGCAGCCTTGTATTATCATTACGGAGTTAAGAAAATAAGTCTTCCCAAAAAGCTTTTTGGCATTTATCCCCACAGAGCTGATTATAAAAATTCCATGCTTCTTCGTGGCTTTGACGATTACTTTATGGTTCCTCAGTCAAGGCACACCACTGTTTTAAGAGAAGATGTGGAAAAAATCCCCGAGCTTAAAATCTTAGCTTCCTCGGAAGAAACGGGTGTCTGCATTGCCGCAACTGACAAGGGAAAGCAGATTTATATAACAGGCCATCTTGAATATGATGCAGATACACTTAAAAAGGAATATGAAAGGGATTTAGGCAGAAGCGATGTGGAAATTCCAAAAAACTATTTCCCCGATGACGATCCCTCGCTTCCCCCAAATGTAACCTGGCGTTCTCACGCAAACTTACTTTATTCAAACTGGCTTAACTACTTTGTATATCAGACAACTCCGTATGACCTTGATGAAATAAAATAAACTTAAAAAAGTACCGCCGTTGGCGGTACTTTTTAGCTTTTTTTCTTGATTTTTTCCTTGCTTCCGTCAGGTCTCTGGATGTATGTATTGTCAAGCTCTCTTTTTAATGATGCACGGAAAGCCAGAATATATTCCTCTCTCAAAGTCTGCTGCTCTTTTTTTTCTTCTTCTGTAAGTCCCTCTGTCTTTGCCTTTTTGGCAAGGGCGTTTATTCTAAGTATTTTTTCGTCAGTCATTATAGTCCCTCACAAATCTTTTCATAATTTCGCAGGAATTATGTGCCGCTTTTTTTACAAAGGCAGGAAAATCAAGACTTGCATCATCATCTCCCCCGTCGGATATTGTTCTTAATACAGCACATTTAACCTGATTTACATAGCATACATGAGCAACGGAGCCGCCCTCCATTTCGCAGGCAACTGCCGAAAATGTATCCTTCAGCCATTTTTTCTTTTCTCCGTCTGCTATAAACTTATCCCCCGTTGCGATAACTCCCTCTACGGTATTTACCGAAAGGCTTAAGGCTGCATTTTTAAGAATTTCCGATGCCTTTTTATCACAGGGAATGTTCACTATGTTTATCCCGGATAAAAGACCCACAGGATCCCCTAAAGGCGATGTATCCATATCGTGCTGAACAAGGCTTTCCGCCACCACCGCATCGCAAACAGAAAGGCTTGAAGAAAGCCCTCCCGCAACACCTGAATTTACTATAACAGAAGGGTTGTATCTTAAAATCATAGCCTCGGTGCAAATTGCTGCAAAAACCTTTCCCACGCCGCAAACTGCCGCAACCACCTTTTTACCCGAAAGAGTTCCCAGCAAAAATTCAACACCGCTTACTTTTTCTTTTTTTTCTATCTCCATGGCCTGGCTTATTTCCATAAGCTCTACCTCCATGGCGCATATAATGCCTATATCCACTTTTGTCATATAATTCTCCTTACAGCATTTTTTCATATCTGAAGGTCTGCTCTTTTTCAGAGAGTGCTTTAAGATATGCCCTGCATTCATTCTTTGCTTTTTCAAGATTTAAGCTTCGGTAATTTCCGCACTCCTTTACGCCCGAGCCGAAAACCTCACCCTCATACTCGGTTACCTTTTTCAGACAGTCCTTTAACACGGAAAGGACCTTAAGATTGTCCGCATTTCTTATAAGAAGATAAAAGCCCGTCTGACAGCCCATGGGACCAAAATAAATAACATCTTCTTTTATTTCAGAATTTCTTATATAGGTTGCCAGCATATGCTCCGTTGTGTGCATTGTTGAATGATCCATATAAGAATCGGCATTGGGGATTCTTGTCCTTAAATCGTAGGTTGTAATGTCTTTATCTATTCTGGACACATAGATGCCCGGAGTTATGAAATCATGGTCAACAGTAAAGCTTTGTATTTTTTTAACTTCTTCCATGCTATCAGTCCTTTCTACCAGAATATAATAGCATAATTACTTATTATAGTCAAGAAAAAGAGGACTTCGGGCTTTTGCCTTAAGTCCTCTTTTATATTTATCTTGCAAGGTAGTTATATATCATAATTGCCGCTTCTGCTCTTGTTATGGTTTTTTCGGGATTGAATTTGCCCTGTCCGTCTCCCTTCATAACTCCCAGTCCGTAAAGAATACTTGCGTAGCCCGTTTTTTCTGTTATATCTGAAAAGGGGCAGGCAAATATATCTTTAATGGAGGCTATCTCCTCCAATCCCAACGCCCTTATAAAATATATGGCTCCGTCAAGCCTTGTAACAGGGGCTTCTTCGTTAATTTCACTTTTTTCTAAAATGCCGCATTCATAAGCATAGCTATATACACCTTCGGCATCATAGTTTTTGGTTAATATAATTCCACGGTTTCTCATTACAGACATAGTGAGAAGTGCAATATATTCCTTTTGTGTTATGGCATCATCGGGTCTAAATAAATCCTCTTCAAAGCCTATGCCAAAGCGTGCCAGAGTTTTTACTGCATTTTCAGAAAAATGACCTTCCAAATCCTTATATTCGGGAATTTCCACCTTTCCGTAGGGATTTTTGACCTCTCCCGTAAATGCATCAATCTCAAAGGGGCCTTCGGTAAACATATAGATAAGATTTGTCTTTATCTCATCTTTTTCCTTGTTTTTGGAAATGTAGTAAAACGGAATATATTCCTTTTGTTCAATCAGCTTATATGAAGCTTCCTTTTCGGATATTTTTCCTTCGGGAGAAGGGAACTCTATATCCGTATAGCTATAGGAATAATTTATTACGCTTCCGTCTTTTTTGCTTACGGTTATATTTATATAGTCATTTTCGTAAGGGATGTCATTTACATATCTCTGATATACCTGTGAAAAACCATCGCCCGATTCAGCTTTCCTGTAAGAATCGCCCTTATCTATATCTTCAGGGCACAAAATCATTAAGGCTTTGTCCATTGCATCTTCTGCTTCGCTTTCGGAAATTTCTTTGTCGCCTTTGTAAAAATAATCGCTCTGATAGAAAGAATATATTTTTCCGCTTTTGGCATCGAGCTTTACTCTTGCATAAAAATCGTTGCCTCTGTATGTCAGGCTGTGATAATATTTCTCTTCGTCGTAATAATCACGGTTGGTGGAAAAGCCTTCTATTTTGCAATCTGCTCTATTGATAAGCTTTGTTTCCTTGACAATTTTTTCTGCTTCTTCTTTGGAGATGAGATTATCAAGCTTTTCAAACTCGTTTAATTCCGCCTCGGAAAAATGTACGTCTCCTGCAGCGGAGTCCAGCACAGCACTTTCTGAAGCCATCGTATTCATAGTTTTATAGGCTCCGCCCTCGTAGATTTCAGGAGTAATTGCCTTTCCCGTAAAGGCTTCAATATATGTACCATAGGAAATTTTCGGCTTATAGGAAAGATAAGCTTTTCTTTCTTTTCCGTTATATTCCGTGCGGTATTCTAATTTCATTCCTATCTCTTCAAAAAAAGCATCCTTTACCTCGTCATAGCCTATAATTTTTTCAGGATTTTCATAAGCTAAATCCTCGTCATAATTAAGACTGTAGCTTCTTAAGGTTTCACCGTCTGACGCTATAACCAAAGTTCCCGTATTTCCGTAAACGGGAATGGAATTTTCCACATGAGTGAGTGTGTAATAATAGTCTCCCGCATAAAGATTTTCCGTTTCGTTTTGTACCTTTACCTCTATTTTATCCTTTATGGAGGGGTTTATTTTTTCCGAAAGCTCCACTGCTTTTTCAAGATAGTCCTCCGTCAGAGGTTTGTTTATGGTTGGTCTTATATCTTCCTTTTCCCCGGTATAATAACTATAGGATATTATAATTCCGCTTTTTTTCGCACGTACTGTCATTTCCCTGTAGGGCTCTTTTACACTGAACCACATAAAGGTATAGATTTCCGTATTTCCCGATTGTCTTCTTGAGCTTTCAAATTTTTCAAATTCTTCCGTATCAGGAAGTCTTCCCTTTATAAGAGATAAAACCTCTTTCACATCATTTCCCTCATCTGCCATTACCGTAAGAGAAAAAACAATAAAGAACACCAGTATAAGCGAAATTATCTTCTTCATAAAAAACCTCCTTTAGTTAAATCTTGAGAGAAATTCTTCCACTTTCTCAATTTCCATATTATAAGCCTTTATAAATATATCAGTATTTCCAAAGGTTTTGCCTGCGGATATTACTCCCCCGTCTTTTTCTGTTCTGGCTGTAACAGGAGTTACGGAATTTATTAAAATTCCTTCTATTTCACAGTCTTTTCCCGAAAGAGAGAAATTTATTACGAAAGACTCTATCTCTCCGTTTTCATCAAAGGTAACTTCCACATTTTCGGGAATATTCAATTCCATATCTTCGATTGTAAGCTTTTCCTTTGAGGCTCCGATAAGCAAAAGCACCTCACCGGTATTCATAAGTTCCTCATTTAAGGATGTGGGCGATACGGAGAATACCGCCATTTTACTGCTTCCGCCACCTCCGCCTGCACTGCCTGACGCCATATTTTCGGAGGTATCATAAGCCATTTCAGGACCAGGAACTTCCTCGTTTATTTCTGTTTCCAAAGAAAGAGAAAGCACCTCGTTTTCCTCTTTTATAACTGCGGGAACGTAAGCATCTTCAATTACCGCACTTTCATCCAAAGTCTCTTCAATAGATGCTTCATTTACCACTATTTTCTCATTTTCCTCTGAAGTGCTGTTTACTATAGCTTCTTCCTTTGCCATAAATTTGAAGCTGCCCTTATCTTCCTCTATTATACGTTCCTCTTTTAAATTTTCATTTACAGGCTTGATATTTTCCTTAAAGGAAGGCATCAAAATAACAGTTCCGATAAGAATAAAAGCAGCCGCAACCGTTGTCATTTTATAAAAATAGAGCGTTTTAACCTTCTTTTTAGGCTCATAAATTCCGTCAAGAATACTCATATCTCCCTTAATTTCTTCATTGGCTTTTTTGTAGCTTTCCCTAAAATTCAAAGTCATTTCCTCCTTTCAAGGATTTTTTAAGCATTTCCCTTCCCCTTTTAAGCTGACTTTTAATGGTTGATTCCTTGGTATTTAATACCTTTGAAATTTCAGCCACAGACATATCTTCATAGTAGAAAAGATGTATTACAGCTTTATAGTTTTTGGGAAGAAGAGTAACCGCCTTATATATGTCAGAGATTTCTTTATCTTCAAAGGGGATGTTTTCATCCAGTGGCGCACTTTTTTTATACCAGGATGAATTGAATACATTTTTGCAGGCATTTATGGTTACCCTTATAAGCCAGGCTTTAACGTGTTCTTCACTTTCAAAAGCCTTTCCATGGTTTATGAATTTCAAAAACACATCCTGGGTAACATCCTCTGCCATTTCCTTATCTTTCATCTGGTTAAATGCCAGCCTATATACCGTGTTGAAATATTTCTCTGTCATATCATGCTTAAAAACGTCATTATAGACCTTTTCAGGCATAGAAATTTCCCCTTTCATCTATAATACAATTTACATTGGTAAAAAGTTTCATTTATTTTATTATACCTTTTATCTTCTATGTAGTCAACAAAAAAAGGGCGGATTGATTTCAATCCGCCCTTTTTAGCTTTTTATTCAAATATCGGCAAAAGCAGCTTTTGTCCTATACCTATCTGACCGCCCGAAATCTCGCTGCATTCTTTAATTGCATATATGGCTTCTCTTATATCTATACCATCACCGTAATATTCCTCGGCAATTGTCCAGAGTGTGTCCCCGGGAGCCACATAATATTCTATATAGTCATTATATGACTTCTTATCACCGCTGGATAATGAAGATATACTTAAAAAAGCGGTAACCAAAACCAAAGCCACAACCAGCATCTTAAACATCTTTATTTTCATTTGTCTTCTACTTCTTCTTTTCATATAAAAAACCTCCAAATAGGAACTGTTGTTCCGTTTGTATCTATATAATACACGAACAAATGTTCTTTGTCAAGTGTTTTTTAAAAATTTTTTCAAAAAAACAAAACAAATGTTTGCATTTTTGTTTTTTATGTGTTATAATGAAGTAAGAACAAACATTCTCATATTAAAATTAAGTGAAAAGAGGTTATTTATATGTCTAAAGACAGAGCGCAGAATATACTGGACTTTATAAACGACTATACAAAAGAAAACGGCTATCCCCCTACCATAAGAGAAATTTGCGACGGAGTCGGACTTAAATCCCCCTCCACAGTTCACGGACATATTGAAAGACTTAAAAAAGCAGGTAAGCTTGATAAGGCAGACTCCAAGACCCGCGCCATAAAGGTTTCGGAAAAGGAAAGCCAGACCTTTACGGAAAAGGAATTTTTAGAGGTTCCCGTTTTAGGTACAGTTGCGGCAGGCGTTCCCATCGCCGCTCAGGAGGATATTGAAAGAACCTTCCCTCTTCCCATGGACTTTGCCAAAAAGGGCGAGGTGTTCATGCTTAAGGTGCGGGGAGAATCCATGATAAATGCAGGTATCTTTTCAGGAGACTATATTATAGTTGAGCAGACCAACGTTGCCAATAACGGACAGATGGTCGTGGCTTTAATTGATGACGAGGTTACGGTAAAGACCTTTTATAAGGAGTCTGACCATATAAGACTTCAGCCTGAAAACGACTATATGGACCCCATTATAGTAAAGGAAGTTGCAATCCTCGGCAAGGTTTGCGGTGTTTACAGAAAGTTTTAACAGGGCATAAAAAAGTCCCGATGGAAATCCATCGGGACTTTTTTTATTTTTCTATTGTTTTTTCGCTTCCGTAAGCTATATATAATGTATCATCATATTCGTATATAACATATGGAACTGCACGGACGCTCATACCCTCTGCCATTACCTTGTTGTATCTGAACATTCCGTTTTTCTCTTTGCTGAAGGATTTAGCCTTTGTTACGGAGTAATTGTCAAAAACCATATCTCCTTCGTAGCTTCCCGATGCAAATAAAATACCTGACTCAATTAACTCAAAACCTTCGGGAACATATCTTGCGGTAAGGAAGGATGCACCATTTGCGGAGGAAGCGGCATCTGCATCTATTATTGCTGCCAGGGGCTTTTTCTCTGCTTCTTCATCGTCATAAATAGCCTCGATTTCCATATCGCAGCCTACTTTTATGGCAAAGCACTCATCCTGCGATATAACCTCTCCGTTTACGCTCCAGCCGGCAAACTTCTTGCCTTTGGGAATTTCGCCCTTATCCAAAGTAATTACAACTTCGTCATCATATTCATATTCGGTAAGATAAGGCTCCTTTATGCCTCCTGTAACCTTTACTTCATAAACAGTATCCTTTTTTTCATATTCTGTTTTAATTAAATAAATCTCGCCGTCCTCTACGTTTTTCCATGCATCAGAGTCCCATCCCGTAAAAGTGTAGCCTGAATTATCTATGAAGCTTACGTCAGGATTATCCGCCTCTTCTCCATCAAGCACACCCTGCTCTCTGTATATTCTGCCGTTTGTATCCAAAAAGGCAACATATCCTTGTCCTGTAAGATGTGCATCCGACAAGAACACAGCTGAAATTTTAACAGAGTCAATTACGGTAAAGGTATATGTCATATCGGTTGAAAGTATTCTTGTTTTGTCAGTATTCGTTTCATCTCTCCAATATAAAAATACACCTCCCATTTCCCTTGCTTCCAGAGTAATAACGGTTCCTCTGGCAAGCTCTCTTTCCGTGTAGCTCCAGTTATGATCTCCACGATATACCATTCCACCGTTGTTAAGAGCTGCCACAGATACAGAAACTGTCTTGGAAGAAAGCTCGCTGTCTGCAAAAGCAGGAACGAAAGAAGATAACATCAGTATGACACTTAAAATCAAAGCCATATATTTTTTCATAAAACTCCGCCTTTCTATTCTAATGGAATTACTGTCTCTGTAAGCAATTTACAAAGACTTGAGGTAATACTTATCTGCATAATTAAATCGTTTCTGCGCTGATTGCTTTCCGTTTCAAGTATGGGGCCTGCCACCTTCTTGACATTTTCCATAACGTAGGAAAGGGCTTTTTTCTGATTTTGGGAAAAGGATGTATATATCGCCTTTACTTCCTCATCTGTGCTTTCAATGGGGATAATTCTCTTAATCAAGTCCATGCTCAGGGTCTGCTTCAAGAAGCAGATTATAATAAGATAAGCAAGGTGCTTTTTTCCATAACGCTTTTTAACGGGGGCAGGCATAATGCCAAGCTTTACATAGTTGTTTATCATGGGTTGTGTAATGGCCTTATCCTCACCCAAAATCTTTAAGTACTGACACAAAAGAGTTATTACCTGGTCCATATAAAGCTCTATTCCGGGAAGCTCCTCCCAGGAGGGCAGCGAATGGCTTTCTATGTTTTTTTCCCAGCTCATTAAAGCCTTTTCAAGTTTTTCTTTTTCAACCTTCATTTAAACATCTCCAGTATGAGTCAAACTATTCTATATTAGATTATATATAAAAATCCTCCTCTTGTCAAATATATTTTATTTCCCTCTTGACAAAATTCACTTTATCATTTAATATAGTATTAAATACCAGATGTAGTGATTTTTAATAATAGGAGGTTTTTATGACTACAATTAAAGCATTATTAGACAACGCCTGCGAAAAATATAAGGACAATACAGCCTTTATAATAAAGAAAAACAAGGAATTTATAAAGGTAACCTATGAAAAATTCAGAGAAGATGTAAGGTTCCTTGCCTCAGGTCTTGCTAAAAAAGGACTTTCAGACTCTTTTATCGCAGTATCGGGAAAAAACTCTTACGAATGGATTGTTTCTGCCATGGCGGTTTTCTATTCGGGAAATATACTTGTTCCCGTTGACGGTGCTCTTCCCCAAGGAGACTTCACAAGAATAATAGAGCGAAGCCAGGCTTCCTTATTATTTTACGGAAACGAAATTGAAGACAAGTCCTTGTTACAAAATGTTCCCTTAAAGGTGAGCATGAATGACTTATCCTCTCTGTACAGCTCAGAGGAGTGCACACTCCCTGAAAGAAATCCCGAGGAGCTTGGGGTATTGATGTTTACATCAGGAACCACCTCCGCTTCAAAAGCCGTTATGCTTTCCCAGAAAAATATAGTGTCAAACGTCCACTCTCTTACAATGTGGGAGAAGTTTACGGATAAAGACGTAAATCTGGCTCTTTTGCCTCTTTTCCATGCTTTCGGTCTTACCGCTACTCTTCTTTTTATAACACAGGGCATGTGCTCCGTTTTCTGCGAGGGCTTAAGACTTAAAAAAGCCCTTACCGATTACGACATAACCGTTTTTGTGGGAGTTCCTTTAATTTTAGATAAGGTTAAATCTTCCGTTGAAGCCACATTAAAATCCAAGCATCTTTTAGGAGTTTTCAACTTTCTTCGTGCTTTTTCAAATGCTTTAAGAAAAATCGGCATAGATTTAAGAGGTCCCCTCTTTAAGGTAGTCCGCAAAAATTTAAGCAAGCTCCGTCTTATTATAAGCGGTGCTGCCGCCTTAAGTCCCGAAACCTATAATTTCTTTAACGATATAGGCATAGTTTTAATTCAGGGCTACGGTCTTACGGAAACTGCACCCGTTTTGTCTGCTGAAAATCCCGAAAATATGCGTATCGGTTCAATAGGCAAGGCTCTTCCCGGAATTGATGTAAAGATTGATTCTCCTGACGAAGAAGGCATCGGGGAAATTGTCGCCAAGGGACCCAACGTTATGCTGGGCTATCAGGGCGAAGAGTCTCCCATAAAGGACGGCTATTTCTATACAGGCGATATAGGTTATATCGACAAAGACGGTTTCATCTTTATCTGCGGAAGAAAGAAAAATGTTCTGGTGCTTCCCAACGGCAAAAACGTATTCCCCGAAGAAACTGAGCTTTTGTTAAGCAAAATCCCCGGAGTAAAGGAATCTTTAGTGTATCTTTCAAAGGATAAAAAACCCGTTATCTGTGCAAAAATAGTTTACGATCCCGAGCTTACGGATGAAGCAACCTTAAAAGAAAAGGTTAAAGAGGTAAATTCTATTTTAGCAACCTATAAGGAAATTAAAAAGTTTGAATTTACTACGGAAGAATTTAAGAAAACAACCACAGGAAAGATTAAAAGAGATTTAAATTAAAAAAATAAAAGCCCGTACGGGCTTTTATTTTTTTAATTTCCAAAGTCGCTTTCAATGTCGGGAATGGGTTCGTTTTCGTCTCTTTCAACACCGTACTGATAGCCTGAAAGTCCTTCTACGCTTCGTGCCAGGCAGATAGCGTCAAGTAAGTTTACCACACCGTCGCCGTTTACATCACCCTTGGGAGAGATGCTTTCGGTATAGCCTTCTGCCTTTACCACATATTTAGCTAAATAATCCGCATCACTTGAATCAACCTCTGTATCGCCGTTTACGTCCTTTATATCTTCTTCTGTAACTAAAATATTTGCTGTTGCTTTAAGGATTTCCCCGCTCACTACATTTACGGAATAGCTTCCTGCCGCAGCCTCGGGCTTTACCAAAAATGTGAGAACTACGGTTTTTACATCTTCCCCGTCTTCCCAGAAAAGCTGATAGGCATCTTCCACCTTTCCGTGGTCGGAATTTTCCAAATCCTCATCCTCTATATCATATAAAAGCAAAGCAGTTTTATCATAAGTAACGTCAAGTACCAAAGGATTTATTCCGTCGTTTTCAATAAAAAGTCTCAAATCAACCTTTGTTCCGACCATACCTGAGCCTCCTATTGCTGTAACAGAAACGTCGGCTGCCATGGACACGGAAAATAAAAGCAAAGCAGTTATAATTAAACAAAATATCTTTTTCATAAAAACACCACCCTCTCTTATTTAACCTGAATAATTACGCTCTTGGTTGCATCTTCCCAGTAAACATCTGCACCAAGGCTTTCGGATATAAATCTTACAGGAAGATAGGTTCTTGAATTTTCTATAAATGCGGGAGAATCCAAAGCTACCGCTTTTCCGTTTACCATTGCCTGGGAAGCATCAATGGATATTACAATCTCAACACCGTCTTTGGTAACTTTAACCTCTCTCTTTTCGCCGTCCCATGAAACCGTAGCGGCAAGAGCCTCGGAAATGAAACGGACGGGAAGCATCGTTCTTGAATTTTTAATAACTGCAGACACATCATTTGTCTTCTTTTCACCGAAGACAACTGCATCCTTCTGTCCTATTGTAAGGACAATTTCCTTTTCGGGCTTTCTTTCCTTGGGAGCGGTAAGCTCAGAAGGCTTTTCTTCGGGAGCAGGTGCTATAGGCGTCGGCTCTGAGGGAGCGGGAGTAACCGGTGTTACAGGTGTAACGGGTGTAGTTCCTCCGCCAATTACTTTGTCGTCTTCAGGAGTGATTACACTACCTCCGCCACCGCCGCCTGAGCTCTTTTTAAATACCGCCGCAATCTCAATATCTTTCGTTGCGTTAAACTCATAGGTTCTTGAAGTTCCGACGCTCTCTCCTGCTATTTCCCATCTTACAAATTTATATCCGCTTTTGGGAACTGCAGTAAGGGTAACCTTTTCGCCAAGTAAATATCTGCCTTCTCCGTTAACCTGACCGCCCTTATCTATATCAAGAGTTACAAGAGCTGTCTTTTCATTGGAAATGGTTGTATTGAAGGTATTTTTGTCAAGCTCGTAGTTTGTGCTCTTATCCCCTGTTGTTCTTATATTTTTAACCAAAACTCTTGTTCTTGTTTCATTATATTTTTCCAAAAGCTCTAAGGTTATAAGAGAGAAGTTTACTGAAACTCCGTCCTCATCACAAGGAAGAACGCCGTTAAAGGCAACAGTGTTATCATCCATATTCAATGTCTTTACAGAAATTTCTTTCTTTGTGATTTCAGCCTTTAATTCGGGCATCATGAGACTGTAGTTATCCTTATCCTCACCTTCTAAGGAATATGCTATGGTTACAGTTTTATTTTTTCCTGCATCGGCGCTTTCAAAGGAACCTTTATCTGCCAATACTAAAGTTACATCATCTTCTGCTATAACTCCTTTTAAGGTTCCTCCTGTATATTCTGCTAAGGTTGTGCCGTCATATACCTTATCTTTAATTTCAATGCCTGTAACTTCCAAAGCCTTTTTTGTTATTTCCAAAGTTGCGGAAAGCTCCAAATCCTCATAACCCTCTTTGGTAAGAGTAACGGTAACTGTTGTTTCTCCTGCATTAAGGGCTTCGTTATTTTCATATACTACATCTGTTCCTTCGGGAACTTCACCTTCAATCTCAAGGCTTTTTACTGTTCCGTCATATACAAAGCTTTTATCGGAAAGGGTAATTCCATTAAATAAAAGTTCTTCCTTTACTGTGATTTTTCCGTCCACGGGAGTTAAAGAAACACTTTTAAGATTGCTGTTATATGCTTCTTTTACAGTTACGGTAACGGGATAATCCCCCTCTGCTGCCCCTTCCTTTATTTCAAAGGTCAAAGTCGCCAATTCACCGTTAAATGTATAATCCTCATCGGCTAAAGAATTGTACCATGAAAGAGGATATTCAGAAAGAGAATAATCGTCGCTGTGATTTGCAGTTCCTAAATTTCCCTTATCAGAAACCTCCAAAAGTGTTAAATTTTCAGCATCATAGTCCACCTCAATTACAGAGGCGATAATTCCGGGATTTCCCGAAATGCTTAAGGTAAGCTCCACTTCATTTCCCGACGGGGATATTGCTTCAGAAAGAGTAACTACCCCCTCTGCCCCGAAAGACAAAGTTGCCATCATCAAAAAAATGATGCTTAAAGCAAGTATTATTCCCAGTATTTTTTTCATAGCCGGATCCTCCTTTATGTATTATAAACGCTGATTTCATAAAATTCCTTATTATACATTATAACACAGGAAAAAAAAGATGTCAAATAAATAAAAAAAGCCCCAAGTCAGAGACTTGGAGCTTTATAGCTTGTTTTACTTATTCTTTGTAGCAGCCTTTATAACCAAAAGTGTTCCTACCATAAGGATAACTCCTAAAGGAAGCATGATATATGCATTCTGTACGAAGCCTGCTATAAGGTAGCAAACCAAGGATACGCCTGCAACTGTAAGTGCATAGGGAAGCTGAGTTGTAACGTGGTTAATGTGATTTGACTGGCTTCCTGCAGATGCCATGATGGTTGTATCGGAAATGGGTGAGCAGTGGTCGCCGCAAACCGCACCTGCCATGCAGGCAGAAATTGCAATAATGCAAAGTGTGTTATCTAAGCTTCCGCCGAATACTGCAAGTACAATGGGAATAAGAATTCCGAAAGTACCCCAGCTGGTTCCTGTTGCAAAGGAAAGACCAACTGCAATCAAGAATACGATAGCGGGGATAAGAGCCATTACGGCAGTTCCGTTAACTCTTACAAATTCAGCAATCAAAACCTTTGCGCCAAGAGAATCTGTCATGGTCTTAAGAGTCCAAGCGCAAGCTAAAATCATAATAGCGGGAACCATTGCCTTGAAGCCCTCGGGAATGGAATCCATGCAGTCTTTGAACTTAAGAACTCTTCTTGCCATAAAGTAAATTATGCTGAATATAAGACCTGCGAATGCGCCGTATACAAGACCCACAGAGGCATCAGCATTGGAGAATGCAACCATAAAGTTTCTATATGCATCGCCCTCTGCGAAGAATCCGCCTGAATAGATAAGACCTAAAATGCAGGATACGATAAGTACCAAAACGGGAGCAACCAAATCCCATACGCTGCCTTTACCCTCTTCATCCTTTGCTTCCAAAGCCTTGAACATTTCTGCATCTTCAGAGGAGAAAATGTCTCCTGCTTCTGCAGCGATTTCATGCTTTTTCATAGGACCGTAATCAAATCTCATAAGAACGATTACTATCATCATAACTATTGTTAAAATAGCGTAGAAGTTCCATGGAATAGCCTTTATGAAAAGTGAAAATCCGTTTTGTCCCTCGGGAACAAAACCTGCAACTGCTGCTGCCCATGAAGAAATGGGAGCAATGATACATACGGGAGCCGCTGTAGCATCGATTACATAAGCAAGCTTTGCTCTTGAAAGCTTGAACTTATCTGATACAGGTCTCATAACAGAGCCAACTGTAAGACAGTTAAAGTAGTCGTCAACGAAAATAAGTACACCGAGTGCAACTGTTGCAAGCTGCGCTCCAACCTTGGATTTAATGTGCTTTGCAGCCCATCTTCCGAATGCAGCTGAGCCACCTGCCTTATTCATAAGAGATACTATGGCACCCAACACGATAAGGAAGATTATAATACCGATGTTGTAAGAATCAGCTACAGATGTAATAAATCCGTCTACGAAAAGATGGTCTATTGTTCCTGTAAAGCTGAAGTTTGCGTACAGGAGAGCACCTGATAAAATTCCGATAAAGAGTGAAGAATAAACTTCTTTTGTTATAAGAGCAAGTGCAATTGCAATGATGGGAGGAAGAAGTGAAAGCCAGGTTGCATAGAAAGGAATTTCCTCTCTCACCTTGGTAAGAGCCTGGTCAAGTTCACTTTTGAACTCCTCTGTGTTTTCTACATTGTCTGCATAGCCGTCGATAAACTCGGTGGCAAGAGCCATTTCGTCTATCTCTTCTTCTACTTCTGCCACTTCTATAATTTCTTCTGCAATTTCTGTTTCTTCAGGTTCAGCCATAACGGTCATAAAGCCTGAGAGCATAACGGAAAAAGCAAGCATAAGGCAGAAAAGAATTTTAATGTTCTTTGCGTTTTTCATTATTGTTACCTCCGTTTTTTTAATAAAATAAGCTGCAGAGCCCAAAGGTACCTGCAGCTTAAAAGTGTCATTTTCTAAGATAGCTCACCGCAGATGCGACAGTGCAATGCATATTTTACATTACCCCAGTAAGATCAGCCAGGCAAAGCCAATCCCCTTCGGCAAAAGCCCCTTTCCTTCCTTTCCCGTGCCTGAAGTTCTCAAAAAAAAGTACTCTTGACTTTCGCACCTCTATCACTTATTTTACATCATTTTACCATAAAGAGTATATTTCGTCAAGTTTTTTATATGTTTTTTTAGTTTCCACCCTTGCAATACCGGAAATTAAATGCTATACTTAAACTATATAGGATTAAAGAAAGGATTGAAATCATTTGAACAAAAGTGTAACAAAAACAATATTTAAGACCGCAATAATAACTCTGGCCATCTTACTTATTCTTGCGGGCGCTTTTAATCCTTTGACATACTATCTGGGAAAGGAAAATACCGCCACCTGCGATTCTGTATCTTTTAGCGAACGTACTGACGGGCTTTACGACATAGATATCCGCTATCACTACTTTGCCTCGGGCAGAGAGTATTCGGGAAGTGCAAAGCTCACGGGAGAATATGATGAATCCATTGCCCTTAAAATGCATTATGTTAAATATCTTCCCTTTTTGCCTTCTCTTGAAATTCTGGAAGGCACAAGCCCCTTCCCTCAAAACAGCATAGTATTTTGTGCTTCGGGACTCATATTACTGGTTTTAGGGATTTTTATAAAAACAACCAAAAGAAAACCTAAAAAGGATAAAAAGGAAACTTTAGTAAAAAAAGCTTTTGTCTGTCCCGCCTGCCAGAAGGAAATTGATTCAGACAGTATATACTGCAACTACTGCGGAAGAAAAATTCTCTTTTAACAAAAAAGTCTGTGTGAGTAACTCACACAGACTTTTTTAATCAAAATCAAATACAACCTTCTTTTCTTCGTCCAGCTTAAGACAGGCATCGAAGCTCTTTCCGCTTTTCTTTGATATAAAGCCCTGGATTTTATAGGTTTTTCCCGTTTCCAAAAGTCTTTTTACATTGGCAATGGAAATTTCCCTCTGGCAGATTGTTCCGCCTATTTTAAAGATACAGCCTTCTTTGTAACCCTCACATCCGTAGCCGAAGCGGTTTCTTTTAACCTCTTTACCGCAAAGGGGGCACACCCCTGCCGTATCTCCGAAAAAGCCTGTATCTTTATCTCTTTCGGGAGGAGCGGCGTCTTTAGCGAATACCTTTTTTATTTCCTCTTTTGCAATCTCTACGCTGTCTTTAATTTCAATTTCGCCTCTGTAAACCTTTTTAAGAGCTTTGCCCAGCTCACTGGTTTTATATTTATCCATACTTATATCCATTTTTGACAGGGATTCAATTAAAAATTCACCGCCCGGAAGTATTGTATAGACATCCTTTTTAAGATTTATATATCCGCTTTTTTTCGCATTGTCAATAATCCCTGTTCTTGTGGCCTCCGTACCCAGCTCAAGACCTTCGAAAATAGCACGGTATTCCTCGGTATCGTCTTCCTCCTTAGCTTCTGCCAAGTCATCCTTAAAGGGATTTTTAAGATAGTTATTAAGTGTTTCTATGGTATAGTGCTTAGGTGGCGAGGTTTCCTTTTCTGTCAGGATAAATTCAGTGTTGACCTCATCGCCCTTTTCCAAAGCCGGCAAAACCTTGTCCTTTTTTCCATAGTCATCATACTTTGTCCAGCCCGGCTCCTGCATAATAACACCCTTTAGGCTAAAGCTTTCAATATCCCCTGCTTCTATCTTTATTTCTGTCTTTAAAACCTTACATTCTTCCTTACAGAAAACTGCCGCAAAGCGTCGCATAACGGTACTGTACACCTTATATTCAGCCTCTGAAAGGCTTTCTTTTTTGGGTATTTTATGAGTGGGGGTAAGAGCGGAATGGGACTCTATCTTAGAATCGTCAAAGATTGTCTTTTTGTCTTTGAATTCCAATTCGTATCCAAGATTACAGAAGGCATTTATAATGTTTTTAATTTTTCCCGCCTCTGCCTTTGCAAGATATTCAGAGTTTGTTCTGGGATAGGTTACATAGCCCTTTTCATAAAGTCCCTGCAGAACTTTTAGGCTTTCTTCCATGCTCATCTTATATTTTTTGCCTAAAGCGTTCTGAAGCTTGGTAAGAGAATAGAGCTTGCCGGGAGGAAGCACATCCTTTTTTGTCTTCTTTTCTGTTACAACTGCCCTTTGCTCATTTAATCTGTTGCAGTAGTCCATTCCCTCAGAAAGCTCTTCTTTAGAAAACTTTTTCTTGCTTAAAAGCTCGATTTCTTCGCCCTTGGTTTCGCATTTTGACAAAGGAGCATAATAAATTTCGCTCTTAAAATTTTTAATTGCCATATCCCTGTCATAAATCGCTTTTACTATGGGCACTATAACACGTCCAACACGAAGCAGTGTGCCGGTTTTAAGTGTGGCGTAGCGTGTCAGATTTACCCCGTAGAGCCAGTCAATATAAGTCCTGGCATAGCCTTCCTTTGCCAGAAGCTCATATTCCGTTTCGTCCTTCATGGTTTTAAGACCTTCCCTGATAGTTTCATCGGTCTGGTCAGGAAGCCAGAGTCTTTTAAATTCCTTTCCCTGAGGATTGGCTTTGGTCACACAGGTTCTTACGATAATTTCACCCTCACGGTCGGAGTCTCCTGCATTTACGATTGTGTCAACATCAGCTCTGTTACAAAGACTTTTTATTGTTTCAAACTGATTTTTAACTCCCGAATCAACCTTTCCGTCCTTATCCTTTTTAAGGTCGAACACGAAGTTTTCCGGAAAGCAGGGAATATTATCCATAGACCAGCGACCGGTCTTTGAGGGATTATAATATTCAATATCACATAGAGAAAACAAATGACCGAAAGCCCAGGTCACAATGTAGCCTGAGCCTTCAAAATAGCTTCCCTTTTTATTCATTTTTCCGATTGCCGAGGCAATGTTTCTGGCAAGACTCGGCTTTTCAGCGATTATCAATATCATAATTTCACCAAATTACAAAAAAACGGGAGTGCGGGAAGTTCCTCTCTTGGAATTTTCCGTGCCATCCCGTTTTATTTATTAAAGTACCTTACTCAAGAAGGACTTTGTTCTTTCGTTTTTAGGGTTTGTAAATATCTCCTCGGGAGTTCCCTCTTCCATAACGATACCCTCGTCAATGAAAAGCACTCTGTCCGCAACTTCCTTTGCAAAGCCCATTTCGTGGGTTACCACCACCATGGTCATGCCTTCCTTTGCCAGTTCCTTCATAACCTGCAATACCTCTCCTACCATTTCAGGGTCAAGAGCACTTGTAGGTTCGTCAAAAAGCATAACCTCGGGATTCATGGCAAGGGCACGAGCAATGGCAACTCTCTGCTGCTGACCGCCTGAAAGCTGTCCCGGATATGCATCTGCCTTTTCTGGAAGCCCTACTCTTTCAAGAAGAGATATAGCCTTTGCCTCTGCTTCCTTTTCACTCATAAGCTTAAGCTTTACGGGTGCAAGCATAATATTCTTCTTGACGGACATATGAGGAAAGAGATTAAACTGCTGAAATACCATACCCATTTTCTGGCGAAGCTTATTTATGTCTTGCTTGGGATCGGTAATATCCGCATTCTTGAAGTAGATATGTCCCTCTGTAGGCTGTTCAAGAAGATTAAGGCAACGTAAAAATGTAGACTTTCCGCTTCCCGAAGGACCAATTACACATACAACCTCACCCTTTTTGATATGCTGGTCGATACCGTTTAATACAACATGGTCGCCGAACGCCTTTTTAAGACCATTAACGTTTATCACTTTCACGCAACCTCCTTTCGAGAATTCCCAGAAGTTTGGTTAAGATAATTACCAGTACAAGGTAAATAAGCGCAAGGCTTACGTAAGGAATTGTCGCAGTGTATGTTTTACTAACAATAACCTGAGCTGCCTTGGTTACATCCTGTAGTGCAATAACCGTAACAAGAGATGTTTCTTTCAAAAGTGCGATAAGTTCATTTCCCAACGCAGGAAGTATATTTTTAAATGCCTGAGGTATTATTATGTAGCTCATTGTCTGGCGGTAGTTAAGTCCTAAGCTTCTGCCTGCCTCTGTCTGTCCCTGAGATATGGACATAATGCCCGAACGTGCAATTTCAGCCACATACGCACCCGAGTTGATACCCAAAGTTATAACGGCACAGAGTATAGTATCAAAGCTTCCCTTGGGAACCATAACAACAAAGCCCATGATAAGAAGCTGTACCATTAAAGGTGTTCCTCTTAATACAGTAACATAGATTTTGCATATATTATTCAGAATACGCAGAAAGATATTGGGTTTCTTTCGCATACTGTCGCATGAAGAACGGATGACCGCCACAATCATACCGATAATCACACCTAAAATAAGTGCACCTATTGTTACAATGAAAGTGGTTTTAAGTCCGTCAGTAAAAAATCTCCAACGATTTTCATGTATGAACACCTGATAAAATTGGAATATAAGACGCTGCAACCCTTCGGGAAGAGAATTAACCCATACCGGGGCTAAGCCCTCAATCCATTTCGCAAATGTGAGAACACTCATTTGCCTGCTCCTTTCGGAAGTAATTTTTTATGAATTGATACTTAAGGGGACGGTGACTGCAAAAAGCACCGTCCCCTTTTAGTTTCAGTTGGTTTACTGAATTATTCAGCCTTTATGTACTTTCCAACGATTTCGTCGATTGTACCATCAGCCTTAAGTTCAGCTAAAGCAGCGTTGAATGCATCAAGAAGTTCTGTATCTTCCTTAGCGAAAGCTGCTGCATAGTTTTCTGTGATGTATTCTGTTTCAAGAATCTTAAGTCCTTCGTTAGCTTCAACGAATGCCTTTGCAGGCTCGTTGTCAATAACTACACAGTCAACCTGACCATTCTGAAGTGCCTGAACAGCGAGTGCTCCGTTGTCATAACGTGCAACTGCATCTTCGCCGTAGTCGCCTGCACAGTAGATGTCACCTGTTGTACCGGTCTGAACACCAATCTTCTTTCCTGCAAGGTCATCGATAGAAGCGATTTCGGAGCCTTCTGCTACGATAACCACCTGAATGCCTGTTGCATAGGAATCAGAGAAGTTAACTGCTTCCATTCTTTCCTCTGTTACAGTCATACCTGCAAGTACAACATCAACTGAACCTGAAGATACTGCTGTGATAAGAGAATCGAAAGCCATGTCCTTGATTTCAAGAGTCTTGCCCATCTTTTCAGCAATAGCAGCTGCGATTTCAGCATCGATACCTATGATAGCGCCGTTTTCGTCAACCATTTCATAGGGAGGGAATGCTGCGTTTGTTCCCATTACAAGAACGTTTGTTTCTTCTGCTGCCTCTTCGCCGCATCCTACTAATGCGAATACCATTAAAAGAGCCAACATGAGTGCAAATAACTTTTTCATAATATTACCTCCAAAATTTGTTTTCCAGTATAACCTCGTACATTATAGCAAAGATTTCATTTTTATGCAAGCTTTTTTTATAAAAATAGATTTTTCCACATTAAAAATGTCCGTTTTTTCTCTCTCGCAACCTCCAAAACTCTCATTTTTTATGCACTTTCACCATTTTTCCGCACCTCTTTTTCAGCGTAAAAATCCCATTCTCTGCCAAAAGCCTGTACTTTTCTGTATTTTTTCCACATAACCTCACTATTTTCTCCTATTTTTATTAAAAATAACTGTTTACTTTTTCAAAGTAATTTGGTATAATGTATAGAAGCGATATAAACTCAATCATTATGTTTTTCCGCTTTTTCAGAGGGAAAACTTTTCAGGGAGGAACGAAAATCCAATGAATAAAAATACATCTTCTAAAACCAAGGGTATCATACCTCTTATAATTGCAGGTGCTTTAGTTCTCGTTATCCTAGTTGCGATAACAACAATCACATTGGGTTATTCACGGAGTGAAACCATTCTGCCCGGCGTAACCATGGGTGGCGTTGACCTTTCAGGACTTACCGCTGAAGAAGCTCAGGCGCTTATAAATGCCCGAATCAATGAAGCCAGCGGCGATAAAATAAAAATCGTTGCAGGCACTGACTCCATGGAGGTAACCTACGGAGAGCTCGGGGCATCCTTTGACAGCCGTCTTTCTGCCGAAAAGGCTTATGCTTACGGTCATGGTGGCTTCTTCTCTTCCATGGGCCCTGCAATTAAGGCTCTTTTCGGTGTTGACACTAACTTAGACCTTTCGGTTTATGTAAACAACAGAATTTTCGATACCGTAATGTCTGATTTTACAGACTATGACAAATCGGTTCAGGCAAGCTACGAATTTAAGGAAGGGGCTATAGTTGTTACCAACGGTAAAGGTGCTTACACCATAAATCCCGTAACTGCCAAGGAAGCTGTTTCCGAAGCTATGAAAAAGCTTGATTTTTCAACGGTTGTATTTTCAAAGGAAAATATAGCCCCCATCCCCTTTGATATTTCTTATATCATCGAAAACTATTCAAACGAAGCGGTTTCCGCTACATACTACAGAGATACCGACGGCAGTATAAAGGTTACCGAGGGTTATGACAAAGTTACCGTGGACGAAAAGAAAGCAAGAGAAATTATTGCTTCCCACACAAAACCCGGGGAGACCTTTGAAATTCCCGCAAAAATTGATTTTGCAAAGTATACCTACGACGAGCTTAACGAAGCTCTTTTCAGAGATGTCTTGGGCTCTTATACCACAAGCTACACCTCAAGCAGCGCCAACAGAAGCCACAACGTGGCTTTAGCTGCTTCAAGCATAAATGAAAAAATACTTCTCCCCGGAGAAAAGCTTTCTTATAACGAAGCCCTGGGCAGGCGTACTCCCGAAGCGGGTTATAAGATGGCAGGCGCTTATTCCAACGGTGAAACAGTACAGGAATACGGTGGCGGTATCTGTCAGATTTCTTCCACTCTTTATGTGGCAGTTTTAAAGGCCAATCTGAAAATCGAAGA
Organism: Clostridia bacterium; assembly: GCA_045588365.1. Classification (GTDB taxonomy): domain Bacteria; phylum Bacillota; class Clostridia; order CAKSNL01; family HGM11501; genus HGM11501. The sequence continues at coordinate 45,196 of JAZNEB010000018.1, read as the reverse complement.
AAGACTTTGCCACATGTTTACAGTAGGTTATGTTCCTTTGGGTCTTGACGCTACAGTTGACTACGGAACTGTTGACTTCGTTTTCTCCAATGATACAGACTTCCCCGTAAAGGTTTTATGTCGTACCACTCCCGGAAAGCAGGCAATCTGCGAAATCCTCGGCACAAAGACCGAAAACTTTGAAGTTACTTTTGAAACCACAGGGGTTACCTCAGTTCCCTTCCCTACAGAAATCGAAGAGGATCCCACTCTTCCCGTGGGCACAGAGGAAATTGTTGAAGAGGGCTCCAACGGTTTAAGATGCACAACTTACAGAATTGTTTCCGTTGACGGAGAAGTTGTTTCCAGAACAAAAGAATCCCAGAGCTATTATATGCCTCACAAGGAAGTTAAAAAGGTTGGCACAATGCCCGTTGACTCCGAGGCAGCTCTTTCTCCCGAAATTACAAATCCCGAGGACACAGTTACCACACCCGAAAGCGGAGCTCCTGAGGTTGTTGCTCCTGAGGTAACCGTTCCTGAAGTTACAGAACCTTCTGTTCCCGAAGTTCCTTCTGAAGCTCCGGCAGTTTCTGAAATTTAATTTTTGACATAAAAAGGGCGGAGTTACTCCGCCCCTTTAATGATTATAAGAAAGAGGTATAAACTATGTGTGCAAAAAACACCTATGATAACCAAGCCATACAGAGCTTAAAGGGTGCCGAGAGAGTTCGTTACAATCCCGGTAATATTTTGGGCTCCAATGGTCTGGAGGGCTGCCAACACACTTTTTTTGAAATTCTTTCAAACTCCATCGACGAAGCAAGAGCAGGGTTCGGTAAAGTAATTGAGGTTACCCGTTTTTCTGACCACTCCATTCAGGTCAAGGACTATGGTCGAGGAATCCCCCTGGACTTTAACGAAAAGGAACAGCGCTATAACTGGGAGCTTGTTTTCTGCGAGCTTTATGCCGGCGGTAAATATCACGGAAATGACTCTGATACCTATAAGTTCAGCCTGGGTCTTAACGGTCTCGGCGCCTGCGCTACCCAGTATTCTTCTGAATATATGGATGTTGAGGTATCAAGAGATAATTATATCTACTCACTCCACTTTGAAAAGGGTGAAAATGTAGGTGGGCTTTTAAAGATTGAGACCACCTCCAAAAAGACCTATACCATACAGAAATGGCGTCCTGACTTAGACGTTTTTACGGACATAAACATTCCACTTGAATTTTTTACAGAAACATTAAAGCGTCAGGCAATCGTAAATGCAGGCTTAACCTTTATTTTATATGACGAAACTCCCACAGGCACACAAAAGTACGAATTTTGCTATCCAGAGGGTATAAAGGGTCATGCAGATGAGCTTGCCAATATGACATCCGAGACCGCTGTACGCTATATTGAGGCGGAAAGAGTCGGCCGTGACAGAGCGGATAAGCCCGAGTACAAAGTTAAAATGGAAGCGGCTTTTTGCTTTACTTCCAAGGACCCAATGATTGAATTCTATCACAACTCAAGCTTTCTTGAATATGGCGGTGTTCATGATGCCGCAACCAAAACAGCTTTTGTTTATGCAATAGACCAGTATATAAGACAAGCCAACAAATATCAGAAAAACGAATCAAAGATTACATTTAACGATATAGCTGACTGTCTTATTTTAGTAGTAAGCTCTTTTTCGACACTTGCAAGCTATGAGCATCAGACGAAAAAAGCTGTCACAAATCCCTTTATCAAAGAAGCACTTACAGACTTTTTAAAAAGCAATCTTGAAGTTTACTTTATAGAAAACAAGGCTGAGGCGGATAAAATTGCCGATAGGGTTCTTCTTAACAAAAGAAGCCGTGAAACGGCAGAGCATACAAGGGTTAATCTTAAAAAGAAAATGTCCTCTTCCCTGGACGTTACCACCAAGGTTAAAAAATTCATTGACTGCAGAACAAAGGACGTTTCAAGACGTGAGCTTTTCATAGTGGAGGGCGACTCTGCGGCAGGAAGCTGTAAAATGAGCCGTGATGCGGAATTCCAGGCAATTATGCCCATACGAGGCAAGATATTAAACTGCTTAAAGGCTGACTTTGATAAGATTTTCAAAAGCGATATTATCTTAGACCTTATAAGAATTATGGGCTGTGGAATCGAAGCAAAGACAAAGCTCAACAAGGAATTTTCCGATTTTGATATAAACTCATTGAATTATAATAAAATCATTATCTGTACGGATGCTGACTATGACGGCTTCCAGATAAGAACCCTTGTTTTAACAATGATTTATACCCTTGTCCCCTCTCTTATAGAAGAAGGAAAGGTATTTATAGCAGAAACTCCCCTGTTTGAAATCAATACCAAAGAGAAAAAAAGCCGCACCTTCTTTGCCTATGACGAAAAGGAAAAGGCAGAAATTTTAGCTCCTTTAGACGAGGAAGGTATCAAATATACCATTCAGCGTTCAAAGGGTTTAGGCGAAAACGAGGCGGAAATGATGTGGCTTACCACCATGTGTCCCGAATCCAGACGTCTTATAAAGGTGCTTCCCTCAGATGCCAAGGAGACAGCCGATATGTTCGAGCTTTTCTTGGGCGGAAATCTTGACGGAAGAAAAGACTATATAGCCGAAAATGGAAATCAATATATGGATATGCTTGATATAAGCTGATAAAATAAAAAAACTTGTTTCGTAAGAAACAAGTTTTTTATTTTATTTATGCTCTCTTTGAAAGAACTTCCTTTTCGTAAGCTTCTACTTCATCAAACCAGGAAGCGTCGCCCTTTACGCCGCATCTTTCGCAGTATTCTTCCCAGATATCACCGAAGGGAAGTGTCTTATACTCTTCCTGCATAACCATAAGCTTTGTGAAGTTTGCACCATCCTGCAAAGCCTTAAGCTCGGCATTGGGAGTTGTCATAGCCATTAAAAGAGCTTTCTGCCAGCTTCTGAGACCAACGGACCAGGCAGCAATTCTGTTAATGGAAGCATCGAAATAGTCAAGAGCCATATAAACTCTGTCAAGTGCATCGTTTCTTACGATTTCCTTTGCCATTTCCTTTGTTTCGTCATCGAAAAGCACCACATGGTCAGAGTCCCATCTTATAGGTCTTGTGATGTGAAGTGCGATTTCGGGGAAGAATGCAAGGAGTGCAGGAATCTTGTCTGATACAACCTCTGTAGGATGATAGTGGCCGTTATCCATAAGAGGAAGGCAACCGTCGTGCATAGCTGCAAAGCTCAATGAGAACTCAGCAGAGCCTACAGTGTAGGCTTCAACGCCGATACCGAATACCTTGGATTCAACGCAGGGCTTAACAAGATTCTTGTCAAAGGGCTCTGCTAAAATAGCCTCGATAGATTCCTTATAGCGAACTCTGGGAGCCATTCTGTCTGCAGGGATGTCCTTAAAGCCATCACCTGTCCAGATGTTCATTACGCAGGGAATGCCTGTTTCCTTTGCGAAATATTCGGAAATTCTGATACAAGCCTTACCGTGTTCTATCCAGAAATCACGAACAGCCTTGTCGGGGCTTGAAAGTGTAAGTCCATCCTTAACCATGGGATGAGAGAAGAATGTGGGGTTGAAGTCAAGACCCATATTGTGCTTTTTAGCAAGCTCAACCCACTTTTTAAAGTGCTTGGGCTCCAATTTATCACGGTCGCAGAAGCCGTCTTCAAAAATTGCATAGCAAGCGTGAACGTTTATCTTCTTCTGACCGGGGCAAAGGCTCATAACCTTTTCCATATCTGCCATAAGCTCCTCGGGATTTCTTGCTTTACCGGGATAGTTACCTGTAGTCTGGATACCGCCTGTCAAGGGGCCGTCATGGTCAAAACCTGTAACGTCATCACCCTGCCAACAGTGAAGAGACACGGGAATAGTCATAAGCTTTTCAATAACCTTATCGGTATCTATGCCAAGCTTTGCATAAATTTCTTTTGCCTTTGTATATCTTTCTGACATATAAATCATCCTCCTAATATAAGTACTTCCATTTTATTACATTTTTTAAAAATAGTCAAGTATTTATCAGCAAATAATAAAAGGAAATGATTTTATCATTCCCTTTTATTTTCATTTTATTACCGTTATGCCTTCTTATATGAATTTTATAATCTTTCTGGGGCAGGCCTCTAAGCATTTACCGCAGGAAATGCATTTTTCAAAGTTGATTCTTGCCACGTTGGCAACAAGCTCTATTGCCCCCTCAGAGCAAACCTTGACACATTTTCCGCAGCCGATACAGCCCTCAGCACAGGTATATCTCATTTGTGCACCCTTATCGTGGGAATTACACATAACCGCAATCTTTGCCTTTTCAGGGGCAAGGCCTATAAGACTCCTGGGGCAGGCTCTCATACAAGCGCCGCAGCCCGAACAGAGTTCTTTTGCTATAACGGGAATGCCGTCAACCATGGATATAGCCTCATTGGTGCAGACTTTTGCACAGCTTCCAAGACCTATACAGCCGTAGGTACAGGTCTTTGGACCTCCTGATAAAAGAGCTGCATAGGTGCAGTCTTCCGCTCCCTCATAGATATATCTTTCTTTAGCTCCGCTTACGCAGCCTATAAATGCATATTTTTTCACAAATTCTGATTTCTGTCCCATGATTTCCGCTATGTATTCAGCTACAGCCTTGCCGCCTACCGAACATTTATCGCAGGAGGCTTCTCCTTCTGCCACAGCCTGGGCATAGGCAGAGCAGCCTGCATAGCCGCAGCCACCGCAGTTAGCACCCGGAAGAGAATCTTCAATTAAAGGAATTCTTTCATCCTTTTTAACCTTGAAAATCATTCCTGCAACAGCCAAAAGTGCACCGAAGAAAAGTCCTATTGCGCCTACAATAAGGGCAGGTATTAAAATTTCTTTCATTATCTTACCCCCTTATCCTATTGAAAATCCCGAAAATCCTAAAAATGCAATGGCAAGAAGTGAAGCTGAAATGAGTGCCATGGGAAATCCCTCCAGCATTTTTGGATATTTGGCTTCGGAAAGTCTTTCTCTTATTCCTGCCAAAAGAAGTATGGCAAGTAAAAATCCGATTCCTGCTGCCACGCCGTACCACACTGCAGAAAGAATATTGTTTGTTTCCTCTGCTGCTGTTATTGCAACGCCTAAAACTGCACAGTTGGTTGTTATAAGAGGAAGATAAATTCCCAAGGATGCATAAAGAGCAGGAAGTGATTTCTGCAAAAACATTTCCACAAACTGTACTAAAGATGCAATAATTAAAATAAATACTGTTGTCTGAAGGTACGAAAGGTCAAGAGGCTCAAGAATATATTTTTGCACAATGAAGGTCAGAAGATTTGAAAGAGCCATAACGAAGGTTACCGCAATTCCCATTCCAAGTGCCGTTTCTACCTTTTTGGATACACCTAAAAAGGGGCAGATTCCCATAAACTGAACCAGTACAAAATTTTCAACCAAAATAGCCGCCAGAGATATTCCGAAAAGTTCATAAATTATACTCATTTAGCATTACCTCCTTTATGGCTCAATACTCCAAAGAGTGCCAAAAGTAATCCGAGCACTAAAAATCCTCCCGGAGGCAGAGTGAAAAAGCTTATACCAAGTACCGTTCCAAGTAGCTGTCTTATTGCTGAAATCAGGGTAAGGGAAACAGTAAAGCCAAGTCCCATTCCAAGACCGTCAAGCAAGGACGCCAGGGGTCCGTTTTTGGAAGCGAATGCCTCAGCTCTTGCAAGTATTATACAGTTTACAACGATTAAAGGAATGAATATTCCGAGACTTTTGTAAAGGTCGGGGAAATAGCCCTGTAAAAGCATCTGTACAATGGTTACAAAGCTTGCAACCAAAACGATATACGCCGCAATTCTCACTTTATTGGGTATAAAATTGCGAAGCAGCGATATAAAAAGGTTTGAAAGCATTAAAACCACTGTTGCAGAAAGTCCCATTCCTATACCGTTTGCCACAGTGGTTGTAACAGCCAGTGTGGGACACATACCAAGTACCAGTACAAAGGTGGGATTTTGAAAAACTATACCTCTAAGCAGGCTTTCTTTAATAAGTTTCATGCTTCTCCCCCCTCGTTTTTAAAATATTCTTTTGCAATTAAAAGAGCCTTGTTCACGCCGCCGTCTAAAATTCCGTTGGTGGTTTTTGTAGCTCCTGATATTGCAACAATTTCTCCGCCGTTCTTTTCTGTGGCAAGAGGATAACTTTTTCCCCTGAACTGCTGGGTAAAATCTTCAGAGTCAGCCAAAGCGCCGAGACCGGGTGTTTCCGAATGCTCCAGAATCTTAATGCCCGTAACCGTATTTCCGTCTTTTGCCACACCTGTCATTAAAACAAGTCCCTTGTTATAGCCTTTTATGCTCTGCTTTATGGCAATACCCAAAAGTTCTCCGTTTTCATCAAAGCATCTTGCCGCCTCCAATCCTTCTCCGTAGGAAGTAAGGTCTATTATTTCTGTGGAAGCTGTTTGCGGCATTACATAAACACAGCCCTCGCTGAAAACTTTTTCGTTATTTTTCTCTATTACACCTTTTGTCAGGTTGTTTACGAAAGCTAAAACCAAAGTTGATGCAAAACAGATTATAAAAAGCCTTAAGGTTATGTTAAGTACGTTTTTTATGCTGCCTTTTTCCATTTTGACACCTCCCCGAATCTCTTATGCTTTGAAACCTTGTCAATTAAAGGTGTTGCCGCATTCATAAGCAAAATAGAATAGCTTACACCCTCGGGATATCCGCCGTAGGTCCTTATGGCAACAGTCAGAACACCGCAAAGGATACCTGCAATCACCATTCCCTTTTCCGTAACGGGACTTGTAACATAGTCAGTTGCCATGAAAAACGCACCAAGCATAAGTCCGCCGGACAAGATATATCCTAAAGAATCATAAAAATTAAAACCTGTAGTAAATAAAGTAAGTACGAAAACAGTTCCTATGTAGCTTAAAGGAATGTGGATTTTAATAACCCCCGAGCATATTAAATACATTCCGCCAAGGAGGAGTAAAAACGCACTTGTCTCACCTATTGAGCCACCGGTATTTCCAAAAAAGAGGTCAAAAAGATTTGTCATCTCCCCCTCTTTTGCCAAGGCGAGAGGCGTTGCTCCCGTAACGGCATCCGCTGCTTTTAAAGAGTAGGAATAAGGCGTTGCCCATTTAGAAGTCATTGTTCCCGCAAAGGATGCCACCATAAAGGCACGTCCTGCAAGGGCGGGATTCATGAAATTGCAGCCAAGACCTCCGAAAAGCTGTTTTACCACGATTATGGCAAAGGCGCTTCCCAATGCCACCTGCCAGAAGGGCACCAGCGACGATACGTTCATGGCAAGGAGCAAGCCTGTTACCAGTGCACTTTTATCCCTTATTGTATTCTTCTTTCCTGAAATTAAGTTCCAGATGGTTTCGGATAATAAAGCCGCTCCCACCGATACCAGCATTGAAATTGCCGCTCTTATCCCGAAAAGATAAATTCCGTAAAGCGCAGAGGGCAAAAGTGCAAAGAAAACTTTAAGCATTATGTCCTTTGTTTTCTTATAGCTTCTAAGATGCGGAGTTTCAGAAACTATAAGCTTTGTCTCATTAAAATTTTCCACCTTTATCCCCTCACTTTCCGTTTCTTATTGCGGCTTTTCCACGCCTGATTACTGCAACAGGATTTCTGTCCGAGGGGCAACTGTATGCACAGCAGCCGCACTCTATACATGACATAAGTCCTTCTTTTTTAGCCTTTTCCCAATCTTTTTCTCTCACCTGCTTGGCCAGAGAAACGGGCTGAAGACCCATGGGGCAGGCACTGACACATTTACCACATCTTAAACAAGGCTCTTCATCCTTGGTTCCAAGCTCTTCCTCGGTAAGAGCTAAAATGCCCGAACTTGTTTTTGTAAAGGGCACGGACAAAGAATAAATCGCTGTTCCCATCATAGGTCCACCCGATACAATCTTTGCCGGCTGCTTTATAAAGCCACCTGCTGCTTCAAAAATTTCTTCAAAGCTCGTTCCCACTCTTACAAAGTAGTTTCCGGGGTTTTTAACTGCCTTTCCTGCAACAGTTACTATTCTTCTTGTAATGGGAAGTCCCCGTCTTACCGCACGGCTTATAGCTCCCACGGTATCTACGTTGAACACTAAAACTCCCACATCCGAAGGAAGTCCCCCCTCAGGAACGTATCTGCCTGTTACGGCGTGAATAAGCTGTTTTTCGCTTCCCTGAGGATATTTCGTTTTCAAAACCTTAATGGTCATTGCTGAGCTTATTATCTTTTTAAGACCTTTAACTGCATCCTTTTTGTTGTCCTCCAGGGCAATAACACCCTTTTTGACGCCAAAGGCATGAATTACCAGGTCAAGTCCGTCAATGACATCCTTGGGTTTTTCAATAAGCTTTCTGTAATCGTTTGTAAGGTAAGGCTCGCACTCTGACGCATTTACGATGACCGTATCAATTTTCTTGTCTGTAGCAAGCTTTACATGGGTGGGAAAGCCTGCGCCGCCCATTCCGACTATACCTGCATTTCTGGCTATCTCTGTAAGCTCTTCCTTAGTTACATATCCCGTTTCCTTATAGGGCTTTTGTTCTACCGCTTCCTCCAGAAAGTCATTTCGTACAAATATGGCAGGAGTGGGTATTCCCCTTGAATTAAGCGCCATATCTATTTTTTCAACAGTACCCGATACACTTGCGTGAACGGGTGCTGACATAAACTCCTTGCTGTCGGCAATTATCTGTCCTTTCAAGACTCTGTCGCCCTTTTGAACCACGGGATCGCATCCTCTGCCTCCCTGGTTCGTCAAATATATAAGTATTTCGCCGGGTTTAATTTTCTTTATGGGCTCGTTTTTTGTCTGTTCCTTGTGGTCGTCAGGATGTATTCCGCCTTTAAATCCGGAAAATATCATTCCCATTCCTCCTTTATAATCTACCTTTTTATTATCTTTTTAACTATATAAGGTGCTATCGCCGTAATGGATAAACCGAAAAGGGTGTATTCCAGAAACCGCATATACCACTCCTCCCCCAAAATGAGAGAAAGAATATACTTTAATGCACCAATAATAAAAATTCCCAAAAATGCCGACAGAAACTTTTTGCCCAAGGTTTCGGGCACTTTATAGAAAATGTATTTTTCATCAATTATATAGCCTGTAACTGCACCTAAGGAAAGTGCCGTCATGGTAAGTATATCATCATCGAATTTTGAAGCAACCATAGCTACAAAGGAAACCAAAGTAACTATATGCAAAATGGCAGGGCATTTTTTCTTTTCGGATAATTCATAAAGAGCACCCATCAGATAAGCCATAAGTACACCCAACAGTGCCCCCACAAACACATCCAAAGGTGAGTGCATTCCAAGATACATACGGCTTAATGCCATAAGAATCGTCAGTAAAAGCCAAAGGCCTGCCCCAACTACCTTTTTTTTCGTTTCTTTTCCCAGTAAAGCTCCCATCCCCGATGCCTGCTGTGTGTGTCCCGAGGGGAAAGAATAGCCTTCTGTATCATCAAGTCGTTTTATTTTATCGTTCAGCAAAAACGGCCGCTCAATCCTGAAGATAAGCTTTATCCCCGAATTTAACGTAACCGAGGATATAACCGTCATTGCTAAAATTATTCCCTTTCTCTTGTTTACCGAAAGGTAGATAACTATGGCAATCAAGGATAAGGGCAGAGGTGTTATTATATCGGATATAATTTTGAAAAATCCCGTCAGATAAGGATTTTCAAAGCTCTGAAGCAAAATAAGAAAATCCAGCATAAAACCACCTCTCTTTACATTTTAAAAGTTATCAATATAAACCATGAACCATATTTACTCTTCACTTGTGAGAATTTCCTCTATGGGCTTACCATCTACATATAAGCCGGAAATAACGGCATTATCCCCTTTTATCCTTATGGTTACATAAGCCTCTTTATCTCCCATAAGCATTTTCTCTGCCTTTGGAGCCAATGTTTCCTCCATATAGTATCTTCTTTGCGGAATGCTGAAATTTTCTTCATTTTCACCTTTAATATAAAGCTCATTCTCAGGTCTTTTTTTCACAACCTTAGATACCGTAGCAAACCCGTCTTTATCTATTTCCAAAATTCCGTATTTTCCTCGTCTTGCAACCACCCTGTCAGAATATGACAAAGATACATAACGGCCTCTGAACGCATCATAAGGGTCAATGGGAGCAACCCTCATTTTAACTTCCTCGCCGTTCTTTAAAACATCATATTTTTCCCATATCTTGTATGCAGGAATTAAAAACTGAATAATCAAAACAACAATCAAAACGTATAAAAGAGTCTTTTTCATACTGTTTCCTCCTTTATTCTTTTCTTTGTTTTAACAAGATATAAGTTAAACAGCAAAAAGCCCGAACCTAAAATCAAAAATACGATTCCTCGTCCCACCAGGGATAAATCGCTGTCAAAGAACCTTAGAATAATAAGTGTACACAAGGTTACCATACCTGTATTGGCATCATATAAATTAACCTTTCTTGCTCCGTCAAATATGCACCAGATGCTTAAAGCCAATAAAATCAGATTAAATAAAAGAGTAAAGAAAAATTCGTGCAAAGCTCCGGTCAAGCTGAAAATACCCCATATTCCCCTGCAAACCAATGCCGCAAATACAGCTATTGAAAACGGGCAATATTTCTTGTCCATGATATTTTTTACCGTAAGCAAGAGGGCTAAAACCGCCACTGCTATTGTTACAATTAAGAAAACATCACTTTCAAATTCTGCTCTGTAATCCCACAATCCCGAATATGTAAGAACAAAGGTTAAAATAAGAAAATATATTCTTCCCACCGTCTCAAATACTCCCCAAATGCCTTCCAGCAAAGGAGCTGAAGCAAAAAGCAAAAATGCAAATACATAAAGAACTATTGTCAAATCAGCTTCATAAGTGGCAGCGGCCAGGAAGACCAGAGTAATTGCCGAAGAGAGAGTAATCAAGGATAAATATGTACTTTTTCCGTTTTTATCAAGACACTTTCTTAAAGCGAACACCGCTCCTATGGAAAAAAGAAGCACCGCTATAATCATTCCTGCATCCTCGGAAAAACACACGCCTCCGTTAATCGCTGCCCAGTAGTAAATAATGAGAGGCGAAATAGCATCCATAATCAACATTGTGGGTAACGAAAGCAAAGCGCATACAAGTATATAATTTGTGAAATCTGTGGGCAGGTGAAAAATCTGATCTACAAGTGCAAAGGAAGCAAAAACACCCGCCATATTCAAAATAGCCGCACTTTCCTTAAATGCAACACTGTTTATTTTATGTCTGTACACATATAAAACCAACAACTCTGACAAAACAAGCGGCAAAAATCCTATAACAGCCTTAAGGGCTATGGGCAAGGAATACCACCAGTTATTGGCACTGACAAGGACAATTCCCATACCGATAAGCAATGAGCCTATTACAGAAAACAAAACCATTAAAAAACTGATGCCCTTTTTAGGCTTATACATATTTTTAAGTATCTCTGCCGTGTCTTCACTTACTATTTGGTTTTGTTGCCATGTTTCTATTTCTTTAAGCAGCCATTTTTCTTTTTTCACAGCACTCATCCTTTCTTTCCGATATTTTCTTTTGCAAAATTTCTTATAAACAAAATAAAGTTTGTTTTTTATACATTATACCACAAGTAAAAATGTTTGCTTGCAATGGCATTTTTGCGCAGCCGTCAAAGAGTACAAGACAGACCTTAAGGTCTGCTAAGACGCTTTTGGCGTCTTTCGGGCAACGCCCCTTGTATGTATTATACCATTTTTTCTTCTTTATTTCAATTAAAATAATTTTTTAACAAACTTCCCCTTTTTTTGCCTTTGCTATTGACAAAGTTTCTGCTTTATGTTATTGTCAGTGCAACCGATTGCACAAATTAAGAGATGTCGGACCCAATAAGGCTTAAGGAGATGTAAATATGCCTGAAGTTACAATTTATACCATCGCAAAGGAGCTTAATATGACCCCCTCTATGGTAAGCAGGGCATTAAATCCAAATGGACGGGTAGATGAAGAAAAAAGAAAGCTTGTATTAAAAACAGCCGAAAAATACAACTTCACTCCTAACCGCTTTGCTTCAAGGCTTTCCGCCAGACCTAAGAAGATAGGTATTCTGATAAATTCAGCCTTCAGCCCCGTGGCAAAAAAAATGGAAGATGGCATAAAATCAGCCCACGAAAAGGTAAAGGATTACAAGGTGGAATATGAAATAAAGGTGGTGGAAAAGACCATCAAAAAACCCTGGGATTGCGAAGATGAGCTTTTTTCCTTTTCTGACTTTGACGGAGTTATAGTATCAGGCTTCGGCTCTGATAAATGCTGTCCTATGCTAAAGAGATTTCTGAAATCAAACCCTAATTTAGTGCAGATGCAAAGTATTAACGAAAATGTCCCCTGCCTTTTTACCTCACGGCACAACGAAAAAACTGCATCTTTTTTGGCAGCTGAATTTTTATATAATTGCTTAAGACGAGGAAGAAAAAATGTTTTGCTCTTTACCGGAGACAAGTTGAATTTTCTGCACCGCCGTGCCGAAGAGGCTTTTATAAAAGCTTCTGAAAATTACGGGCTTAATGTAATTGATTGTGTAGATATGAAAGATAGCGAGAGCATACTTAAAAAACAGCTTCCAGAAGTATTTAAAAAACACAAAAACGAAATTGACGGGATTTATATAACAAGCGGCAACAGTATAAAGCTTTGTGAATATATAAAAGAAAACTGTCTGTCCCCTGCTTTGGTAACCTTTGACACATATGATGAGCTTAACGAATACCTTAAGGACGGGACAGTTTCCATGACCGTATCGCAAAATGTGAAAAAGCAGGCTGAAAACGCTTTTCTTATGCTTACGGATTATCTTGTGTCGGGAAAATCCCCTGAAAAAACAGTGCTTTCCGAAGTGAGGCCCATCATGAAAAGCATTTTATGACGCAAAAAGGAGAAGCGATATGAACTACATACTTTTATGTATATCTATAACCTCCATGGTGCTGCAGAACGGACTTTTTAATACTCTGGGCAAAAAATACCTTAAAGAAAAAGGCGATGTTTATCTTTTCAACTCCATAAACTATCTGTTTTGCTTTTTTATGTTTTTCATCCTGATGCTGAAAAGCGGCATTTCTCCCTACTCCTTTTTACTGGGAATTCTTTTCGGTATTATAACGGCTTTCTGCAATACCTATAAAATGCTGGCTTTATCCAAAGGCCCCATGCATATAACAATTCTTATTACTACCAGCTCTATGATTATCCCCGCCCTTTCAGGCTTTTTTATGTTTGGTGAGCCTATAAGCTTACCTAAGCTTATCTTTGTCGGGATTTTAATATTCTTCATCTACCTGTCTCCGGATAAAAAAAGCGACGGAATTATAAATAAAAAGTGGTTTTTCTATTCCCTGATCACCTTTATTCTCATGGGAATTATCGGGATAATGCAAAAGGTTCACCAGAATTCATCTTACAAAAACGAGCTTTCAGGCTTTCTTGCCTCGGCTTTTTTCGTTTCCATTTTGTTCTCGCTTTATTTGGCAAAGAGAAACAAACGAAGTGTAAATTTCAGAAAAAAGCATTATCTATTGGCATTAGTTTGCGGAATATGCACTTTTTTGATGAACTTTTTAAATCTAAAGCTTTCGGGTCTTTTGCCCAGTCAGTTGTTCTTCCCTCTGGTAAACGGCGGAGCAATAGTTATAACGTCTTTTGTTTCCTTCATACTTTTCAAAGAAAAGCTTTCACGTCTTCAGCTCATTGGTTTAACAGGCGGAATAGCTTCTCTCATACTTATTTGTATTATTAAATAGCTTAAAGGAGTATTTAATTATGAAAAATGTAAATGTCAAAGACTATCTTAAAAAAGAGGAAAACGCCACCTTTGCCATACAAAATGCCATTGACGAGTGCTTTTTCGAGGGCGGCGGTGAGGTTTTGATTCCTTCGGGAGACTATTATATAAGCACAATAAGATTAAGAAGCAATATAACCCTCCGTCTTCTTAAAGATGCACATCTTTACGGAAGCCGAAATCCCGAGGACTATATGATTTTTACGGAAGATAAAATAAATCCCGTTCCCGAAAACGACAAATCAGACCTGCTATGGAAATCCGTAAAGGAAAGGAAAAGCGGCGAGCACTTAAATAAGCCTGCAAGCAGGTGGAACAATGCTATGATTAAGGCATTAGATGCAGAAAATATCGCCATAATCGGTGAGGAAGGCTCTTTCATTGACGGAAGGGACTGCTTTGATGAAGTTGGTGAAGAATTATACAGAGGTCCTCACGCAATAAATATGCACAGATGCGAAAACCTTGCCTTTTCAGGCTTTGAAATTAAAAACAGTGCAAACTGGGCATACGCCCTTTTCCTTTGCAGGAACATAAAAGCAGAAAACCTTAAAGTAACGGCAGGACACGACGGAATTCATCTTACCTCCTGTGATAATATAACCATTAAAAATTCGGATTTCGAAACCGGGGACGACTGCATAGCGGGAATTGACAACTTAAACGTGCAAGTTAAGGACTGCAGCTTAAACTCCTCCTGCTCCGCTTTCCGTTTCGGAGGCAGAGATGTACTAATAGAGAACTGCCATCTTGAGGGACCTGGCAAGTATTTGTTCCGTGGCTCCTTAACCTTGGAGGAAAAGAAAAGCGGAGTAATTGCAAAAAACGAAAACCACCGACAGAATATGCTTTCAGCCTTTCTTTACTATGCCGATTTTTCACGTCCCAAACGTTTTAATTCGGGAAATATAGTAATAAGGAATTGCACTTTTAAAAACGTTGACAGATTTCTGGAATATAATTTTTCAGGAAATAATCCCTGGCAGACAAATATGCCTCTTTGTTCCATCCGCTTTGAAAACATAAAATCCGAAGGAATAAAAAGACCTTTGGTTCTTTACGGAGATAAAGACGTAAAGGCTTCTCTGGAGGTTATAAACTGCTCAGTTGAATTTTCAGAAGATGCAAAATGCTCATTTATGCAGCTTTGTAACTTTGATAAAGTTCTTTTGCAGGATGTAAATGTAAAAGGCTGTCAGAATGAGGTCTTTATTAAAAAATGGTCAGATGACGGGGAAATTTTGAAAGAGAACCTTTCATTGAACGGTTTTTCTGGAGAAATGGAAAAAATGGCAGATACCCCCTTTGCCTGCGCCTGGATATAAAAAAATACCCAACCGCATACGGCGGTTGGGTATTTTTTTATGAAAGCAAAATCATTGCATCATTTCCAAATGAAACATCATTAGTTTATATGTCATCATCTGCCGAAGGCAAGCATTATTGAAAAATTCAAATGCCCATTGTATTTAGCGAAATATTTTATTCCCAGAAAGGAAGCTTTATGCCTTTTCCTGACTCTTGGGCATTTTTATAACAACGCGCTGTAACAGCAATATCCATAATTCCGGCACCAACCGCATTAAAATAAATTATTTCGTCATCATTTTCTCTTCCGACCTTGCTTCCGTTTACAATTTCTCCAATTTCTGCATGAAGGTCATCGTCCTTAAATTGTCCGTCTTTCCACATAAGAGCGACTGTGCTTATCATGCGATGCTTAACATTTTCCCAGTAATCAACGACTACCTTATCGGATTTCTTCACACAATCATTATCTACTTCATAGTCTGCCATATTCATAACAAGTGCGCCTTTTTTAAGCCATTCTCCCTTGATGAATGGCTCACTCGCAAGTGTAACGCAATCAATAATATCACTTTTCCTCACAGCAGACTCTACATCATCAGTTGGCACTGCTTTCACATCCGGATATTTTAACATAACTTCATCAGCAAAACGTTGTGCATTTTCAGGTCTTATATCATATATGTAAAGTGTTTTTATTGTAGGTCTTGCAATTAGTGCTGCTTCCAGTTGTGTGGGAGCCTGTGCGCCGGCTCCGCAAATTGTCATAACAGATGCTTCTTTTTTGGCAAGATGCTTAATTGCTACTCCCCCTGATGCACCTGTTCTCATAGTGCTTACCTTTGTTCCGTCTGCTACACACAGTGGCAATTTTGTATCAGGGTCATTAAGTATAATTGTTACGCTTGCACGCGGGAGTCCTTTTTTATAGTTCATAGGACCACTGCCAATCCATTTTATACCTGCCATATCATATTCACCACCAATATAGCCCGGCATTGCGTTAATGCGACCAAGTACATTTTCATCCTCAACAGTATCTCCCCAACGCATTACACATTTACCCGGTGCGATTACATCGCCTTGCTGTGTCAAAGTATACACCTGTTCAACATCGTGAATAATGGCTTTCATATCAGAAGCGCCAAGATCGTCCATCGCCTTATTGCTTAAAAATAGAATCTCTACTTTGCTCATTTTAATCTCCTCAATCTTTATAATTGTATTGTTTTTTATTATATCACCAGCTTACTGAATTGTACAGAATGTTATATATTCTACTTGCAACAAGTTTAAATATGTGGTAAAATAATCATATAAATAAGCAAAGGAGCCCTAATATGGAGATTTTACAATTGAGATATTTCTTTGAAAGTTCCAAAAATGAGAGTTTTACTAAAACAGCTGAAAAATTTATGGTTCCAACCTCATCTGTCTCTGCTTCTGTAAGACTTTTGGAAAAAGAGCTTGATTGCAAGTTGTTTGATAGAGCATACAACCGCATCATATTAAACAATAATGGCAAGAGACTTCAACAAGCACTTCTTTCTGTTTTTTCAGAATTGGATCAGGCGATAACGGATTTAAGCGATGCGCATGCAGACAAACGAGAAATTAAAATAATGGTTCGTGCTATGAGAAGCAATATAACAGACTATATCATTGAGTATAGTAAGCAATATCCAAACATAATATTTAAAACCATTTTTAATTACGAAAATAGTTCTTATGAAGACTATGATATTATAATAGATGAAAAAACAGACATTTATCGTGGATATGAAATGTTTGAGCTTTTTAATATGCGTATCCGCCTGAAAGTTGCATCAAACAGCACTCTTTTGGGAAGAAAACTTACTTTAAAACAGCTTTACAGCAAATCTTTCCTTTCTTTAGATGAAAGGAGCAATATGCACAAAATTCTTATACGAGCATGCAAAAGAGCCGGATTTTCACCGAATATCGTTGCGCAAATCAACGATATTCAGTGCTACGAAAAAATGATTGCTTCCGGAATCGGAATAGGATTAGGAAGAGAAAATGCAGATATATCAAACATAGAAAAAGTCAGCTACCTGGATGTCGCAGATTTCGATGAACGATATGTCGTTTATGCATACTACAAAAATCAATCTGCATACGGAAATGTTAAAAAATTTCTTGATTTTTTGGAAAAGAAAACTCCGTAAAAAAACCCATCCACAAAACCGGATTTCGTTGGAAAAAGCACCAATCTTGTATCAAGATTGGTGCTTTTTTCTGTATTGGTACGGTGTCTCGCCCATTCTTAAATTAAAGTTTTTGCAGAAATAGGTATATGAATTATACCCCACTTCAAAGCCAATCTCCGCTGCAGGCTTATCTGTGTTTTTAAGCTTATCCGATGCCGCATTTATTCTTACGGCATTTATATATTCAGATACGGTTATTCCCATCCCTTCCTTAAAGAGCCTGCAAAGATAGGATTCACTTATGTAAAATTTGTCGCTTACGTCTTTTACACTTTCTATTTTTGCAAAATTAACATTTATATAGGCAATTGCCGCCCCAAGGCTTGAGTTTACCACCCTGGATTTTTGCCTTTCCCCCTCGGGTGAATTTTTCACTATCAGCAAAAAGTCTGATAAAAGTCCAAAAATTTCCGGGGCATTTTCCTTTACCACAGGAATCTCTACCAGTCTCTCGGCTATTTTTCTGGCTCTTTTCAATTCCTCGTAAGGCGGGGCAACCAGCTTCTTTTCAGAAAAGCTTTTAACAAAAGTCTCCTTCCCCGCTTCGGTCAAAAACTCATCCAGAAAAGCGTCGTCAAAATATATAACTATTCTTTCGTGCTCGCTTTTAGAATAATTGCCGTGGGGCAGTTCCTTATCCGTAAGTATGATATTTGAATTGTCCGTTCCTATCATTTCATCGCCTATCAAAAGCGTCAGCTGACCTTCAAGAGGGAGAAATATTTCATAGGCATAATGATAGTGCGGTGTTTTCATAGAGTAGTTTTTCGGAGTTTTTGTGTGTTCCGCCCTAAATCCCGTAACTTTCATATACTCACTTTTCATTTTATCACCCCTCGCAAATATAATACATCAATATAGTTAAGTTTTCAAGCAATTTTTTAAAAAAAGTTGATTTATTAAAAACTCTTTTTATTTTATAATGATGATAGAGTATAAGTATTCTTTACTCAATTAAAGGAGGTAATAAAATGTTAAAGAAGCTATTATCATTTCTTCTGGCAGTCTTAATTACATTTTCACTCACGATAATGTATGTTCCTGCTGAAGACGAAGTTTCCCCCGCTTATGTTCTCATAGAAGAGGACTTTTCCGAAAGCGCAGAAAATTTCGGCTTTGAAATGGGAAGCCAGACTGAAGAGGGAAAACTTACATTAACTAAGGATATGGAAAGTGGCACCGCTTCGGTTAAAGCCTTTGGTGCTGACGTAATAAATCAGACAACTGTTTCCCTTTCCTTTGACTGGATGACAGACGTAACCGCTGATGAAAAGAGCGGAATCGAACTGCGTGATATGTACGGAAGACTCATTTTCGCACTTGCAGGGAAGGACGGAACAACACTTCTTCACGCCACAAGCGGAAGCGACTCCGACTCTACTTTCTTAGGTACTACAGATTCACTCTGGAGCTTTGAACCCGTATGGACCGAGACAGAAACGGACTTAAGCAAAACCTATACCGTAAATCTCACTCTGGATTTTGAAGGCAATAAAGCAAGCTACAGCATTTTTGAAAAAGACAGCGTAACACCCGTCGCAGAGGTTACCGATGCTGATATTAAAGGAAGCAATCTTGCAAAAATGGTTGCCGCAAACTATGTAGGCGGCACTCAGTACATTGATAACTTCGTTTTAAGTGGAGCTGCCGAAGCTTCCCTACCACTCCGGGATAAAACCATATACTGCTTCGGCGACTCCATTGTTGACGGACACAACTACCCTGCAGCAGGCTTCGTTCAGTTTACCGCACTTAAAAACGGTATGACCGTTGCCTACGACGGTGCACAAAACGGCTGGAGAATTGTAACCACTCCTCAGATTGTAACTCAGGTTACTTCCGCTCCCGCAGCGTCCCCCGACTTTGTAATTTTCACCGGTGGATTAAACGACGCTTATTCCACAACAGATATAGCTACCTTCGAGTCCGATTTTCGTACACTTGCTTTGACAATATATGAAAAGTGGCCCACAAGCAAAATAATTTATGTTGCGGCACATAAGACTCTTGGCCGTGATGCTTCTGTTCAGGCAAATATCACCAATGCTGCAAAGGAAGTTTGCGACGAGCTTAATATATATGTAGCTGACATATATTCTTCCGATTTGGATTGTACTGATACCGAAAACCGTCAGAAATACATATTTGACGTTTTAGGCTATGACAATCTTCCGGGTACAAAGGAAACTGTCCCCGAAAGCGAATTGACATCCTCCAAGCCCTCGGGAACACATCCCAATTTCTTAGGTATTGAAGAATACTATGTTCCCCTCGTAACAGAGGCATTGCTTGAAGCTGATTCTTCCAATTCCTGCGCTGTTGCCTTTGACGCCAACGGAGGAAGCATAGAGTCGGATGTTTTAGTTACCGATGAAGACGGAAAGATAGAAACCCTCCCCGTTCCCACACACAGCGAAGGCTATTTATTCGAAGGCTGGTACACCGAAGCTGAGGGCGGAGAAAAGGTTACTGTCGATACAGTATTTTCAGAATATACCACCATCTACGCTCACTGGATTGATACAGGAATCGAAACCTATGAAAACGAACTTGTAAGTGAAGATTTTTCGTCTTCCGGTAATTTCGGTTTCTCCACGGGTGTAAGCGTATCGGACGGATGGCTTTCACTGGCCAATAGCGCAGATACAACTTCAATTAAAGTATTTGATGCAACTACCATAAACCAGAGCGCAGTTTCTCTTTCCTTTGACTGGAGGACAGATGTTACCACAGAAGAAAGAAGCGGTATCGAGCTGCGTGATATGTACGGAAGACTCATTTTCGCAATTGCGGGAGAAGGCGGAACAACACTTTGCCACGCTACAACCGGAAGCGACTCCGACTCTACCGACTTTGTTTCCCAAAAAGCTGCCCAGCATAGCGTTGACTGGACTTTTGAACCAGAGTGGAACGAGGTTTCAGCAGACTTAAGTAAAACCTACAACGTAGTTTTATGTGCAAATTTTGAAAATAAGGTTGTTAGCTATTTAATAACCGAAAAGGAAAGCGGTTCATTGGTTGCTTCGATTACCGATGCTTCCATAAGAGCAACTGACTTTTCAAGAATGATTTCTGCAAACTACAAGGGCGGAAATCAGTACATTGACAATTTCTGCCTTATGGGAAAAGAAGGCGAGGTTTCACTTCCCCTTTCGGGCAAGACAATCTACGCATTTGGTGACGGATATATCGATCCTCCCAATTACGGCAAAAACAGCTTTGTTGATTTTGTTGCACTTAAAAATGGTATGACAGTTGCTTATGACGGAGCATACTATTCAAACAGACTTGTACACTCCACATATACCGTCAAATCAAAGATTAAAGATGCACCAGAAGACGCACCCGATTTTATAATTTTCACCGGCGGTGTTCATCAGGATTTGAAAGATAAAAATGGCGATTTAGATGGCTTTAAAACCCAATTTACAGAAGGCCTTGAAGAACTTGTTGAGGCCATGCAGACGAAATGGCCCACTGCAAAGCTTGTGTATGTAATTCCTCATAAATTCCCCTCATCATCCGGACGAAGTGTGGAGGGTCAGGAATTTGTAAGAGAGACTGCTCCGAAAATCATGGCTGAATACGGAGGATGCGTTTGCGATATTGCTGAAACAGGCTTTGATGCCACCGTAGATTCATTAGGTAATTATCGTAAAACTTATACCTTTGACTACCCCGGTTTAGATGATTTGCCCAGCAGACTGGAAACAGTAAAAAACGGTACCCCCCAGGGTATTATACCCAACTTCCAGGGTATTGAAACCTTCTACCTTCCCAAGGTAACAGAGACACTTTTAAGTATTTCTTACGTTGATATAACCTTTGATGCCAACGGCGGTACTGTTACAGAGGAAAGTGCCACAACCGAAGCAAGCGGTAAATTAGCAACACTTCCCACTCCCTCACATGACGGTTCCTACTATTTTGACGGTTGGTACACAGAAGCCGAGGGCGGAGAAAAGGTTACTATCGATACAGTATTTTCTTCCGCTACAACAATCTATGCTCACTGGATTTATGCTAACATAGATACTTTCAGTAACGAACTTGTAAGCGAAGACTTCTCTTCCCTTTCAGGTAACTACGGCTTTAGTGCCGGAGCTTTAATTTCAGATAAAGCGCTCCTTTTAACATCGGAAATGGATAGCGACACAGCAGGCGTTAAGCTTTTGGGAGCAGATATAATAAATCAGTCTGCTGTTTCCGTTTCCTTTGACTGGAAATCAAATGCTGCTACAGGAGAAAAGAGCGGTATCGAACTGCGTGATATGTACGGAAGACTCATTTTCGCAATTGCGGGAGAAGGCGGAACAACACTTTGCCACGCCACAACAGGAAGCGACTCCGACTCAGGAAGCTGCACAGCTTCTTTTGAACCAGGTTGGAATAAAGTTTCAATGGATTTAAGCAAAACCTACGAAGTTTTATTCAAAGCCGACTTTGAAAATAACAAAGTTAGCTATTCTGTAACGGAAAAGGAAAGCGGAAACATAGTTGTTTACGTATCCGATGCCACAATAAAGGCAAGCGAGCTTTCATATATGATAGCTGCAAACTATGACGGTGGAGCACAAAAAGTTGACAACCTCTTAGTCTGCGGTAAGGAAGGCGAAGTTTCTCTTCCTTTACGAGGAAAGACTATCTACTCTTTCGGTGACGGTTATGTCGATCCTGCCAACTACTATAAAAACGGTTTTGTAGATTTCACCGCTATCAAAAACGGCATGACAGTTACTCATGACGGAGCAATAAATGCACACAGAATTACAACAAGCAATGTCAATATAAAGATTTTAAATCAGGTAAATAACGCTCCCTCAAGCGCTCCCGATTTTGTAATCTTTACAGGCGGTGTTCATGCGGATGTAAAGGATATGACAGGCTCTAAGACAGAAGAGCAAATAGCAACTTTCAAGACTAATTTCAAAGCTGACTTTGAAATTCTTGTAAGCACTATGAAGGAAAAATGGCCCACTGCAAAGCTTGTCTATGTAATGCCTCACAAAATTCCCAACTCCGCCAGAAGCTTAGAAGGTCAGGAATTTATAAGAGCTACAGCCATAGAAATCATGGCTAAATACGGAGGCTTCGTTTCCGACATTGCTGAGGCGGGCTTTGATGCTACCATTTTAGACAACAACGGAAAAAAGCAGTACACCTACGACAACCTGGGAACAGATAAGCTTCCCAGTACTTTAGAAACCGTAACCACGGGTACTCCCACCGGAACACTTCCCAACTTCAGAGGTGTGGAAAAATACTACGTTCCTACTGTAACCGCTACGCTTGTTGAAATCTTAAACACAGAAGAAAAGGTAACCATAAAGGTTGATTCCGTTGGCGGATTCGTTACAGTTGGCAAGCCCGCAGATCCCGAAGGCGAAGGCGGAGACGTTGTTACAGGAGACCAGACTATAAAGAAGGACACACCAGTAACATACTATGCAAATAGCGAAGAAAACTCCACCTTCAAATACTGGATTGAAGTAAATACCGGCAAGATTATTCCTGCAGATAAAGACAATGCAATCACCTTAAGCGGTGCAGTAGGAAGAAACGTAAGAGCGGTATTTGCAGCTCCTCCCGAGGGTGAAAGATTTGTAAGCTTCTACGGCAAGAACGGAACAAACGTCATCGGCTCAGGCTATGTTGGAGATGGCAAAACTCCCGCTGAAGCAGAAATCGTTCCCTCCGACCTTAAGGCTTATGTATCAGCTCATGAACTCAGAGGCTGGAAGAAAGATGGTAAAGGTGAGGTTTTATCAGCAGATGAACTTGGAACAGACGGTACAGACTACTATGCAGTATATGAAAAGGTTGGAATTGGAAGCTATAAGCTTACCTTAGGCGAAGGCGCAAGCATAGTACAGTCCTATGACTTAAATGCAATCCCCTACGGTATAACAGTAACTGTAAAAGCAGCAGGTAAAAATGCGGATGAAGAGCCCTTCATGTACTGGAAGCAGAATGAAGAAATCGTAAGCTATGACTTATCTTATGCATTCATAATGCCCGCAAGCGATATTACAATGATTCCCGTTTACGGAAACGAAGCTACAGAAGTGGTTTCTATAGCAATGGTAGTAAACGGCGAGGAAAAAGACAACGGCGACGGCACAAAGATGGCAGGCTTCATGATTACAAGAACAGTACCCGAGGGCACAAACGTTATTGACACAGGTATCATCTATGTAAGAGATTCGGCATACGGCGACCTTACAATAGAATCCGTTGGAAAGACAGCAGCAAACGGAAAGGCCGTTAATGTATCACTTTCCACCAACAAGACCTCAGGTCAGTACAAGTTCAATGCACGTTATGAAGTTTCTACAGGTATCAAGGCAGTAGCATTCATCACCTATGAGGTGAACGGAGAAACCATTACCGTATACTCTTTGGCTCAGACAGTTGACAAACAGTAATTAAATTAAAAAAACAAGGAACCCAAAAGGGTTCCTTGCTTTTTTGGTGCGGGCGACAGGACTTGAACCTGCACGCCAAAGACACAAGAACCTAAATCTTGCACGTCTGCCAATTCCGCCACGCCCGCAAATATTAAAATATATCAGTCAATCAAAGCAACTGCATAGGCTTTTACCATTTCTCCATTGCCCACTTCTCCCATTCCCTCTTCGGTTTTTGCTTTTACGCTTACGCATGAAACCTCCGTATTAAGCGCTTCTGCCAGTTTTCCCCTTATCTCATCCATAAAGGGTGCCATTTTGGGGGCCTGAATCAAAAGAGTACAGTCGATATTTACGATTTTCCCTTTCATCTCCCCCACTGCTTTTTTAAGAAGGGAAATGGAATTCACATCCTTATACGCCTCGTCTGTATCAGGGAAATGCCTTCCTATATCACCGTTTGCCTCAGCACCGAACAATGCATCAATTACCGCATGAGTCAAAACGTCCGCATCGCTGTGCCCCAAAAGACCTTTTTCGTAAGGAATTTTAACACCGCCGATAATAAGCTCCCTGTCCCCGACAAGACGATGACTGTCATAACCAAATCCAATTCTCATAAAGCCCTCCTACCTTTGGAAAAACCTTCTTTTTCTCTTTTTTTGTTCCGTATAAGCTCTTTAGCTCTGCTCAAATCGCTTCTGGTGGTGATTTTTATATTTTCTTCGCTTCCCTCAACCACTTTCACTTTTTTTCCAAGCATTTCAAAAAGCATACAGTCATCAGTTACCTGAATTCCAAGCTCAAGGGCTTTTTCGTGAGCCTTTAGTATATCTTCCTTAAAGAACACCTGAGGAGTCTGAATTCTCACCAAGCTTTCTCTTTCTACGGTTTCTTTAATAAATCCGTTTTCTGTTCTTTTAACTGTATCTGTAACCAAAATTCCGGGAGCTGAAGCGCCAAATTCCACTGTTCCCTTTAAGGTTTCCTCAATTATCCTGTTATCGCAGAAAGGCCTTGCACCGTCGTGAATCATTACAATACCGTCCTTTGCTGCCTTGATTCCAAGATATGACGAATCCCTTCTTTCACTTCCGCCTTTTACAATGCAAAAAGTTTTTTCAGTTATTTCATTCTCCGCCAGCTTTTTTGCAAAACTCATTTCGTTTTCTGCGCAAACAAGCACAATACTGTCAACAAAAGGATTTTTATCAAAGAAATTTATTGTATACGACAAAATGCTTTTGCCTGAAATTTCAAGCAAAAGCTTATTTATCCCCGCTCCTATTCTTTTTCCGCAGCCTGCCGCCAGTATAACGGCAGTAACTAAGTTATCCTTATACATACAAATCCTCTTTATGTAAGGTCGAAAACTTTTTCCTCCAATATGGCTGAAATTTCTTCCTTTTCCATATTTTTAGCTAAAACCAGTTCACTTATAAGTATATGTCTTGAATCGGAAAGCATTTTTCTTTCTCCCGTGGAAAGTCCCTTTTCCTTGTCTCTTAACATAAGGCTTTTCACAACCTCCGCCACATGGAAAATGTTACCCGACTTGATTTTTTCCGAATTCTCTCTGTAGCGTCTGTTCCAGCTTACGGCATCCTCTTTTATGGCTTCAGCCATAAATTCAATGACCTCGTCGGCAGTTTTTTCGTCAACAATATCCCTGAGTCCCGCATTATTTTCTCCGTCGTAGGGAATCATAACCTTCATATCTCCCAAAGGCATATGCATAGTATAGTACTTGTGTGATTTTCCCATAACCACACATTCTTCTATCGCCTCTATCAAACCTGCACCATGCATGGGGTAAAGAACCTTGTCTCCCACCTTATACATAAAAATTCCTCCGAGCCTGAAACCATAATCTTTTAATCTTAAGTGCCGATTTTTTAAAAACTGTCTTTCTCTAATTATATCACATTCCTTTTAAATTGTCAAAATTTATTTAATTTAATATTGAAAAAATGGGGAAAATATGATAAAATTCTATAAAATATTTTAAGAGGTGTATTATGGAAATCACAAATAATATCAAATATGTCGGAGTGCATGATAAAAAAATCGATTTGTTCGAAGGGCAGTATTCTGTTCCTCTTGGAATTTACTATAATTCTTATATCATTGAAGATGAAAAAAACGCCATTTTTGATACTGTAGATGTAAATTTTACTGACCAGTGGCTTGCCAATGTCAAAGAGGCTTTGGGCTCTAAAGCTCCCACCTACCTTATTATTCAGCATATGGAGCCTGACCACTCTGCAAGTATCGTAAAGTTTACGGAAATTTATCCCCATGCGAAAATCGTTTCGTCAGCCAAAGCCTTCGCCATGATGAAAGGCTTTTTCGGTACTGACTTTTCTGACAGACAAATTGTTGTGGGAGAAGGCGATTCTCTTTCATTAGGTGAGCATAACCTTAAATTTTTCACCGCTCCCATGGTTCATTGGCCCGAGGTTATAGTTACCTATGAAGAAAAATCAAAGGTTTTGTTCTCTGCAGATGCTTTCGGTAAATTCGGTAACCGGGACCTTTTGGATAGCTGGGTTGATGAGGCAAGAAGATACTATATCGGTATTGTAGGAAAGTACGGCGTTCAGACATTAGCTCTCCTTAACAAGCTTTCTAATCTCAATGTATCACAGATTTGTCCTCTTCATGGCCCCGTTTTATCAAAGGACCTTGGCTTTTATCTTGACTTATATAAAAAGTGGGCTTCATACACTCCCGAGGACGACAGTATTTTAATTGCCTACACTTCAATTTACGGAAATACTAAAAAAGCCGTTATGTATCTGGCAGAAAAGCTCAGAGAAAAGGGCACTAAGGATGTTACGGTTTTTGACCTTGCAAGACACGATATGTCTGAGGCTATCGCAAATGCCTTTAAGTCAGAATCTTTAGTTCTTGCCACCACAACTTACAATGCAGATATATTCCCTCCCATGCATCAGTTCCTTAAAGGCCTTACGGAACGTAATTTCCAGGGAAGAAAAGTGGCATTTATCCAAAACGGTTCTTGGGCTCCCACTGCCACCAAGGTAATGAAAGCCATACTTGAGGGTAGCAAAAATTTAGACTTTATTGAGCCTGAAATAAAGATAATGTCTTCTATGACAGAAGAAAACAAGGCAGAGTTAAACGCTTTGGCAGAAGCTCTCCTTAAATAAAGACTTAAAGGGGATAATTATGGAAATTGTAATTCTTACCGCCATCGGAGTCGGCGGTGCCACACTTTTCGGCTCTTTAATCGGGTTTATATTCAAGGATATATCTCACCGTTTTTCTGACATTGTTTTATCCTTCGCTGCAGGAGTAATGCTTGCTGCCGCAATTATGGGACTTATTGTTCCGTCCCTGGACTATGGTGGAAAGTACGGGCTTTTAACCACAGTAGCGGGGATTTTCACGGGGGCAGTATTTTTAAACTTAATTGATAAGCTGGTTCCTCACCTTCACTCCGCCACAGGAAATGACATAGAAAAGCACAACAACGAAAAGCTTAACAAGGTGCTTTTATTCGTCATGGCTATCGGCATTCACAATCTCCCCGAGGGCATTGCCGCAGGTGTGGGCTTTGGTTCGGATGATTTATCCAAGGCTCTTACCATCGCAGGGGGTATTGCACTTCAGAACATCCCCGAGGGAATGGTTATTATAGGGCCCCTGCTTGCCTCGGGAGTTTCTAAAGGAAGAACTTTATTTTATGCTTTTTTGACAGGGCTGGTAGAAATAATCGGTACATTCTTGGGATTCTTTGCTGTCAGCGTCTCCTCCTTTATCCTGCCCTTTGCCTTGGCCTTTGCAGGAGGAACAATGCTTTATGTAATAAGCGATGAAATGATTCCCGAAACCCACGCCCACGGAAGTCAAAGAGGTGCTACCTACGGGCTTTTAGCAGGCTTTTGCCTTATGCTCGTTACAGATGTTCTTTTAGGGTAAAGAAAAAGAGTGTAAAACATTTTACACTCTTTTTCTTTGGATTTATTCGAAATAGTAAAATTTTTCATCTTCACGGGCAAGTTTCAACCCGTTTTTTTCAATCATTTTCCGTGAGGCTTCATTTTCCTTGAAACATCTTGCCCACACCTTAAGGCCCAGAGCTTTCTCTGCAAAACCTAAAATCCCGCCAAAAGCTTCCCTTCCGTAGCCGTTGCCGTGATATTCCCGTTTTATCCTGACGCCAAGCTCGGCTGTGCCGTCAAAAGTAAAGTTCCACAAGATTCCCTCTCCTATCATTTCTCCCTCTTCACTCAGTCGTATTGCAAAATTTATTGAATCCCCTACTTTCATGTCGTGCATTACGGAATTATAAAAGGTGTCTTCATTTATCTCCCCCGTTATAAATGGGTCCTCCCTGTAATCATATCCCCAGAAGCGGTTGTTTACGTTATCGGTATTAAGAGCAAGATAATCTTCTTTATCCCGCTCGAAAATCCCCGTAATTACTACCTCTCCCTTTTTTATCACGGGATTTTTTTCCATCTTTAATGAGGGAGAATTCACATGGACCATGTATTTATTTACCTTCCCTATGGGCTTATACTGAAGCTTTGATGTGCGAAGTCCCAAATCCCCCGAATCGTCTTCCCTGTTTATTATATTTATTTTTTCTAAGCTCATTTTATCCGCCAGACGTACAAGCTCCTGATACATGGTGGGGTAAATTCCCTCATATTTTTTAAGAGCTTTTTCCACATGAATCAAAAGCATATCTCCTGTTATTTCTCCTAAGCCTATTGCCGCTATTTCTCCGTCAACCTTAATATACGCTCCTAAAAGATTCAAATCCTCAAAAACACTTAAGAGTCTTTTTGTATGCTCAAATTCCAGTCTTTCCAGTTTGTTTTTAAATGTGTGTTCTTTTTCGTACTTGTAAAGAAAATCATAAACCTCTGTCAAATCTTCCTCTGCCATCCTTTTTACGTCCGGCTCGCCGTACAGCCTTTTGAACTTATTTATGTGATTTCTCTGACCTGAATATTTTTTACCGCTGAAAGTAAGGGTTTCAGGAAAAGAATAGATATAATCGCTCCAGCGCTCATCAAAAGACCAGCTTGATTTTTTAAGCCTTGGGTCTTTTTTTATTTTTTCAAGAATTTCTTCTTCCACTGCATAAAACCTTAAAGGAATGTGATTTTTACGGGAGCAGTCTAAAATCATGTCAATCATACCGTCTACGTCTTTTCCCACGGGCCAGCTGAATGCCTTTTGTCCCCCGACTGACTGGTGAATTACAAAGGTGTCATTCCAAACACAAAAAGAGGCATCATCTGAATGCCACATAAATATTGCTCCCCCATAAAGGTCGCTGCAGAGTGAAGTGTTCATATTGATATAGGGCTGCACTTTTTTAAGTGTTTCCAAAGAAAAAGGCTCAAAAACTAACATAATATTCTCTCTTGTATCAAATTTCCTGTTTTTTCTACTTAGTAAATTCTATCATTTATTATTTTCGGTGTCAAGCTGAAAAATCATACATTGAATTAAGTAAAAACCTTCTTTTGCAGAAGCCTTAAAATCGTAGCCGGGGGGATTCTTATTTTGCGGACTTTGAGAATAAAATTGTATCAAAATTATCCAAACTCATTGACAAAGCAGGAATAATTCGCTATACCATACCAAAGATTAGAACGCATTCTAAAATATAAAATAAAAGGTGAGAATATGGGAAAATTAACACGGGAACAACAAACAGAGCTAAATCGTAAGACAGTGCTTTATAACACTGCAAAATTGTTTTTGAAAAAAGGATACAGCTCTACAACCATAAAAGAGATAGCCGCTGTTTCTGAATTGAGCATAGGCTCACTTACAAATCTATACAGTTGTAAAGAAAATCTTATGAGCGTGCTTGTGAAATATGTTCTTGATACACAGTTTGCAAAAACAGAGAAACTGCTTCAGGGTATTCCTCACGATAAAATCGAGATGTATGCGGCGGAAACCACCTTGCAGCTACATATGGCAGAATCAAGCGAGCATATAAGGGAACTGTATAGCGTGGCGTATTCACTTCCCCACACAACGGAAATTATCCAGGAAACAATTATGGCAAAGCTTGAGGATATTTTCAAAGAGCATCTGCCCGACCTTGAAACAAAGGATTTTTATATGCTTGAAATAGCATCCGGTGGAATAATGCGAGGGTTTATGACAATCCCTTGTAATATGTGGTTTTCCATGGAAGAAAAAATCAAAAGTTTTTTAACAACCACATTCAGAGTATATGAACTGCCAAAGGAAAAGATAGATGAGACAATCAGGTTTGTATCACAATTTGATTTTAAGAAAATAGCACAAGATACCATAGATAGTCTTCTTGAAGAGATAAAAGATAGAGTTTAAGGAGGAATATTTTATAAAACCTAAAGGATTAAAGAAATTAACAGCATTACTTTTAACTATTACAATGTTTATAACTTTAATGCCGGGTTTTACGCTTTCGGTAAGTGCTGACACAGCTCCCTTTGAAGGCGAATCGGTAACTATCGACGGCGGTTCTTCCACCTACACCGTAACCGTTATCGGCGGCACAGGAAGCGGCGAATACGCCGAGGGTTTTGATTATGGAATCTTTATCGAAGATTCGCATCAAGATCCCGGGTATATGATGCTTAGAGATTCTGACACCCACATTGTTCAAAGGCCGTCGGAGAAAACGGAAAAGCGGTAAACAGAGTTGTACATTACAAGGATTCCACAATATATTACCGCACTGCCGAAAACATGGACTTTACAGAGCAAACTGCAACAACAGTCGACCAGGAAGTGGTCAATTCGGAAGATGACCTCAATTCAACCCCGTACTTTGAATGCTACGGAATGTCCCACATGGAGGAAATTGATTATGTGGATGCCACATATCATAGCTGCAGCTGTTCTTCGCCTATAACTAAGATTTCCGGAGAGCACACAGGTGGCACCGCAACATGCACCAGCGGAGCGATCTGCTCTCTTTGTAATACCGAATACGGAGACCTGGATGCCAATGCACATGAACTCGATTATAAATATTCTGATAGCGAACATTGGCAACAGTGTACCAACGTAAACTGTCCTGACTTAGAAGGAAGTAAAACTGCAACAGCCGTTCACAGTTTTGTCAACGGTGCTTGCATCTGCGATTATATCTGCGACCACTCCGGCAGAAATCAAACCACCGGTGAATGCGTATGCGATGTCAAAGCAACACCTGTTCCAAATCCAGAAAAGTTGACCACCGCAAGAGTTCGCAGAAATAACAAGCTTTCTGCTGCGACAATTACAAACGGTGAGTTTTTTGCAGTTGATGGAACGACATTCTTGAAGGCACATTCACTTAGGTAGATCCTGATAAGAAAATCAGAGTAGATTCTACTGAGAAGATGAAGTTTACACCTGAGAACACAAATTGTGAAGAAATTGAATTTGATGTTGCTGTCGAAAACCATTTCTCACCGGAGGCTACACTTACAAGAGCAATGCTCGCAACTGTTCTTTACAGACTTGAAGGATAACCGAAAGTTTCGGGAATCACAAGCTTTACAGATCTGGAGAAAGGGCAATACTACCTTGATGCGGTATGCTGGGCACAAATAAATGGTATTATAAGCGGTGTTTCTGATACAGAGTTTGCACCGAATGACAATATCACCCGTGAACAGATAGCGGCAATTATGCACAGATACGCTAAATATAAAGCTTATGATGTTTCAGTAGGAGAAAATACAAACATTCTCTCTTATGACGACTTTGACAGTATTTCCGAATATGCGATCAGCTCAATGCAGTATGCAGCAGGCAGTGGTTTGATGAATGGTAAATCAAATGCAACGCTCAATCCGCTTGACAATGCAAAAAGAGCAGAAATAGCTGCAATCCTTCACAGACTGATTGAAGCAAATAAATAAATTTCAAAAAACCTTCTTAAGGTTCAAATCCTTTCTTCAATTAAAAATAGAGTGTGTCCAAGCGGACACACTCTATTTTTGGTCGGGATGACAGGATTTGAACCTGCGGCTTCTACGTCCCGAACGCGCTCTAAAGCCTGATATATAGCGTTTTTTGCTTTTTTTAGCCCTTTCCGCTACATTCAACATACTCTTTAGACATTTTATCTCCACTGTTTCCATATACTCCAGAGCTAACTGTGGGATAACGTGTGGTCAGGAATATATCATATAAGCAAAATTAATGTTGATTTTTTGTTTGATACAAGCCAAATTTATGTAAAGGATTGACTATTTCAGAAGAATTATGTATAATACATTATGGGATTGGATACATTTTAACTCTGCCAATAGACTACCACATAATATTTTAAAATAATCATTACAATAAAAAAGGAATGGCGTATATGGATAATACTTGTAATATTTTTTGCAATGGAAAAAAAGAGGATTGTGGTTATAAAGTAAGTTGTTTTCAAAAAATTGCAGGGACTTTAACTGGAGAAGAAATGCAAATGCATGGGTTAATTATTCCTCAAGGAAGCAAATACACACCAGAATACCAAACAACAACAGTTGATTTAAGCGTAGGTGATGGTCACTATATATATGACGGACAATCAACAGATACAGATAAAAAATGGAGACTGGTTTTTATTGGTGATGAAAAAAGGCTGGATGAATTAAATAAAAAATTTTTAAGTGCAGATAAATATACGCGACCTAAAACCGATAAAGGGCAGACTTTGTCAATTCCTCCTTATGGATCCGCTCTCATTCAACTTAACGAAGAAATTGACACATATTCTGTTGCTAATGACCCGGAAAAACGTCTACTTATTGTTGGTAGATTTGATTTAAAATTGTCGGCGGTTCACGAAGGACTAATTAGCCAACAAGCAACGCAAATAGAACCATGCTATAAAGGAAAACTATTTTGCTTTATACATAATCTTAGCAATAAAAATATAGATTTAAACTATGGAGATAGAATTGCAACTATTGAATTCTCTTATGTATCTTGTTTTTGTGATACTGAAAAAAAAGTGGAATTAATAAACGAATTGATGGAAAAGAATAAAGAAAAATATAATAAATCATATTGCAATGGAACAGGAATAGATGATATAAGATATTTTTACAATACCAACAAACTTCCTAAAGATTGTGGTTTACTTAGTCTAAAAAAAGATGTGTCAGATTATGCTTTATCAGATGATTATTTGACTAAAATTGCAAAAAAAGTTGAAAAAAAGGTTGGATTTAAAACTGAAATCGCAAAGCTTATTATTACTGCAATTCTTGCAATATTAACTGCTTTCTTTACACAAAAGTTTTCGAATGACGCGCTAATAAAGAAAATAGAAGAATGTGACAAAAAAACTCAACAAATAGAAAATACGAACAAAGAGATTTTTACTGATATTAAAGAATTAGAAAACAAGATATCAACACAAGAGTAAGAAAATTTATTTGTGTATTTAATTAAGGAGACATAGTTTATGAGAAAAATAGTAATAATTGGAGCAGGATTAAGTGGTCTGTGCTCAGCCTATCTTATATCTACTTACACAAATGCTAAAGTGACAATAATTGAACAAGGCGATTCATATGATGATAGACTAAGAAAGTCATCGCCAAGTATGATTTCAGGAGTCGGTGGCGCAGGAACAGTTGGAGGCGGAAAATTCTGTTTTCCGCCTGCTAGTTTTGGTGTTTGGAAAAAAACAGGTTATTCCAATGAAAAATTTTTGGAATTTTTAAATATGTGTGTAAAACCATTTTTTTATTCTTTTGACTCTAAGCAATTTCCAGATAATCAAAAAAAATTAAAAGTTTCAGATCTTTTTGAAAAAAAGTATGATTCAATGCTATTAACAAAAGATGAGCTTAATAATTTTGTGAATAATATGCTGAAAGTTCTAAAAAGTCAAAAAGTTGAAATAAGAACACATTCCAAGTTTGTAGAAACTAAAAACTTTGGTTACCAAAACTACATAGTTTATGAAAAAGAAAATGTTCGAGAAATTGAACCGTATGATATATTAATTTTTGCAACAGGAAGATCTTCTGCAAATGAAATTTTAAATTGGCTCCCATATAATATATATTCACTGCAAAATCCAGATCTTGGAATTCGATTTTCTTTAAGTAGAAATGAAAGTGATATTTTCAATAATATTGGTAAAGATATTAAACTTAAAAATTACTATAAGGATGTCTGTGTAAGAACATTTTGTGTCTGTTCAGGAGGTAATAAAACAGTTGTAGAATTAGGCAAAAACAAATATTATGATGGACATTTTGGAGATAAATTAACAAATGAAGTAAATATAGGAATTTTAGCTAGATCACCAAGATTTTATGGGTACGCAAGTGCGCAAAAATTTTGTGAAGAGTTAATGGATAATCTTAATTCTGATATGAGTATGAATGATTTTATTAAATATAATAAAAAAATACTACCAAGTACAACACAATTTGATGAAATATTTGATGCTATATCACTGTTTATAAATTCATTATCAGATTCGGGAATAATTGATCAGAATTTATCAAAATACCCAGTTTGGTTACCGGCTGTCGAACATTTAAACCCTTTTATTTATACTACAAAAGATTTTAAAACATTGATAAAGAATGTATATGTTATTGGAGACGCTGTTGGAGTATCTAGGGGTTTTATTCAGTCTATGTGGTCAGCATTTTGTGCAAGTTTAGGCATAATTTCTGAGTGTTCACAAGAAAACTATAAGTTAGGATTAGAAGGGGCTTTAATAAAGAATTAGTGGTCTAACATATCTCGAGGGTGTGTTGAGGAGGAAATATGTCTTTTAATAATATAAATTCGGAAGTGCGTTTTGGAGTTGCTGGTTTTCCACTTACTTTTCTGAACAGTGATTATAGGAAGAAGAGAGAAAACATTTTCATGTGGTTAAAAGAGATAGGGCTTAATTGGATTGAATTGCAAAATACATATGGTGTAAAAATGAAAGATGAGCAAGCACATATTTATAGAGAACTTGCTGAAAAGTTTCAGATAGGCATATCGATTCACGCACCATATTATATAACATTAGCCAGTGCGGATGAAGATGTGGTATCTCGTTCTAAAGAAAGAATTCTACAGTGTTATGAATTGGCTATTAAACTTAATTCTAAACGTATTATTTTTCATCCGGGACATTTTCCTGGAAAAAGTATTGAAGAACGTCAAGAAGCATTAGAGAAGATAATATACGAGCTTAATAGCCTAAAATCTCATTTGCCTGCAAAAGATATTTTTCTATATCCAGAAACTGCAGGTAAAAAAAGCCAAATAGGAAGTGTGTCAGACATTATTGCTATTTGTAAGCAAGTGGATTATACAAGACCTTGTATAGATGTAGCACATGTTCATGGCTTTGAAAATGGATCCCTTACTTCTCAACAGTCGATCCTTGACATTTTACAAAAAATAGAAAGTGAATTAGGAAGAGATATACTAAAACAAACTCATTTTCATATGTACCCTGTTGAAGTTGATCACAACGGCGAAAAGAAGCATAAGGCATTTGATGACATTATTGAATGCCCGCAATTATCTTTGTTTGATACAGAATTAAAAAACAGATATTACCCGTTGCCAGAAGACTTCATTGGAGCAATTAAAATGAAAAACTTAACTCCGGTAGTCGTATGCGAGGCTAGGGATTCGCAAGATTACGGTGCACAACTTATGAAAAAATTATACGAGGGGGGTGAATAGTCTTATGAGAATTGCTTTTACTGGATCCCATTGTACTGGAAAAACTACGCTACTGAATCAGATAGAAAAATATATACCTCAGGCATGTAATTATAAAAGTGTTAGTGAAGTTGCTCGAAACATTATAAAGCGAGGATATCCTTTAAATGCCGAAGCAAACGAAGATTCATATATTCATTATATTCGTGATCAGCTAATTGCGGAAAAAGAAATGCAAAAATTTGATGTGTTTATTAGCGATAGAACACTATTAGATCCATTAGCTTATGCTATGGTTAATAAAACTTTGCCTAGGCCATATGTTCACGACTATTTTATTGAGATGATGGAAAATATTTGGTATAACGAGAAAGAAAAATACGATTTTTATATTTATTTTCCCATTGAGTTCCCACTTGTTTTAGATGGGGTCAGACCTTCTGAGGATAAATATAGAGAAGATGTTGATAAAACAATTCTTTTTTTGCTAAATAAGTATAATGTTAAATATTATACAATGAAAGGAACCCCTGCTGAAAGAGAAGAATTCATGCTTGATCTATTACATTGGGATCAATATTGATTGAGTGATGTATTTTAGGAGGTAGAAATGGCTAATTTGAATTTTTTATTGCAAGGATTAAAACAAGAAAATGATCATTACGCTGCAATTGAAGATATTTTTAAATTACCAGATATTGAACAATGTCTGATTGCAGTTGCATTTTTAAATAAAGCAGGTGCAGAAATGTTTGCAAGCGAATTATCAGGTGTTGCTGCATCCTTAAAGTTTTATGTTGGAATACGTAATGGAGTTACTTCTAAACAAGGTTTAGAAGTTTTGTTGAACAATGGAATTAAACCAATTTGTGTTGATACGGCAACACAAGCATTCATATTCCATCCCAAAGTATATTTGACTCAAAACAACCTAATATCAAAAGTTGTAGTTGGTAGTGCCAATTTCACAACTGGTGGTTTTGTAAAAAATATCGAATCAAGTATACAGCTAGAACTTGATATGAAAAACAGTAATGATAAAAAGCTAGTAAAATCAATTGTTTCACAATTTGCAAAACTTGAAACGCAGTACGCTGATAATGTTTTTGTGTTAGATACAGGCATAGATCTAGACGATATGGTTCAAGATGGATTGTTAATTGATGAAAGCGCTGTTTCATATAGGACAACAAATCGTTCTACTAAAACATCTAGAACAGAACAGCGTCCAAGAATGAAAATTAAAACAAGAAAATTAACAAATACAAATAAATCAAGGGCACATACAAATACACCTATTTCTATAGCTTATACGAATAAATCGATAACCGGAACAATAAATAATTCATTGTTATGGAAAAGTGGTCCGCTAAAAAGACGTGATTTAAATATTCCTACAGGACCAAATACACATGCAACTGGATCTATGCTTCTCAAAGTAGGAGATCCATCTCAAAAGATAGATCAGCGTCACTATTTTAGAGAAGAAGTATTTGCTAATGCATCTTGGAATTTTGATACAAGAAGAAATGCAACTCATATTGAAAGATGTGAAATAGATTTTAGAATCATCATAAAAGGTGTAGATTATGGTATTCATACACTGAAATTGTCACATAATTCCCGTACTGATACAGCTACATATGAACAAAATAACAGTATGACTCAAATTCATTGGGGTGAAACTGTAAAGCCCCTGATAGCACACGAAGATTTATTAGATAGCATACTGTGTATTTATGCCCCAAGTGAAAACTCTAATATTTACACATTATCTTTTGATGATAATTAAAAAAATGAAGCAGAGGTTTAATCCTCTGCTTCTGTCATATGTTGGCGTCTATTTTTTATTCGTAAAAATGCATTTTGTAGTATTCTAATTTGTTCGTCGTTTATTCCAAGACATTTAAGTATGATTCTATCTTGTCGAATCAAAATTTCATCAATTGAATGATTTTTTACATATTCATTTAACTCATTTATATTAATATCTATATTCGGAATATATGGAACTATAAGATTGTCTATTTCAGATGGAACAAGTTCTAACACACCCCCGCCATAATGCCTTCCTTCAAGTTCTGCACTCAATGCAGTTAATGTGTTTAAAAAACAGCAAACTAATGTTTTTGCATCAAAACTATCCTTGGGAAAAACTCTATAGGCAGTATCAGTTGTAAAAGCATCAAGTTCATTAAATATCAAACGTGGCATTCCATTACTTCGTTTTAACATGCTGATAGGACTAGAATAGACAGATGGAACCTTGTACCACGGAGTTCTTATTCTGCATTTATATCTGGTGTGCAAATTTTCTTTAATGCCGATATTTATGTATTCTTGATATGTTTTGTCATCATTCTCCGAGTCGAAATAGATAAAGTTTGTAGGATATCCTTTGTTTATGTTTTCTTTGTGTTGGTTAATATCATACACAATACCTGGGCAATGTTCACTTCTTCCAAACATTGGGTGAGCAATTTTCTCCAAACCAAAAGATTCAACAGTTTCATTTGTAACTAAAAAATATTTGTTTGCTCCAGTTACTATTCCAACATCAGCTGTGGCAACGGAGGAAAATTTATAAACATTTTTATTGTTAGAGATCGATTTGAATACTTCTCGTTCCTCTGATGTAAGAAGTGCATATGTCCATTTTGACTGTAAAAAATCACCATCAACATAATCTGCATTATTAAATAATTCTGATGGATTTTGTTTTGCGAAAGAGTTATCTTTGGTGTGAAAAATTGATAATCCTTTTGTTTTGTCTGTGGGGGAAGATTTTTTTCTTCCCATCAATAAAACAACACCTTGTAAAATACCATCGAACCATTGATTTTCAGGGTCGATAATTAAAACTTCCGAACATTCTTGCAAAAGATAATCTCGTAACCCTTTAGCATATAAAACATGTAAAATTTCCGAAGGAACTATCATTCCGATAATTCCATTTGGGCGAAGAAACTTAATTGAAGCTAAAACAAAGGGAATCCATGCATTAGTATGCTTTGTGAATTTCATATTCATTAATTCAAAAAAATTCTGAGCGTTTTCTTGCAAATCTTTTTCCATATATTGATATCTAATAAAAGGTGGATTTCCAACAACTGCATCAAAATACTGAGGATCGTTTGAATTAAAATTTTCAATAGACCATGTTATAAAATCTTTTGTTAATACTTCGTGTTTAACATTAGACAACTTTCCACGAGCAATTCGGGTTGCTGACTCGTCTGTGTCAATTGCGGTAATATGTATATTACTAAAATTGTTATCGAGTGATTCGAAGAAAACACCATCGCCACAACTTGGCTCAAGAATTTGTTTTGAATTTTCCTGCAAAACCCATTGCATTATATAGTCAGATAACCATTTAGGGGTATAGTAACTACCCTGTAGTTTCTGTTCGCTTTCAACTTCTTTAAAATTCATAAATATATCCTCATAATTATTAATAATCTTTCAATTTGTAATAGATTAAGGGTCTGTATTTCAAATAGTATTATAACATAGAAAATAATTTTTTACAAGTAAATAATCCTACTTGTGTATGGTAATGAACTAATTTGATGTATATTTCACAACTTGAAAAAGCAATTTTTATATATGTATAATCTATTTAGATACTATAATGACCTCATATCAAAAACTGACCCACTGTAAACAAAGAAATAGTCTATTTCCGAATTTGGGTGTAATAGTCGTTGTATGAAATGTCTCCGGCGATAGCTTCATCCCTTATTTCGGATGCAAATCGTGACCATTCTTCAAATTCGGAGATGGTCATTTTCTTTTTCATATATCGTGCATAATGAGCTTTATATGCTCTGTTATATGTCTGCCAAATAGGGTCGTTTTTGCACTTGTCATCATATCTGCGTCTGGAACCGACATCACGGCAGGTTTTGGATGGCTCGTCCTTTAATTTTCTGTTGCAATAACTGAAATATTTACCGCCTTGAATTAAAAAGTATTTTCCGCAATTCTTGCATTTGTTTGGAATATAGTTGTTTCTGATACCGTTAAAGAAATCAAAATATAAGAATGACTGTAAGTCCTCGAAATTGATTTCCTCACATAGAATAGAATTGCCTGATGAATCTATTAAGGACTTATAACGGAATGAATTCATATGGCATTGAATTTTTGTAAAATTAATTCCGTGCTTTTTGTTATATTCATCAAATGCTTTTGAAAGCTCTGTCGGTGTAAGATATGTTTCCTTGTGATGCAGAAATTCATCGATGAACGGCATAAAAATCTCAAATATATTTTTATATGATTCAAGTAAGGATATATAACTCTCAAAGAAATATTCTATAGCAGAATTGAATTTAACTAATAATTCAACCATATCCTTATCATACTTTTTAATTTCTTCTGCATCGTCAGGCAAGAAAGTATGCAGCCTTAATCTTCCATATCCGCTATCGGTAATTTCCCCGGTTCCGTATTTTGTTGAAGTTTCCCAAGTGATTTCTTCGTCATAATCTTTTAATCCATCTTCAAAAAATTCGTCATACTTATTTATCAAATCATCCAATTTCATATAATCGGGTCTTATGATTTTATTATACGGCGGCAACTTTTTCAATTTATCGTGTATATGTTCAAAAATTGATATTGCCTCATAGACATTCGAGTTGTATTTGGATTGGAGTTCGTAGTCCAAAAACTCATCAATTTTTAAATTTTCTTTCAGTCTGCGCAAAACTCTTATTGCATCAAACTCTATAATATCATCGTAAAAATCTGTGTTCAAATACGCTGTCAGTATCTCACCGGCAGCGTATTTATATTTCTCATTTATATAAACATCGTGATTAAAAAAGTATGCTTTGAATGAAAACATATTGCCCTCCAAAAATTCCCGAAAATAGATAATAGATATTTCGAAATAGAGAATATATTTTAATTATAGAACATCTATTTACAAAATGCAAGCATTTTGTTAAAATAAAAATAGAGAATAAACAAAACAAACATAACATCTACCTAAAAGGAGTGATTGAAAATGAAAGAATCTATCTACAAATCTTACGATGAACTTCCATTAATGTTAAATGCGGAAATGGTAAAAAATGTACTTGGAATATCCATAAGTTCTGCATATGAATTGATGCATGAAAAAGATTTTCCAAGTATAAAAATCGGTAGCAGAATTATAGTACCCAAGGATAAGTTCCGTGACTGGATTGATAAAAAGTCCGGCGGAGGAAAGGAGCGAAGATGAAATATACTCATTACCCAAAACGAGATGCAATTAAAAATTATTTTCCGATGCCTAATGAAATTTTTAATTTTGGTTTGCGTGCAGGTGAAATTGCTCTCTATGCTTTCCTCTTAAAATGTGAAGACAGAAAAACTTTCAAATGTTGGCCAAGCTATAAAACCATATGCAAGGCACTAAATATTTCGAAAAACACGGTAAGAAATTATGTTGATAAGCTTTGTGAAAAACAGTTGATTGAAGTTGAATATACATATGTCTATACGAAGAACGGAGAAAAACGAAACGGTAATTTAATGTATAAAATTCGTCCTATTCAAGAGGCAATAAATTATGATTTTGAAAAGCAGTTGGAGAGAAATGCTATCGAACTTAAAAAAATAGAAGCGGAAAAGGCATTTCAAAAATATATGGAATCAAAAGAAGAATCTGCAAGTTAATGCATTGTTAGCACCAACGCGACAGCAGGTTTGAAAACGATAATTTTGCGGTAAGGTAGTTTTACTCCCTGGAAGTTTAAATCTCAATTACGCCAACGCCACAGGGAGTGTAACACCTTAAAATCGATATTAGGTCAAAAGCGATAGAATTTAAAGATATTTGAGACAAAAAGTTTCGAGGTAAGGTCTTAACACTACTGAAAATTTTTAGTTCGAAAATACTCTAAAAATTAAAGACAATTAAGATCTGAAAATCGATTCTAAGCGATTATATCGAATAGATATATCCATGTTTGAGAACAAAATATATTCGGTAAGGGGTTTATCCTCCCTGAAAAAGATATACCTCTCAAATACGGTATATATATCGGCAATGAAAGAACATATGCGTATGATCAAGGGTTAAGGCAGGGTTTTGAGACAAAACTATTCAGGGTAAGGTAGGTACACCACCCTGAATAGTTAATCTCTCGAACCGAAAAGAAAAGCCCTATGATAAGACCTTAAAATCGATATTTGAGGTCGGTAGCAACAGAAGTGCCGTAGATATTGGAAAATAAAAAACACGGCAAGGGAAATACCCTCTGAAAAGAAACAACCGTTGCTCCCGACAGAAGTACCGTAAGGAACAAAAAATAATAAATATAGCACTATGAAAATGATAAAGCCACCAAACTGAAATGACACCGACTTGAACGAAAAGTAGACAAAATAAAATGAAGCAGGAAAAAGCACTGGTGCATTTTCGATGCACCAGTGCAGTAAACACCGACCGGCAGTGCCGTTCGGGGTGGTGCTTTAAAAGGTAGTTTGGTGATAATTCGGGTGCTATATATGGTAAAACGAAGAATTAAAGCAATAAATATCAGGTGCTTCGCAGTGTGAAGCACCCAAAAGGAGGATTTTTAATGAGTAAACAAAAAGAAAGTAAACACATAAGCATATGGATTCCCGACAGCCTGTTAAAAGAGTGTGATATCAATCAAATCCGGTACGATGTGAAGACTCGCAGCGAGTTTGTTGTGCAGGCGCTTGAATTTTATAATGCGTATTTATTTAATAGACACATTTCGGAATATGTGAATGTTGAAATTCTAAATCGTATGGAAGGTATGTTGGATAGTCTTGAAGACAGAATCGGTAGACAGATGTTCAAATTGATAGTTGAATCTGCAAAGATATGCAGAATATTATTTGATCATCTTGAACTTGATTTTGATGATTTTGATGAACTACACGAAAGATGTGTTAAAGAAGCAAAACATCTCAACGGAGCGATTACTTTTCCATCGTCAATGAGAGGGAAAAAGCTCGCTGAATTAGACGAGGAGGATTGAAAAAATGGCAAAGAAACATATAAGTTTTTGGATTGAAGATAAGGATTTAAAAGAGTGTGATGCAAATGTAATTGCATCAGATTATGAAAGCAGAAGTGAATACATTGCCGAAGCTGTTAGGTTCTATAATCTGTACTTACATAACAAAAATAATGAAGAATATATTAATCAATATATCAGAGATAATTTGTCAGGATTGATGAAAAAGTTTGAAAATCGTACTGCACGATTAATGTTCAAACAAGCAGTCGAAACTTCAAAAATATTTTGGTTGTTGATTAAACAGTTTGGAATCAATTATGAGAACGCTGACACTCTCCATAATAGTTGCATTGAGGAGGTGAAAAAAATCAATGGTGCAATACAATATCCATTCATAAAAGAGGAAAAGAACTACGATGATGATTGGCTTTTGTGATTGAGCTATATTTGAATTACTTCGTAGACTTCCTCTCTCTTCTGTGGTATGCTTTGTCCCGTAAGGAGGTGAAAAAATATGGCAAAGCATACGAATGCCTTAACGCGATTGTTAATACCGTTTTTGAATTAGCAATCGCCTTTTAATATTCATATAAACTGAAACATTGACAACAATTTTTCAAAAGGGTATCCGAAAAATTTATTCGGTATATAATATTTGAAAAGGAGTTGTTGAATCATGAATGAAATTACTAAACGCACTATTGCGGACTACAAAAATTATCTAATCGAAGAAGAAAAAAGTTCCGCCACCATTGAAAAATATATTCGTGACATAAATACATTCGCAGAATGGTCGGACGGCAGAGAAATCACAAAGACACTTGTGCTTGAGTATAAGAACATATTGGTACAGCAATATGCTCCTGCAAGTGTGAACTCTGCGCTATCTTCCCTCAACGGATACTTCAATTACATTGAAAGATACGACCTCAAGGTTAAAAATTTAAAAGTGCAAAGACAAATCTTCTGTCAGAGTGAAAAGGAGCTTACCAAGGCTGAGTATGAAAGACTTCTCAAGGCGGCAAAGAGTAAAAAGAATGAAAGACTCTATCTCATCATGCAGACGATATGCGCTACAGGGATAAGGGTAAGTGAATTAAAATATGTCGATGTAAATTCTGTTATGACAGGGCAGGCACAAGTGAAATTGAAAGGCAAAATACGAATGATAATCTTGCCGAAAGAGTTATGTCAACTGCTTAAAAAATATATAAAGGAAAAACATATCACCTCAGGCAGTGTATTCGTAACAAGAAAAGGTCAGCCTGTGGATCGGCACTCGATATGGAAATCAATGAAACAGTTGTGCGAAACCGCAGGAGTATCAAAAGAAAAAGTGTTTCCGCACAACCTCCGCCATCTGTTCGCTCGCACTTACTATTCACTACAAAAAGATATCGTTCGCCTGGCGGATATACTCGGCCACTCAAGTGTAAACACTACAAGAATTTATACCATAGAAAATGGTTCCACCCACCGCAGACAAATGCAGAGAATGGGGCTCGTGCGGATGCAAAATTAAAAAAACCACATAATCAGCATTATGTGGCAAAACAATTAAAAATTTTAAATAAATTATACCACGAAAATACATAAAGGTCAATGTTTCAGAGATAAATAGAAAGAATTTATAAAATTTGCACATAGCAAATAGACCAATGAAAAAATTACGGCTCATTGGTCTGAGGCTCTTATGAATTTGTGGTAACTGCAATCACCTGACAGGGGGATTTTTTTATTTCACCAGTCTTAGTTACCAACATAATGCTGATTATGTGAGAAAGGGGTTTGTGAAAGAATATGCCCGATATTGACAAAGAAAAAAACTGCTGTTTCTTCGGCCACAGAAAGATTGATGAAACGGCAGAATTGAAAGATAAACTATGCGGAATTATAGAGAATTTAATCGTAAATAAAAAAGTTTATACTTTCTTCTTCGGGAGCAAAAGTCAATTTGATGACTTATGCTATGAAATCGTTACCGACTTAAAAGAAAAACACCCTCACATAAAAAGGATATATGTGAGGTCAGCATTTCAACACATTCCCGATTGGTATGAGGATAGTCTGCTCGAACATTATGAAGGCACTTATTTTCCCGAACATATGGAAAACGCAGGCAGAGCATCCTATGTGGAACGAAATCAAGAAATGATTAACCATAGCAAATTCTGTGTGGTTTATTACGATGAAAATTATCTTCCCCCAAGGCGTAGAAACAGCAGGCGAGATTTATTCGACTATCAACCTAAAAGCGGAACTGCCGTTGCATATAATTATGCGGTAAAGAAAAATAAAGAGATTATAAACTTGATATAATAATATTATTTTAAGTAAAACTTTTGGTTTTTTTAGTGTAAATATTGAAAAAACTAAGAATATATGTTATATTATGTATAAGTCTAACTATGCGT
The DNA here is from genome assembly GCA_045588365.1 of Clostridia bacterium. Lineage (GTDB taxonomy): Bacteria > Bacillota > Clostridia > CAKSNL01 > HGM11501 > HGM11501. The sequence goes on along the minus strand of JAZNEB010000018.1, from coordinate 360 downwards.
TATAAAGCGAAGGGAGAATTTATATGGTTAAGGTAAGTTATAACAGATTATGGAAGCTTTTGATTGATAAGGGGATGCACAAATACGAACTGAAAAACAAGGCAAAAATTAGCGGATATAATATAGCAAAACTCACCAACGATGAGAATGTAACTGTTGATACTTTGGCAAGAGTATGCCTTGCTCTTAATTGCACATTTGATGACGTTGTTGAGATAACCGGTACTGAAATCCCTGCAAGACACAGACATCAAAAACAAGAACAGTAAAATATTATAGACAGGAAATTTATGCCTATATATTTCGTCTAATAGATAACGGAGGTGTAACCGTATGAACCAAAACAGACTTTATACTCTT
>JAZNEB010000017.1:0-5410 GCA_045588365.1 Clostridia bacterium | reverse complement strand
GCTATTTTCCGCTTATACAGCACAAAAAAATCCCGAAATACGTGAGTATATCGGGATTTTTTATGATTTGTCTAAACAAAAAATATCTAAATTCAAAACTGCTTTGCATCTTAAAAGACTTAATTTTGGATGAAGTTCAAGACAAAAAAGCGAACAAACCTTGCGGTTTATTCGCTTTTTTAACGCAGAAATTCGCCAAAAGTGAGGTTTTTAGAACAAAACTGCCTTACCTGGTGGTAGCCTTAAGCTTTACCTTATTTTTTTGTTCTAATTTTTTATCCCTTTCAATATAATCAAGTAAGACTTAGAAAGGACAGGTTAATTATGGACAAAGGATTAAAATTTTTGGCAGAGGAATACTTTCCCGAAAGACTCAAAAATATTGCATTAAAGCATATTTATGCACCTGAAAAGACGGAGGAATTTAGGCTTTGTGCAGGTCATTTTCTGACTGTGCTTAAAAAAAGCGGTCTTTATTTTCTTTCTGAAGAAGGAGTGTGTGTAGAAGAAGAAAAGGCGGCACGTTTTTCAAAAGAGGAGATAAAGGAAATTATAATGTGTCTTTGCGAAAACTCCGTCTATTCCTATCAGGAACAGATAAAAAAAGGATATATCCCCCTTAAGGGCGGACACAGAGCAGGAGTAACAGGCAGATGTGTAAGGGAAGGGGACGAAATAAAATATATTACGGATTTTAATTCTGTAACCGTAAGAATTTCCCGTGAGATAATAGGGGCGTCAGATTTAATCTTTCCTCACATTTATGACGGGGAGGTTAAAAGCACCCTTATTGTAGGGCCTCCGGGCTGCGGAAAAACCACATTGCTCAGAGATTTGGCAAGGAAACTGGGAAGCTCATTATGTATGAAAAAGGTTTCTTTGATAGATGAACGGGGAGAAATTGCCGCTGCAACCGGGGGAGTTATACATAATAACGTGGGAAGCTTAACCTCCGTAATGGACAACGCTCCGAAGGCAGAGGGGATAATGTGCACTTTGAGGTCAATGAATCCCGATGTCATTATAACCGATGAAATAGGCGGTGAAGATGATATAAAGGCAATTATGTCAGGGGTTTTATCAGGAGTAAAGGTTATTTGCACAGCTCACGGAAACAGTTTTTCGGATATAGCCGAAAGATGCAAAGCAGGAGAGCTTATAAATAAAAAAGCCTTTGAACGAATTATTATCTTAAGCAGAAAAAAAGGCCCCGGGACAGTCGAGGAAATAATAAAATTATGATGAAAATTTTAGGAAGCCTATTTCTTATTGCAGGAAGCATTATATTCGGCAGAAATTTATGTGCCTTAAAAAGATATCGTCTGGATTTTCTGGAAAAAATGTTATATTCTCTGGGACGCTTTCAGTCAGCGGTGGAAATTTTTCAAAAACCTCTTTCAGAATGCTTTGATTATTCGGGCATAAAGGAAACGGCAAGGGCTTTAGAAAAAGTCTGTTATAAGGGCGCAGGGCAGGATAAAAAGGATTTTGATGAATTTATGAAAGGACTTGATTCTGAAAGCTTAGAGGGGCAGAAATCTAATATATTACTCTACAAAATGAGAATCAGCGAAGAGGAAAAGAAAGAACGGGAAGATTATAAAAATATATCAAAGCTTATAAATACATCTTCCGTCATGATAGGATTTCTTTTTGTTTTCCTTTTCCTCTGATAAGGGGGATTATATGGAAATAGAATTTGTTTTCAGGGTGGCGGGAATAGGGCTTATAGTTGCCGTCTTAAATATGATAGTAGGAAAATCGGGCAGGGACGAGCAGGCACTTATTGTAACAATTTCAGGGCTTATTGTGGTCTTGGCTCTTGTTATCCCCGAAATCGGAAGGCTTTTTGAAAGTATAAGAGCGGTGTTTGGTTTATGATACTTAAAATAGTGGGAGTATGTATTTTTGCAAGCCTTGTTTCCGTTGTGCTTAAACAAAGCGGGAAAAGTGAAATGGCAATGCTTCTTGTAATGACCACAACGGCATATGTGCTCTTTCTGGCGTTTTCGGAAGCGGGTCATATTATAGAGGCGGTCAAGCTTATAACAGAAAAGACAAACCTTGATATGAGCGTTATAAAAACCGTAACAAAAATTACGGGTATTGCCTACATATCCCAGAGTGCATCTGAGCTTTGTAAGGATGTGGGGGAGTCATCCCTCTCCGCTAAAGTGGAGCTTTGCGGAAAAATACTTATTTGTGCAACGGCAATACCTTATGTAAATGCACTTTTTTCAATTATTTCAGATATATTGTAGGAGAAACCTATGAAGAAATTCATTTTAGCCTTAATTATTTTTATTCTGTGCATGAGAACCTTATCAGTATCGGCAGCATTGGGAGACCTTTCAAAAATAGAAAATTCAATAAGTGAAAGTGCATACGGAAACATAGAAAAGGCGACAGAAAATTTTTCGTTCCGTGATGTGGTAGATAAAATTTCCAAAGGAACTTACTCCTGCGATGTAAAAGGAGTGCTTAAAAAGACTTTGGATATGTTTTTTTCAGAGGTAAGTGCCAACGGAAAGGTAATGGCAACAGTTGTTGTTCTGGGAGTCCTTTGCTCCTTTGTATCAAACCTTTCCTCCGCATTCGGAAACGGGGGAGTAAGCGAGGCAACTTTTTTATGCAGCTATGCCATTTTAGCAGGAATAACTGCCGCAGGATTTTTGGAAATTTCCGAAATGGCAAAAAGAGTTATAGACGATATGGGGCTTTTTGTAAAATCCCTGATACCCGTTATGACTTCCCTTTCGGCGGCAGAGGGGAGGATTATTTTTGCTCCCATGATGCATACACAGATTTTACTTGCAACATCTGTTTGCTCCATTGTTACACAAAAGGTTTTAATACCCTTGGTTTACGGCTCCTTTGCACTTAAATTCATCAACAATATAACCTCCTCCTTAAGCCTAAGTACCCTGGGGAATATGGCAGATAAGCTGTGTAAAAGAATTTTAAGCTTTATGATGCTTATATTTACAGCCATGCTTACATTGACAAGCTTTGCCGCAGGCACCGCAGAGAATATGGGAATGAAAACTGCAAGATTTGCTTTAAGCTCAATGGTTCCCTTTGCGGGAGGGGCGCTGGCGGAATCGGTAACCGCTCTTACGGCGTCAGCCTCCATGATTAAAAATTCCGCAGGGATTGCAGGTATAGTGGGGATAGCCCTTATGGCGGCATATCCTGTTATAAAGTGTGCCGCCATAAGCACTCTTTATAATTTTACGGGTGCAATTTTAGAGCCCGTAACGGAAAAACGGCTTTCTTCTGCGGTTACATCTGTGGGAGACTGTATGGGAATGATGTTTGCCATTGTTTCGGTAAGTGCGGCACAGTATATGATATCTGCCGCCATTTTACTTACTTCCTTTAAGAGGTGATTTATGCGAGGATACATACTTACCCTTTGTGCCTCGGCACTTTTTGTTACTTTGAGCTCTTTTATATTACCCGAAGGAAATATAAAAAAATATGCCCTTCTGGTAAGCTCCGTTATGATTTCCTTATCTATTGTATCCCCACTTAAAAACTTTTTTACGGAAAGGGAAGTCCTTTCTCTTGACGGTATAGAATATGAAGAAATGAAAAGAGATGATGCGGAAAAAATTTATGAAAACGCCATAAAAGACCAATATAAAAAGTCCTTGGAAGAAAGATTTTCCCTTTACGGAAGATGCTATGTTTATCTTAATGATGACCTTTCTGTTTCCCTTATAGAAATATACCGTGAAAGCCCCCTTCCGAAGGAAGCAGAGGAAAAAATCAGGGAGGAAATAAATCCCGAAAGGATTGAAATAAAATATGGAGACTATTAAGGAACTTTTTAATAAATTAAAGAATAACAAAGGAATTTTAATCATACTGATAATAGGAGCGGCTTTACTTTTACTGCCCACAGGAGGCAAAAAGGAAGCGTCGGCAAAACCCGATTACAGCTATGAGGAAAGATTAAAAGAGGAGCTTCAGGTTATACTGTCCGAAATCAAGGGGGCAGGAAAGGTGTCAGTTATGATAACCTTTTCTGACAAAGGGAAAACATATCCTCTTACGGACAGAAGCGAAACGGGACAGAACGTAAATGAAAAGACAGTTTCCGTATCAGGAAAGGTAGCGGTATTGAAAGAAGCTTATCCCTCTGTACGGGGTGTGGTTGTGGTAGCAGAGGGCGGAGGAAACGAAACGGTAAAGGGAAATATAATAAATGCCGTTTCTGCTCTTACGGGAGCGCCTTTTCATCAAATAAAAGTTTTTAATAAGGAGGAGTAATATGTGGAAGAAAAAACAGGTTGTTTTATCGGCTCTGGTTTTAATGATAGGTCTGGCGGGATATTTTAACTGGTCTTATCAGAATTCGGATAACGGAACAGTATCAGACTCGGAGGAAATGACTTTGGGCGAAGCCAAATTGGTTTCGGGAAGTAATATAACCGAAAAAAGGGAATACTTTTCAGAGAGCAGAACAGAAAAAGAAGTGGGTAGAAGCAAGGCGCTTGAAAGCCTTAAAGGAATTGCCGAAAACCCCGAAAGCAGTATTGAAGCAAAAAATGAAGCCCAGATGCGGATTATAGATATGACAAGCCGAATGGAAAAAGAAGTTACGGCAGAGGCTGAAATAAAGGCAAGGGGCTTTCTGGATGCTATAGTTTACATAAATGACGACTCTGTAACCGTGGTTGTTAAAAACGAAAATGAGCTTACAGATACGGACGCTTTAAAAATTCAGGAAATTATCTTAAAGCACACTGATGTAGATATATCAAAAATAAGCATATCGAGATATAAATAAAAGCCACCCTCGGTGGCTTTTATTTATGCTTTTTTATATGGGAATTTTATACTGTTTTTCAAATACAAAAAGAGTTGACGGCGGCGACGTGTCCTCAATTCCGAAGAAAAGGGACTCGCTCACAACATTCAACTCCAAGAGCAGTATAAAACCTTCCGGTGATTCTGTCAATAGTTATTCTAAGCAGGAGGGTAAAAAATGAAATCCTGAAGCTGAATTCTGATAGCAAGCTCCAGTTGCTTGCGCGATTAGACAGCTTAGGGTTTGACACCATTATACACAAATGTCGTAATGTTGTCAATGTCCATTCTGAAAATGAGGAGCAAAAAAGCCAAAACAGGTACGACCTCAAGGAGCTTTCGGTACCGATCCCAATTGGCTATCAGAAAAAATAAATAAAAAATGGAACATTAATTCCGGTCCAGATGGCAACAATGCCCCCCGGATGTACGTCCAAGACGTTAAGAATAATGTTCCTACCTCCACTATACCACAGAAAAAAACGGTTGTCAAGAGGACGGGAAAAGGCGAAAACTATCGTGTGGCGGCAGAGAAGTATCGGACGGAGGAAAACGGGAAGGAGTTTGACCTGGCATACAGTTTGGGACTGACGGG
>JAZNEB010000016.1:0-74095 GCA_045588365.1 Clostridia bacterium | reverse complement strand
AACTGCTTTGCATCTTAAAAGACTTAATTTTGGATGAAGTTCAAGGCAAAAAAGCGAACAAACCTTGCGGTTTATTCGCTTTTTTAACGCAGAAATTCGCCAAAAGTGAGGTTTTTAGGACAAAACTGCCTTACCTGGTGGTGGCCAAGGCCGCTGCACGTTTTTTATTTTACATAAATTGTGGTAATTCCCTCAGAAAGACCTGTTTCCTCATTTACGGAAATAACCACCGCAGAAAAAGCGCCTTTTTCTTTAGATGCTTCATATCTCACCTTTTCCCCGGTTAAAAATCTTTTTATGGCGATATCTGTCCTGAGTCCCAATACACTGTTCTCAGGCCCCGTCATACCTACATCCGTAATATAGGCGGTTCCTTTGGGAAGCACTCTGCCGTCTGACGTCTGCACATGGGTATGAGTTCCCAGTATGCAGCTCACCCTGCCGTCTAAATAAAATCCCAGAGCTTTCTTTTCACTGGTAACCTCTGAATGGAAGTCAACTAAAATTATATTTGTACTTTCCTTTATTTTTTGTATAATTTTATCTGATGCAAGGAAAACATTTTCCGCAGGTATATCCATATTTACATTGCCCAGGAGATTTACAATGGCTATTTTCACACCTTTTTTGGTTCTTACTATACCATAGCCTTCCCCGAATTCCTTATCAAGATAATTGGAGGGAATTGCGATGTTTTCGCCCCTTCTCAAAAGCTCCTTTATTTCACTTTTACTGAAGGTGTGGTTTCCCATAGTAAAATAGTCAATGCCCGCACCGGAAAGCTCCTCATAGGCTTTAGGGCTCATCCCCAGACCGCCCGAAGAATTTTCCCCGTTGGCAACTGTAAAATCCACATTGTATTTATCCTTGATTTTATCCAGATGAGAAAAAACCGCTTCTCTTCCGCTTCTGCCCACAATATCCCCGATAAAAAGAATGTTCATAGTGATTCCTTTCATAAAAAGAGGACTGCGAAGCAGCCCTCTTTTTTACTTATTTTGCTACATTAGAGGCTCTTGTTTCTCTGATAAGGTTAACCTTAATCTGTCCGGGATATTCAAGTTCATTTTCAATGCGCTTTACAATATCTCTTGCAACCAAAACCATTCCCTCGTCGGAAATAATCTCAGGCTTAACCATAATTCTTACTTCTCTTCCCGCCTGAATAGCAAAGGACTTTTCTACTCCCTCAAAGGAATTTGCTATTTCCTCAAGCTTCTGAAGTCGCTTAATGTAGTTTTCAATGTTTTCCTTTCTTGCCCCGGGTCTTGCTGCAGAAACTGCGTCTGCTGCCTGAACGATACAAGCAATAAGTGTCTGAGGCTGAACATCGCCGTGATGTGCCTCGATGGCATGACATACGTCAAAGCTTTCACCGTACTTTTTAGCGATATCTACGCCGATAGCAACGTGAGAGCCTTCGATTTCGTGGTCAACAGCTTTACCAAGGTCGTGAAGCAAGCCTGCACGCTTGGCAACGGTAACATCTGCTCCCAGCTCTGCCGCCATAAGTCCCGAAAGATACGAAACCTCCATGGCGTGAATGAGTACATTCTGTCCATAGCTTGTTCTGTAATGGAGCTTACCTAATAACTTAACGATTTCGGGGTGGAGTCCCTGTACATTTGTATCAAAGGTTGCCTGCTCACCCTCCTGCTTAATGGTTCTTTCAATCTCTTTTTTAGCTCTTTCAACGGTTTCTTCAATTCTTGCAGGATGAATTCTTCCGTCAACAATAAGCTTTTCAAGAGTGATTTTGGCAATTTCACGTCTTACAGGGTCGAAGCCTGAAAGAATAACTGCCTCGGGAGTATCGTCTATTATAAGGTCGATACCCGTCATTGTTTCGAGAGTTCTTATATTTCTTCCCTCTCGTCCGATGATTCTTCCCTTCATTTCATCGTTGGGAAGCGCTACCACGCTTACCGTGGTTTCTGCCACATGGTCTGCGGCACATTTCTGAATTGCGTAGCCAATAATTTCACGAGCTTTCATGTCGGCATTTTCTTTTGCCTCCTGCTCGATTTCCTTCACCATGATGGCTGCTTCATGGCGAACTTCACTTTCAAGATTTTTAAGAAGATATTCTTTCGCTTCCTCCACAGAAAGACCTGAAATTTTTTCAAGCTTCTCTCTTTCTTCCTTCTGAAGCACCAAAAGCTTTTCCTTTTCAGCATCAAGCTCCTTGCCCTTTTCCAAAAGAGCTTCTTCTTTCTGCTCCAAAGCTTCAGTCTTTTTATCCAAAGTAGCTTCTTTCTGATGAAGTCGGTTTTCCTGTCTGGAAATTTCCGCTCTTCTTTCCTTGACTTCCTTGTCAAGCTCGTTTCTGTTCCTGTGAATTTCTTCCTTTGCTTCCAACAAAGCTTCTTTCTTCTTGCTTTCTGCTTCCTTTACGGCTTCGTCAACAATTCTCTTTGCTTCGTCTTCCGCACTTCCAATCTCAGCTTCGGATATTTTACGGTTGTATGTAATTCCGGCTTTGAACATAACAAATCCAGCGATTATTGCAACAACTAATCCGATACCGAGGCCAATTAAGATATCCATTTGTCTTTCGACCTCCTTTATATGAAACGGGGGTGCTCTTTTCTTTAGCATCTTTGTGAAAACAACAATATCCCCGTATTATAATAATTGTATATGTTTTTTATAAAAAAGTCAAGTAAATCAGGCAAAAAAATAAAGATTTCGAAAACTTTTTTCCGAAATCTTTATTTTAATTACTTATCTGAAAGATAGTGGCCGAACACAACCTCCAAAAGCTCATCCCGTTCGATTTTACTCATAATAGCTCTGGCTCCGTTGTGGCTTGTAATATAACTGGGATCACCCGACATGATGTAACCCACTATCTGCCCTATAGGGTCATAGCCTTTTTCACGAAGAGCCGAAGCAACTATCTCCAAAGCTTTTTTAATTTCTTCTCCTCTGTCAGAAGGGAGATTAAACATGGTTGTATTTTCTATATTCATTGGTTACACCGTCCTTTCGTAAATTATGATACTACTAATTTTATAATTTTTCAATAGCAGAAATCAAATTTTAATATTTATTTAACATTAGCTGCCAATTCTTTGTTTTTTTCGTTTTCTTCCTTCTCCAAAACAGTAAATGCGACTTTGCCAACCAAGGTTTTGGGAAGCGAATCTCTGAATTCATACTCCCTGGGAAGAGCATATTTCGCAATATTCTTCTCGCAAAGCTCCCTTATGGAGTCTTTTATTTCATCTGTAGGAGAAAATCCGGGCTTTAACACGATAAATGCCTTTATTCTCTGCATACGGTACTCATCCTTTACCCCTATAACCGTGGAAAGCATTACCGCTTCATGAGAATCTATTACATTTTCTATCTGGGAGGGATATACATTATAGCCACTGGTTACAATCATTCTTTTAAGTCTCTGCTTGAAATAAACAAAGCCGTCCTCATCCATATAGCCCAGGTCGCCCGTATGAAGCCAGGTCATTCCGTCTTCGTGTATCTGTAATGTTTTAGCCGTTTCCTTGAGTTCATCAAGATAGCCCTCCATTAAAGTAGGTCCTGATATACAGATTTCGCCCATTTCTCCCGGCTCTGCCTCATCAAAGGTGTCGGGAATAACAATTTTATAAAATACGTCAGGGAAAGGAACGCCGATTGAACCCTCTCTGTAATAATCTCTGGGAGTAAGACAACTTGCGGTAACACATTCCGTAAGTCCGTAGCCTTCTCTCACCTGAATTTTTGCACCATGTTCCGATAAAAACGCATCCACTTTCTTTTTAAGGGAAACAGACAGAGAATCACCGCCTGAAAATACACCCTTAAGACAGGATAAATCCACATCCTTCATGCCCTCGGAACGCATCATAGCCTCAAACAAGGTGGGAACTCCCGCCATGTAGTTGGGTTTGTATTTTTTGAAGTGGCCTGCAAACTCTTTAATGTCAATTTTGGGAATGAGCGCACACATACAACCGGTAGAAAGGATTGTGTGTATGCAAACTCCAAGACCAAAGCCGTGGAATATGGGCATTGCAGAAAGCATTACATCCCCCGGCGTAAGACATCCGCTTGCCGCCGCAGTCTGAAGTGCCAGTGCATTAAAGTTTCTGTTGGTAAGCAAAATACCCTTGGCGGTTCCCGTTGTTCCGCCACTGTATAAAATGGCTGCCACATCCGTACTTTCGGGGCAGGAAGGAATTTTGCCAATATATTTTTTACCCTTTTTTAAGAAATCAGAATATGTAATGGCCTTATCGTCGGTCTTTACCGTCCTTTCGTGTCCGATAAACTTATAAGCCACGCCCTTAATCAAGGGAAGAGCTTCCCCGATTTTCGTAACTATAACCCTGTTTAAAGATGTTTTATCCATTATGGATTCAAACTTGTTATAAAAGCTTGTAAGAGTGATTGCCATTACGCTTTTGCTTTTATTTAAATAAAACAGTATTTCTTTTTCGGCAGAAAGAGGATGTATCATGTTTGCCACAGCGCCTATTTTGTTTATTGCATAGAACATAACTATAGCCTGGGGCATATTCGGCATACAGATGGTTACCTTGTCTCCCACCCTTATACCCTCTGCCAGAAGAGCCTTTGCACAGACATCAATTTCCTCTGTAAAATCAGCATAGGTCTTTGTGTTTCCCATAAAGTCATAGGCTTTATAGGAAGGATATTTATTTTTCATCTCCAAAACCATTTCATACATTGAAACTTCAGGATAATCTATGGTTTTCGGAGTGTCTCCGTAAAATTTATACCATGCTTCAGAATTCAAAGTCTATCACCTCCGACAAGGGTTTATCCAAAAGCTCGGGATGGCTGAAAAGATATTTTACAAGCTTTAATGACCTTGCAAAATAAAAACCGTCAGCAATTCTCTCATCCACAGTTGCACCGATATTTACAATATCTCTTACAGAAGGCTGATTATTTTCATCAAGAACTATTTCCTTGTGCATTTCGCCTATTGTAATTACAATACTGTTGGTTCCGAAATTATTAAGGTGGTGATATACCGCATCACACTTTATACTTCCGAGATTGGACAAAAGAACTGTACAATAGTTAAAATCCACACTGCTGAAAGCCTTGGGCATAAGCCCGTTGTTATCCGCAAATCTCATAAACGCCATAAAAAGGTGCATAACGGGCTTGGGCAGTTTTTTTACAATGTTTAAGATGTCATCTACACTCTGGCCGTTGTCCGATTCTTTTTTGGCTTCCTTCACCTTTGGCGAAAGTCTGTCTGTAATTGCAACAAGATTTTCTTCATCCTTAGGTTTATAAACCATAACTGTTTCTTCCGAATGGTCTGTAAACTGTTTTTTAATGGTAAATCCCATGGAAATTTCATTTCTGTCATAAAACCTTTTTCCCGAGATATACCTGTTAAGCAGAGGGCGCATTTTGATTGTTCTTGCCAAAGCCGCAATGAAACAATGGAAAAGCGTTACCTTTCTCTCTCCGCTTGCGTTTTTCTCCTCAATGTATTTAAGCAATTCGGTTATATCAATCTTCTGATTCATATAACATTCGGCATCGCATCGTTTCGGCATTAAATATGCCATATAATGATGAACACCGTCTATATCACGCACTCTTTTTGCGTCATATCTGTCTCCCCATCCCATAAATTCCCCTCCTAAAGCAATTTTGAAATAAGACTCTTTCATTATACTATTTTTCTTTATAAATGTCAAACAAAATACAAATATTGACATGAGCTTTCCCTTTGATTATAATAAAAACACAGTTTATTTAGGGAGGAATCCTTTGTGGAAAAATCTTTTGCATCAGCGACCATAACAAAAAAGGGTGAACGTCAGTTGAAATCAGGTCATCCCTGGGTTTTCGAAGGTGAAGTCAAAAATATAAATGGCTCCTATGAAAACGGGGACCTGGTCCATGTTTTCTCGGAAAAGGAACGTTTTTTGGGAACGGGCTTTATAAACGATAATTCCAAAATTCGTATCAGGGTTATATCGAAAAACGCCAATGACCGCTTTGACGAGGACTTTTACCGCCGCAGATTAAAGTGGGCAATAGATTACAGAAAAACCGTAATGGGAGATGATTTTGAATCCTGCCGCCTTATCTTCGGCGAGGCGGATATGTTTCCCGGTCTTACTGTGGATAAGTTTTCTGATATACTTTCCGTTCAGGTGCTCTCACTTGGAATTGAGAGCATAAAGCCCATGATTTTTCGTCTTCTTAAGGAAATTTTAGAAGATATGGGCAGTCCTGTCCGTGCCATATACGAAAGAAATGATGTGGCAATAAGAGAAAAAGAGGGGCTCACCCAGTATAAGGGGTTTTATGCTGCTGACGGTCTCCAAACGGATTTAAATGGACATGTTATTATAAACGAAAACGGAATTTTGTTTGACGTCGACTATATAAACGGTCAGAAAACAGGCTTCTTTTTAGACCAGAAATATAACAGACTTTTAATAAGAAAGCTCTCCCGTGGCAAAAGGGTTTTAGATTGCTTTACCCACACCGGCGCCTTTGCATTAAACGCCGCTTTGGGCGGAGCCTCCTATGTGAATGCCGTGGATATTTCAGAGGACGCCTTGATTTCCGCAAGAAAAAATGCAGAGCTTAATTCCCTTGAATTAGATTTTACAAAAGCAGATGTCTTTGACCTGCTCACCGAAATGGAGCAAAATAAAAAAAGCGACTACGACTTTATTATTTTAGACCCGCCTGCCTTTACCAAAAGCAGCGAAACCGTTAAAAATGCCTACTTCGGCTATAAGGAAATAAATAAAAAAGCTATGAAAATCCTTCCCCGAGGCGGATATCTTGCCACCTGTTCATGCTCTCATTTCATGAAAAACGAGCTGTTTATGAATATGCTGAAGGAGGCATCTTCAGAAGCTTCCGTTTCTCTCCGTCAGATTGAGTGCCGTCAGCAAAGTGCCGACCATCCCATTTTATGGAATGTTCCCGAAACAGATTACCTCAAGTTTTATGTTTTTCAGGTTGTATAAAAAAAGCGTTCTTCTCAAAAAGAGAAGAACGCTTTTTTTATTTTCCTATACCTGCTACCTTCTTTTCAATTTTTGCCCTAAAGATATCATATCTTAAAATCCCCAAAATCAAAGAGAATAAAATGCATGAGTGAGAAACCAATGCTCCAACTGCCACGGGGGAAGAAAAAGCATCATATACTATCCATATAACCACATTGAGCACAAAAAGCCATCGTGTAATGGAGGCATTTTTCGCACTTATTGCGAAAAGAAATGCAACTGAGCCGAAAAACGGCAAAAGGTCAAAGGGAATTTTTATACTCTCTGCAAAAATCATGGGAATTCCCGATGCCAGAGCGTAAACTACGAAAAATATTGCAACCGAAAGCCCCGATGGGGTTTTCCCTTTTTTATAATAAAGGAAATTCACAAAGGTCTGGACTGCTCCTGCCAGACACACTATCCCTCCAACCATCTGCCCGGGGTCTAAAAAGATATAGCTCAATGCAACAAGAACGTTGGCAAAAAGCTGTGCCACCACTATCTGCCATTGTTTTTTAAGCTGAAATCCCACTACTGATGCCAGTGTGGCTGCATATCCGAAAAGTTGTGAAATCATTTAATCTGTCCTTTCTCTTTTGTCATAATCTGCCTAAAAAGGATAACAAAGCTTTTTTATAAGCCTCGTCCTCTTTTTCGGTTCTTTTTTTAGGGCCTTTTATTTTAGTACCGCTTTTCAAGGCTTTTTTTGCCTCATATCTTCCTGCCAGAAGAAAATCTATATTATCCTCCGTATAAAAAACCCCGTCCTGCCTTAAGGCATAAACTCCCTTCGCAAGACACATGGAAGCAAGTCCGTAGTCCTGGGTAATTACAAGATCTCCTTTTTCTGCTTTGTTTGCTATGGCAAAATCCGCACTGTCTGAGCCCTTGTCCACAGTTATACTTTCTGCTCCGTCAATGTCAAAGATATGAGAGGTATCGGAAAAAACCAATACCTCGATTTTTCTTTTTTTAGCTTCATTTACTGTTATATATGTAACGGGACATCCGTCTGCATCAATTAAAATTTTCACGTTTTACCTCAGAAAAAGAAATCGTATAAAATGTTGATATCTTCGGCATACTCATCCTCCAGAAAGAAGTTTACCAGAAGATTTTTAGCTTCCAGTCTATGGTCTTTCGGGAGACTTCTGTATGTTTTCTTTGTGTTTTCAGCCTCTTTTTTATAATCGAAAAGAGGGTCCTTCAAGTAGTTTTCCATATTATCAGCAATAGCAGCAAAAAGTGCTTTTATATCACTTTTATCTGTCTTCGGAGAAAGATATTCCCTGACTCCCTTTATAATCCTTGTAAGTCTTCCCTCCAGCTCCTCTCTTGCCACCGCCTTTAGGTCAAAGGCGGGAATTTCAGGAAGGGAATCCATTACAAACTGGCTCAAAATAAGGCAGGCTTCTTCCCTTGTAATATCTTCCTTTGCCCTGTAATTGCCTTTTTCGTCAAGGGTGTCAAGTCTGTTGGAAAGAATCTTTTTAACACTCTCCTCCGCCCATGAAGAAACCTCATCATTAAGGACTATATCTCCCGGAAGCATGACGAAATTCATTATATTATCCAGCATTACACATATCTGCTCTCGAGTCAGCGTATCATCGGGCCCGAAAAGTCCCGACTCGTAGCCTTTTATGTAGCCCGCATTAACTCCTATCGCCACATCATTATAGTACCATGAGTCCTTATTAACATCAGGAAAGGTTATTTCCGCAGGCACGCTGTAGGAAAACACCCTGTTTATTATTTTCACCGCCTGAGCACGGGTCAATGTATCTTCGGGACCGAAAAAGCCGTTTCCGTAGCCTGAGATAATCCCCTTTTCACTCAAAGCATAAATTGCCCTGCCACCGTCGGTATTTGTATCCACATCGTAAAATATTACGTTTGCAGATATAAGGGTAAATATAAAAACAAAAATAAACAATAAACTTAATGCCTTTTTCAACTTTAACACCTATCCTACTAAATTGAGATAATAAGCCTTTCTGGCTGCCTTTTCCGCTTCATACGCTTCTTTTATGGTTGAGATAATTCTAATATCCGCTCCTGTTTCCTTAAGCTCTTTTTTCATATCCTTAAGAAGAGTATCCACTTTTTTATCGCATTCGCTCTGAAGATTTAAGGCATAGCTTGCATACTTCCCTACAAAAGTCGCTTTTGAAAGATTTTTCTTTTCTTCCTTACTCATGGAAGCATATTCCGTCTTTGCCTTTGATTCAATCTGGGAAAGCTGGCCCATGTAATAGGCCTTTAAGCTGTAAAACTGAGCGGTATATTTTTTTATTATTGTGCTTTCCTTTTCTTTCTTTATTTCCTCGGGAGTTTTTTCCTGAACCGTGGGCGGTTTTTCCTTTACTTCTTCTGTTTTGATTTCGTTTTCAGGGGCATTTGCATCTTCATTTTCTTCTCCCAGAATAATTTTGGCTGCCTCTTCCAGAGAAATTTCTCCCGATGCAATCATCTCTTCTTCCTCTTTGGTAAATTCCCTTGGGATATCCTCCGTATATTTGGAAATTTCCTCCTTGAGATTTTCTCTTTGCTTATCTATAACAGCACTTACTGCTTCCTTATCGGTTGTAAAATACATATATAAAGCCTTGATATTGTTTTTCTGCCAGATTCCCAATCCCAGCAAAAGGGCAGAAATAACCACAAATACAATTATTTTTTTCCTCATATTTTTCCCTTTCTTAAATATAACAATTCGAACACTTTAATTATACCATCTACCCTAAAAATCGTCAATACAGAAAGCTTATTTTTTTCAAAACCCCCTTTACAAACTTATCTTTTTGTGATATAATGTTCGATGAATGTGAATGCAGAAAGGAGCTTGAGCAATGGAAATCAATTTGAAACAAATTTTTCTTATACTTTTGAAAAAACTTCCTATAATCATATCATGTGCTGTTATTTTTGCTCTTTGCTCTTTTTCCTATACTAAATTTTTTGTGGTTCCCTTATATTCCTCTTCCGCAACACTTTCTGTTCAGGCTAACGAAAACCGTGAAAGCTACAAATCAGTAAGCAGCGGAGACCATTCCGTTTCGGTGGAATTGGTTTCAACTATTTCCGAGCTTATAAAAAATGAAGCCTGCATATCCATAGTCGATGAGCTTACGGGACTTGGCTCAAAATACTCTTACAGTCAGATTCGCTCTATGGTGTCAGTTGCCTCCAGCGGAACCGAAAATTTTTCCATAAGAATTTCCTCTCCCAATCCGGAGCACTCTTTGATTTTGGTAAATGCTTTTGCTGAAGTTATTTCCGATGCTACTTTTGTAGATGGTAACATCGTGAACTCAGACCCTAATGACCCCAACAGAGGTTATATAAAGAAAATACTTAAGGCAGGTACAGTTACCCTTATATCAGGATCCTCAAGGGTTCCTCTGTCCCCTTCATCTCCCAATATATCCAGAAATACCCTTTTGGGATTTTTTGTCGGAGCTGCCCTCTCCGCACTGTTCTATGTATTAAAAGACCTTGTAAATTCAAAGGTTCTTACAGAAAGCGATATGGACGAGTTGTTCCCTGAAATCCCTTCCTTGGGTGCTGTTCCGGTAATTGCGAAAGAGAAAGGCAGGGATGACAATGCCTAAAAAACTTTTTAAGAAATCATCTCTCTCCAGCACTCTTATTATCACACCGACCTCTGACTTCAAATCGCTGGAATCTTACAAGGCTATAAGAACCAACATTCTCCACCTTATGAAAAGTGCAGAGAAAAAGCAGCTTCTGTTCACAAGCCCTTATGCCGCTGCAGGCAAAACCACCACCTGCTCCAACCTGGCAATAACCTTTGCCCAGCTCGGCAAAAAGGTTGTAATCGTGGATGCGGATATGAGACGACCTATGATTCACAATGCCTTTTCCCTCCCCTTGGCTCCAGGACTTTCAGAGTTTCTTTCCGGTAAGGTGGAAGAATTAATAATAAACGAAACTTCATATGAAAACTTATATGTCGTTTCTGCAGGCAGCATTCCCGGTAATCCATCGGAGCTTTTGCACTCGGCTAATTTCCTGACCCTTATAGAAAAGCTTTCTGAGGAATACGATTTTGTATTCTTTGATGCACCTCCCGTAGATGCGGTTACCGATGCGGTTATTATCAGTGAGCAGGTATTCGGCACCATTTTAGTAGTTCGTCAGAACTCCACCGAGAAAGACGCTCTCTGCCGTACGGTTACATCACTTAATAATATCGGCGCCAATATTTTAGGGTACGTCTTAAATTCCGTTGACTATGACAAGTTTTCTTATAAATACGGTCATTATTACAACAAATACGGCTATGCCTATAAAAAGTATTATAAGTCATACGGTGAGTATAAATAAAAAATGCCGAACTGATATATCAGTTCGGCATTTTTTTCAGTATTTTCTCCAAACCATTTTATCTACAACATTTGTATAGGACTGGATTATTTTTACAACCTTTGTGGATACATTTTCTTCCACATAGTCGGGAACGGGAATTCCCAAATCTCCCGATTTATTTGCCAAAATTGCGGTATCTACCGCCTGAATCAGAGTCTTTTCATCGATACCCGCCAGAATAAAGCAAGCCTTATCAAGTGCCTCGGGTCTTTCAGTTGATGTCCTTATGCAAACTGCAGGAAAGCTCTTTCCAATGCTTGTGAAAAAGCTTGATTCTTCGGGCAGAGTTCCGCTGTCGGAAATTACACAAAAAGCATTCATCTGAAGACAGTTATAATCATGGAAGCCCAAAGGCTCGTGCTGAATGATGCGGGAATCTAACTTAAAGCCCGATTCAGAAAGTCGTTTCTTACTTCTGGGGTGGCAGGAATAAAGAATCGGCATATCGTACT
Organism: Clostridia bacterium; assembly: GCA_045588365.1. GTDB lineage: Bacteria > Bacillota > Clostridia > CAKSNL01 > HGM11501 > HGM11501. The sequence continues at coordinate 62,244 of JAZNEB010000016.1, read as the reverse complement.
TTTCCGCAATTTTGTTTATGGCAGTAAAGAGAGATAAGAAATTTTTCTCCGTGTCGATATTCTCTTCCCTGTGGGCTGACAAAAGGATATATTTCCCTTTTGTCAGCTTAAGTCTTTCGTGAATGTCGGATGATTCTATTTCAGAAAGGTTTTTTGAAAGCACCTCAGCCATGGGAGAGCCCGTAACATAAGTCCTTTCCTTCGGAAGTCCGCAATCTGCAAGATAGCGTCTTGCATGCTCGGAATAAGCCATATTTACATCGGAAATTATATCAACAATTCTTCTGTTGGTTTCCTCCGGCAGACACTCGTCCTTGCAGCGGTTTCCTGCTTCCATGTGGAAAATAGGAATGTGCAGTCTCTTTGCAGAAATTGCAGAAAGACAGGAATTTGTATCTCCCAAAATCAAAAGTGCGTCGGGCTTAATCTCAGCCATAAGCTTGTAGGATTTTGCTATAATATTTCCTATAGTTTCACCCAAATCTTCGCCGACAGCATCAAGATAGTGATCAGGCGCTCGAAGTCCCAGATTTTCAAAAAATATTCCGTTTAATGTGTAGTCGTAATTTTGTCCCGTATGTACCAAAATCTGCTCAAAGTACTTATCACATTTTTTTATTACTTCTGCAAGTCTTATTATTTCCGGTCTGGTTCCTATGATGGTCATCAACTTAAGTTTAGACATTTTATTTGCTCCTTAACTTTTTAATTTTAAGCCTATAGCCATTAAAGAGGATATTTATTTTACAAATGGTTTTCCGCTTTTAAAACCAGTTCTTTTATCTTCAGAACCTTGAATAAATTATGCCTTAAAAATTCTATAGCGGTGCACAGAAGATATATTAAAATAGCTGCTCCTATTACCGCAAATGGCAAAACTATCGGTGAAAGATTCCCAAAATCTTTCACAAAATATTCTATTATCGGGCGAACATACTTATTTTCGTGTATAAGATAGACGCCGAAAACCAATGGGGTTAAAAATTTTACCACTTGCTCGGTACCTGTTTTAATTTTAATTTTCGAAAAGACAGCCAAAAGCATTATTGCCGATATTATAACTGTCGGAGACACATACTGAAACAATAAAATTCCATATACCGCCTTGCCTAATATTTGTGCCGTAATGAATTCTATAGCCATTCTGAAACCCCAGGATATAAGAACAGACAATAAATATATAAAAATCGCTTTTTTAAGTTTTATTCTTTCTAAAACATCATATTTTCTAAAATACGCTCCTAAAAGATAAAGAAATGTAATCCATACGAAGTCATACCCGAATTTAATATTAAACATATCTTTCATAGAAAATGTAGGCATTATAGAGAATAAAAACATGCAGGCAATTATTATCCGCTTTAACTGCTTTTCAGGCATATTATTAACAAGAAAATTAAGTGCCGGTGCTAAAAAGAACAGACAAAAATATGCCGTAAGATACCAATAATTTGAAAAAGTTACAGGCAAAACTGCATGAAGCAAATTTTTTATCCCAAATAAATCAGGAGATATGAAGCAAGCTAAAACATAGCAAAGCATCGTGTAAAAAAATGCTTGTAGCCATAACATAACAATTCCCGAATAACGGTGGGAAGAATTTAGCCCTACATACCCCGAAATCAAGGCATAAACATTTACGGCACAAATGGCAAAACTTTGAATAAGCCACGCAATTTCATAGTTTACAGAAAAAATTCTGTTTCCAGTACTCCTTTATTCAGCACGTGTAAAACGCACACCATAAGCATAGAAATTATTCTCAGCAAATCAATCCCGTAATTTCGCTTAATCATTATTCTACCACCTCAAAAAAAGTGTCGGGCTTTTCGGGGTTAAATTTCTCATTCGCCCACATTAAAGTTATCAAATCTTCCTTGTCGCTTAAATTTATAATGTTGTGAGTATAGCCGGGAAGCATATGAACTGCCTCTATCTTTTCACCGCTTACCTCAAAGTTTAAAACTTCATCTTCCCCGATTTTTCTCATCTGAATAAGGGCTTTTCCCGATACCACAATGAAAAACTCCCACTTGGTGTTGTGCCAGTGCTGACCTTTTGTGATGCCCGGCTTTGAAATGTTTACGGAAAACTGACCCGAATTTTCGGTTTTTAAAAGCTCCGTAAAGCTTCCTCTGTCATCTACATTCATTTTAAGAGGGAAAGCAACCTTTTCTTTGGGAAGATATGAAAGATAGGTTGAATAAAGCTTCTTGGCAAAGGAATCCTCGGGGATTTCCGGCATAGCCAAAGTTTTCGGCTGCCCGGAAAATTTATAGAGCAAATCTGCTATTTCTCCAAGTGTTACCTTGTGCTCTTTTTTAACCTTACAAAATTCCCCGTCCTTAGTTTCCTTTCCAGATAAGGCATTTAACATTTCATCAACCAAATCGTCTATGTAAACCAAAGTTAAAAGAGTCTCTCTGTTATTTACTGTAATTTCCAAATCATTTGCAATGTTATAACAGAAGGTTGCTATAACCGAGTTATAGTTGGGACGGCACCACTTACCGAAAAGATTAGGAAAACGGTAAACCAAAACCTTTGCTCCCGTTTCTTTGCCGTAGGTGAAAACCAAATCCTCCCCAGCCTTTTTGCTTTTTCCGTAGTCGTTATCCAAAAGTGCCTGAATGGAGGAGGAAATCATTAAAGGGCAGGTATTTTTATGTGCTTTAAGGTATCCTAAAAGCTTGTCCGCAAAGGAGAAGTTACCCTCCATAAACTGGGAAACTTCCTTAGGGCGGTTAACCCCCGCCAGATTGAATACAAAGTCTGCCTCTTTGCAATATTCATCAAGCTCTTTTTCGGGAGTGTCTATATCAAATTCAAATATTTCTTCAATTTTTAAGTCGGGGCGGGTTTTATCCTTCCCGTCTTTTATATTTTTAAGGGCTTCACAAAGGTTTTTTCCCACAAAGCCCTTTGCTCCCGTTACCAGTATTTTCATATTCTTCCCGCCTTTTTAAGCTCTTCTTTTATATACTCTAAGCTTAAAAGCTTTTCCTTAACGCCTTCAACGTCAAGTAAGTCTGTATTATTTGAATTAAATTCTGTCAGTGTGTTTCTATTTGTATCGCCCTCTTTGAAATACTTATCATAGTTAAGTCCACGGTTATCTGAGGGGACACGGTAGAAATTACCAAGGTCAGTTGCCTTTGCGCACTCTTCATTGGTAAGTAAAGTTTCGTACATTTTTTCGCCGTGGCGTATTCCTATAACCTTGATTTCGGTTTCGGGATTAAATAGCTCACACACAGCCTTTGCCAATGTTTCAATGGTGCAGGCAGGAGCTTTCTGTACTAAAATATCTCCTGAAACACCATTTTCAAAGGCGAACAGCACAAGGTCAACCGCTTCGTCCAAAGACATTATGAAACGTGTCATGGAAGGCTCAGTTATGGTAATGGGCTTGCCCTCTTTAATCTGTTCAATCCAAAGAGGAATTACAGAACCACGGGAGCACATTACGTTTCCGTATCTTGTGCAGCATATTTTTGTCTTATCGGGAGAAACCGTCCTTGACTTTGCAACGATAACCTTTTCCATCATGGCTTTACTTGTACCCATGGCGTTTACGGGATATGCCGCCTTATCGGTGGAAAGGCACACGATGTTTGAAACCCCCGCATCTATTGCGGCAGTAAGCACGTTTTCTGTTCCCAAAACGTTGGTTTTAACCGCCTCAATGGGGAAAAATTCGCAGGAAGGCACCTGCTTTAATGCTGCCGCATGGAAGATGTAGTCAACACCGTGCATAGCGTTTTTAACGCTGGCTAAATCCCTTACGTCTCCGATGAAAAATTTAATTTTTTCTGAAACCTCGGGCATTTTAGCCTGAAATTCGTGGCGCATATCGTCCTGCTTTTTCTCGTCTCTGGAAAAAATGCGAATTTCTCCTATATCGGTCTTTAAAAATCGGTTCAATACTGCATTTCCGAAAGAACCTGTTCCTCCGGTTATGAGTAATGTTTTGTTTTTAAAAAGTGACATAATCATCTACCCCTTTTTAATTTTATCTTTTTCTGAAAATCTTCTTTGCCTTCGCAATCAAAATTCCCCGTTCCTCTTTATTCAAGAACACAAACATATTAATTCCAAGGAATATTACTCCAAGAAGTATTGCTACTCCAAAGAAATCCATCCAATTTGTTATATTAAACAAGCTCTTAATAAGAAATCCCACCACGATAAGAAGAGTTGTACTTACCATACACATTATAACCGTGGGATAAAATGTTCTCTTTTTAAGTCCCAGATATTTTGCTGTATAAGGAACAGTATAAAGTATATTTCTTATAAAGTTAACAAAGGTGCTAACTCCTGCTATGGCATATATCCCGAGATTGGTGGTTTTCAAAAGAATAAATACTATTAAAGTTGACGTAGCTCCCGAAAGTATCATAAAAATAGAATTTGTCTTAACCTTATTAACCGTCGAAAAAACTTTGTACAAAATCTGTATTCCCGCACTGTATGAAAATCCTATGCATCCGAGCATTGTAAGTATAGCTAGACTCCTTGCATCCTGTGATGGTACCCAAAGCTCATAGAATTCTTTACTCATAACCACTATACCTGCCAAAGGAATTATAAGTATAACCGAAGTCATTTTCATTGCCCGTTCAATATCCTTAAGAATCTTTTCTTTATCTCCCATGGCATAATTTATAACCATTTCAGGAAAAAAGGCGGAGGAAATGGAGGATGCAAGATTCCGCACTTGTCCTGTAAGTACCTTAGACAGTGCTAAAATTCCCATTTCTGCAGCACCGATAAACAGATTACATATTATGAGGTCCAATCCATTTAAAAGCATTACTCCCACACTGGATATAGAATTCCAGATTCCGGAACCAACAAGCTCTTTTATTATGGCAAAGGAGCAAATTATTTTTTTGGGTTTTAAGCGTACATGTAATTCAGGCGTCAATTTATGTGTATTATACCAGGCAACAGCGCTGGTTCCCAACCCCAGAATAATAGTAACAAATCCTATGTACCAGACTTTCGGTTCAAGTAGAATCATCATAGATATAATCATAACAGCTCTGAATACAGAAAATACTATATTGGGGACATATGTCCTGTCAAGCCTGTTTGCTATGAAGGTTCCGCAATCCCAGTTAGGCAAGCCCGTCTGAATGAAGAAATTAAGGATAATAAACGAAAACAGAATTTTTACGTCCAACAGAATTTCATTAGGAACATTAACAACGGTTTCAAGCCGAACAATTAAATAAAGCGCCGGAAGGAACAAAAAGGCAACAATTATCCAATTTCCCCAAAAAACCGAGTTATAATATAAATTAGCCTTTTTATAATCCTCTTTAACATATTCTATGGCAATGAATCTTCCCGCCATGCCGTTAAGTGCTATTACAATCAAACTGGCATAAGATATGAAATTATTGGCAAGGGAAACAAAACCATTTGCTTCAATTCCTATAGTTCTTATTATAAAGGGAGACAGCCAAAAATTCACTATTAAATTGGTGAGTAATACAGCTATGCTGCTTATTAAATTTATAACCGTTCTATTTCTTTTTATCATATTAATTCCTTCTGTTTATTTTTTTAACAACTTCTTGCCCAGCCTTTTTATTTTTTGTTTGCTCCTTACTTGTAAAGCTTTGATTCTTTCAAGAGTTGCTAATAAAGGATGATATCCGATTTTACTTTTTTTCTTGTCGTAAAACCATCTTAAGGACTTATATATCTCTTTCTTTTTATACTTTTTTCGCATGGAATCCTGAATGGGGCCATAGCGAAGTGATGTCAACTCTCTGCTTTTTTTCATTTTTTTGCATAGGTCACTAAATTCTTCTTCCGTACAGTCAAAGCCAAAATCCCGGGGATTAAAGCCTTGAGCGTATATACCGAGCATTGTCCTGAAGCATTTTTCACAAAAACAACAGTTAGTTCCGCCTATGGATTTCCAGCATACCCTTAACTGTATTTTTCTGCCTGTTTTTTTTGAAAAGGCAGTTATATTATTAACCTTATCCTGTCTTGTCAATTCATATCCGTCATGAATGACCTGCGAATCAGAAAACTTAACAAAATTATCTATGGTAGGGTCTGAAGCACATTTATACTGTCCTTTCTGGCTTATATGAAAAGATGAGGCAATATATACTTTATTAAGCCCTAAGATATGGCTTATTGGTGCAGCATGAGATATAATCCCGATTCCGTGTTGAAACCCATGCCACCATAAATCCCCGCTTTTCTTAACCCTTTCTCCCAGAACTTCTTCATTTACAAAAGTTCTGAAGCTGCTTTTTATTTTTATAAAACCAACACTGAATTCTTCAGCTACTGAAGCTATATGATTTGAAACCCTTTTCCAACCTTCCTCATCACCAAGCTTAATGTCTGCTCCCCATATGGTAAGTAGTGTCGGGTTCTCCTTATAGTGTCTTATCAAGGTGCCAAAGGCATCTACTCCTCCTGAAAAGAATGCAGCAGTTCCTTTATTATCCGCCATGTGGTTTTCTTCTATTTTTTCAGGCAAAAGCTTTCCTTTGAAATCCATACCGGGATACATTTCCATATATCCTTTTTTGATTTCGGGAACACTTTCATAAAATGTTTTATCACAGCAGGGACAAATAATTTCCGCATCATATACCCATGACATAGGTAATACATTTGCCAAAATCGGAATGATGGCTATACTTTCGGGAACCTCTGACATATTCACACTATATTCAATAAAAAATTCTTCGTCTGAATTAAATGCCTCTGTCCATTCACCTTCAACCTTATAACCATATTCTATTCTGTTTCCATTTATTGAAACCTTGTCTATTATAATGCGGTTTACCATGCTTATTTCACTTCTTTCTTGAGCTTTTCATAAAGAGGAGAAAACTCATCTTTGCTGAAATTATATTCCTCATTATCCTCGGCAATATTTTCAAATTCACTAAACACATCATGAAAATCCTCTATGTTGTCTACATATCTCATGTAAGGGCAATCGGCTATCCATTTAAATACACCTTTAACCTTTCCATTTATGTTGCCAAGGGCTATACACGGCGTTTTTGTAACAAAAGCAAATATCATTCCGTGCAGTCTGTCCGTAACAATAAGCTCTGCCTCAGAAAACTGTCGGAATTTATTATCAAGCACAAGCTGACGCTCATCTATTTTTACATCGTGCTCAACAACGGTATCGGTAAAAACAATCTTATCATTAGCGTATTTATTTGATAAACACTCTAAAATGTCATGAATATTTTCTTCGCTCAATGCTTTTTCTATATCAGAACGCAAGCAAAGAAGCACGCCCTCTCGAGTTCCCTTTTCTATATCAGGATTATATGATAATACTATGTCAGGAACCATCAGACAATCAACATCCGGCATATTTTTTTTCATGAACTCGAGACTCTTTTCTTCTCTGACAAAAAGAGTCAAACTTTTATGACTTGAATAAACATTCTTGGATTCCTCAAAAAATCTGATCCCTTCCTGACTTGCCATGTCAAATGTAACTGTTTGCGGGAAAATGATAACTCTGTTTGAAGGAAAGCTTTTGACTATATTCCTTATGGTTAATTCTTCATTTGGCCATAAGCTTCCTATATTTCCTCCTCCGTGTATTAAAATAAGCTTATCTTGTCCAGCTTCCTTAATTAACCTCTTTTTATGTTTTTTAAAGCTACTTCCTGTCAGTTCATAAATACTTATATCCTTTTTTACGGATTTAAGAAATTCTATTTGTGCAACCGTGATGGCATGATCTCCAAGATTACCGTGAGTTGGCACATTAAGAAGCAGAGCATCCGAATTTTTAACACTATTTTCTATACGCTTCCACTCTTTTTGCCTCTTTAATATTAAAATCATTTTACGCACTGCCCTGTAAAATACAGGCTCATAAACTTCTATATACCTACGCAAGCCCTTAAACCCGGTAAATTTACCACTTATTACCAGAATTTTTATGTAGTCTTTTATACTTTTCTTAATATTTTCACAAAAATCCCTGTCTTCTTTGGTAGAGGCCAAAGATTTTGCCCTTTTATAGCCTCCGTATATCCCACCAAGGTTTAATCCGTGCCATTTACCATTCAACAAATCTATAGTATCAAATCCTCTGCCCAAAAACGCTTCTGTTTTATCCTTAAATGACTTTATATTAAGATTTGCCATAATTCCATTGCTGTTTTTTCTGTACCCATACATCGGCTTATCTAATATGGCAACTTTTTTGCACTGTCTCATTATTTTATGAAAAACAAATTCATCTTCATGTATTTTTCCTTTATCAAAACGAATAGTTTCCCAAATCTCTTTTTTATATAATTTATTCCACACAGGAACAAGCTTCCATCCATTTTTTTCAAAATAGATATGTTTAAGACATTCCTCTCCTGTTAATAGAGCCTTTTCTTGAGTAAATATTTCCTTCTCTTTTTCTAACCTATATCCCTGTTCGTTTATGTAGTAAAAACCGCACACTGATAAATCAGCATCGTTTTTAATCATCGCTTCTGCCAGCTCACTAAACATATCAGGGGTAACAATATCATCTGAATCTACAAACCCTATATAAGCTCCTTTAGCTATATCAAGCCCTGCATTTCTTGCATCTGACAAGCCGCCATTTTTCTTATGTATAACCTTAATTCTTTCATCCATTTTTGCATATTCATCGCAAATTTCGGGACAGCTGTCAGGAGAGCCGTCATCTACCAATATAATTTCCAAATTTTCATAAGTTTGCGATAAGACACTTTCCATGCAATCTCTTAAAAACTTTTCAACTTTATAGACTGGTATAATTATTGAAATAGTATTATTTTTCACCATAATTCTGCTCCTTGAATAAGTTTTCTTCTCTGGTTTTCAAAGCTGTTATTTATTCGAGATATTATTCTTCCATTACGTTTTCTCTTTGACTTCCATGCTCAATTCATAAGAGTCCCGGACAAACTTAATCTGCTCTGACTCATAGCCTAAATCAGCTATGGCTCTTCAAAGTGCATAAGTTTGAAGCTTCCCACCGTAATTGGTGGATTTATGATAATGCGTTATATTTCCAATTTTTTAAACATTTTTCCTCTTTACATCAAATTATTTATCCCAAATGGCTATTTATATATTATTTCTTATGATTTAGTTTATTTGCTTAATAATTTTATTATCTTTTTAGGAACACCACATAATATAAAAACATACTTTAATGATATCTTTACCTTGCTTTTTATTGTCCATTCAGTATTGATAAAAGCCCACCAGCATCGTTTAACAGCTTTTTTCATCTTAGCAACTATTTCGTTATTACCGATTATATAAGCTTGCGACAGCAGACTGTTTCCGTTTACAAATGCAATGGATTTTGCATAATAATTTAATTCCTTATACCTTTTAACCAAAAAGGATATCTGTTTCCAAGCCAAAACATTATCTATGCGTTGTTTTGTCAACCCAAAGGTATGCGAAGCACTTCCGGTTCTTTGATAATAGTTGTAAAAAGATGCATTATTCAAGTACACAGCTTCGCAATCTGGCATCAGTTCTGCAAGCAACAGAGCATCTTCAGATGTAGTTAATCCTAATTTAAATCTTTTTTCCTTCAATAACGTGCTTTTCATTATTTTATTACACATAAAACAATCATATCCCCGACCATCCAGATTGTACGCCAGTTTCAATGCTTGTATTCCGTCAACTAATCCCACCTGCTTTGGATTAACCTCATAATTGCACGTTTCATCGTCAAAAACTGTCTTAAATCCGCAAAAAACAGAATCTGCATTACTGTCAATTAAATTTTTCACCATCTTTTCATACATATCAGGCTCGATCCAATCATCAGCATCAACAAAGGTAATATATTCTCCGTTTGATTCCTCAATACCCCTGTTTCTTGCAGAAGAAACTCCTCCGTTTTCTTTATGTATAACCTTAACTCTATTATCCTTCCTTGCATATTCATCGCAAATTTCAGGGCATCTGTCAGGAGAACCATCATCAACAAGAATAATTTCTATATTCCGATAAGTCTGCGAAAGAATTGAATCCAAGCATTTATTTATATATTTTTCTACTTTGTATACGGGTACAATAACACTAACCAATGGTTCCATATTACTTCTCCTTTAATTCCTTTAATGCCTTACGGAAATTTTTATAAAACTCTTTCCCGGAAAACTTTTCCTTATCAAAGCCTTCTTCCACGTATTCCCTCTGGGAAAAATCAATTAAAGCTTCCTTTAATGAGCTTTCAAATTTATCGTCAATCTCAATCAGTCGGGCATTTACACCATTTGTATATTCAGGGATTCCGCCCGAATTTGTAGTTATAACCTTTCTTCCGCAGACAAGTGCCTCAAGGCCTGTTAAAAGCGCAGACTCACAGCACAAGGAAGGAACCGTTACAACATCCGTTGCGGCATAAATTTCATTCAGCTGATTATGAGGGATATAACCCGAAAAAATTACGTTTTTATCAGCTTCCGCTTTAAGCTTTGCATAGTACTCTTCCTGCTCCTTGCCTGAAGGTGCACCTACAATCATAAGTTTTGAATTTGGAATTTTAGCCGAAACAAACGCTCGGATAGTTTCTAAAATTCCTTTAATGGGGGTAATTCTCCCCACATAAGTATACAAAATTTCGCCCTCTCCAATTTGGAACCTTTCACGAACAGTCCTTCTTGCTTCAAGTTCTTTCTCTTTTTCAAGGGGGATTAAATCAATGCAGTTTAAAACCACATTTACTTTTTTTGCTCCTTTTAAGTTACAAACCCGTTCTTTAATAAAATCTGAAACAGCTATTATTCCGTCAGTATTTTTAAGAATATCTTCTATATTTTTTTTACTTAATGCAGAAAACGGGTCCCCATGTAAATACCATATGACCTTGGACTTAATCCTCGAGAAAACAAATTTAAGTTCTCTGTTTAGGGATGTAACTATAACAAAATCATACTTTTCCTTATTTATCAAAGATATAATTCTATTCATATTTTTATCCGGAATATATATCTTGAAAAATTTAGCCACTATATTCTTTAAAGTGAATTTTCCGTGTTTTTTATTTTTATAATAGTGAAATTTTGTGTTTTTATAGCCATAAGAAAGCTTTTTAGCCTCATCATCATAAATGCTGAACAAATCAATCTCAAGCTTTTTTTCGTTTTCATTTTCCAAACACAAATCATCTATTAATGCTTCTACCGCTCCGCCTTTACTGGGAGGATTTGGCAAATTTGCAAAGGTTGCAAATGCAATTTTCATACCGCTTCTCCTTCTCTTCAGCGCAAACCAAGCTTTTTTAAAAGTGATTTGCGCTTAAAAAAGTATAGTACCTTTATGAAAAACTTAAAATTATGTACCTGAAGTATTCTGAAAAGAACCTCTGTGTTTTTAAAAACCTTAAAATGCGAAAACATTTTTCTTAATATTCTCCTTAAGCCGAATACTCCCTCAAGGCTGGTTTTTGCTGAAACAATATTTCCAAAATTCTGCATTTGATTATCAATCATGTATTTTTGGAGGCTAATCTGCTTATTATTAAGGGTAAACACCGTATCAATGTGTTTTTTCAAAAACTCCGGATATAAATCCTTCGCAAAATACGGTGAGGATAAAATAGCTTCATCAATAAGTAAAAACTTCTCCAAAAGAGCCTTTTGTACCGGCAGAATCATAGAATAATTGTTTTTTTCGCTTTCATATTCCTTTAATACAGGCATAATTTTTCCGCTGTCTTCTAAGTATCCTTCCGTGGCACCGTGGCTTGCCCACAGAAGTCTTTCCATAAATGTATGGTCATATTTCCAGACTTCACAGTCCTTAGTTCGATAGGGATTTTCTGAGAATATGAGTCCTTTTTTCATATTTTCCTCTAAAGAATCAGCATCCCCAAGTACTCCTATATAGTAGCCTCTACACTTTTTTCCGACAATCTTAAATATGTTGTCCTGCATAGTGCCGTTCCAGCCAACATCTGCCACCACAACGGTCTTATCTCCGTCGACAAGCCCTTGCTCCTCAAAGTATCTTTTAAGCTTTGCAATGTTTTCTTTTCTGCTTTTTTCGTAAAGCTCTATAAATTCATGGGCTTCCTTTAGTTTTAAAAACTGCTCCGACTCAAAGAAGTTGTTTATGCGTTCATCTATGTTAATTTCTTCAAAAAAGCTTGTATCTCCCTCAGAGAAAATCCCAACATTATCCGTAAAATCCCTGATTGAAAACTTTTTGTACTTTCTTAAAAGGGAAAACTCTTCAACGGAAAGTTCCTTAAGTGTCGCAGGATAAGTGGCCTTTCTTGAAACATAAAGATAGTGGCTTTTTATACGAGTATCCTCTCTCCTTTCAAGGTATGAATCAAAAAGTTTTTTTAAAAACTCTCCTTCACGGGACAAAAAGTATATGTCAGAAATTTTCTCTTCTACCATATCGCGGTATAAATTTTCCATGGCAAGATAGAATAAAAAGGCATAGTTGGAGTATCTCAAAGCCCCTTTGTAATGCTTTCTATAGATAGCTTCGATAGTCCCCTTCAGTTCTTCTGTTGCGTCCTCATCGTGTGAAATTGCCTTAAAGGGAGTTATGCCGAAGCTTTTTGAATTATGTATATCAGCTCTCTCATTGTCCCCGGTCATGATGCACTCTTTTCCCTCTACTCCAAGTGTTCTTAAAACCGTTTTATAGAGTGTCCCTGAGTGCTTATTTTCTCCGTAATCCGCAGAAACAAAAACACGGTCCACAAAGCCTTCCAGCTTATGATACGTAAGAAAACTCATAAAAGCTTCTTTAGGTAAATAAAAGTCCGATATTATCGCTGTTTTGATGCCCGAAAGATGAAGCTTCTTAATGCATGAGCATATTTCCTCGCAGGGAATCTGGACTTCTTTCTCACATTCACATTCAGCATCAAATGCCAGAGAAAGAAATTCATCCTCTGAAAAAGCCCACGGCTTTTCCGCACAAAGTTTCATGCGGATGTATATTTCTTTAATTACTTCATCGTAAATTATTTCCCCGTTATCTCTTTTCTTTTGCAGCTTTTTTTCTGCTCCAATACGGGTTTCATACAAAAGATTATTATCCACCGAAAACCTAAGCTTTTCAGACATTCTTTTAGCCCAAAGTTTTTTCACTTCATCGGGCGTACAATTCCTGTTTACAGTTGTTCCGAAATAGTCAAAAAACGCCCATTTTATTCTGTTTTTCAAGGAATATGTAACTATTTTTTCCATTTCATCTACCTCTGTTTTTTATCTTAAACCTCAATTCCAGGAAATACAGTTTCAGTAATCCTACACACTTTATATTGGCAGATGCAGGATTTTTCTTTATGTAGCAAAGTACCTTTTTAGCCTTAAAAAAGTCAAGATTATTCTGCCTTAAATTATTTCTTAAAACAAGCTTTGCCGCATTATCTTTAATTTTTTCAAGTTTTTCTTTGTTTTTATCATAAACTCCATGGCGCTCATAGAGACTTACATATCTTAAATAAAGCTCATAATATTCATCCCAGAACTTATTTGAATCCCTCTTACTTTTTGAAAGTGAGCCTGATGTGTCAATTCTGTATATGTATAGTGGCTTATGTATATGGTATATGCTTTTTATATACTTAAGATATTCAAGATTAAATCTGAAATCCTCTGCAAATTGTATTTGCGGTTCAAAGCGGATATTGTTATCCCGGATGATGCTTGCTTTAAACAACTTCCCCCAGTTTGCGCCCCAAAATGCACCTGCCTGAAAATCTGCCATTCTTCCAAGGTATTCTGCTATTGTAAGAAGTGCTGTGTCTTCAAAAAAGTAATCCACCGTGCTTCCAACCGCATCATTTTCATATCTGGAAAAGCTGCAGGAAACATAATCTACACCGTTTTCAATCATTGCAAAATGTGTTTTTTCTAAAAATTCCTCGCATAAAACATCGTCGCTGTCAACAAATACAAAATAATCTCCCAAAGCTTTTTCTATTCCAAGATTTCTTGCCTTGGCAACTCCCTGATTTTCTGTATGAAAAACCCTTATATTTTCGTACCTTTCTGCAAATCTGTCGCAAATCTCACCCGAGAAGTCTTTTGAGCCGTCATCGACTAAAATAATTTCCTTGTTTTCATAACTCTGCTCAACGAGACTTTTTATGCATTCTTCAAGATGGTCTTGCGCATTATACACAGGAACAATTATACTTATAAGACTACTCATCAATAAACTCCTTTCAGTTGCCAGAATGTATAATAAGGCAAAATATATGACGAGCCGATTGTAAACATAAGATACTGCGCTGAAAGCAACAGATACAAAAACAAACTTACTATATTTTTGTTGCTTTTATTTCCTATTCCGTAAGTGACATTTGGAATAAGAGACAGATTTACAAACAGAAAATAAAATGCGAGTCTGAAGAAAATACTCTGCGCCGGAACCAGACATTCAAAAAACATCGCCAGCCCTGCCATAAGAAACTGTATATTTGAGTTTTTTTCCTTTAAAAAGTTTTTAGAATAACCAATACAGTACACATATAAAACAAATATAACAAAGAGCATTGTTAATCCTGCATTTTTATCTGCAACCTCGTACCCTCGGTCATTTATTAAAAAGATCATCAACTTCGCAATACGGCTTCTGTTAAGGAATACTATCACCATAGCAAAAACGGAAAAGAGCAGAGTATTAATGTTGTATTTAAATTTCCTCAGAAGAATTGCAAATAAGAAAATCAGGGAAGACAGATGAAACAATGAGGCAATCAGGGTGAAAATAACCGCTCTTTTCACCTTTTCTTCATACAGAAATATCATCGCCCAGACAACCAAAGACATAGCTATTGTCTGTCTCATACCTGTAAGAGAGAACTGATACAGATTAAATGCCAGAAGGAATATGATACTGAGGCAGGGATCCTTAGAATACTTGTATATGTAATACCACACAGATCCTACAAAAAGCGCTGCTACGATTGTAAATAAAACCGTATAGCTTGATGTAAATCTGCTGATAATCCAGACAAAACCTCCGAACACCGGGTCTTTATCGTAATAATTTAAGGCATAGCTCAAATCATTTTCCGCTATTCTTTTAAGCATAACTACATACTGATAGGAGTCGCCTCCAACAGTAGCGCCCCTTAATGCAGCTATTAAAAAGTAGATAGCTCCGCTTATTTTACAAAAAGGGTTTCTCCACTGGTCTTTATACAAGTATTTAAGGAAAAAAGATAGTATCAGTATGAAAATAAAGCTTATGCTGAAAATATTCATCCTGTCTTTATTCCTCCCCTAAAGATCTATATACTTCAATGTATTTTAAAAATCTTTTTTTGTTATCGAAATTTTCCCTCGCATGATTTATGCAGTGTTGGCTGTAAAAGTCTTTCCCATCGCTTTTGACTTTTTTAATCTTTTCTATAAGTTTGTTATAGTCTCCGTAAGGAACTATAAATCCACCGTTTTCAGGCACAAGCTCGCCACTTCCACCGGAATCGTAGGTTACCACCGGAGTTCCGCAAGCTAAGGACTCCATATTTACCATAGGTAACGTGTCGGCTTTCGTAACATTAACAAACATATCCGCAATGGAATAATATTCAGCCATAAGGTTTTTGTCCTTTATAAAAGGAGCTCCCACTACCTTTCCGCCTAACAAAGCCATCTGTTCTTTATTACAACCCAAAAGCAGCAAAACCGTGTTATCATCCAGAGATTTTTTGACTGCCTCAAAAGTTTCTTTATTATCCTTAGATAACCATTTTCCTGCAAATCCCAGAATGATACATTTATTCTCAAGTCCCAGAGACTTTTTGAGTTCGGATTCTCTGCCTCTGAATGTATCCAGATCTATACCGGTATATAAAGTATATGTCTTTCGTTCTTTCAATATAGATTTTTTCGCCTCTTCTGTTATCCAGTAAGAGCAACCCGCAACATAAACGTAAGGGTTATGTCCTATAAGACGCTTTTTATCCTTAAGCATTTTCCTTGTTCGGTCAAAAATGAAACTTGGTATATCTTTACTGAGACGAGGACAATTTCCGCACTCATGAAGATATCCATCGCATCCGTCATAAAGAAAATGACTGCACTTACCTGTAAAAAACCAACAGTCATGCAAGGTTATAAGAGTTTTTATTTTTCTTTTTTTAATATACTTAAAAATCATTGGGATATTGATAAAATTACTGTGAAGATTATGAAGATTTATAATATCAGGCTTTATTTTGTCTATATGACGCAAAAGCTTGTAAGTGGCAAAAACCGAATTGTAGCCCTGCAAGCCGATGATACGGGCAAAAAGAGCATGTAACTTTGAATCCAGTCTGTTCCCTATTTTATATCCGTTAACAATATCCGTTGGTTTTACAGAAGATGTTGCATAGGCTACATAAGACTCTATTCTTTCTTCCTCACAGAGCTTGTGGATTTCTTTTACAATTGTTCCTGTACTTCCGTTCGAATATGTTGCATTTATTTGCAAGATTTTCATAATTCACCTCTCAGGAATCAAATGAATCAAACAGTGTTTTTTGAATATTCTCTTTATTGTGATTATTGTACCCTGTGTCATATGCCTTTTTGGCATATTCACTTACAATTGTTTTATCGTCTGCCAGACGTTGCAAAACTTCTTTAAGCGACTGATAGTCGTTAGCACATAATGCAGCATCGTTTTCTTTAAGATATTCCATGGGCGCAATATCGGGCATTCCGATTGCCACAATGCATTTCCCGCTGCCGAAATAATCGGTCAGCTTAGTAGAAAATGAAAGTCTTGCACTTTGAGCATTTTCCCCCGAAAGAGCTTCTGCAAACACCAAAATGTCGGCATTTTTCTGAACTTCAGCAATTTCGCTCTGGGGCACCGCTCCCTTGAAATTAACAGAATTTCCAAAAGATTCAGGGACATTTATAGTTGTAGTTGTGTATATATCAAGTTCAATTTTCTTTTCTTTTTCGTTTATCTCATCCAAAACCTTCCCTAAAAGACAGAGGGTGTCCCCTCTTCCGATAATCAGCTTTCCGGTATATACCATTTTTATAGGTTTTTTTAATGGTGCTGGTATAAATTCTTTTCCGGAAAAATCTATGGGCTTTGTCAGAACTTTGCAGTTTATCCCAAAAGTTTCATCTGCTTCCTTTTTGGTCTTGGGAGTAATTGCGAAAAATTCATCACACATCTTTGCTGTTTTTTTAATGGAGCGACGCTGCAGACTTCTGAGCAGCCTTTTTAATATGTTCCGAGAAGAACTTTTAGAAAAATGGTCATCCCAAAAATAGCCTATGCCCTTTGCTCCCGTATTTCTAAGAATATATCTGTTAATACGGTTAAAGTGCATATATCCTTCCATTGCGAAAAATACCACATCCGGCTTGAATTCTGCAAGAAAGCTATCCAGTTCTTTCGTTTTCCACTTTCCTAAATACCACAATATCTCTCTGGCGAACAAAAACAAAACATTTCTTTTCGCCCCGTATTTTTGATATCTTTTGGCTGTTGCAAGAGCGTTTTTATTTGCTTTATTCGAGTCTGTAGTTTCCATTCGTTCCACTCTGGAGCCTGTCTTTAACTTTCTTTTAAAAACACTTCTTATAACGGCATTTTCCGATATCCTGAAATATTTATCGCAAACCGGGCTGTCAGGAAATTCCTCTCTTATATAAAGATTTGCCAGTTTATCTTTATCATATCCCGACAAAAGAGAAGATAGCGTATCTGAACCGGATGTTTTGTTCCATGCAAGAACACTGCACACTAATACTTTTTTCTTTTGCATACTAACAATCCTTTTTGAACAATTGTTTTATTTTACATTTATAATGTTTTTAATTTTTTCTCCTCTAATCATAGACAATATGTTCGCTGTGATATGAGAACTTAGTCTCTCTTTTACTTCTCTTGATATAGCCGCCACTCCCGGCAAAACAATTACATTATCGAGTCTTCTGAATGGATTTGTTATAGGATTAGGCAGCTTTTCAAACATATCCAACACCGCTCCGCCAATCTCTTTCGTCTTAAGCGCCCTCAAAAAATCTTCTTTGTTGAATACCGCTTTCCTTCCCACGTTCACTATAACAGCACTTTTTTTCATAAGGGAAAAAATCTCTTTGTTTATAAATCCCTTTGTTTCATTGTTATCGGGCAGTGTAGATACAATATAATCGAAGGAAGAAATATTCTCATTCAATTCTTCTCTGTTCTTAAGTATTTTTTCATAGGGTTCCTTATCTTCACAATAAGGGTCGTATCCCCATATTTTCATTTCAAAACCGGAAAGCCTTTCTGCTACTGCAGTACCGATATTTCCCGCTCCCATTATAAGAACTTTTTTATCTGCCAGTTCAGTTATGGTATTATATCCTCGTGTGAGCTTGAAGTGACGATTGTTGGGGTTCTTCCTTACCTTCTTTGCCATCTGCAAAATCCCGAAAACCACCGTCTCGGCTATAGGTACAGAGTAAACACTTCCTGCATTGGCAACAAAAATATTTTTCTCGGAAAATTTTTCAAGAGGTACATTATCGAAGCCTGCGCTGGTAAGCTGAAAAAGCTTAAGAGAGGGGAAATTCATTTGAGCACATCTAATGGCTAACCCTCTTGAACCCGCTATGGCAACAACATCGGAATTTCCGTTATACCCTGATATATCTTTAGCTTTTATTTTTACAACCCTGACATCTTCCGGAAATCTCTCACAAGATATTTCCTTTTCAGAAAGTACAAGTTTCATATTTTTACTCCTCCCCGAGTAATTCCATATAGTCCATTTTTTGATTTTGGAGCATTACAGGCCTTGCATAAAACGTTTTTGTTCTCTCATATGCCGCATTTCCAAGATTTTCCGCCAGTTCTTTACCCATAAGAAGTGTCAGCATTTTTTCTTCCAGATCCTCTGCATTACGGGGTTCTGCCAAAAGGCAGGACTTTCCTTCCTCCATAACCTCAGATGCTCCTGTTATTCTTGTGGTTATCATAGGAACTCCTAAAGCGCCTGCTTCCTGTAAAACCATACCGAAGCCCTCCCTGTAAGAGGGGTGGGTAAGGATGTCTATGGCAGAATAGTATTTTTTAATTTCTTCCTTGGTTATCCTGCCTGAGAAAATAACCTTAGGCGACTCCTCTGCCCACCTTACAAGCTCTTCTGAGATTCCCGCAGGGTCTTCACGGCGTCCCACCAGCATCAGTCTGACATCTTCTCTTTCTTCAGATATCTTCTTAAAAGCCCGTAAAAGCTCGCCGCAGCCCTTATCCCTTGAAAAGCGTCCCACAAAGCCGAAAACCGTTTCATTATCCGAAAGGTTATATTTATCACGGATTTCTTTTCTGTAAAAAGCCTTATTTTCTATGTCAAAAGCATTTAAGTCAACTCCGATTGTGCCGCCGTTGCCTATAACCTTTGCCTTGGATGAAGAATAGAGCCCCTCACTTATGGCAAATTCCAGATTTTTAGGACTTACCGACCTTATGTGTGTGGAATTTTTGCAAACGATAGCTTCAAAAAGCTTAAATATTTTTCTGGATTTTCCTGAAAGTCCCACATATCTTATTCCCCACTGACAGTAGAGCCTTATGGGAACACGGCAAATCCTCGCAGCTATACTTGCATAAAACGAGGCATTGGGAGTTGCATACTGCACCAAATCAAACTTTTCCCGCTTAAAAATCTTTATGAAATTCCAAATGGAGCCGGGTGCCGTAAAATCAATTCCCCTTGACATCTTCACGGGAATATAGCGTATATATTCAGGTAACGAGGCGGCAAATTCGTCATCGTTAGTGCATATCAGAGTTATATCATAGCCACACTCTTTATATAAATATTCTGCCGTAGGAACAACAAATGATCTCAAAGTTCCGGGAACGGTTGTTATGATGCAGAGTTTTTTCATACCTCAGTCTCCCTTATTTGTTTTTCACTATTTCTGTAACGCCTTTTTTAATTATTTCCCTGTTTTCTTCATACTGTTTTTCGGTAAACAAAGCCACTTCTTTTTCTTTTTTTCTGATATCTCTTACGCCTTCTATAAAGATTGACTCTATTTCCCTTGGGTCTTTTACAATATTAGCATCGCAAAATCCCCTGGATAAAATTGCCGCCGTAGACCCTAATGCATAATGTTCTGCTATAATATGCTCTGCAGGTAGCATTCCGTAGCCTACACGGGCAATACCGCCAAAGCCGTATTTTAATCCTTTTTCCTTAAATTTTCGGCAAAGCTTTTCTACCGTTCCGTCGCATAAAAGCTCGAACATAAATTTCATGCCATATGCAAGGTGAAGGTCATTAAGTCCTATATGCACCTCATCTATGCCTGGGACGGAAAGTATATCGTCAATATTATCCACCGCTTCTTTGGTTTCGAAAAGCAGCTGGGTTTTTGCCCTTTTATCAACAGCTTTTATAAAACGCTCAACCTCGCTCTTTTTCTTGAACATGGGAAGCATCAAAACATCAGCTCCCGCTTCTATTGATTGGTTAACCTCTTCTTCAGTAGAGGTGTATTCCTCTGTTTTATCATGAATTGGGTTAATCCTTACCAATAGCTCCGAAGAAGTAACTTTTGGGCGAATATTTTTTATATCTTCAATGGTGTGATTTGATTTCACAGTATTCATTCCAGGTTGACGTTCTTCTTTTCCTATGTATTCCATATCAATCCATATACGGTCAACGCCTGCCCTTTGTGCTATGTCAGCGGTTATGGGATTATTGGTTATATACATGAGTGTTAGTGCCATAATATACCTCCGCAAAATATTCCCGATTAGTATATAAGTTCTGTTACCAGAGCGTACCTTATAAGTTCTCCTTCATTTTTGAAAAAATGGTCACAAAACTCCTCTTATATTATTTGTCTTTCTTCATACTTTTCAGGGATAAATCTTCCACTTTTTCGAAATACATTGCAATTAGTCCGACTACAATCGCCAATGATCCTAATGCTATGACATACGGAAAATATTTTGAAAAGAGGAAAGTATATATCGCATTACCTGCCTGACCCCCAATAAGCAATGCAATTATGAAGGGGATAACAGGAAGAAATCCCGCAAAGAAAGAAATATACATCATCAATGCATATATCTTGTTTAATATTTTATAAATCTTATGACTCATAATCTATCTCCTTTACAGCACTTTTATAAGTCCAATTATAGGTAACAATCCAAGCATTACCGCTACTGACAATAAATAATGAATTAAAATCCACACAAAACAGTTAATAAGAGTAGGTTTCAGTTCAGATTCGGCAATTCCCATTGCCGTATATACACAAGCACAGTAAGGAGGAGTAACTCCATGCATAGCTCCACAGATGCAAAGAAGCATAGCGGCTGAAAGCATCGGTTCAACTCCGGCACTTGCAAATATTCCTATAATTATACCACCAAAAATTTTGACCTGTGTAGAACCCGGAAGCAGCATTCCAAGCATAGCTGTGAAAAGAGGTATGATAAATACAAGAGCAATCTTGGATAATTTGAAGCTCTGAATAAACTCTCCTACAGCCACTTCCACTCCAAGATTTTCAAAAACATTACTTACAAAATATGCAAAGAGAACCAGTGCTGCAGTAGGAACCACTTTAAGCATTCCCTTTTTAACGTACTCATACATACTTTTCATTGTCATACGTTTTTTGCTTTCCTTGTCAGAAAGAATTATGCCCATAACAACAATAAGCGAAGGAATCAGCAGAAGAATACTGTTTGCAATTGATGTAGCTTTCGCACCGAGTTGTGATACAAAATATTCCTCAAATGTGCTGCTGAGCCAGAAAGGAACAAACACTATTACAGGGAGGAAAATTGCCTTCCACCCCTGCTTAATCGACTTGCGCAAAGAAGGGATATCTTCTTTTTTCATAGGCTTAACCTTATAATATCTGCACATGAAATAGAGAGTAACAATTCTCTGTATAATAAACCATACCGCTATGCCCCAGAGCACTATCCAAAACTGGGACATTGTAAACGCTTCTCCCCATTTTGTCTTCTGCAAGTGGTCAAATGCAATAGCAACCATACCGGCAGGAGGAATCATATTTCCCATAGTAGAGGCATGGGCCTCTACATTTGCCGCCAGATGCGGAGGAAATCCCGACCTTTTCATGGCCGGAATTGTAAACACACCGGTAGTTGCAACATTTCCCGGACCACTTCCTGACAGAGAGCCCATGTAAGATGATGCTATTATAGCAACAAACCCTGCCCCTCCGCGCAAACGTCCGAATATCGCAAGAATCATTGCAATACAGTCATCTATGATACTGGTTTTGGAAAGCAGCGACGCCGATAAGATAAATGTGAAAATTACATAAAGCGATGGCGTTGTCATCGCATCCCATATATACCCCCATACAACAGAGAGACCAAACTCTCCAGTTACGATTGCGACTGTTGCAACCATAGCTATAAACGCCACCAGCATTGCTTCATAAAGCGGTCTTTTTAACACGCAAAACCATATAATGCAAACAAGAAAAACAATTCCAAGATAAGCAAATTCTATTGGCATTTTAAACCCTCCTTTTTATATATCTATCACAGCTCTTTGATATCCGTAAGCAGATCGTGTCTCATAATATCCTTGCCGGTATTGTCAATTACTTTTATACGACTTGCAGCTGCATTATGCTTTTTTACCAGCTCTTCAAATGAATCTGCTTTAATAGTTATGCTTGCGATACGGTCACTGCTGGTTGCAGCACCTCGCATTTGAGATCCACTATTCTTAAACTGCCAGTATTCCGCAAGGATTCCTTCTTTTTTCAGTTCCTCAAATCCATCCAGATGGTCAAATTCTCCCGGATAGCAATATAAAAACTCATTTGTTATGTACTTGCCTTCTGACTTTATCTCATCAATCTGCACTTTTTTTCCTAAAGTTATATCCAGTACAGCAGTTATGGGATCAAATCCCGTAGCCTTTTTAAGCAAGAGATACTTCGCTCCGCCTCCTGTGCGGGCACAAAATTCCAACACGCTCTCTCTTGTGCCATCTGTTATAAGCTGCACCAGCATAGGAGTATTCTTAAGTTCAAAAGCATCTGCTATCTTCTGCCCTATAACTTTGATTCTTTCAATCGTTTCGCTGGATACAGCTGCAGGATTTCTTGTTCTGAAAGCAAGAAATCTGTCTTCGTATCCCACTTTTTCGGTATTGGAAGCTGTTAAAAACACTGCCTTTCCATCCACAATCTGAAAATCAACAGTAAGCTCTGCTCCCTCAATATATTCTTCCACAATTACAAGTCCCGAACGGCTTATCTGCTTTGCTTCTGCAAAAAAAGTTTCAAGTTCAGAAGCGTTCGTAGCCTTTCTTACACCTTTTGAGCTGTACGCATCAGCAGGTTTAACAACCAACGGGTATTGCATTCCTGATATAGCATCCTCACTAAGTTCCGCTATAAATATGTGTTTTGATGTGGGAACATCGCCTTTTTCAAAAGTTTTTTTCATATATCCCTTGTCCGAAACATTACATGCAGTCTGATAATCAATATAGCAAGGCAATCCTAAATCTTCTGACACCTTGGCTGCAGTAATCAGCACCTGGTCGGCACATACAGAAAATACAAAATCCACATTCTTCTCAATTGCCACTTTTTTTACTGCTTCAATATTAAGTAAATCCACTTTTACAAATTCATCTGCAAAAGGAATAGCCACGGCATTTTCGTTATTATCAGCCAGAATTGTTTCCATTCCCCGTTCCTTTAACTGATTCAAGAGCACAATTTGCGAACAACTGCCTGCTAAAACCAAAGCCTTCATTTTATTTTTCAACAAAGCCTGCATTTGAATAAGGCTTTGTTTCTCCTTCCTCAATTTTTTCTCTGTTTTCCGGAATATAATATTTCGAAAACCTATCCACTCCGCGGTATTCAGCTTTTACATCGGTGCCTTCCTTTTTCAGAACCAGGAGTACGGTTTTAAAAATAATTTCGATATCTTTCCAGACTGAAAAACTTTTTATATATTCAATATCGTACTTAATACGCTCTTCCCAGCAGATATTATTCCTTCCCATCACCTGCGCATAGCCTGTAAGTCCGGGGCGCACATCGAATCGCATATTCTCTTCCCCTATACATCTCGGCGCCTGGTAGTCAAGCATAGGTCTTGGTCCTACAATGGACATAGTTCCGTTCAGTACGTTAAAAAGCTGCGGAAGCTCATCAATGCTGAACTTTCTTAAAACCCTTCCTGCCTTGGTAATGCGGTTTTCAGACATTATTTCATTTCCGTCCTTATCATAGCGTTCTGTTATCATTGTTCTGAACTTATAAAGCTTAAAGGGTTTTTTATCCTTACCTATTCGTACCTGAGTGTAAAAAGCGGGACCCTTAGATGTCAGCTTTATTATTACAGGGACCACAATCATAACCGGAATAACAACAAGCAGAGCAAGCGCCAACACACTTGCCACTATATCAAACATTCTTTTCAAAAAGAAATTAAACTTTCTCATAACTTACTCCCCTAAGTCTTTTCAAAAACAGCTTCTCACAATTTCAATAACCCTGTCTTGCTCCTCTTCTGTCATTTTTATATCAGAAGGAAGGCAAAGACCACGGGCAAAAATATCCATTCCCACATCTTTGTCGTCTTTTTTTACAAAGAGACTATCCTTAAAAATAGGCTGCGCGTGCATAGGCTTCCAGATGGGTCTTCCTTCCGCATTATACTCTGCTAACTTTTCCAGTATCTCCGTTGGGCAGGTTTTTCCTTTTTCTTTTACATAGGAAGCCAAAAGGTCGCTTCTTTCCTGCTTTGTCATGGCTTCTTCATCAATCAAAAGGCACGAAAGCCAGAAATTAGGCTCCATTATTTTTTCATCATAAGGATTCATCTTTAAGGGTAAATCTCCTAAGGCTTCCTTATATCTTTCGTAAATCGCTTTTTTCCTTGCAATATGTTCTTCAAGATAGGGAATCTGTCCTCTTACAACGCCCGCAATAACATTGCTCATGCGGTAATTATAGCCCACTTCTTCGTGCTGATACCAGGGTGCATTTTCTCTTGACTGGGTAGACCATTTTCTCGCCTTGTCCGCCGCATCTTTATCGTCGGTTAAAAGCATACCTCCGGAGGACCCGGTGATTATTTTATTTCCGTTAAAGGAAATGGCGTTATATGTACCAAAAGAACCCGTCTGCTTTCCCTTATAGGTCGCACCCAAAGACTCTGCCGCATCTTCAATTACGACGGCATTATGTTCTTTGGCAATTTTTAATATTTCATCCATCTTAGCAGGAGTACCGTAAAGATTTGCCACAATGATAACTCTCACATCAGGGTAAAGCTCAAACGCCTTTTTCAAGGCTTCGGGATCCATATTCCAGGTTTCGTACTCAGTATCAATAAACACAGGCACTGCCTTTTCATAAACTACGGGATTGACAGTTGCAGCAAAGGTCATATCCGTACAGAAAACCTTCTCCCCCTGCTTGACTCCCGCAAGCTTTACCGCAAGGTGAAGCGCCGCAGTTCCGCAGGACAGGGCAACAGCATATCTGCATCCGATTTTTTCGGCAGCGAGCCTTTCAACTTCGTTGATGTTTTTGCCTATTGTGCTCATCCAGTTGGTTTCATATGCCTCGGTTACATATTTAAGCTCATCCCCATGCATTGTGGGGGTAGAAAGCCACACTTTGTTTTCGAACTTTTCCATCTTCAATCCCTCTGCTATAATTTATTTTATCTGCATTGAAATTTTGTTTCATTATAATGTCTGTTTTTTAAGATATAACATCTCTAATATATAATTATATATTAGAATTTACAAAAAGTCAACTTTAATCAACAAACTCTGTTATGTAATCATAAAAAAGAGGGGCTTGAATTCAAGTCCCTCTTTTTAACGCTCATACCAGTTTTATAGTCCAGTTGGCTTTTGAATTTTTGAGTGCAACCCATTCATCCGTCCACGTCGTCTCATTATCTACCTTAATGCCAAAAGCATTGTTTACCGCAGTTTTTGAAAGTGTTACGGTCAAGCCCGTTGTTGTAGTTGAAAGGGCATTTATAACACTTACAATACTTTCTTTACTAAGTAATGTGCTACGTTGTAAGTTCAAGCCGTTTGAAGCTATTACACTATCTTCGGTAAATATAATTTTTCCCGTCTTACCACAATAAGCAAAGGCGTTGGAAAAATTAGTACATTTTTCTGTTACCTTAATGGTTACAGAGAGTATTGCCTGACTTCCATCATTGGAAGCATTGAAAATATTCTGTATGGTTGTTGCATTTCCTAAATCAATAGTTACATTTTCTAAAAATGCATCTTGAAACATAGCCGCCGCATTTGTAACGTTTGAAGCATCAATTTTTTTACATATTTCTGTCATATCAAGCCTTTCGGGATTACATTCATTACACCTCATAAACATATTTGTAGCTCCTGAAAGTGTCATCATATGTTTAGGTTTAAGTGTTTTGCTGTTCCACCCTCTGCCACAAAAGGCATAATTGTAGCTTTTTCTCGCTCCATTCTCCTGCAAGCCATCCCAGAAAGCATCGTATTCTGCCTTTTTGCCGGCCTCATAAACCTTTTGCACATTATCCTTTGCTTTTTCTAAAAGTCCAGTCATAGTTCAAGCTCACTGTCCTCTCCGGGAAGAATCGGAAGCGATATCTCCGGATCATCTTCCTCGTTTATATATGACTCCTGCAGGGCAATAAGCTCAGAAAGTCCCTCACATATGTCCGTTTCATTTTCGGCAATAGTTAAAAGTTTTTCTGCAAAGCTCACGCCTCATCACCTCCTAAAACACTCTCCTGAATTTTGATTATGGCGGACAGAGCATCCTCCGTTTCACCGATTTCAGCGTCGATATAGCCTTTTATATCCGCCACATCCTCCGCTGTCCAGTAGTCAATCCCTCTTTTAGGCTTAAGCTTCATAAGTTCTTCCTCGGTAAAATCCTCATAGGTGAAGCTTGAGCCCTTTTCTCCCTTAAGTGATAAAAGCCACTCTTCTTCTGTCCCCGTAAATCCGTGATTAACGGCTATACCGTATGCGGATATGTACATTCCCGAAACCAAAGCTTCGCCCTCACCGTGATGACGGATATACCACTTTGCATAATCCTCGAGATAAGCATTGTAAAGAGCTAAAGCATTGTTGTAGGAAGCAAATTCCTTGTTTGTAAAATCAATCATGGCATTAAGATAGGATATATAGATTTTCTCATAGCCCGCATCCAGACTTAAAGGAATATCCATACACTCCGAATAGGGCACATAATCCGTTATGTCCGTTGGCGCCAGATTATATATTTCCCTCTGAATAAAGCCTTCAACCTCATTAAGCCAGGAGGCTTTTACCTCGTTTGAATATGCATTGGGATTAGCCGAATCCACCAGAGATATTATGTCTTTAATGGTCCTTTTCATATTTTTCCTCCTTTTATATTTTTATACCGCTTATGACTTGATGGGTTAATCAAGGCATAATAATTTTGCCCCAGGATTATACAACCCTACGGCAAAACTCCCCTATCACGATATAACAGCACTTATCTGCTGCATATATAATTATACCACACTTTTACTGACTTGTCAAGTCATTATTTTGAAAAATTAAAAAAAGACAGACTGACGGGGAATAACCGCCGTCAGTCTGTACTTTTTATTTCTTTCTGTATTCAAGGGGAGTTTTGCCCGTATGCTCTTTAAACACCTTGTAGAAATAGGATTTATCGTAAAAGCAAAGAAGCTCACTTACTTCCTCTATGGTTATTTCGCTCCTTGTCAAAAGCTCCTTTGCCCTTTCAGCCTTCAGCATATTTATAAATTTCCCCGGGGACATTTTTGTTTTTTCCTTGAAGTGTCGGCGAAAAGAGCTTTCGCTCTTGGCACATCTTCGGGCTATCTCCGGGACGGAAGGGCTTTCGTTAAACTCCTCTCTTATATATTCTATTCCCTCGTCAACTGTCATTATATCTCCCATTATATTAAGGGAAAATATCTCATCCAGCAGCTTATATCCTAATGACTTCAGCTTCAGGAGACGGTTTTTTCCGTAGCATTTAACCATCCTTTCGGAAATTTCAGAAGGCTTGCCCGTTTTATTTTCGTAAACCTTTGTTATTTTATCCGAAAGAGTAAATTCGTTTCCCTCGTCGTCGGTTAAAATGAAATTTATAAGGAAGTCCTCTCCCCTTATGTTTTCGTTTTCTTCCGAAAGCAGATTTGCCCTGTAGCTTATTCCCTTTGGGATGTAAACCACATCGCCTGCCACCGCTTTTATGAAACTTCCGTCAGGATAACTGAAGGAAACGCCGCCTGTCATTATAATCATAAGCCCGTTATTCGGTCTTTTCCTTTCAAGATAGCTGAAAAAATCACCGTGCTTCCAGCTTTGCCTGATTGCAATTATCTTATTTAGGTTTATGCCGTTTTTACAGAGATTTATATCAATCATACAAAATCCCCCTTTTGAAGATAATTATCTCACAGTGTTTTTTATCTGTCAATAATTCAACAGATGAAAAGGCTTCGCTCTTCGCTGCCTCCTCCGTAAAATTCAGTTGAAATGGGCTTTGGAATTTCAAAATCCGTACTGAGCTTTACCGTTCTTCCCGTTTCACTTGACTCAATTACAGCATTTATAATTTCAAGTGCATGATATCCGAACTGGGCAGGAATTCTGGTTTTTCTTCCGCATCTTAATGCCCACGCCATATCTGCTGCACCAATTCCCCTGGATTCCTGACTGAAGGGATGGCATAAGGGGAATTCCAGCTTTTCTCCCGTTTTTTTCTCTATGTATATTGCTCCGTCAAAATCGTTGGGATCAGGAGCGTACAGAACACCTTCTGTTCCGTGGAACTCAAACATCTGTCCCGATACCCTATGGTCCGAAGAAAGAGAAAATGACAAAATTTCTCCGCTTTTGAACTTCATGCACGCATTCATTGTGTTAATTGTATTTACAAAGAACGGCTCGTTAAATTTCTCGTGGCGGGGGTTTAAGTAAGGCCTTTCCCTGTTTCTGGTTTCGGCATATCCGCATACGCTTTCAACGGGACCGAAAATGTTAAATAGAGCATGCAGATGGTAGCCTCCCATATCGTAGGGAATACCTCCCACACATAACGGAATACTTTCTGTAATTGTCATCCCCCGTGGTCTTTATCATATGATAGCCACGGTTACGGTGAACAATCACCTGTATAACCTGACCGATAAGACCTTTTTCCACGATATATCTCACCGTCTGCATTGAAGCTCCCAGAAACGTGTCGGGACCCACTGCAAACATAAGTCCCTTTTCTTTGGCAAGAGCCATAAGACAATCTGCCTCTTCTTTTGTAACACACATCATTTTTTCACTGTAACAGTGCTTTCCCGAAGAAAGAATCTGCTTGCTCACTTCATAGTGGGCAGACGCATAGGTAAGATTTAAAACAAGTTCAATTTCAGGATCTTCCAATATTTCCTCGTTGGTCATCTGCTTTATGCCGTATTTTTCGGCCTGCGCCTTTGATTTTTTCGGGTACAATATCGGAAATACCCACCAGTTCAATTATACTGAAACGATTTTTTATGTTGTTTAAATAATGACCGCTTATCATTCCCGCTCCGATAATGGCTGCTTTTACCTTTTTGAATTCCATTAGTCTTCAACCCCATTTTTTATAAGATAGTCAAAGCTTGATTTTACACAATCAAATACATTTCTTCCGTAGGTGGAATCCTGCTCTATGGCATAGCTCTTTACACTATTTTTCTTCATGAATTCCAATATTGGTGCCCAGTTAAGATTTCCTTCGCCAACGGCAGCATATTCAATGGGTCTTGCCTCCCATGCTCCTGTTACGGGGCCTATTCCGAAATCCTTTAAGTGCACATAGTCAAAGCGGTCTTTATACTGCTCTAAAAATTCAACAATATTCTTGCCTCCCGAATGAAGCCAATGGGTATCAGGCATGATCTGCACAACCTCAGGGTCCGACTCCCTAAGGAAAATATCAATACCCGTTTCATCTCCAAAACGTCTGAATTCAAAAGAATGGAAATGATAAAGTATTTTTAAGCCGTGCTTTTTATATTCTGCCGATGCCTCATTCAAATAGTTGGCGAACATTTTATAGCCCTCCGGGCTTACTGTAAGTCCCGTGGGAATGGGACTGATTCTCACATATTTTGTACCGAACAGCTCGCACTGCTCCAAAACCCTTTTTGCATTCTTTTCTATGTTAAGACCACCGGAGTGCACAGAGTCATTCTTCATACCGTAGCTGTCAAAAACCTTTTTAACCTCATTTTCGTCAAAAGCCTCGGGAATTGTGTACTGCAATGTCTTAAAGCCTATGCTGCTTAATTTTTCAACCGTTTCCAAAAAGCCCTCCCAGGTTTTCGTGTGTTCTCGAACGGTGTACATCTGAAGCGAAATTTTGTTCATTTCCAACATCCTTTCAAATTGTATTTTCTGCCCTCATTATATCGTCTGTGCCAAAGCTTTTCAATGTATTTTTTAAGTATTTTATTGTATTTTTTGAGCAAAACCATAGCTGTTTATCCCGTGGTCCATTGACAGTTTTCAGGAATATTATTATTCTCTATATTAAATACTATAAAAAAAGAAAGGATGTTATATTATGACCTTGACAAAAAACATTTCACCGAAGCTTATGCATGATTTCAAAGACTATCTTGTAAACGAAGAAAAAGCGCCTTTGACAATCGAAAAGTATATAAGAGATGTGGCCACGTTTTTTAACTGGGTTTCGGGGCGGGATATTGACAAGCAGCTTGTCCTTAAGTACAAGGAATATCTTTCCGATAACTTCGCTCCCGCCTCTGTAAATTCCGTGCTTTCTTCCCTTAACAGCTTTTTTGATTACCATCATCTTTACGAGTTGAAGGTCAAAATGCTGAAAATCCAGAAACAGATTTTTTCAAAAAACGAAAAAGAGCTTACAAAGGCGGAATACGGCAGGCTTTTAGATGCCGCAAAAGAAAAAAAGAATAAAAGGCTTTATTTACTGATGCAGACCATCTGCTCCAGCGGTATCAGAGTTTCGGAGCTGCCCTATATAACGGTGGATGCAGTAAAAAAGAGAAAAGCTACCATAAGCCTGAAGGGGAAAATGAGGATTGTAATTTTGCCAAAGGCCCTTTGTAAAATCCTCATAGATTATGCCCAAAGAGAAAAAATAAAAAGCGGCCCCCTTTTCATAACGAGAACGGGAAAGCCGCTTGACAGAAGCACAATATGGAAAATGATGAAAAACCTGTGCCGAGATGCAGGGGTTTCAAAAGAAAAAGTTTTCCCCCACAATTTAAGACATCTATTTGCCCGAACTTACTACACCTTGCAAAAGGACATTGTCCGATTAGCAGACATCTTAGGTCATTCAAGCATAAATACCACACGTATATACACCATGGAGACAGGAGAAATACACCGTCAGCAAATACAAAAATTAGGACTTTTACGCCTATAAAAAAAATAACCACATAATCGAAATTATGTGGGAAATATTTAGCTTGCATTATATTTACAGCGTACATATTCTAACATTACCGAGGGGCGCTTGTCAATGCTTAACAGCTATTTTTTTAAAAACCGTCAATATGCACAAAAATAAACATGACCAAAAGACCGGTTGAGCATTTTTTATTCTTGCCCGGTCTTTTGGTCATACATTTTTTGTATATATTAAGAAAATCAGATACTATTTTGTCAATCTAATACAAAAAGCATGCTCTTGCTTGCAACATAATTTCGATTATGTGGAGTCCGCCTTAACACATAATTTCGATTATGTTGCGGGCGATTTTTTTACCGCCTTTTTGTAACGAACGTTACAAACCGTAAAGAGGCGGGAAAGTGTTATATAAAAGGAGTATTGAAAATGAAAGTCAATAACTCGCCTGACAAAAAGACCGAGATATTAAATTCCACATGGGAATATCTTTTAAGAACCGGCCTTTCCTGTGCATCAGTAGGTGATTTATGCAGGGAAATGAAAATTTCTCAAAGCAGTCTTTACTATTGGTTCTCCAATAAAGACGACATCTGGATAAATGCCGGAAAATATGGACTCTCGAAAGTCGTTGATGCTCTTTTGACCTTTACCCTGGTACACAAAGAAGACATTACAAAATACTTCAATTCCATTTTGGATGAAGCAGATAAGTACAAATATGAGCTGAGGCTCGCCATCCAGATTACATCAAGCCCTGTATTCGGAGAGCGCATGCGAAGCAAAACCATGGATTTCAGACTCTGGTATGAAAGCTATGCCAAGGAAATCATAAAAATCTTCGGCTGCTCCCATGTCCAGGCAGAAATATTTATATATTCCATAATTGCATATGTAATAGATTATGCACTGTGGGATGACCGTGAAAAGACCCAGATGCTTCTTGACAACCTTTATGAAAGAATAATGGCTTTCCTTAAACCACAGAACAGGAACATGATTTCTGAAAAAATGTATTAAAAAGACTATATTTGAGGCAACTACCATTTTTGAAAAGATTTTTCAGATAATTTCCCAGCCTGAGGTTGGTTAATTATAAAAAAATTCCGGAAGGAGGAATTCTCACAGATTTGTTATGCTGTCCGCAAAGCAGAGAGGCGGCGGCATAACCAATACAGCAGACTCTCTGCCTACACTTCTTAAAACAGACAAGAAAGGAAGACTTACATGTTTATTAAAAAAATGATGTGCTTAGTGTTGGCACTTATGCTCCTCTCAGGGTCAATGTGCTGTACGATTTTTGCAGAAGAATCTGCTACGGGCACTATTACTCCTGCATATACCTCCACCACCTCAATCTGGGGCGAGGCATCAGGTAATGCAAATGCAGGCGAGCAGTTTGAAATCATGGTTTATTCAGGGGAAAAGCTTATAGCAACTGCAGCCCTTACAGAGTATGACAACTTAAAGGATGGGGATGTTTATGTAACCTGGACCATCCCCACATCTCTTTCAGATTATAATGACCCCTACTGGGAATTAAGCTGGGAGGAAGGCATGCCCGCCTCCAATTATCCTCCCACACATGCTGACCTCTGGGTAAACGGCGAAAAGGTTTCCACAAACGAAGCTCAGTTGAACGGTCCTGACGACCTCAATCCCGTTGAATGGGTTGACAATCCCGAAAATGATATTCCCGGTGTTGACGGCGTAACAATTGCTCCTTCAGTTTGTGTTGTGCTTGAAAACGGTGATGTAATTGAATATGCTTCACTGCAGCAGGCAATCAATGTAACTTACAGTATTCCCAAAAAGGAAATAAGAGTAAACGAAGACATTTTCGAGGAAATTACCTCTCTTTACGGAAATATAGTAAGCGGCAACGTAAACGGAGTTACCATCAACAGCACCTATGACGGCTGGGTATATGCCGATGAAGATTTTACCCTTGGCGAAAATGTTGCTTTTGATACCGAAGCTTTGTTTATATCCGAGGCAGAGGCTATAATTACCGGTGCACTCTCCACAGAAAACCTTTATATAGCAGATGATGCTACCGTAAGCGTATACGCTCCCGGTTCAATCATTGTAAACGGCTCTGCTCACATAAGAAGAAATGAAAATCTTGCTTCCGGTATTTACATTTACGGAGATGATGACGATTCTACCGTAGAATACCGTTCTACATATTATTCAGGTATTTATTCAGGTACCTTCCATGCAGAGGATGCCTCCGTTGAAATGGGATATGTTCTTCTTAAAAACTCAAACGATACCGATTACGGAACAGTTAAAATGGAGCTTGACAATTCAGCTTTAACGGTTATCGGCACAGATGACGGACAGAACTCCTTCTTCATTGACGGCAGCGCAAATCTTTCACTTACAGGCAATTCATCCATTAAAGAAGTAAGGGATTTTAATATCCTTGCAGATACACGTCTTTCTCTTACCAAGGATGATTCAAGTTTAATTTACTCAGAAAACGTAGCTGTGGCAGAGGGCGTTCCTTATATTGCCACAGATAACGGCGACGGAACCTGGGAATTTACCAAATATCTTTTAGGTCAGGGAACGTCAGAGGACCCCTATCTTATCAATGACCTTGAGGATTTACTTATATTCAGAGACAATGTAAACAGCGGCACTTCCTACAGCGGAAAAATATTGAAGCTCACAGATGACATTGACCTTGAAAACGAAGAGTGGACTCCCATAGGCAACTCCTCAAATAAATTCCAGGGAACCTTCGACGGCGATAATCATACAATTTCCAATCTTCTGATTTCAGGCTACAACAGCTACGTAGGTTTGTTTGGTTTTACAACAAACGGAGAAATCAAAAATCTCACCGTGGAAAACGCCAGGATTTCAGGCCGACTTATGGTAGGCGTTGTTGCCGGATGTCCCTATACATCAAAGCACACCAATATCACTGTTTCAGGACATGTGGAAGTAAACGGTATGTCCTATGTGGGCGGCGTCGGCGGAAAGGATGCTTATAGCAACTGGACAAATATTACCGTGGATGTTGATGACGAAAGCTATGTAAAGGCTTATTCCATAGAAGGCGGTACTGCATACCGCACCTATGTAGGCGGTGTCATCGGCTTTATGGGCGAGGGCGGTCATGAGGTTAAAAACGTAACCTCCAACATCGACGTTTACGGCTCTACCTGCGACATCGGCGGTATCGCCGGTATCGCTCATTACGGAAACAAATTTACCTCCTGCTCATCTTCGGGTAATATCTATATGGAGGATGTAAACGAGGTTGAAATCGGCGGAATAACAGGCGTATGGCATAACGGAGGAAGCCCCGTAATCTTTACAGACTGCTCCTTTACAGGAAAAACCTATATAGGCGAGGAAGCAGTTCGTCTTCCCATTTCAGGTCCCTCCTACATCCAGCTTGGAAATGATACAGCCACAGGCGAATGTGTAATTTTAGGCAAAGTAACCTTAAACGGTGTGGAGAAGGAAAATCTTGAAATTGCACTTGCCGAGGCAAAGGAAATGGAAGAGCCTGCAGTAATTGACCTTTTGGGGAATGACGCTACTTTAAGCAAGGCTTATGTAATTGAAAATGACATTACCATTAAAAACGGAAGACTCATATTTGACAATTACGACGGAGAAGACCCCGAAACCTATGACCCTGCAGGACCCTATCATGCGCTTTTCACCGTATCAGGAAATCTGACCTTTGACAATGTACTCTTAAAGGGTGAATATGTTTCTTCCGTAAGCGGTATTTTTGTAATCGCAGACCAGGGCGTAATGACCCTTTCAAACGACTCCTTCCTTGAGGTTATAAGACCTTCGGCAACAGCTGTTATTTACGGAGACGGCTCTTTTGCCAAGCTGGTTTCAGAGGATTCAAAAATATCCATTGACGGCAAAGATAATGCTGTAAGAGGCATCCTTTCAACCGAAATAGAAGCAGACAATTCCTCTATATCCATTAAGAATATAACCGACAATGCTTTAAGAAACGTAAAAGGAAGCATTGAAAATTCCGAAATAGTAATAGATAAGGCGGAATACGGAATTAAAAACACGGATAATACATCTTTCACAATAACAAACTCCGCCATAACCATTACAAATACAGAAAACTCAACAGAGAATGCAGGTATTTATCTTAGTGCCCGTGAAAATATGGCTGATGAAAATACCCTTATAAATTCCAAAATTTTCGTTGAGGGCACCGGTGAGGAAGAAGGCGTTGTTCTTGTTACCATAAACTTTGTTACCAACGGCGGAAACACCTTGCCTCAGGTTGAAAAAGTTCAGGGCGATACCGTTAACTTGTCAGAATTCAAGCCTGAAAAATCAAGATATACCTTTGTTGGCTGGTATTCTGATGCTTCTCTTACCGAAAGAATCAGGGAAATAACCATTACAGAACCCATTACCCTTTATGCAAAATGGAAAAAGACCATGGCACAGGGCGGTGGCGGAGGAACAGTCGTATACACTGTTCAGTTTGAAACAAACGATGGTTCAAATATCAAAAACATTTCCCATCCCCGCAATGCTACCATTGATTTAACAGAGTATATCCCCAAAAAGGAAGGCTTTGAATTTAAGGGCTGGTATCAGGATGAAGCTTTTGAAATTCCCGTTACTTCATTAAAGATTACAGAGGATTTAACCATTTATGCCAAGTGGGAAAAGATAAAAACAGAAGAGGACCACATTCTCCTTTGGATAGGAAAGAAAAAAGCACTTGTTTTCGGCGAAGAAAAAACCAATGACGTTGCTCCCGTAATAAGAAACGACAGAACCATGCTTCCCGCAAGATTTGTGGCAGAAGCTCTCGGAGCAAAGGTTACCTGGAGCGAGGATGCCCCTGACAAGGTGGTTATAGAAAAAGACGATATCGAAATTATAATATACATAGGAAAAGACTACGCCTTAGTAAACGGAGAAGAAGTTCTTCTGGACAGTCCCGCTTTTATAGAAAACGACAGAACCTATACTCCCATAAGATTTATCAGCGAAGCTCTTTTAGCCACTGTAATATGGGATGAAGAAAACAGTCTTGTTACTATCACCAAAAACTGAATTTGAGTGCTCGCTTTCCTGTTTGCATAAAAGTACTGACTTAACATAAGAATATGAGGAAAGATAAAATGTTTAAAAAATGTCCCGGATGTGCTGTTGGTAAAAAGCTTTATTCCCTGGATAAAAATTCTCCGTTTTGTCCCTATTTATATAGCCATAACGGGAAAAGCTGTCCATTTTACATTCCAATTCAAAGAAAACAAAAAACGGGTCTTTTGAATGACTTTTTCAAAAAAAGACACTCATAATGTCTTAAAAACATTTGCCAAAAGAAAGCCTCCTGAATGATTTCAGGAGGCTTTCAAATTTTAATATTATTAAAGTCTTCATTTTTTAAGCACTATCGACGAAAAACAAGTCAAAGCCTACTTCTCCCTGCCGAAAGAATTATACTCTGAAAAGTAAATCCTCATATGTAGGATAGGGCCAGTATTTTTCTGCAACGTTAGCTTCGATTTCATCTGCCAAAAGTCTGACCTTTTCCATTTTAGCCACTACCAAATCCCTGTAAGCCATAGCCTTTTCCTTAATATCGCCTTCAAACAAAGACGCTTTCAAAACATTAGCTTCCAGCTTTTCAACTTCCTTAGAAACCCTGTCGTTCAATTCAGAAAGCTTTGATATAAGAGTCTTTTCCGTACTTCCGAAAGCCCTTCCTATAATTTTCTTCTTTGCATTCGCCGTAAGAGAAAGCTCATTCACATAAGAAACCGATGCGGGAATTATCTGTCTTTTAACCATATCAACCATGGTCAGAGCCTCTATATTTACGGTTTTACAGTAGTTTTCAAGAAGAATTTCACATCTGGAATGAATTTCTCTCTCTGTATAAATCCCATGCTTTATGAAAAGCCTTACATTCTTTTCATCTTCAAAATGAGGGATGGCTTCAGGAGTGCTTTTATAGTTGGAAAGACCTCTTCCCTCTGCTTCCTTAACCCATTCGTCAGAATAGTTATTGCCGTTGAATATAATTCTCTTATGGTCTCTGTATGTATGACGCACAAGCCTTACCACCGATTTTGAGAAATTATCTGCCACCTCCAGAAGGTCGGCAAATTCCTCTAAAACTTCTGCCACAATAGTGTTTAATATGGTGTTAGGCCCTGCAATAGATAATGTGGATCCGGGCATTCTGAACTCGAACTTATTACCCGTAAATGCAAAGGGACTCGTTCTGTTTCTGTCTGTGGTATCCTTAGGGAATGTAGGCAGAACGTGAACGCCCACCTCCATATTGGTCTTTGCCTTTAAGTCGTACTCTTCATGCTTGTCGATAGAATCTAAAATTTCCGTGAGCTGGTCGCCCAGGAAAATAGACACAATGGCAGGAGGAGCTTCCGATGCGCCAAGACGATGGTCGTTGCCTGCACTGGCAACGGAAATACGGAGCATATCCTGATATTCATCTACAGCTTTTATTACTGCACACAAAAACAAAAGGAACTGCCAGTTTTCATGGGGTGTTTTGCCCGGCTCTAAAAGATTTATTCCAGTATCCGTGGAAATGGACCAGTTGTTGTGCTTACCGCTGCCGTTTACTCCCTGGAAAGGCTTTTCATGAAGCAGGCACACCAGATTGTGCTTGGCTGCAATTTTTTTCATAACCTCCATGGTAATCTGATTGTGGTCTGTCGCCACATTGACATCTGAATACACAGGTGCCAGCTCATGCTGTGCAGGAGCAGCTTCATTGTGCTTGGTTTTTGCAAAAACCCCAAGCTTCCAGAGCTCTTCGTCAAGCTCTTTCATATATGAAGCAACCCTCGGCTTTATTGCGCCGAAATAATGGTCATCCATTTCCTGACCCTTGGGCGGCTTAGAGCCCAAAATTGTACGTCCCGTATAAATAAGGTCTTTACGTTTTTCATAAAGCTCCTTGTCTATAAGGAAATATTCCTGCTCCGGTCCGACCGTAACCTTGACACTTTTCGCAGTATCATTTCCGAAAAGCTTCACTATTCTTAAAGCCTGCTTATTTATTTCCTCAACGGAACGAAGAAGCGGTGTCTTTTTATCCAGCGCTTCGCCGCCGTAGGAATAGAAGGCAGTAGGAATACAAAGGGTATTATCCTTTATAAAAGCATAGCTTGTGGGGTCCCAGGAGGTGTATCCTCTGGCTTCAAAGGTCGCCCTTATTCCGCCTGAGGGAAAGCTTGATGCATCAGGTTCACCCTTTATAAGCTCTTTTCCCGAAAACTCCATTATAACTCTGTCAGGTCCCGAAGGAGTAATAAAGCTGTCGTGCTTTTCGGCAGTTACTCCAGTCATAGGCTGAAACCAATGGGTATAATGAGTTGCTCCCTTTTCTATAGCCCAATCCTTCATGGCGCCTGCCACAACGCTTGCCACTTCAGTTGTCAGGCTTTTTCTTTCATCTATAGTTTTTCTTAATGCCTTGTAGGTTTCTACGGGAAGCCTTTCTTTCATGACCTTGTCATTGAAAACCAGACTTCCGAATATTTCAGGTATATTCATAAAATTAACCTCTATTCATTTTTATTGCGAATTAAAGCTTCAAGCTCGTCTATAAAAGAGGACACGTCCTGGAATCTTCTGTAAACTGAAGCAAAGCGAACATATGCCACATCATTAACATCCTTTAATTTTTCCATAACCATTTCGCCTATCTGTCTGGATGTAATCTCT
Source organism: Clostridia bacterium (assembly GCA_045588365.1). Classification (GTDB taxonomy): domain Bacteria; phylum Bacillota; class Clostridia; order CAKSNL01; family HGM11501; genus HGM11501. Next base: position 23,095 of record JAZNEB010000016.1, on the reverse strand, counting down.
TTTATCATTGAATTGTAAATTTCAACTTCGATTTCTTCCGAAATTCTTTCAGCTTCCTTGACTCCCACTTCCGTCTTATCGCAGGCACGGATGATTCCCGTCAAAATCTTTTCCCTTGAGAAAAGTTCTCTCTTTCCTCCGTTTTTAATGACCATTACGGGAACGTGCTCCACCTTTTCATAGGTGGTAAAACGTCTGTCGCAGGAAAGGCAGACTCTCCTTCTTCTTACCGTTGTGTTTTCATCGGTATCTCGGGTATCCAAAACCTTGGTTTCCTCATATCCGCAAAAAGGACAAAGCATAATTTTTCTCCTTTCACAAATAAAGCCTTAGCTTTTATTTTTCAAAACTTGAAATTATATCTATTCTACCCTGATGTCTTCCGCCCTGAAACTCGGCATTCATCCAGGAATCTATAATATCTGCCGCCAATTCGGTTCCCGTTACTCTTCCGCCAAGTGCCAAAACATTGGCATTGTTGTGTTCTTTTGTAAGACGGGCAGAGAAAGAATCTCTAACCAGAGCACAGCGGATGCCCTTAAATTTATTGGCTGCCATGGAAATGCCGATACCTGTGCCGCAGCATAAAATTCCGCTTTCGCAAACACCCTCCTGAATAGCCTTGCACACCTTTTCGGCGTATACGGGATAATCCACACTGTCTTCAGAGTATGTGCCGAAATCCTTATATTCTATACCTTTTTTCTCCAAATGCTTTTTTATAAATTCCTTTAATCCGAAACCGCCGTGGTCTGCTCCTAACGCTATCATACCTATTCTCCTTTGTTCATTTTTTCGTTATATTCTCTTTCCGCCTGGGAAAGCCTTAAATAGCTGGGGTTTACATCCTCGGGATTTCCCCCCTCTTCTCCCATGGCAAGATAAGCCAAAGAAGAAGCCTTCGCACAGCAAAGATTGCCGGGAGCAAAGGAAGCCTTTTCCCCGAGCTTCTCTTCAAAAAAGCCCTTAAATCTTATAACTCCGTCTCCTATAAAGATGACATCTTCTTTTATTTTCAAAACCAGTTCCTCTGCGGAAATGGCGGAGGGCTCCATAATTTCAGTTAAAGCCCCGTCTTCCCATTTGTAAAGTGCAGTATAAAGCTGATCCCGTCTTGCATCCATTATGGGACAAATGAGCCTGTCTGCAAATGGAAGATTTGATGCAATCGCCTTGAGGGTTGAAATTCCGCAAAGCTTTTTCCCCGTTCCGTAGGCAAGGGTTTTTGCTATTGTAACACCAATCCTGAGTCCCGAGAAAGAGCCGGGCCCTACGGTAACCGCAAACAAATCAATATCAGAAATGGAGAGTCCTGCTTTTTTAAGAGCACTTTCTGCCATGGGAAGCAGCGTTACCGAGTGGGTCAGTCCGTTCTGGGAAAACTCTTCTGCCTTTAATATCCCGTCAGTAAGTACTGCCGCACTTGCCGCTACACTTGATGAATCTATCGCAAGTATATTCAAGCTTCGTCCACCTCTATTATTCTGGAATTTTCGTCCTCGCCGTAGGAAATTTTAACCCTTACGGCATCTTGGGGCATGGAGGATAAAAAGTTGTCGGGCCATTCTATTACCCTTACTGTCCCTTCTTTGAAATAATCCTCAAAGCCAATGTCAAAAAGCTCCTCCTCCGACTCTAACCTGTATAAATCAAAGTGATATATATCTTTTTCTCCATGATACTCATGGACCAGGGTAAAGGTGGGACTTGAAACCCTGCCTTCCGAGCCGTAGCCCTTTGCCAGGCCTCTTGTAAATGCCGTTTTACCTGCGCCTAAATTGCCGAAGAGCAGGAATGTGGGGCTTTTTTTAAATTTTTCTGCAACTTCAGATGCAAACCTTTCGGTTTCTTCTTCACTTCTTGAAATAAATTTCATTTCATTTTAATCCTTTTAATTTAATTAAAAATACTTTATCAATTTAGTATAACATAGATTATTTCATATTTCAACAAAAAAGTGGAATTTAAATTAAAAAGAGGGTGTAAAAATTCGGTTTTACACCCTCTTTTCATTCCAGCAGTTCTTTTAATTTTTTCCTTGCCGATGACTCAATTCTTGATACCTGAACCTGGGAAATCCCCATCATTTTTGCAATTTCCGTTTGAGTCATATTCCTGAAATATCTCATTATTATTACGTTTTTTTCTTTTTTTGCCAAAAGAGAAAGGCCTTTGGCAAGAGCCATTTTATCCAAGGACTCCTCCTCTAAAGAGCCTCGGGGAGCTATTTTATCAATCAAAAGCTCATTACCGTCGGGATCTAAACTTTCATAAATGCTCTTAACGGGACTTAACGATTCCAGTCCCATTAAAACCATATCTTCCGTCAGTGAAAGAGCACGGGCTATCTCTGAAACGGTGGGGTTTTTGCCTTCACTTTCCATTTCTTCTTTCGCCTTTATTATTTTACCCGAAATCTCTTTAAGACTCCTTGATATTTTTAAGGGACCGTCGTCTCTTAAAAACTTCCTGATTTCTCCGAAAATCAAAGGAACGGCATAGGTTGAAAACTGCACATCGTAGCTTACATCAAAGCGGTCTGCCGCCTTTATAAGCCCCAATGTCCCTATCTGACAGATATCCTCAAAATCGTAGCCACGATTTTGAAATCTTTTAGCCACACTATGTACAAGCCCCATGTTATTTAATATAAGCTCATCTCTTGCTTCCTCATCCCCGTTGTTTTTTCTGTCTATAAGCCATTTATTATCCGTCATAAGCTTTTAACCATAACCACCTTTGTTCCCATTCGGGGCTTTGAAAAAACCTCTACCGAATCCATAAAGTTTTCCATTACCGTAAAGCCCATGCCGCTTCGCTCAAGCTCCGGTTTAGTAGTAAAAAGAGGAGTCCTTGCCATCTGGATATCCTCTATTCCTCTGCCGTGGTCTTCCACTGTTATGGTAATGAGCTTACCTGTCCACTGACAGGAGAGTATAACGTAGCCGCTTAACCCTTCGTACCCGTGGACAATGGCATTGGTAACCGCCTCGGATACTGCAGTTTTAATTTCCGCCAACGCCTCAATTGTAGGGTCAAGCTGTGATAAAAAAGCTGATACCGCCACCCTTGCATAGCTTTCATTGGCGGTTTTGCTTAAAAACTCAATTCTCATAAAATTATCCATTTTCTTCACCTCGTTTTAAAAGCAGCGCATCCTCGACTCTTAAGTACATGGGGATTATTCTGTCTATGGCCGCAAGGCGCAGAATTTTATCCACATAGGTCTTGGCTCCTGCTACGGAAAGCTGACCTCCCAAAGCAGACAGATTTTTATATCTCCCCACAATAATTCCGATGCCTGAGCTGTCCATAAAATCAAGCTCAGATAAATCCAAAATCAGATGGTTAGTCCCCTCAAATATTTTCTGGTCCAGATTGCACCTTAATCTTACTGCACTATGCTGGTCAAGCTCTCCTTTAAGCTTTACAATCAGCGCTCCTTTTGTTTCCATATAAGTCTCTGTCATAAAAACACCCTTTCTTTTGTTTTTTATGCCTTTATACATTCATCGGCACTGCGTACGTACTGAATTGTACGTTTTGAGAAACATCAAAATTATCTATGGCTTTGATAAGCCCGATGCATCCCACCTGAAATAAATCATCGGCGTTCTCCCCACGGCCTGAAAATCTTCGCATTACGCTTAATACAAGCTTAAGATTTCCTCCGATAAATTTTTCTCTTGCCTCTTCATCCCCCTCCTTGATTTTTTTAAGAAGCTCCTCCTTTTCTCCTCTTGTCAAAACCGGAAGATTTGAAGTGTTAACCCCTGAAAGCTCTACCTTGTTAATAAACATTTTAAATTCCTTCTTTCGTTTTTTAGCTTAATTTCACTATGTCTTTTTTAAGCTTTATCAAAATTCTCTTCTCCAGTCTTGAAATATAGCTCTGGGATATCCCCAGCATATCAGCCACTTCCTTTTGAGTCTTTTCCTCTTCCCCCGTAAGTCCGAATCTTAAATTCATTATTATTCTTTCCCTTTGCCCCAGTCTTTCCACCGCTTTTTTCAGCATTTCATGCTCTGTTTTGGTTTCTATATTTCGGTTTACCACATCTTCGTCTGTTCCCAAAAGCTCGGATAAGAGCAAATCATTTCCGTCATAGTCTGTATTTAAGGGTTCGTCCAATGAAATTTCCGCCTTCTGATTGCTGTTTTTTCTCAGATACATTAAAATTTCGTTTTCTATGCAACGGGAAGCATAGGTCGCCAGCTTTATATTTTTCCCTTTGTCAAAGGTATTTATTGCCTTTATAAGCCCTATTGACCCGATGGATATCAGATCCTCCGCAGGAACAAGTGTATTTTCAAACTTTCTTGCTATATATACAACAAGCCTTAGGTTTCTTTCTATAAGAATATCCTTTGCCTTTTCATCACCCCTTGAAAGCTTTTCCAGAAACTCCGTCTCCTCGCTCCCCGTCAAAGGCGGGGGCAGGGGCTGGGGTGCTCCTATATAAAAAATTTCCTCTGTGGTAATTTTTCCAAGCAAATCTTTTAACTTTTTTAGAAAGTCCATCAAAACATATCCCTCCAACCAAAGCATTAAATGAATTATCCGAAGATATTTTTCCCTGAACCACTCCCACAGCAGCATTTTTCCCCGAAAAAACCTCTCCGTTATATTCTATTTTTATAAAATCGGGCAGAAAAACCTCTATTTCTCCGTCTCCTGCTATTGTCTTCACCTTAGTTTTATTAAGCTTTAATCCCTTAAAAATATTTTCGCAGATAATCATGGGAAGTCCGCTTATCTTGTCTATGGATAAATTTCCGCTGTCAAAAAGAGCATTTAACAAATACTTTTTTCCGTCTTTATATAATGTGATTTTTGCAAAGCTCTTTACTTTTGAAAGTTTTATCTTCCCTGAGATAAAAAAACTTATCAAAAGGGCAATCATTAAAGATGCCCATAAAATATATAAAGTTTCTTTCCCCACCATAAATGAAAGAGTGTAAAACACTCCCCCGCTTATAAAAAAGCACATAAAAAGACATACTGTATTTTTAAGAAAATTCCCGAATCCAAACACAGAAACATTCATTAAAATGAAAATTATCCCATATACAAAAACATTTGAAAATGAGGGAAAAACCCACAAAAGGCATAAAGAAATCCCCCCGATAAAGGCTCCCAGAAAGGTCCTTAAAAAAGAAATCCTCACCCCTCTTATCCTCTGTGCCGAAAGTAAAATAAAAAAGTCTGAAATGAAATTCACCAAAAAGAATATATCTATATAGAATGTCATTTCATCACCCTCTTTATTATACAGGCCAAGAGGTGCATTTTTTGTCGCAATGCGTCTTATGTTTTAAAAAATTTTCGGACAAAAAGTTACTTAATTTTTATTGACTAAGATAAAGGTTCGTACTATAATATAATGGATATAAAACTCTGAAAGGAATTATATAAATGAAACTTTTAAAAGAAATAGGAAGCTGGCTTATGTATGTTTTGGTGGCTTTCGTAATTGCTTCCTTGCTCAATGTATTTGTTTTCCAGATCACCAAGGTTCAGGGCTCTTCCATGGTCCCCACATTAAAGCACGGTGATTTATATGTTATTTCAAAAATCGGCAATGTATTTAATTCCTATCCCGACTATGAGGATATTGTTGTAATTGACAGCCGTACCGACCGTGTCCGCTCTCTTTCAGATGACTTTAAGGATATAGTAAAGTACAACGCCATAACCTCTTTATTAACATCTTCCCAGCAGGATATTTACTGGGTTAAGAGAGTTATCGGTCTTCCCGGAGATACAATCCAGATGAAAAACGGCCACGTTTACAGAAACGGAGAAAAGCTATCGGAAGAATATGTAAATCCCGATGAATATCCTGCTTATTCAGGAACAGAAGTTACTCTTCCCGACGGATTTATCTGGGTTATGGGTGATAACAGAAACCACTCTACCGACAGCCGTGTTATAGGCGCCGTTCCCGTGGAAAACGTCATAGGAAAACTTAAATTCAAATTGAAAAGCGGAAAATAAAAAAAGATATGCACACCGAAAGTCATACACTTTGGTGTGCATATCTTTTTTTGAGTAAAACAGAAAAAATGAGTCAGGTACAATACCTGACTCATTCACAAGTAATTTAATATTTAATTCTGTATAAACTTCGGGCTTTTCTTCAGTTTGGATACTATAATTGCAGAATGCTATTTAATCAACAGAGTGTCTCTTGAAATTCTTGATACCTTCTTTATAAATATCGCAAATAAGCTTTTGAATTTTCAATGCTTCTCTTCCACTTATAGTTGGCTCTCTATCATTTTCAACCGCATCATAAAAATCTTTGATTTCACGAATATGCTGAAATCCCCAGTAGTCCTTTCCGTCTTCGTATATTATATCAGGATTGACTGTGGTTTTTGTTGTAAAACGTTGTCCGTCATTTAGTACTATTTCTGCATTGTCATAATCCATTCTGACTTTTCCGTTTTCACAAAAAAGCCTTATTTCTATAGCTTCATCACAGCCATAGTTATTCATAGCCCAGAAACCGAGAGTAGCTCCACCCTTGTATTTTATAAAGCCCTCTGCTGTATCATCAACCTCCATAATAGAATGGCTGCGATTTGCCATATTTGCCTGAACGCTTTCAACCTCATCGTTTATAAACCAGTTTGCCAGATCGATAGAATGAATAGCCTGATCAATAAGGACTCCACCGCCCTCTTTTTCCCATGTGCCTTTCCAGTCAGATAAGCTGTAATATTCATCAGGCTTACACCATGTCAGAACAACTCTGGCAGAAATTATTTTTCCTAAAGAACCATCTTCAAGTTTTTCTTTAACAAGCTTTGCCGAGTCATTATATCTACACTGAAAAATTATTCCGTATTTTACTTTATTTTTTTCTGCAAGTTCAACATTTAAAAGTGCATCCTCATATTTTATGCTCATGGGCTTTTCGCAAAGAACATGAACTCCTGCCTCAATAGCATATTTTGAAATTACTGGATGAAGATAATGCGGCACACAAATATGTACAACATCGATATTTTCCTTATTTATAAGTTCCTTATAATCATAATAAGCCTTGCAGTTATATTTTATTGCAGCTTTGTCTGCACGGTCTTTTTTTATATCACAAACTCCCACAAGCTGTGAGTTTTCAAGGTGATAAACGCTTGTTGAATGCATTGTAAAAATATTTCCGCACCCTACTATTCCTACTCTGAGCATATCTTACTTCCTCCAATACAACATTTAGTGATTTTACTTAATTTTTTATAAATCCTGTTTTCTGTAAATTCAAGTTTACAAAAAATCAACCTTGCTATGTAATTATATTGCAACTTAATTCTAAATTCAATAGGATATAAGACACTTTTCTTATACTTTTGGCTACTTTTTATCTCTCAAATAAGCCATCTTCATAGAGTAAAAACTTTCTTCCTGCACGGGATTTTTTATGTTTTTATAATGCGCTTTGGGTGTCATTCGGGTCTCCGTTTATCGCCAGGTCATATTCAACGGACCAGTCAAGACCTCTGTACTCTGCGGCTCTGTCATCCTTTTCAATGAAGTCCATAAGTAAGTCCAGCATCTCTTTTGACCAGGTGTTTTTATCAATCTGAGCTGTTGTAAACTTGTTTTCGGCAATCATTTCAAAGCCGAAAAGGTCTTTAACCTGAGTTTTTGCCGCTCCGCCAACAACCTCCTCTACAAGATGAGAAGGAATAAAGAGTACTCCGCCGCCTGCTCCGAATACAACGTCTCCGGGAAGGCAGATTGCATTACCTATACGGGTGGGGACATTGTAGGAAAGCATAATAAATTCACGGATGGGCGTAGGGTCTATACCCCTGTAGTAAACCTGGGTGTTTTCAACCTTTTTCATCTGCTCGGTATCTCTTATTCCACCCCAGATTACTGCACCGCCGTTTTCATTTTTGGTTTTATTCTTAAGAGCTGTTGTAAGATTTCCCCCAAGATAAGTGCCCTTATAAATTTTATCGTACATATCAATTACGGGCACGTCATACTCCATTAAGTTATCGATTACCCACTGGTTATATGTTCCTGTTCTGCCCTCTAATCTTCCCTGTTCCTTTACAACCTCGTCAAGGTCGGGTCTGTAGGGACAATAGGACGCCGTTACAGCTCGTCCGATAAGCTTTCTTCCGTCATCGTGAAGTGTATGAAGTCTTCCCTCAAACTGGCTTTCATAACCCTTTACGAAAATTGGCTTCCATACTTCCTCCAAGGTAAGGTTTTTAAGGGCCTTTAAGTATTTTTCATCTACCTTAGGTCTTCCGTCAGGCAGTCTTTCCCCCTTCCACTGAGGGGTTATCTTTATAATTTCTTCTCTTTTATTAAATTCCATTTTTATCTTCCTTCCCTCAAAGTCTCATTCCTCCGTCTATCACTATATCGCTGCCTGTTATATATCTGCCCTCTTCCGAGCAGAGCAGAAGGGCTGCTCCATTCATGTCGCTTGCTGCTCCCATATATCCCATGGGTATCTTTGTAAGAACCTTTTTAAGAATTTCCTCGTCCTCCGTTACCCCTTTGTTTCTGGGCGTATCGATAGCTCCTGGGGCAATATTGTTAACTGTAATTCCAAAAGGAGCAAGTGATGATGCTATATTTGAAACCAGCTTCATCTGGGCAGCTTTTGTTACGGCGTAAACGGAAAGCTCGGGGTGATTGTTATACTGATTTACACTTCCTATAGTAACAATTCGTCCCCACTTTTTTTCCTTCATACAGGGCACATATTTTTTAATCAAAAAATATGTGCTTTTTAAGTTGCATTCAAATTGTCTGTCAAATTCTTCCTCTGTAAATTCGTCCCAGGCTTTTTTTATCTGCAAAGAGGCATTTAAGATTAAAATGTCAACTCCGCCTGTCTGTTCAAAAAGCTTGTCTGCTATATTTTTATCCCTTAAATCTCCTGAAACTATTTTGTCTGTGCCTACATATTCTGCAGCTTTTTTAAGCTTTTCGGAAACATTCGTTCCGTGAACATAAACCTCTGCTCCCGCATCCTTTAATGCCTTGGCTATTTCCTTGCCTATGCCCTGGGAGGAGCCTGTAACAAGAGCCGTTTTTCCCGTCAAATCAAACATTTGCCCTTCACCTCATATTCCTTATTGAATTCCATTATAAAGCTTTGGGGAACCTTGAATTTTGCCGGGTCTTCCATATTGGAGTCAAACATATCGTAATGATTGGGCACTGCCAAATGCGGATTGATTTTCACCGTAGCCTTAATTGCCTCCGTAACCGACATATTGCCGAGTCTTCCGTTTATACAGATAAATAAAATATCGCACTTGGTATCTGAAAGCTTCTCGTTGTATAAGGTATCTCCCGTAAAATAAAGACTCTGTCCCGAATGTTTTATTAAAACGCCTGTTGCCGGAACGGTGTGATTAGCATATACACCGATAATCTCAAAATCCCCGACTTTTAAGCTGTCGCCCTCATCAAAGCTTTTATAATTTATAACCCCCAGATTTTTAAGAACTTCTTCACAGTCGGAAGGTGCCAAAAACAGCATATTATCCTTTTTCATGCGGGGAATTGCCTCGGTGTCTATATGGTCCAAATGATTGTGAGTGCAGACTACTACATCCGCTTTCACATCTTCGGGCTCTATGGGAACAGGTCTTTGTCTTTTTCTGCCCGCCACTTTATTTACTACATCAGAAAGATAGGGGTCGATTATAATTTCGGTTTTTCCGTCATTTAATATATAACCGCCCTGTCCGATCCATCTTATCTTAAACATCAGCTCCACTCCCTGTCGTTTGCCCATTCTTTATCCCACATTTCGGTAGATTCCCACTGACCGGGATATTTATCGTGAATGTGCTTCGAAATCAATTCTTCGTTAAGTGCCTCTATTCCAAGACCGGGAGTATCGGGCACGTTTACGAAGCCCTCCTTAAACAAGGGATTTTCAATACCGATTGCAAGATCGTTCCACCAGGGAACATCAACAGAGTGAAATTCCACCGCCAGTACATTCTGAAGTGCCGCTGCCGTGTGAACTGCCGCCATGCAGGCAATGGGGCTTTCAGCCATGTGGATTGCCATGGCTACGCCATGCTCTTCACACATATCGGAAAGCTTTTTGGTTTCCAGCGCTCCGCCGATTGTTAAAAGGTCGGGGTGAGCAACGGAAATTCCGCCACATTCCAATAAAGGCTTAAAGTTCTTGGCAAGATAAATGTCTTCACCTGTGCAAAGAGGTACATTACAGCTTTTTGCAATTCTCTCAAAGTGGCCTGTAAGATGCCAGGGCTGAATATCCTCAACCCAGGCGATGTTGTATTTTTCAAGTCTCTTTAAGAACTTGATGCAGTCTTCCATTGAAACGTGACCGAAGTGGTCGATGGCAATAGGCACCTCATAGCCTATAACATCTCTTACCTCTTTTACATAGTTTTCAAGATAGTCAAGACCCTTTTCGGTTATATGTATTCCTGTAGCGTAGTGGGGAATTGTAAATACCTCATAGTTTTTGCCAAGCATCATATCCATATCAATAGAACCGCTCTGGTGTGAAATGGCTTTCATGGAATATTTCTGAAGTTCCTCCAGCATTCCCAAGGGTGCATTTAGTGTTCCCGGCTCGTCGTATAAAAGCTCGATACCAAGGTCCATCTTAACAATGGTAAAGCCCATTTCTATTCGCTTTTTCATGGCATAACCCATATCACGACCAGTGTGCTTGCCGTCAACGTCAGTATCTCCGTAAACTCTTACCTTGTCCCTGAACTTTCCGCCCAACATCTGCCAGAGGGGCACGCCCCAGGCTTTACCTGCCAGGTCCCACATGGCAATTTCAAGACCCGATACACCGCCGCCCTGACGGGAGGGTCCGCCAAACTGCTTTATTCTTCTGAAAATTTTATCCACGTTGCAGGGATTTTCGCCGATAAGTCTGGATTTAAGCATAAGTGCATAGGTTGCGCTGGATGCGTCTCTAACTTCTCCGTAGCCCACAAGTCCCTGATTGGTATAAACCTTGATTAAGGGACAATGCTTGGGGGCTCCGTTTAAGTTGGTAACACGAATGTCGGTTATCTTAAGCTCCGACGGGCTTGACGCCATTTTTACATTTTCGGAAATCATTTCCTTTATCTTCTCACTCATAATATATCTCCTTTTCTCAAAGTTTAAGGCTTATGGGGGCAGGCTCCCCTTGGCTTATATATCTGATTTTATATTAGCATACTTTTCGCCATGAATAAACCGCAAAAACGCCATAAAACACCTAATTTTCGCTACTAAAAACCTCAAAACACCAAAAGGGTTTAAGAAAAACCTTAAACCCTTTTTGATTATTCAACTAATGTAAATCTGTATTCTTCTTCCACGTCGGGATATTTTTCCTTATCAACCTTTGAAAGAAACATAGAGAGAGGTCTTATCCAAAGACTTTCATCCCCGTACATCTGGCGGTAGATTACATAGGTTTCTCCTGTTTCCGAATGGGTCGCCACATCCTCCACCTTATAGAGCTTTCCTTTAAAATGACGGTATACTTTTCCTTTTTCAAGCTTCCTCATTTTATCTTCCGCCTACTTTCGCTGTGCCTCCGGGGCCCATGGTAAAGCCCATATCCTCCTGGATGTCAAGGCTTGCTTTAAGACGTATGTTAGTTGACGATGCACCAACTAAAAATTCGTATTCGCCGTTTTCCACAACCCATTCGTCAATCATAATATTGTAATAGGATAAATCACAAAAAGGGATTTCGACGCTTACCTTTTTACATTCGCCCTTTTTAAGAAACACTTTTCCAAATTCCTTAAGTTCTTTCTCGGGTTTCACAACGGTGGTTAAAACATCCCTTACATAAATCTGATAAACCTCTGCACCGTCAAAATCGCCTACGTTGGAAATGTCAAATGAAAGCTTTACTTTTTCCTCTTCCTTTTTAATTTCTAAATTACTGTAGTCAAACTTTGTATAGGAAAGGCCAAAGCCAAAGGGATATTTGATTTCATCGGGATGCTTATCGTAATATCTGTAGCCAACTTCAAGCTTTTCCTTGTATTCAACCTTAAGGCCATCTCCGGGATATTCCAGATCTGTTCTTAATGTCTTGGGGAAGGTTTCCGCCAGCTTACCTGAGGGATTTACCTTGCCTGAAAGCACATCAGCAATAGCTCCGCCAGCGGCCTCACCGCCAAGCCACATTTCGGCAATAGCAGAAACTTTGTCGCACCAGTTGGCAAAAATAAGTGCACCGCCTGACTGAAGTATGACCGCAACTTTTTTGCCGCCATTTAAAGCAGCATTTATGAAAAATTCCTGGTTGGGGTTTATTCTGGCACTTGCTCTGTCAAAGTTTTCGGTATCTTCAGATTCCATAGATCCCGCAAAAAATACCACCAGGTCAGAATCCTTTATGGCCATTCTGAAATCATAGTCCTTTGGCCAGAGCATGGTAGGTGAAAATTCTGCCTTTTTATACATTTCTATATAATCAAATTCCACTCCGGGTAATGCCTTTTTAAGTTCTTCCAAGGGACTGTCTATGTATTCCTCGTCGCACAAAACTTCTGTGCTGCCCTGACCGCTGATGAGAGGCGAAACTGCATATTCGCCCACTAAAGTTACCTTTTTATATTTTTCCTTTGTAATGGGCAAGGTTTCGTCATCATTTTTAAGTAAAACTACTCCTGAAGCGGCAATTTCTCTTGCCAGAGCGTGCTGAGAATCTCTGTCATAAGGTATTTTCTCTGCCTTTTTTGCCGTACAGAATTGAAGCGTTCTTAAAAGTGCCTTGTCCAAATCTTCCTCTGTTATAATTCCCTCTTCAAGGCCTTTTTTAAGTTGAATAGCCGTTCTTTCCCCCTGGGGAGGCATTTCCAGATCAAGTCCTGCTGCCAGGGATCTGGCTGCATCGTGAACGGCACCCCAGTCAGAAACGGTGTATCCCTCAAAACCCCATTCATCTTTTAATACCTTATATAAAAACGGATTTTCGGATGCCCAGATACCATTTATTTTATTATAAGCACACATAACAGACTGAGGCTTTGAATTTTTAATCGCAACCTCATAGGCTTTTAAATATATTTCTCTTAATGTTCTTTCGTCAATTTCAACACTTGTTACTGTGCGGTATTCCTCCTGATTGTTAACTGCATAATGCTTAAGACAGCTTTTCACACCCTTTTCTTCAACTCCGTTTATATAAGCGGCGCCAAGCATTCCTGCCAGATACGGATCCTCGGACAAATATTCAAAGTTTCTTCCGCAAAGGGGAAATCTCTTTATATTTATACCCGGAGCCAGAATCATATCAATATTATGTTCTATACAATCGTAGGCAATGGCGTTACCCATTTTTCTTGCCATATCCCTATCCCAGGAGGAAGCAAGAGAAGAAAGGCATGAAAACAGGGTGCAGTTGCTTCCCGGAGTTAAATCCCATATTCCGTGAGGTCCGTCTGACATACTTTTCTTTTCAATATTAAACTTGGGTAGGGGCGTAGTTTTCAAATCCTCGCTGCCCGTATACATAGATATTTTTTCATCCAATGTCATTTTTTCTATAATCTCTTTTATCATATAACCCCTCCATAAAAACGTTACCAGAATTATAGCACTTTGTCAAATATTTGTCAATACCAGTTCCCTTAAAGCTTAATATTTAGTATTTATTGAAACTTTTTCCTTATTTTTTATGGAGTTTATTATTTTCGCCTTAAAAAACCAGAAAAACGCTACAAAACACTTGATTTTCGCTACTTTGTGTGTTATTATTAACCATATCCTAAAGGAGGTGGCGAAAATGGAAATCAGCGAAGACTTACTCATCGACATTTTAGACGTTGTTTATTTTGAACGTGAAAAAGGCGTTTATAAAACCAACGGAAGAAACTTCTCTGCGCTTACCATGCGTTTTAACAGCGAAACCACCTATATTACCAAAAAGGATAAAATTAACGCAAAGGCCAACGATATCTGCCTGGTTCCCAAGGCGGTTGATTATACCTCCGTTACGGAAAGCGAAAAAATGATTGTTGTTCATTTTGATATGACCAATCTTTATACAGATAAAATCCAGTGCTTCACTCCCGAAAATCCCGAAAAATTCCAGGCGGTTTTCAAGGATATATTAAGAGTTTGGGAGGAAAAAAAGCCCGGCTATAAGCTTTCTGCCACATCCCTTTTTTACAAGGTTTTATCCGAAATCAAAAAGGCCGAATATGAAACTGAGCAAACGGAAAACCGCTTTGTTTTCGCTGCAGAATATATGAAAAGACATTTCTCCGACCAGTATTTATCCATTTCTGACGTGGCTAAAAAAATCGGTGTGTGCGACTCCTTTTTCAGACGTGAATTTAAAAGGGAAATCGGTATAAGTCCCAAAAAATTTCTGGATAATTTAAGGATTGAATATGCCATCCTTTTAATGAATTCGGACTATTTTACCCACGAGGAAATTGCCTCCCGATGCGGATATACGGACGTGAAATATTTCAGAACAGCGTTTAAGAACAAAACAGGCGAGTGCATTTCAAAATATAAATACGATTCAGAAAAATCCATAAAATACGACACTTTGAAATAATCAATAAGAAAATTTGTACAATATAAAAAAGTCATTATTTTCTATTGCTTTTTTGATTCCTTTGATATATACTTTCTACATAAAATTAAAGGTGGTGTTTCTCTTTGAAAATACCAGGAAATTTATCTGCCCATGTAATAAATGCCGAAATTTTCCAAAGGGGAAAAGGTATGTATTTTACTGCCCCAAGGTCATATTATGCCATTTCCTACAGAATTTTTTCGGACAATTTATTTACATATAAAAACGGCAGCCTCAGGGCAAAGTCGGGGGACATTTTAATCGTCCCCAGCGAAATAGGTTATACCTGCGACACCTCGGAGGAAGAAGTTTTGTGCATCGCCTTTATCCCCCACAACTACTCTACCGATAAGATAATTAAAATAACACCAAAAAATCCCGATAGATTTGAAGCTCTTTTCGCCGAGGTAAATAAAATATGGCACGATAAAAAACGAGGTTATGAATATCACGCTCTTTCGGGCTTTTACAAAATAATGGGGCTTTTGCTTGAGGAAACAACCGACCAGGAATTTTATAATATATACGATGAAGCGGCGGATTACATAAAAAGAAACTATTCAGACCCCTATCTTCAGATTTCTTCCGTTGCGGAAAACTTTTCCATTTGTGAATCCTTATTCAGGCAAAATTTCAAAAAGCACATAGGTCTTTCCCCCAAGAAATATTTGGATAAAATACGTATAGATCAAGCGGTGCTTTTAGTGGAATCGGGCTATTTCACCTTTTCGGAAATTGCAGAAAAGTGCGGCTTTTCCGACTCAAAGTATTTAAGCGTAGCCTTCAAAAACAAAATGGGCGTAAGCTTGATGGAATATAAGAAGAAAAGATATCCCCCTTCATTATAAAAAGAGCAGGCATCAAAGATGCCTGCTCTTTTTATACTATTTTTAAGCTCCAGTCAGAAACGTCTAACACCTCGTCAACTACCGAATTGTAAAATTCAGGCTCGTGAGAAACTAAAATAACCGTTCCCTTAAAGTCCTTTACCGCCCTTTTCAATTCCTCCTTGGCATCAATATCAAGGTGATTTGTGGGCTCGTCCAGAACCAGAATGTTGGCGGGCGACTGCATTATCTTGCAAAGGCGTACCTTGGCATTTTCGCCACCTGATAAAACCTTCATCTGGCTTGTGATATGCTCTGTGGTAAGGCCGCATCTTGCCAGTGCCGCCCTTGCTTCGGCGTTGGTTAAGGACGGGAAGCAATCCCAGAATTCTGAAAGTGCAGTTTTGTCGGAGGTTACCTCCTCCTGTTCAAAATACCCTGCCTTCATAAACTGGTCGTGCTCAATTTCTCCCTCTATGGGAGGAATTATTTTAAGTAGTGTCTTTAAAAGTGTGGATTTTCCAAGTCCGTTAACGCCTTTAATGGCGATTTTTTTATTTCTTTCAATTTCTAAATTTATTTTTTTGGTTAGTGGCTCGTCATAGCCTATAACCAAATCTTTCGCAGAAATAACTACCTTTCCCGGTGCTCTGTCAGATGTAAAATTGAAAATTGGCTTTACCTTTTCTTTAGCAAGGTCAATCCTTTCCATCTTGTCAAGCTCTCTCTGGCGTGAACGGGCAAGTGTTGCAGTTGCCGCTCTCGCTTTATTTCTTGCCACAAAGTCCTCAAGGTCGGCAATTTTTTTCTGCTGCTTTATATATGCCTGCTCAATCTGCTGCTTTTTTAATTCGTACATCTTTAAAAAGTCATCATAAGTTCCTTTATAGCGGGTGAGATTTGCATTTTCAAGGTGATATATAACGTTGGTTACCTTTGATAAAAAAGGAATGTCGTGGGAAACTAATATAAAGGCGTTTTCGTAGTTTTGCAGAAAATCCGTAAGCCATAAAATGTGGTTTTCGTCCAAAAAGTTTGTGGGCTCGTCCAATATCAGAATCATGGGATTTTGGAGAAGTACTTTTGCAAGAAGCACCTTTGACCTTTGTCCCCCGGAAAGCTCGGACACGTCCCTGTCAAGACCGATTTCGCCAAGCCCCAGTCCGTTTGCATATTCTGAAATTTTTGAATCGATGGTGTAATAGCCCGAGGACTCTAAAATTTCCTGAATTTCTCCTACCTCGTCCATCATTTTTGCCACTTTGTCGTCAGTTGCTTCTGCCATTTTGTCGTAGAGCGAAAGCATTTCCTCCTCAAGCTTGTTAAGGTGCGAAAAGGCATCACGGAGCGCATCAAAAATGGTCTTTCCCTTTTCTAAGGTGGAATACTGGTCCAGATAGCCGTAGGTAATGTGGCGGCACCACTCAACCTTGCCCGAATCGGGACCGATTTCACCTGTTATAATTTTAAGAAAGGTGGATTTTCCCTCGCCGTTGGCTCCGATTAAGCCGATATGCTCACCTTTTAAAAGACGGAAGCTGGCGTTTTCTAAAATTTCTCTACCCCCAAAGCCGTGGGTTATATTTTCTGCATTTAAAATACTCATAATCTGCTCCTACTTAAGTAATACAAATACTTATTATACTGGCTTTGGGTGGTTTTGTCAAATGAAAAAAGGGCAAAAAAAGAAAGCCTTTGGCTTTCTTTTTAATCTTGTAAAGTAGTATATTTTTCATATTCTTTGTATAAAATATCTGCTTGATTACCATATTCGCACGACTTCTCAAAACACTCTTTGCCCAATTTACTGTGTTTTCTCTCTCCGGGAAAAGGATTGAGCTTCTGAAGAAACGGAAACGGTATTGCTATAAAAATAAGAGAAATTATCAGAATCCATCCTAATAAACTGTTTTCATGCCAGTTCCAGCGACCGATCATTCTTAATATACCAAATATAGCTACTCCTATTCGAAGAAACCCCCATAATCCATCTGAATTGGTACTTTTTTCTCTATGTTTCTCATATTCTGACTTCCAGTAGGAAGCCTTACTTTCTAACTCGTTCTTTTTATCCCAATATTCCTGTTTCTTTTCAGGAATTAAATTGTTTTCTATCCACATTCTTTCACAGTCTGTTCTTGAAGTATAATTATTTCCTTGTTTTAACTCATCTATATAAGACTGCAATATCGCTGCTTGATTATCGCACCATACATCAGATGGACTATCATCAACTCTGCTTGCTGTTCCTACCTTTTTCCCCGATTTATCATAAACATCATATTCCACTTTTCCCATGCATAATCCCCCTTACATATTTTATCCAATTATATAACAATTTGTTATATATGTCAATATAGCATTTTGTTATATAGTATAATCTCAATATACCACTTGAAAGCAGGGATATTATGTATGTAAGAATACGCAATCTCCGTGAGGATATGGATTTAACGCAGTCTGATGTGGCGAAAATTCTTAATTGCTCCCAGGTAGGCTATTCCTACTACGAAACGGGGCAAAGGGATGTTCCCACAGATGTACTAATAAAGCTTGCTAAGTTATTTAACACAAGCACCGACTATCTTTTAGGGCTTACGGATATAAAAGAACCCTATCCAAAAAAAAAGCATTCATTCACGTTTCTTACAAGTGAATGAATGCTTTTTTATTAGTTTAATTTCATTTGCTTCATGGCACGGGGCTTTATGATTAAGAGAGCAACCGTGTTTAATGCATCAACCAAAAGCCAGGATATAGGCCAGCAGAGATATAAAATTTCAACACCGCCCCCAAATGCATACAGTAAAACCTTCGCCCATAAAATTCTGAAGCCGCAGGTTCCCAAAAAGGCAATTATTGCAGGAGTTACTGAACAGCCAAGACCCCTTAGGCTGCCTGTCAAAACCTCCATAATTCCACATAGGAAATAGGGCAGGCAAACCACCATCATTCTTTTTACTCCGTATTCAAGTGCCAAAGGAGAATCGGTTATATATACAGAAAGAAGGGGTTTTGATAAGGCAACGCATAAGGTTCCAACCAGGACTCCCGCCACGGTAACGCAGGAAAGAGTTGTCAGAATTGTTTTATTGATTCTCTTTTCATTTTTCGCCCCGAAATTCTGACTTACACCCGTAAGCGCCGCCTGATAAAAGGCGTTCATGGCAACGTATACAAAGCCCTCGATACTTCCTGCTGCCGCATTTCCCGCTATTGCCGCTTTTCCGAATGTATTTACAGACGCCTGAAGCACAGAATTGGATAAACTGAAAAAGGACGACTGAACTCCTGCGGGAACTCCAATTCTTAAAATCTGTTTTAATTCGTTTTTGTGGAATTTAAGCTTTTTAAGGTTAAGACGTATAGGCCCGTCTGCTTTCATCATTATATAAATGACTGCTATGGCAGAAATATAGTTTGAAGCGGCGGTGGCAATGGCAACGCCTGCAACAGCCAAATCAAAGCAGATTACCAAAATTAAATTAAGTATAACATTTATAATTCCTGCTGCTGAAAGTATATATAACGGACGTCTTGTATCTCCCACCGCACGAAGCACGGATGCTCCGAAGTTATATACCAAGGATGCAGGCACGCTCATGAAGATAATTTTCATATATAAGACGGCACCGTCCAATACATTTCCCTCGGGGGTTTCCATAATCACAAGCAGAGATCTGGAAAAAATAAAGCCCATAACTCCCGCAAAAATTCCCGTGATAACACCTAAAAGCATTGCTGTATGAACAGTCTTTTCCACGCCTTTATTATCTTCTGCCCCGAATTTTCTTGAAGTAACAACGCTGGCACCCATGGAAAGACCGATAAATATATTTACTAAAAGATTTGTAAGAGAGCTTGTTGCACCTACTGACGCCATAGCGTCGCTTCCCGCATAGCGGCTTACAATTACAAGGTCAGCCGCATTGTATAAAAGCTGAAGCATGCTTGCCAGAATAAGGGGAATTGCAAACCTTATTGTGTTTTTTAATATGGAGCCTTGTGTCATGTCAAGCTGAAATTTTTTGGTGGCCATTATCAACACTTCCTGTCTTACAATTTATATTCGCCTCTCCCTTGCAAGTTCATTATATGCCTTTATTTTTATTTGTCAAGTGAAAGCTCTTATAAAAAGAAAAAAAGTCGGTCTGACGACCGACTTTTTCCTTTTTTATCCATTCAATTTATCAAAATGTTCTTTAGTTGCCGACTTTATTACCTTACTTAAGCCGACTAAAGCAATGAGGTTGGGAATTGCCATAAGTCCGTTCATGGTTTCTGATATGCTCCATATTAAATCAAGGCTTCCTATTGTTCCCAGGAACACGAACGCCACATAAATAAATCTGTATAAAATAACTGCTTTTTTAGAGTTTCCGGAAAGGTATTCCATGCTGACCTCGCCGTAATATGCCCAGCCTAAAATGGTGGAAAGAGCGAAAAATACCGTTGCCAGAGTAACAATAATTCCGCCTACACCCGGGAGAATATTATTAAAGGACGCTATGCTTAAAGCGGAGCCCGACAATGTGCCCCCTTCCCATATTCCCGTTGTGAGTATTATCAACGCCGAAAGAGTGCATATAATTATGGTTGTAAAAAACACTTCGAACATACCCCAAAGTCCCTGCTTGACGGGGTCCTTTGTGCTTGATGCGGCATGGGCGATGGGTGCACTTCCAAGGCCCGCTTCGTTGGAGAAAACACCTCTTGAAAAACCGTAATGCATTGCCAGCATTATTCCATAACCTGCCGCTCCGCCTGCTGCCGCCTTAAAATTAAATGCTTCCCTGAAAATCAAAGCAAATGCACCGGGAACTTTATCTATATTAAAAATAAGAGCGACAACCGAGCATATAAAGTAGAACACCGCCATAAAGGGAACCAGCTTTTCATTTACGGATGCGATTCTCTTCATTCCCCCAAGAATTACTGCAACGGCAATAACCGTAAGAACAAGTCCCGTAATCCAGGGCTTTACGCCAAGAGTGCTGTCCAGCGCCACTGCAATTGAGTTTGACTGGGTTGCATTTCCCGTTCCAAGGCATGCAGCCATTGCAAAAACAGCAAAAAGTGCTGCCAGCCATTTAACATTAAGCCCGTTTTTTATGTAGTACATAGGTCCGCCGACCCATCTTCCCTCTTTGTTTTTCTCTCTGTATTTAAGAGACAGAACTATTTCGGAATATTTGGTTACCATGCCCAAAAGAGCACTTATCCACATCCAGAACACTGCTCCGGGTCCGCCGGAAACAATGGCTGTAGCTATACCTGCGATACTTCCTGTTCCGATGGTTCCTGCCATGGCTGTAGCCACCGCCTGGAAAGGACTCACTCCCGAGCTGTCCTTTTCATGCTGATTTTTGGAAAACAAACCAAGTATGGTATTTTTCAGCACATAACCGAATTTACTGAACTGAAGGAAATTGGTCTTTATAGAAAGGAAAAGCCCTGCTCCTATAAGAAGGGTAAGCATTATGGGTCCCCACACTACGCCGTTTATTTTTTCATTTATCAAACTTATCAATTTCATTTTATTTTCTCCTTTTAATCCATGTCAGGAAGCATACAAACCTCGCACTTGTTTGTGGATAAAACAACAGAGGTTCGGGTGAGAGATACACCCTCTATGGCTTTTATGTAATTTAATACATCCTCCAGCATATTCCCCTTAGGAACGATGACTTTAAGAATAAAATCAAAGTCCCCTGCTATATAATGACATTCTGATATAGAGTTATTTTCATTTATAAGTTTTATAAATTCCTCGTTATACTTGGGATGCTCTAAACTCACATATATAAACGCCATAGTATCCCTGCCTAAAGAGTTCTGATTGATTATAATTGTATATCGTTCTATAACCCCCGAAGTCTCAAGCTTTTTAATTCGCTCTATAACAGCCGATGTGGAAAGATTTATCTTCGCCCCTATATTAGTTGCATTCTCTCTGGAATTTTCCTTGAGGCATTTTAATATTTTCTTGTCTATAATATCCATATTCGCCCCTCCAATTATATGGTGAAACCATCCCTTTTAATAATATATGGATAATTATACAAAAATCGACTAAAAATGCAATACTTTTCTGAAAACAATCTATTTTTTTCTGTTTTTGACAAAAACGCCAAAATTCTTTTGGTTTTATGCAAATCTTTTCGTTGATTCTTTTTGACATTATGATGCAAAAAAAGAAATCGCCTTCGGCGATTTCTTTTTCAGATATTGGTTTCTCCGTTAGTTATGGTATATTCTGTTCTGGTTTCCCACTTATCGCCACACTTTGCCTCTCCTTTTCTGTGGCACAAGGGGAAATACATTTTATTGTAGGGTCTTCCTCCGTTATCACAGAGAATAAAATGCCCTCCCGTTTCGAGACACGGATATTTGGGTACGGACATTCGGAAAAGAAGTCCGCTTTCTTTTCCGAAAAGGGTAGCGCTTTTACAATTTGCAACCTCAAAATTACTGGTCGTTATGTCCCTTGGCGCAGGATCAACGTCAGTGCAATAGGAATCCGTGTACTCCTTAAGGGGAGGCATCATTGCCATATAGCAGGTGTCTAAGGTATAGTCATCAAGCCACTTTACCTGTTGTTCCAAGGCAACCCCGTCTTTAGTTATGATATATTCCTTTTTATGAATAAGCACCTTGGTTTTATGGTCCGCCGGGTCATAGCCCACGGAGTCAACCATTACATTCAATTTGTTAAATGCCTTAAGCTCATAAATTGATGTTATTTCCGTTTCAGCTCCATCTATAAAGAGGTGTATGTCAGTTGATATCTCGTCCCCGTGAAGCACACCTCCCAAAAAGTCGTCTCTGCCCTTTATTAAAAGCGCCATATCCCATTCAGCGCTTGGGTTTAACGGATACTCATTCTGAAGTTCGTCGTCACAGGCGTAGGCGTATGAAAGACGCCAGTTATCAGCCACCACTTCCTCTTTTACAGCGTGGGATATATTGAAGTTTATGTACCCCTTTTTAGTAGGGATATAAATACGAAGTGCGCCGACACTGCTTTCTTCCTTGTACCCCATATCGAATTTACAATATAGTTGCTTTTCCACTATGTATCATCCTCTCTTAATACGGTACAATTATATAACTTCTTAAGATGATTGTCAAGGCAATCAGCCGAATTAGTCCTCCATCAGAAATAAAAAAGAAAAACCACACTTTGTGTAGTCTTTCTTTTTTGGAAGAGCCGAATGGTTTAGATGGCACATATAATCCCCCGAATTCGAGGAAATTAAAATCCGTATCTTGCCTAAACAAAACTACAATAATTATTCATTAGCGAAGCGGCTTCATCATTCAATATTCATTAAAAAATCCTGTCGAACCTAATGAATGATGAATATTTAATAATGAAAAATGAATAATACAAAATAAAAATCCTATCTTTCGACAGGATTTTTGTTTTGGCTCCCCCTGTTGGACCAATGCAAATTTTTCTCGAAAATTTGCTAAGCGACAACTCAGGTTAATTTGAGCCAGGCTTCAATTAAACTGCCATATGCCGTGGTTAAATACCGCAGGTCAGGGCGACACCTTGTAGCAACAAAGCTTGTTTACACTACCGTGTACAAGCTTTGGCTACTGCGTTTAAGAAGCACTTCTTCATCTGCCACCGGCAGCGAAGCGCTTCTTAACTACCGACTTCGCAACGCTCAGTCGGTATAA